>CALHQW010000001.1 GCA_938040315.1 uncultured bacterium
GTTGGCGACTATACCTTTGCTCCCTATAAGGTGGTGTGGACAAGAATTGCGAATATAGAGGCAGTAGTTGTATCCGAAAAAGATGATAAGCCAATTATTCCACAAGAGACCATAAGTTTAGTGCCCTTTGAAGATAAACAAGAAGCCTATTATCTTTGTGCAATGATGAACTCTTCTTTATTTCAATATGCTTGTATTTCCTATTCCCAAGCAGGTGGTAAAAGTATGGGTTCTCCTCATATATTAGAAAATATCCGCATTCCCAAATTTGATCCGAAAAATAGTCTTCATCTTAAACTTGCCGAATTATCAAAAAAGGCGCATGAAATGGCAAAAAGTAATAGTTATGAAGGATTGGAAGAGGTTGAGAAAGAGGTTGATAGAACTTCTGCCCAAATCTGGAGATTAAGTGATAGAAAGTTAATCTCTTAAGATAATTTACTTGAATTTATTTTTTAAATTGGTATAATTTTTTCTTATGGAGATTAATATTTTGGAGGAGTTTTTTAATATTTGTGATGAGAAGGTTTTTAGTTGTATTAATTGTGGTGTCTGTTCGGCCAGTTGCCCAATCAGTAATTTTATGGAAATCACTCCCCAAAAACTAATCTTTTTTCTTATCAATAATAAAAAAGAAGTATTGGAAAAGAATACTATCTGGCTTTGTGCTTCCTGTCTTAACTGTCAAGCAAGATGCCGAAAAAGTATTGATTTCTCAAAAGTGGCCGATGCTTTAAGACATATCTATTTGAAAGAAAGGGCAAGAAAAAAATTATCCTTAGAATTAGAGATTGATAAGATAAAAAGGGAAATTTTAATAAAAAGCCCCCAACAACTCTTTATCGCCTTACAAAGAAAGTTTGCCTATTATTAATTAATTATGAAGTATCTCTATTATCCCGGTTGCACCTTGAAAACTACTGCTAAAGTCTTTGAGGATAGTATTAAAGAAGTTTCTAAGATTTTGGATATTTCTTTAGTGGAACTTAATAATTGGTATTGTTGCCAGGCAATTTATACCTCCCTTAATGATAACCCTTCTTTATTATTGGGAGCAATAAGAAATCTGATTGAGACCCAAAAAGAAGATGATAAGTTGGTTACCGCCTGTTCTGCCTGTTATAATGTCCTTTTAAGAAGTCAAAATACCTATTTTAAAGATGAGAAATTAAGAGTAAGAATTAATGCCTATTTAGAAGAGGAGTTAAAAAGAGAAATTAAAATCATCCATTTCTTTGAACTTTTGGAAGAGAAAATTGATGTTTTAAACTCTTTAATCAAAAAAAGGGATTATCCTCCTTTGGCTTTCTATTATGGCTGTCTATTAACAAGACCAAAAGGAATTGCCCTTTTTAGTAATGATATCAATCCCCAAAGATTTGAAAACTTTTTTTCCCAACTGGGCTTTTTAACTATTGATTTTGCCTTTAAAACTCGGTGTTGTGGCTCCTATCTTACCTATACCAATGAAGAGATAGTTAAAGATTGTGTTGATAAGATTATTCTCTCAATTAAAGAGAGGGTTAATAATTCTTGTGTAATTTTGACTACCTGTCCTTTGTGTCAGTTTAATTTGGAGAATTATCAAAAGGATTATGAAGTTTTTTATTTTACCCAATTTTTATTATCTTTAATAAAGGGAGAGTAAAATGGCCGAAATAAGGATTGGTGTTTATGTTTGTCATTGTGGCACCAATATTGCTGGTGTGGTTGATGTTTTGAAGGTTGTGGAAGAGATAAAGAAGATGAAGAATGTGGTGGTATGTCGCAATTATCTTTATATGTGTTCGGATCCTGGTCAAGAGTTGATTAAGAAGGATATTAGGGAGTATAATTTAAATCGGGTTGTGGTTGCTTCTTGTTCACCGCGGATGCATGAGATAACTTTTCGGAAAGCAATTAAAGAGGCTGGTTTAAATCCCTATTTATTAGAGATGGCAAATATCAGGGAGCAGGATTCTTGGGTTACCGAAGATAAAGAGGAGGCAACTAAAAAGGCGATCAGTTTAGTAAGGATTGCGGTTTTAAGGGCCTCCCTTTTAGAGGAACTTTATGAGAAAGAGGTAAAGGTAATAAAAAGGGCATTAGTGATTGGTGGTGGAATTAGTGGTATTCAGGCAAGTTTAGATATTGCCGAGGCTGGTTATGAGGTCTATTTAGTAGAAAAAGAGCCTTCCATTGGTGGTCATATGGCACAATTAGAAAAAACCTTTCCGACCTTAGATTGTGCTGCCTGTATCTTAACACCAAAGATGGTTGAGGTAAGTCAAAATCCCAATATTAAATTAATGACCTATTGTGAGATAGAAGATATTAGTGGGTTTGTTGGTAATTTTAAGGTGAAGATTAAGAAGAAGGCAAAATATGTTTCTTGGGAGAAATGTATTAGTTGTCTTTTATGTCAAGAGAAGTGTCCCAAAAAGGTTCCTTCGGAGTTTGAGGGTTCGGTTGGTTTTCGGAAGGCAATTTATATTCCCTTTGCCCAAGCAGTTCCTAATAAACCAGTGATTGATAGCGAAAGTTGTATCTATTTTCAGACTGGTCGGTGTCGGGTTTGTGAAAAGATTTGTCCGACAAAGGCAATAAATTTTGATGATAAAGAGGAATATGAAGAGGTTGATTTTGGTGCGATTGTGATTGCTACTGGTTATGATGAGTTTGATCCTCGTTTAAAGCCGGAATTTGGTTATGGAAGATATAAAGAGGTTTTAACTGGTTTAGAATTTGAGAGGATTTTAAATGCTGGTGGACCAACTTTTGGTGAGATAAAGATTAATGGCAAAGTGCCTAAGAGTATTGTTTTTATCCATTGTGTTGGTTCGAGGGATGAGATGGTTGGTAATCCTTATTGTTCAAGGGTTTGCTGTATGTATATTGCCAAGCAGGCTTATTTAGTAAAAGAGCGGCTTCCTGATTGTAAGATTACGGTCTTTTATATTGATGTGCGGGCTTTTGGTAAAGGTTTTGAGGAGTTTTATACCCGAGTAAAAGATAGTGGTGTGATTTATCGTCGGGGAAGTCCTTCCGAGATTTATAAAAGGGGTGATAAATTAATAGTAAGAAGTGAGGATACAATTTTGGGTGAAATGGTGGAAGAGGAGGCCGATTTGGTTGTTTTGGGAACTGGTTTAGTGCCAAGAAAAGAGACTTTAGAGTTGGCAAAGAAATTAAAATTATCCCTTTCACCTGATAATTTTCTTTTAGAGGCCCATCCGAAATTAAGGCCGATTGATTCCAATATTGATGGAGTTTATCTTTGTGGTTGTTGTCAGGGGCCAAAGGATATTCCGGATAGTGTTGCCCAGGCAAAAGGTGCTGCCAGTAGTGTGATTGCCCTTTTTAATAAGGGAGTGGTAACGGTTGAACCAATTCAGGCATATGTGAGAGAAGAATACTGTTCTGGTTGCCATATTTGTGAAGGGCTTTGTCCTTATTTGGCATTAGAATTTGATAAGGAGAAAAAGGTGATGAGAGTGAATACTGCTTTATGTCGGGGATGTGGTGTTTGTCCTTCTGCTTGTCCATCCGGAGCGATTGTGATGCGCCATTATACGGATGAACAGATTGAAGTTCAAATTGGAGGTTTATTATGGAAAGAATAAAGATAGTTGGTTTTGCTTGTAATTGGTGTTGTTATGCGGGTGCTGATTTAGCCGGTACTTCCCATTTAAAATATGCGCCCGAGATGAGATTAATCCGAGTTTTATGTTCGGGAAGGATTGATCCGAAATTTATTTTAGAAGCCTTCAAAATGGGTGCGGATGGAGTTTTTATTGGTCTTTGTCATCCGGGCGATTGCCACTATCAGCAAGGCAACTTAAAAACAATAAAAAGAGTAATGCTTTTAAAGAAATACTTAAAACAATTAGGTATTGAAGAGGATAGAGTCTATTTAGGATTTGTTTCTGCTTCCGAAGGCGAGGTTTTCCAAAAGAAAGTTAACGAATTTGTGGAAAGAATAAAAAGTTTAGGTCCCTTAAATTGGCGATGAACCTAACCAACGGAGGAAGGTTTTGGCTGGTATGATATATCTGGGCCAACTGCCAATAAACCTAACTTATATAATTCTTTGGCATGATGTCCCTCCTTTCCTTCCTCCGTTGGCAGAAATTGACAATGAAAGTACTTAGTTTAATTGGTAGTGCCCGAAAAGAAGGTGATATCAATATCCATGAAAAATCACCAAAGGTAAATAAAAATTTAAAGGCAATTTTAGTAATTACTTGGGGATGGGATAAGAAGGATGCCTATGCTTATCGGATTGGTTATAATCTTTAATCTCTTTTCTTTTCTTAATATCAAGGTGAATCATGATCAGACAACCCAATTACAGAATGAGTGTCAGATTGTTGTGAATCCTTTGAATCCTAATAATCTTTGCTGTATTTGGCGAGATTTTCGGCTTGGTTATCGGCAGGTGGGTATTGGTTATTCCTTTGATGGTGGTTTAACTTGGCATGATACTTTATTATATGAACCAACTTATCCTTATCAATCGGATCCCGCATTAACAATTGACAAAGATGGCAATTTTTATGCCTGTGTTTTATCTTTTATTTCTACTTCCCAGCCTAATGGTTTATTTGTTTATAAGTCAACGGATGGTGGCAGGACTTGGTCTTTGCCCATTCCGGTGGTTAATGGTGTGCCCAATGTTTTTGAGGATAAAGAATTGATTGCCTGTGACCGGACAGATTCACCTTTTCAGAATAATTTATATGTTGTTTGGACGAGGTTTTATGATACCAAAATAATGATTTCCCGTTCAACTGACCGAGGAGCAACTTGGTCTTCACCCATTCAAGTGAGTGATGGAAGTGCTTCGGTTCAATGGCCGGTCTGTGCTATTGGTCCTAATGGAGAAGTTTATGTTAGTTGGATAAGATTATCTTCGCCAAAATCTATTAGAATTGACAAGTCAACTGATGGTGGTTTAACTTGGCGAAGTGATATTACTGTTCAAAATGTGCGGTTTGGCTATGGATATATTAATCCGGATATTTTAGTATTCTCTTTTCCGGCGATGGATGTGGATATTAGCAATTCTCCTTATTCAGGAAATATTTATATTGCCTATATGGATTACGAGCCACAAACCCAAGGAATGGATATCTATTTTACCCGTTCTACTGATGGCGGTTTAACCTGGTCAACACCAATCAGACTAAACGATGATTCATTAAATAATGGAAGAGACCAGTTTCATCCTTGGTTAAAAGTAGATAATAATGGTGCTATTCATGTTATCTTTTATGACCGAAGATTAGATCCCAACAATTTACTATTTGATGTATATTTAACTTCCTCTTATGATGGTGGAATAAGTTGGACACCCAATAGAAGGATAACGACAGTTTCTTCTAATCCCAATCTATTTCCACCACCAATTGATGCGGGTAGAATGGGTGAATATATTGGTTTAGATGCGATTGATTCAACAAAAATTTTTACTGCCTGGTCGGATACGCGAGAAGGTAATCCTGATATCTTTGCCGGTATTCCTGATACTGGTAGTAGTTTTGTTTTAGAAAATAATAATAAAAAAATAAATAAAATAAATTATAAAGAGAGTTATTTCCATTATTTTTTGCCTAATGGTGAAAGGGTAAAAAATATTAATGAAGTTAGAGGTATTATTTTTATCTTTGAAAAATCAAAGATTATTAAAAAAATTAAACTAAAATAAAGGAGGAAAAAATGAAGAAAATAATTATTCTTTTTATTCTTTTATTATCCATTAGTTTTGCTTTTGATATGGCGGGCAAAATTGGTATGGGCATTGGCACAGAAAGATTTGGTGATTTATTGAAGCCGAGCCTTTTCTCATTAAGAATTGGACTTTTGCCTGAATTGGTATTAGAGCCCTATTTAGATATCTCCTCTTTAAAATTGACGGTAAAATATCCAAAAAGTGGCGAAGTAGAAGAAAAAGAATTCGACACAATTTTTACTAATAAAGGTATTGGCTTGGAAGTTTTTTATGCCTTAAAAAGTGAGAAGAAGACAAATCTTTATGGTATTTTAGGACTCTCTTTAGGAAGATTAGAAATCAAATATGAAACAAAGATAAAAGAAGAGAAGACAACTTATTTTATACCGATTAATTATTGGCGACTTCCTTTCGGAGTTGGTGGTGAATATTTTCTTAATGAACATTTTTCAATAAACCTTAATATGAAAATGGGCTTGATGAAAAGTTGTGGCAAAGATAAAATTTCCGAAGAGGCTACCGAAAAATTATTAAGCGAATACTCCCTTTTTGGTTACGCAATTACTACCAATCTTTTTACTATTCTTTTTAACTTCTACTTTTAAGAATGGTTCTTTATCTCTTTGGCAATAAAAATTGTGAGATCTGTAAAAAGATTTTAGATAAATTAAACTATTACAAAGAGAATTTTAATAAAGATATTGAGATTATCTATTTTGATACAGAAACAGTGGATGGCATGGCGGAGGCATGTTTTTATGATGTTTGGGATATTCCGCAGGTAATATTAATGAAAGATGGCAGAGTAATAAAACGATGGCAAAAGACCGCTCCGACCTTTGAAGAACTAAATCAATTGTGGAGATTTTAGGGTTTATTGAGAATTCCCTCATTGATTGGGATGGAAAGATTTCGGCAGTAATCTTTCTTGGTGGCTGTAATTTTAAATGTCCCTATTGCCAAAACTATCTAATTGTCAAAAGAGATAAAGCATTAAGAAGATACCAATTATTAGACCTCTTAGAATATCTGAAGAATAATCGGAAGTTTATTGACGGAGTAGTTATTAGTGGTGGTGAGCCGTTAATCTATCCTGGGATTTTTGATTTTATAAGGACTTTCAAAGAAGAGGGATTTTTAGTCAAACTTGATACGAATGGCTATTTCTATTTTAATCTTTTATCTTTAATAAAAGAGAATCTTTTGGACTATGTGGCAATGGATATAAAGACATCCTTTAAAAAATATCATAAGGCGGTTGGTAGAAAGATAGAAATATCATTAATTAAAGATAGTATCGAACTTCTCAAAGAGGGAAGAGTGGATTATGAATTTCGGACAACCTTAGTGCCAAAATTAGTTACGAAAGAGGATCTGCTTTCAATAAAAGAAGAGATAAGTGGTGCGAAAAGATGGGTTTTACAAAAATTTGTTAACCAGAATGCCAAAAGTAAAATCTATCAAAGAATTGAGCCTTATAGTAAAGAAGAAGTTGAAAGATTTCTTTCCTTATTAAAATCAGATAATAAGATAAAAGAGATCTATTTAAGAGGCTATTAAATTTGGTGAACAATTTAGAATTCTAAATTATTGACAAATCAAAATTGAAGAATATAATATAGTAATTAGTATAAATTAGTATAAATAAATAAAAAAGGAGAAATCATGGCTAAATATTTTTTTATTTTTTCTTTATTTTTTTTCTTTGTTTTTGGTTCCCAAGATATTAGTCTTCCGAAGAGTGAAGATATTGCCTTTTTGAAGAGTGAGGAACCAAAGACTGACCAGATTGCTATTCCCCTTCTTTTGAACTATCAGGGTAAACTAACTGATAATGTTGGTAATCCGGTTCGGGATTCCCAGTATTCGGTAACCTTTCGTTTATTTCCAGTTCCTTCTGGTGGAGTTGCTTTTTGGAGTGAGACACAGACGATTCAAACGAGAGGCGGTCTATTTTCTACCTTTTTAGGTAGTGTCAATCCGATTACTTCTTTACCAATTGATGGCAATTGTTATTTAGAGATGCAGGTTAATCCTTATCAACCGATGACACCGAGGATAAGGATTGTTAGTGTCGGTTATGCATACATTGCCAAAAAGGCAGATACTGCCAATTATGCTCCAATTGTCCGACCAATCACTCCACCAATTGCTACTGATGAGATACAAGATAATGCGGTAACCTCGGCAAAGATTGCTAATGGCACCATTACAAGTGTGGATATTGCTGAGAATGCGGTGACGACGACACACATACTAAATGGTACGATTATACGTGCTGATGTTGCTTCAAATTTTAAGGCGCCCTATTGTGATACAGCAGATTATTCTCAGGTTGCAAAGGTTGTAGACAGTGCTCGTGTGGCTGGCAATTCCTACCGCCTTCAGGGTAAAGACACTCTTGCTTTGAGTGCCAAGTTTGTTGATGAAGGTCAGGCAAATTCTATTACTAACACAATGATAATTGACGGTGCGGTTACGACTACTAAAATTGCTGACACTAATGTAACGATGTCAAAGATTCAGCGGGCTGGTGCAACAATCGGTCAAGTCATAAAATGGAATGGCAGTCAATGGGTACCGGCAAATGATGAGGTCGGAGTAAGTGACAAT
>CALHQW010000002.1 GCA_938040315.1 uncultured bacterium
GACTTCAGGAATTCTTACTTAAAAATATGAAACTCATCTATATTATTGATAATCTTAAAAAACGCTCTTTTAAAGAGTCTGATATAAATACAGTAATAGTTTTGATTCAAAGACCAGATAAACAACTTGATGATTACACAATAAAATTTATTGCCTTTAAAAAACCTTTTGAAGAGGTTATTAATGCTGAGGTAATTAAAAGAATAGAATCTTATAATCAGCCTGTTTTTGATGATGAAGATTTTAGAATATTTCCAAAAACTAAAAAAGAACTTTTAATTGAAGGTGTTGAAATTCCAGAGGAAAAGCAATTGATTGATAGAGGTCCAGAACATCTGCCCTACATTGTCAACAAATGGGGAAAATATCTGAGAGCACCTGAGATTTATTTTAAGATTTTAGAAAAAGGGAAAGGTAAATTAGTAAGATTGGGGGATATTGCTGAAATAAGGCGTGGGTTTACCACAGGAGCAAATGAATTTTTCTATTTAAAGCCTATTGGTATAAGTGTGAAAAAGGTAGTGGAGATTGCTGAAAAGAATCCAGATACATTAATTCCAGTGAGAAATAGTGCAGGCTGGGAAGGAGAGATTGAGGCAAGATTTTTAAAGCCAGTAATAAAAAGTCCAAGGGAGTTAAAAACAATAATTGTAAGGTTGGAAGATTTAAGTAACCTTGTTTTTATGTGCCATGAGGATAAAAAAGAATTGGTAGGAACTAAGGCATTGGAATATATAAAGTGGGGAGAAGGACAAAACTTGCCTAATAGAGAAACTATTAGAAACAGAAAGCCTTGGTATTCATTAAAACAACAATTAGCAAAAATTTTAATGCTTAGAGCAAGTGCTGATAGACCTGCTTTTTATATTTCTAAAGTATATCTATTTCACGATCAAACATTTTATTCGATAAAATTTGAAAATCCAGAATATGAAGAATTCTTCGGAATGCTCTTAAATAATTCATATTCAAATTTTCTTTGTAGAGAAATTGAAAGTGGAGCTAGTTCTGCTTTAGGACAAGGTGTAAAATGGACTGCTGTTTATGAATCAAATAACATTTTAACTTTAAATGAATTAACTTTAATAAACATAAAAATAGAAAACAATTTATTTTTGAACAGATTGCCTAAATCCATCTTCACCGAACTTGGTTTTGACCCTAAAAAGCCTATTCGGGAGCAGGAGCCAAAGCCATTGCCAGACAGAAAAGCCCTTGATGATATTGTTTTTGATGCTCTTGGATTAACAGAAGAAGAAAGAAAAGAAGTCTACTGGGCAGTAGCCGAACTTGTAAAAAACAGATTAGAAAAAGCAAAAAGTGTGTGAAAAACAAAAAGATATGGAAGAGAGATTTTTAGAAAGATTAAAAATAAAGAATTTCCGTTCCATTAAAGAAATAGAAATACCATTTGGCAGGATGAATGCTTTTATAGGTCCAAATAATGCTGGAAAATCTAATATAATGAAAGCTCTTGATTTAATTCTTGGACCCACATATCCTACAGCAAGATCTTTTGAGGAAAATTTGTTTCTTTTAAAAAATGAAAGAAGAAGTTGATATAAACCTTTTAACCCATCTTGGCGAAAAATGGCTTGAAAGTAAAATCCAGCGAATGAAAAACCTTTTAAAAATTACTGAACCTGATGAGGTTCTTTACCGTGAAATTATGCTCTCTCTTGGTTATCCAAAAAATAAAATCCAATTTTTAGAACTTGCTTTGATGTTGCCATTCGGAGAAATAAAAAAATTAAAAGAAAGAGAGAAAATAGAAAAAGCATTACTCTATCGGGCAGGATTCATTGATTCAAAAGAAGGTTTGCCTGATTACTTTGACTTTTCATTAAGAATGAATAAATCTGTTTGGGACTTTAAAAGAATCCGCCCAGCAAATTATCCAGATAAAAGAATTATAGGAATTTCCTATCTTTTAGCAAAAACTATTTCTGACGGTTTGATTAATTTCTTTGCCCAAAATATTTTAAAGGAGAAAAAGAAAATAAAAAATCAAAAGGAAGCCAAAAAATGTGTTGAAAAAATAATGAATTTTAAAGGAATTGGTATCCAAAGAAAAAGAGAGATGTTTTTTAATATTATTTTACCTTTTTGTATTGCCTATTATGAAAATCAAAATTCTAATATTGTTCAATTTTTAAAGGAAATCTTTGAAATCCACCCTCCTCTTCCTGAGAATTCTATTATCAAAACCTTTAAATCAATGATAAATATATCAAATTATTCAAAATTAGTTTCTTCTACAAAAATCTATTTTGGTGCTCAATTTTACATAAAAAATATTCAAAATAAAATAGAATAGATAAATAAACCCCAACACCTTAAAATAAAAATCAAAATTTTGGGAAAATATAAAGAAGGATTTAATCTATGTATAAAGAGATTATCGTTATTGATATCCTTAAAAGTATCCAAAAATTAAAAATTATATAGTGAATTATTTTATGAAAAGTTTTTAAAAGATTTAAAAACAAAAGATACAGTTATAAGAAATTTTGAGATAATTGATGAATACCTAATAAAATACCTGTTGATAGGTAGTAAGCATTATAGTCCGATTCCTTGGGCGCAATTTGTTGGATTTAAAAAGTTCATTTAATTCATGTGTATTTGGTAATTGATTGAACTTCAAGAATTAAAAAAGCAACTGTAAGAAAACTTTCTTGAATTTAAATGAACTAAAGCAACATTTTTCAATTCTTTAAAAGCAGGTAAAAGTGAAAGACTTAAAAAGTTAATAAAAGAGGTGGCGGGGTAATAACCCGGATTCTGTTTTAGGTGGTCATTTATCTAACGCGGTCTACCCAGGGCTCAAACGAGTGCCAACCAAACTCTCGCCCTTATTTGACCTTGCTCCGGATAGGGTTTGCCCACCTTGTCTCTCACAAGACAAGGTAGTGCGCTCTTACCGCACTGTTTCACCCTTGCCCGCATCCTACAAATAATGTAGGACCGCTGGCGGTTTACGTTTCTGTGGCACTTTCCGTCTATCTTGCCTTGCGACAAGATAGCCTTCGGTTGCCCGAAGTATCCGGGTTGGCATGAGTCCGGAGTTTCCTCAGTGAGCCTAAATGCCCACCGCGACCACCTTACCCCGCCACCAAAAATAAATATAGATAAAATTCCCTCTAATGTCAATCTAATTGACTTAATTAATTTCTTTCTTAAAATATTCTAATGGAAGAAATTTATAAAAATAGACAAAAGAAAGTTTTTGAATATATTTTTAAAAGGAATTTAGATGGTCTTTTGGTTACCGATTTGGTTAATATTCGCTATCTCTCGGGTTTTACCGGGAGTAATGGCTATCTTTTATTTTTTGATGATCAGGTTTATTTTTATACCGATTTTAGATATAAATTGCAAAGTGAAAGGGAAGTTTTCGCTGATAAGATAATTATTATTAAAAAAAATTTCTTTCTCTCACCACCAAAAGAATTTTTGAAAATTAAAAGATTGGGAATTGAAAGAGAGAGTGTTAATATTGATAATTATAATAAGATTTTAAATTATTTTAAAAAGAGAAACAAAAAAACAAAGGTTGTGCCCTTGCCCAATTTTATAAAAGAAGAGTTAAGAATAATAAAAGATGAGGAAGAGATAAAGTTGATAAGTAAGGCAAGTAGTATTGTTGATGAGGTTTTCGGAAAATTATTAAAAGAGATAAAAGAAGGAGTTAGTGAAAAAGATTTAGCCTTATTTATTGAGAATGAATTTAGAAAAAAAGGAGATATTGCCTTTCCAGTAATTGTTGCCAGTGGTGAGAATTCCGCTTTACCCCATGCTCGAGCAAGTGATAAGAAAATCAAATTTGGCGAGGCAATTGTGATTGATATTGGCGTGAGATATAATAACTACTGTTCCGATATGACAAGAACCATCTTTTTAGGAAAAGTGGACGATGAACTTAAAAAGGTTTATCAAATTGTTTACGATGCCCAAAAAAGGGCAATTGATTTTCTAATTAAAAATAGCGAGAATAAGAAGATTAAAACAAAGGATGTTGATTTTGAGGCAAGAAGTTATATAAAAAATAAAGGTTATGGAGAATATTTTGGTCACGGCTTAGGACACGGTGTCGGTTTAGAAGTTCATGAGAAGCCCTGGCTTTCTTTTCTTTCCAAGGATAGAATAAAACCAAATATGATTTTCACCATTGAACCTGGTATCTATCTTCCTAATATTGGTGGTGTAAGGATTGAGGATTTAATTCTTTTTAAAGAAAAAGAGGTTATTTTGCTTTCCCAGAGTGAGAAAAATCTTTTAGTATTATAAAAAAGGAGGAAGAATGATTACACCCAATGATTTTCGTTTTGGCACGATTATTAAATTAGAAGATGGTTATTATCAGGTAATGGAATACCAAAGAATAAAAATTGCCCAAAGAAGGGCCTTTGTAAAAACTAAATTAAAGAATTTATTAACTGGTCAAGTAATTGAGAAGAATTTTGATTCTGATGAGACCTTTGAGGAAATTGAGGTTGATAGAAAGAAAGGACAATTTCTTTATCAGGAGGGAGAGAATTATTACTTTATGGATTTAGAAACTTATGAAACCCTTTCTTTTTATAAAGAGGTGCTTGGTGATCGAGTTTATTATCTTACGGAGAATTTAGAAGTGACAATTTTATATCTTCAAGGAAAGCCAGTAAATATTGAAGTGCCAACTTTTGTTGTTTTGCAGGTAGTAGAGACTCAGGCATCTTTTAAGGGTGATACGATGTCTGGTTCTTCCAAGCCAGCAAAACTTTCTACTGGTTTAGTAGTTGATGTGCCTTTCTTTGTTGAGGTGGGCGATTATGTTAGGATTGATACGCGGACCAATAGTTATGTAGAAAGGGTGTTATAATTTATGATTAAAAAAGTATTAATTGCTAATCGGGGTGAAATTGCGGTGAGAATTATTCGGGCATCTAAGGAATTGGGATTAAAAACAGTGATTGTTTATTCAGAAGCGGATAAAGAAAGTTTAGGAGTGAAATTAGCCGATGAGAAGGTCTGTATTGGTAAAGGACCGCCCCAAGAGAGTTATCTTCTTGCCTCGCGGATCCTTTCCACTTGTGAAATAACCAATTCGGACGCTATTCATCCTGGTTATGGATTTTTATCGGAATCAACGGATTTTGCTGATGCCTGTGAAGAGATGAAAATAATTTTTATCGGTCCTACCTCAGAAACAATCAGATTATTTGGTGATAAAAAGGAAGCAAGAAAAATGGCAAAGAAATATAATTTAAAAATAATTCCCGGTTCCGAAGAGGTGGTGAATGATGAGAAAGAAGCAAAAAAGATTGCTAAAGAGATTGGTTATCCGATACTTTTGAAAGCAGTTGCTGGTGGTGGTGGTAAGGGAATGAAATTGATAAGGAATGAGGAGGAACTTTTAAGTAATTTTGATACGGTAAGATTAGAAGCAAAAAATGCCTTTTTTGATGACCGGATATATATTGAGAAATATTTAAATCCTGTGAGGCATATTGAGTTCCAGATTTTGGGTGATGGTAAAGGCGGTGTGTGGGTTTTTCCGCCAAGGGACTGCACTATTCAATTTCGCCATCAAAAGATAATTGAAAAGAGTCCAGTTTTAAATATTCCCGTAGAAAAAATAAGGGAAATCCAAGAAAAGATATTAAATTTCTGTTCGGAAATAAAATATCGAAGCGCTGGGACCTTTGAATTTCTTTATTATGATGATTTCTATTTTATGGAAGTAAATACCCGAATTCAGGTTGAGCATCCGGTAACGGAAGTAATTACCGGAATTGATATAGTAAAAGAACAGATAAAAATTGCTGATGGTCGAAATTTATCTTCCAAGATTATTGAAGGAAATGGATTTGCTATTGAAGCCCGATTAAATGCCTGTGATCCCGAAAATAATTTTGCTCCTTGTGCCGGCAAAATAGAAAAACTTTACTTACCTTTTGCTCCCTTTTTAAGGATTGATACCCATATCTATGAGAATTATGTTATTCCTCATTATTATGATTCTCTTCTGGCAAAATTTATTGCTTGGGGAAGAGATCGGGAAGAGGCAGTAGTTAGATTAATTATGGCTTTAAAAGAGACCGAGATTGGTGGAATAAAGACTAACAAAGATTTCCTAATCAAAATTTTAGAGGATGAAAGTTTTTTAAGAGGAGAATATTACAAAATTACCGAAAGATTAAAGGAATTGCAAAGATGAATTTTAATAAGAAATTAAAATGGGGGAGGCTTTTGTGGTGTCTATTTTTATTTATCTATTTCTTTCACTTTTTTAAAAACCTCTTTCTCTCCTCCCTTTCCCAAAATGCCTCAATTCCGATAATCTTTTTTATTACCTTGGCTTATTGGATGATTATTGAATACTATTTTTCTTCACCTTTTTTTCAATCGGGAATTGTGACCTATCATCAAGGTTTAAGGATTATCTATTCACTTTATTTTTATCCCTTTTTAATTCTTAATGGAGTTGATTATTGTTATCGTCCTTTTTCTCAGTTAACATTTTTAAAACCAGGAATAAATATTTTTGGTTTAATTATTTTTTTTATTGGAACAATATTGCGAATCGTTACCCTTTTAATTGCCTTAACAAGTTCTTTAAAAGAACTACCCCAAAAAACCCTTTATAAAAAAATTAGTCAACCCAGATATTTAGCAACTTTAATTCAATTAATAAGTATTCCTTTTACTTTCTCTTCCGGTCTTGGATTTCTTTTGTTGCCCTTAGGAATTTTAATAATTATTTACGAAGCAAAATATGAAAACAAAATAATAATAAAATATTATAAAGAGCCCAAGATTTTCTTATTAATTCCGAGGTTAATTTAGAATTGGTAATAACAATAGGGACATTCTTTTGCCGAGAAAGGAATTAACCTTTCACAATGGGGACATTTTTTAAACTCAATTTGACAGACCTTACAAAATATCTTTTCTTTGGCTAATTCCTGATTGCAAAAGGGACAATGGCAATTATTATTTTCTTTCATTATTTTCCTTCTTTTTTAAATAATGTTCAATTGCCTTATGTAGGGCATCTGCTCCCAAATTAGAACAATGCATTTTATGGGGTGGTAGACCACCAAGTTCTTTAGCGACCATTTCATTAGTTATTTTTAAAGCCTCTTCAATTGTCTTTCCTTTTGCCATCTCCGAAACCATACTGGCAACGGCAATCGCCGCACCACAGCCAAAGGTTTTGTATTTCACATCTACCAAAACACCCTCTTTCACTTTGATATAAAAAGTCATCATATCACCACAAACCGGATTACCCACTTCGCCAATACCATCAGCATCCGGGATTTCGCCAACATTCCGCGGATTTAAAAAATGTTCCATCACCTTTTCGGAATACATTATTTCATTATAATAAGAAAATTGGTAAAAGTCAAATTTATTTAAAATTATTGACATTTTATAAATTTTAAGTTATCCTTTATAGTGAGGAGGAAAAAATGAAAATAAATATCACTTCTCGCCATTTTGAAATACCGGAAACTTTATTTTCTTTGATTGAGAAGAAGAAAAAAAAATTTGAAAAATTTTCAAAACTTATTCTTGATTTTACGCTCCTATTTTCTAAGGATTCTAATTATTTTGTTAGTGAAGGAAAAATAAAATTGAAGACAGGAATAATAAATGCGAAAGCACAAAATACCGAATTGGGATTAGCGGTAAATGAGACTTTAGATAAATTAATTAGTCAATTAAAAAAACATCACGAAAAATTGGTTGAAAAGAATTTCAAAAGGAAATGAGTGAAGTAATAACTAAGAAAATAAAGGTTGCTGAATTATATTCAGAAAAGAAAGAGGAACTGCATTTAGAATTGATTAATGGTAATGGTATTGAGGAGCGAGAGATAATTACTGCTGATATTAATCGTCCCGGTTTGGCTTTGGCTGGTTATACGGAGATTTTTTTATCAGAAAGAATCCAGATTATGGGAAGAACAGAGGTCGGCTATTTGGCTACTCTGGAAGAGAAAAAGCGAGAAGAAGCGATTGAGAGAGTGATGAAATTTCAACCGCCAGTTTTTATTTTTACTCACGAAAATGAAGCAACAAAAAATTTTATTCCTTATAGTAAAAAATATAATGTTCCGATTTTGAAAACTGATTTACCTACTACCTATTTTATCCATCGACTTACTTCTTATCTTGATTACAAATTGGCACCAGAGACTTATATTCATGGCGATTTGGTTGATGTTTATGGAATTGGCTTATTAATTATTGGTGAATCAGGAATTGGTAAAAGTGAATGTGCTTTAGATTTAGTGGCAAGAGGTCATCGGTTAGTGGCTGATGATTTGGTAAGAATTTTAAAGAGGGGAGAGGGAATTTTGATGGGCTACAGCGCAGCAAAGAGTCCTAAATTACAACACCATATTGAAATTAGAGGTGTGGGAATCGTTGATATTTATACCCTTTTTGGTGTCCGGGCGTTAAGAATCCAAAAAAGAATTGAAGTAGTCGTTGAATTGGTGAAATACAAGAAAGATAGTGATTATGAAAGATTAGGTTTAGAAGACCAATATACGGAAATTTTAAATGTAAAAATTCCTTTGGTGAGAATTCCGGTTATCCCTGGTAAAAACTTGGCTTTGGTATGTGAAGTAATTGCGAAAAATCATCTTTCTAAAATTTTGGGTTATCATCCAGCAAAAACCTTTTACGAAGAGTTAAATAGAATATTATTAGGAAAACCGCAAGTTGACCAATTTATAACCGATGATATTGAATAAATGAGCGAAATCGGCACTATTATTCTTACTCATAGCCAATTAGCCTTTGGTTATCAAAAGATACTGGAGAAAATGTTTGGTGTTTTAGAAGATACCATATTTTTAACAAATGAAGGATTGTCTTTTGAAGAACTAAAAAATAAATTAGTTGAGGAAATTAATAAATTGAATAAAAAAAATATAATAATTTTCGTTGATATTATTCACGGAAGTTGTGCCCAGGCAGCAACCGAGGTAAAAAAAGAAAATGAAAATATAAGATTGGTTTGTGGTTTTAACCTACCTTCCTTAATAAAATTTTTTACCTATAAAGATAGGAAATCCTTAGAGGAACTTTTGAAAGAGGTGATTGATTCGGGTAAAGAGGGAATAAAGGAAGTATAAAAAATTTTAAGGAGTGATTTCAAATATTTTCTCTTTTAACTTATTATAAACTAATCTTTTGCGACCAAGAAGGTCAAAAGATTTTAAATTTTTCTTAAGTTTTTTCTCTTCTTTGAGATCAGAAGTTTCTTGGTATTTGATAATCAAAATATCTTCGCTATTAGTGCCAATTACATAAATTTCATTATTTCTTATAATAATATCATTTCCTTCACTAAAAAATCGGGCATTGCCAGTAATTCGCCAGATTTCGTTTCCTTCTTTGTCATATTTTATTGTTAAAAAGTCATTATTACTACCAATAGCATAAAGATAATTTTGGTAATAGATAATTTTGTTTCCATAGCCGCCATCAACAATGCGTTCCCAAGCAAGTTGCCCATTAGAATTAAACTTATTGATAACAAAATAAGAATTGATAAAGCCAGTGATATAAAAATTATTAATTTCATCAATTGCGATACTTTTTACTTCATCGTCGGTATAAGTTCTTCCGTACCTTCTTTGGAAAAGGGTTCGACCATTTTGGTCATATTTTAATAATACCCAATCTTCACCACTTGCTGGATGATAATTGTAACCACTTACTAAAATATTTCGACTGCTATCAATCCCAATAACCCTTCCCCATTCATTATAATCAATGGTGGAATAAATTTTTGACCAATAGAAATTACCTGAGGTATCATATTTAATGGTTAAAATATCGCTACCACTGATTGAAAAATCTACCGAACCAGTAATAAAAATATTTCCTTCACCGTCATAGATAATCTTTTCTCCCCAGTTTGCTAAACTGTTATTTTCGCGATGGTTTCGGAACCAAATTATTTCGCCATTTTTGTTCAATTTATAAGTGCCGACATTAGTAAGATAAGAAAATTCCATTATTCCGGTAATATAAATATTATCAAATTCGTCAATAATAATATCTTTGGCGTAATCATAACCATTACCACCAAAAGTTCTTTGCCAACAGAGGTTGCCTAAAGAATCATATTTCAAAAGAAGATAATTCCAATCATTGTTATTGGTGAAAGTGTTGCCAAGGATATAGATAGCGTTTTCATTATCAATTACTATTCCCGAAATTCCTTCGTTTTCCGGTGTCTCAAATTTTCTTAACCATTGCAATTCGCCATTAGGAGTAATTTTAAACAAAATAATATCATAATTATTATTTTCCCTTTCTGTTAAGCCCGCAGCAAGGAGATTATAATTTTTATCAAAAGATATGAAATAACCAAAATCATTTCGACCACCATCATAGTTGTAACGCCAAACTTCGTTGATTTGATTTAAGAAAAAGAAGATAATAACTATCATATTTTTAGTCTAAAAAGATTCTTTTAAAAATCAATAATTCTTGAAATTTAAAGAGGAATTCTCATAATTTATTTAAAATGAGAATTCTTTTAATTTTTCTTCTCTTTTTTGCTTGTGGTGAAAATTATTTAAAAGAAGCAAAAAGAAAAGCAGTTTTAAATAATTATGAAGATTATTTTTTTGTTATTAATAATGTTGATAATGAAAAAATAAAAAAATGGCAAAATTATTTTATAAGAAATCCTAATTATTTAAAAGAACTTTGTCGAAAATTTTTTTTGCTTCCGAAAGAAAGTAATTTTGAGTTTAAATTTTTTGCCTATGATTCATTAAATAAGCGGTATCTTTTGCGGTATTTTGCTTTTAAACCTAATCCAATAGATATTGCTGGGTGGCAAGTGATTTTTCTTTTTGATGAAAAAGGGGATTTGGATAAAGTTTATATCTCTGAAGTTCCGTTAGAAAAATGAAAAAAGATAAAGAGGTTTTTCTTATTTTATTTATAATGTTTTTATTGTTAGCCATCCTTGCTTATGATCCAAAACCCGCTTTGGGTGGTGATAATATCCATTATCTTCTTTTAGCCCGTTCCTTAATAAGTTTTAAGGGTTATAAGAACTTATGGCATCCAAAAGAAACTCTTCATACTCAATATCCCTTTGGCTTTCCCTTATTAATTATTCCCTTTTTATTAATATTTGGTGAAGAGTCCTTATTTTTAAATTTTTTGCCTTTACTTTTTTTTATCGGTTCTTTTTTCTTGGCAAAAAAAATTTTTCAAAAAAGTAGATGGCGATTTCTCTTAATTGCTTTATTTTTCTTTTCTCCACTAGTGATCGAAAATTCCCATGTTTTGCTTTCTGAACCCCCTTTCATTTTCTTTTCCCTTTTAACTTTTTATCTTATACAAAATTATGAAAAAAGGAAAGATTTCAAATTTTTTATTCTTTCCGTTTTCTCTGCTCTTTTTACTTTTTTTATTCGCACTATTGGAATCGGTCTTCTTTTAGCAATTTTTCTTTATTTATTCATTAAAAAAAATTATAAATTTTTAATAATTGCGTTAGCAATATTTTTTCTTACCTTTATTTCTTGGGAAATAAGAAATAGGAAAGTAGCCGAAAAAAGTAGTTATCTACAACAATTTTTACAGAAAGATCCTTATCAACCAGAACTGGGAAATATTAATTTTTCTGGATATTTAAGTAGAGTTTTGAAAAATTTCTATCTTTACAATTTTATTGTTGTTCCCAAAATTTTTTATTTAAATGAATTTCCACCGATTCTCTGGCAGATTTTCATAGGTACTTTAACAATTCTTTTAATAATCTTCGCCTTTCTTGTTTTTATAAAAGAAAAAGAGCCTTTGAAAATATTAATTTTTTATTATTTTATTTTCTTTTCTTTAATTATTTTCTCCTGGCCGGAAGTTTGGTCAAGCGAAAGATTTCTTTTTCCTTTTTTTATTTTTTTTCTTTATTTTATCTTGATTGGCGGTGAGAAATTTTTCATAAAGTATAAACTTTCTTTTCTTGCCTATCTTTTGCTTTTTTTTGTTTTTCTTTTCTATCTGGTTAGAAATATTCAAATGATAAAAGAAAATTTTCCAAATACAATAAGGAATTTTGCTGGTGATAGATATGCTGGTTATCCAATTGATTGGCAAAATTATTTTAAAGCCTTAGAGTGGTTAAGAGATAATAGTGAAGAAAAAGCGATAGTAATTTCTCGCAAACCGGAATTCACTTATTTTATATCAAAAAGAAAATCCCTTCTTTATAAATTTTCTTCTAATCCTGAGGAGGTTTTAAAAAAGATGTTAGAAGATAAAGGTGATTATCTTTTATATGATAATTTTTATTGGACTTACACTTCTCAAAGATATCTTTTACCGGTATTAAAAATTTATCCTCAGTATTTCCAGTTAATTTATAAAACACCGCCACCGGAAATGATGATTTTTAAAATCCAGAAATAATTTTATTGACTTTTAAAAAAATTTTGCTTATATTTATTTTAAACGGGGCGTGGCGCAGTGGTTTAGCGCACCAGCTTGGGGTGCTGGGGGTCGCTGGTTCAAATCCAGTCGCCCCGATTTTTATTTTTCTTCTTTTATTCTCTTTTGCCAGTTGAGGACAATCTGAAAGACTTCGAGAGGAGAGAGGATATCAAGGTTCAATTTTTTAAGTTCCTCTAAAATAGGATGTTCCAGAGGATAGAATAATGTTAATTGTAAGGGATTTTTATCTTTTAATCCTTTAAGACTTACCTCCTCTCCTTCTTCTAAATATTTTAATACTTCCTTTGCCCTCTCAATTACTTCCTTAGGAAGACCTGCTAACTTTGCCACATCTATTCCGTAACTACGGGAACTGGCGCCTTCCACTAATTTTCTTAAAAAAATAATTTCGTCGCCCTTTTCTTTTACTAAAAAAGTATAATTTTTTACTCTTGTTAAATAACGGGCAATATCAGTAAGTTCATGAAAATGGGTAGCAAAAATTGTTTTTGGTCGAGTTGTGGGATGAGAATGGAGATATTCAGTAGTTGCCCAAGCAATTGCTAATCCATCATACGTAGCAGTTCCTCTGCCAACTTCGTCTAAAATTACTAAACTTCTTTCCGTAGCATTATTTAAAATATTGGCGGTTTCTTGCATTTCAGCAAGGAAAGTAGAAACTCCTCTTGAAAGATCATCAGAAGCGCCAATTCTTGTAAAAATCTTATCCACCACGCCAATTTTGGCATAACTTGCCGGTACAAAAGAGCCCATTTGAGCAAGAATGACAATTAAAGCAACTTGTCTTAAATAGGTAGATTTTCCCGACATATTAGGTCCGGTGATAAGTAAAATTTGATCAGTAGTATTATTTAGATAAGTATCATTAGGGATAAAACTTTCGCCAAGTAGTTCCTCAACTACTGGATGGCGACCATCTTTAATAATAATCTCGTCGCCATTATCAACAATTGGTTTTACATAATTTTTCTCTTTTGCTAATTTTGCTAAAGAGAGATACCCATCAATTTCGGCAACTACTTTAGCAAATTGGAATACCTCTTTTATTTGTTTGCTTACTTCTTTTCGTAGATTAACAAAAATTTCGTATTCTAATGCTTTAATTCTTTCGTCGGCGGTTAAAATTTTTGTTTCGTATTCTTTCAATTCCGGTGTTATAAATCTTTCCGTATTAGACAAAGTTTGCTTTCGGATGTAATCTTTAGGAACATATTTCACATAAGATTTTGTCACTTCAATATAATAACCAAAAACTGAATTATATCCGATTCTTAAAGTTGGAATACCGGTTCTATTCTTTTCCTTTTCTTCAATTTTTAAAATGTAATCTTTAGCACTTTGAGAGATTGTCCGTAATTCATCCAAAAGTTCGGAAACCCCTTCTTTAATAATTCCACCTTCAGTAATTGTGAAAGGTGGATCATCAATAATTGTTTTTTCAATTTTTTCAATTAAGATAGTAAAGTCAGCAATTTTTTCTCCCAAATTTCTAAGTCTTTCATTATCATTGGTGATTAATAACTTTTTTAAAGGAAAAGAAAATTTTAGCCATTCCTTAAGATTTACCAAATCTCGGGCATTTGCTCTTTCGGTGGCTATTCGCGAAGCAATTCTTTCAACATCACCGATCCTTTCTAAATTATTTTCTAACTCTTTCATTAGAGAATAGGAAGAATAGATTTTTTCTACAGCGGAAAGACGGTGATTAATTTCATTAATATCTAATAAAGGATATAAAAGCCATCTTCTTAATAACCTTCCTCCTTGGGGTGTTAAAGTTTTATCGATAACCGAAAGTAAAGAACCTTCTACGCTATTATCGCTAATTCTTTCCAACAATTCTAAATTTCTTCTCGTTGATTTATCCAAAACTAAATAATTTTTAAGTTCTTGATAAGTTATTTTAGAAATATTATTTAAAGCACCTTTTTGAGTTTCTTCTAAATAATAAAGACAGGCACCGGCAGCACAGATGACTTCCGGAAGATTTTCGATGCCAAAGCCTACCAAATTAACAACATTAAAAAATTTTCTTAATTTTTCATAAGCAAAATCATATGAAAAATAATAAAAATCTAAAGGGGTTAAACAAAAATCTTTTTTTAATAAATCTTCAATTTCTTTTTTATCGTTAGGATAAATAATCTCTTTAGGGTCAATTTTTAACAGTTCCTCTCTTATTTCTTCTTTTTTAATTAAACAAACATAGAAATCACCAGTAGAAATATCACAATAGGCTATTCCACAATTTTCTTCTAAATAAATAGCAAGAAGAAAATGATTTTTTTTATCTTCTAATAAAGAAGGTCGGGAAATTGCTCCCGGCGTTATTACTTCTACAACTTCTCTTTTAATAATCCTTTGAGAAGTTTCGGGAATTTCTAATTGTTCACAAATGGCTACTTTGTAGCCGGCTTTTATTAATTTTGCCAGATAACTATCCAGAGATTTATAAGGAATACCAGCCAAGGGAATTTTTTCACTTTTTCCATAAGAACGGGAAGTGAGAGTAAGACCTAAGACTTTGGAAGCAATTTTCGCATCCTCATAAAACATTTCATAAAAATCACCTAAGCGAAAAAGGAGAATGGCATCTTGATATTTTCTTTTAATCTGATGATATTGGGCTAAAAGGGGAGTTAAACTTTCTTTATCTTTTGACATTCCATTGCCAACATTCAAAACAGATAGCGGTAAAATCTTTTAGTTCCTTTTGACAATAAGGGCAGTTAATTTTATCCTTTTCTCTTCTAATAATTTCTATATAACTATTAAGACTTTTGTTAGCCCTTTCAAAATCCTTTAGGGTTAAATAGCCTTTAGCTAAAAGGAGATAAATTTCTGGTACTTTATCTTTATCCTTTTCTAAAACATTAATTGCTTCATTTAGATTTTCCATCTTTTCATAAAATTCTAAGATTTCTAAATAGTATTCCTTTTCTTTTGTTTTACTGCCAAATTCTTTATAAATATTCAACAATTCTTCATATCGACCTAAAGAGAATAAGGCATTGGCTAATTTATCTTTAAGAAAAGATATTTCTTGAGGATGATCTCTTAAAAGTTTTAACCAATAAGAAATTGCTTTTTCATATTCCTTTTCCTTTTCGTAATAATTTCCTAAATATAATAAACCATAAAAAGAATTTTCCTCGTATTTTAATGATTTCTCTAAATATTCTTTTGCTTCTTTTTTATCTTTTGGTAATAAACGATTTCCCAATTCCGCATAAAAAATAGCAAGTTGCTTTTTATCAAAAAGATCCTTTCCGTGTTTATTTAAGAATTCAATAGCCTGGGGATAATTCTCGGTTTTTAGATATAAGGTAAAAAGAAGTGAGGCACTATCTTTATCTTTCCCACCACTTTTTATTATCTCTTCTAATAAGCTAATGGCTTTAAAATATCTACCGTCTTTTGCTAAAAAATGAGCAAGTTTTTTAAAAATAACCCTTTCTTTATCTTTTGGTAAATTTCGTCGTAAGGACAATAATTCGTTAATCTTTTTTGCCTTTTCGGTTTCTCCTTTTTCTTGATACCAATCAATTAAATAAAGATACCCCTCAATAAACTCACTGTTTGTCTTCACCAATTCTTCCATTTTCTTAATTGCCTCTTCTTTTTTTCCGGCTACATACGCAATCAAACTTTCCGTAAAAAGAAGGGGGAAATCTTTTGGTTTTTTGATTAAGTTAATAATGAATGAATAAAAGGCAACAAAAAGAACAAAAATTATAAAAATTATTAAGAGGCTCATCTTTCCTCTCCTTTTTCAACTAAAAAATAATTTCTTAAATCGTTTAATTCCGTAAGCAAAGCCTCTTTTTCTTTTTTTAATTTTCTAATTTCTGTTTTTGATTTTATTTCGTTAATAATCGCAAAAATACCAACCGTGAGTAATCCAAAAAGATAAGCAATAAGAATGATACTGGCCAAAGGAACATTTGGAAACTCATCAAAAAATATTTTTATTTTTTCTACTCGCTCAAGATTTTGTAAAGTAATAGTTATTAATATAAAACAAATAAAAAAAACCAAAATAATTCTTAAAATATTCATCACTCCTCCTTTAAATTTTTAACCATTTTTATTTACTTTAAATAATTTTTCTAAAAAGTCAATCATTAAAATTCTTTTATAGTTTCACCAATTGGGGTCCAACCATCAATTTTTAAAATTTTTATAATGTATTCTTTACCAATCGTCAATTTTTCTTTAACAATCGCTAATTTATTATTTGGTAATCTTCCTAAGGATTCATTATTTTGATTTTTGATTATTATAATTGAATAATTTTTATTTACCATTTCTTCATTTTTTCTTTTAGTAATTTCATTTTGTAAATTGATTAATCTTTCTAACCGTCTTTGTTTTACCTCTTCGCTAACTTTTGGAAAAATATCTCGAGCACTAGTATAAGGTCTTTCCGAATATTTAAACATATAGGCAAAATCAAATTCAATTTTTTTTACCATCTCCAAGGTTGCTTCATAATCTTCTTCCGTTTCTGTTGGGAAACCAACAATTAAATCAGTGGTAATACTTATATCAGGTACAAGTTCTTTTAGATATTTAATCTTTTCATAATATTCTTCTCGGGTATATTTTCGATTCATTAATTTTAAAATCCGATTAGATCCCGATTGAAGCGGTAAATGGAGTTCTTTAAATAATTTCCCCATCTTCATCCATTCGCTAATTTTTTCAATCAATGGGAAAGATAAATCTTTGGGATGAGAAGTTAAAAAATGAAGATATTTTAGGTCGGGAAATTTTTCAAAAATAGTTGTTAATAAGTTAGCAAAATCAAATATTTTTTCATTTTCTACATACTTATAACTTAAAACATTTTGTCCCAAAAGGGTTATTAATAATTTCCCATTCAGTAATAAAAAATCAATCTCTTTAAGAATAGAGAAAATTGGTTTTGATCTTTCCCTTCCTCGAACATAAGGCACAATACAATAAGAGCAAAAATTATTACAGCCACGCATAATGGTAACAAAACTTTCTATTTCTTTCGAATCTATTGTTGGTAAAATATCGCAGTAGGTTTCTTTTTCCTCCTCTACAATTGTGGTTGTTTTATCTTCGTAAATTTTAAATTTCTTTTCAATTATTTCGGGTAATTTCCGATAGGTATCCGGACCTAAAAGAAAATCGATGAAATTTTCTTTTAAACAGCCGTTAATTAATCTTTCTTTTAGAACTTTTGTCATACATCCTAATATTCCAATTAAACATTTTTTTCTTTTCTTAAAAGAACTTAAAGAAAAAATTTGGCCCAATACTCGTTTTTCTGCGTGTTCTCTTACAGCACAAGTTAGAATTAGGATTACATCTGCCTCTTTAAAATTTTCTGTTTTTTTAAAACCTGCGTCATCCAAAATTTTACTTACCACCAAACTATCAGCTTGATTCATTTGGCAACCATAAGTTTTAATGAAATATTTTTTCATTTTTCTTTTAACTCTTTTTCAATCTCTTTCAATAACTTTTTATCTTCTTCTGTTAAATTAGCAGTTTTTAATAAATCTGGTCGGTTTTTTAAAGTATTTAAAAGGGCTGATTTTCTTCGCCATTTTCTTATTAACTCATGATTTCCCGATAACAACACTTCCGGTACTTTATACCCCATAAAATCTTGGGGACGGGTATAATAAGTAGCATCTAATAAACCTGAGACAAAAGAATCAGTTTCGATTGATTCATAGTCACCTACTACTCCTTCGATTAATCTAACAATTGCCTCTAGAACTACGGCACAGGCACCTTCGCCACCAGAAAGAATATAATCACCGATAGAAATCTCCATGTCACAAAGATATTCGCTAACTCGACCATCAACACCTTTATAACGACCACAGATAAATATCAAATGGGGTAATTGGGACAATTCAAAAGCCATTTTTTGATTAAAAGTTTTTCCTTGAGGAGACAACAAAATTACTTTAGAATTTTCCTCTTTTATTGAATTTACTGCTTTAAATATCGGTTCTGGTTTCAGAATCATTCCCGCTCCACCACCGTAAGGATAATCATCAACCTGCCGATAAGGGTCGTCAGTAAAGTCTCTTAAATTTAGGATTTTTAAATCCAATAAATTTTTACTTTGAGCAATTTTTATTATTCCTGTATTAATTATTCCTTGAAAATATTCAGGAAAAATTGTAATTATGTGAACTTTCACCTTAGTTTCCCCGAGACGGTAAATATATTAAGAATGCTGATTACTCAAGAATTTCCAACTGGGCTCTCTTTCCTTGTTTCATTGCGGCAGCTGCTAAAAGTTGTCTCAGGGCTTTTGCTGTTCTTCCTTCTTTACCAATAATTTTTCCTAAATCGCCCTGACCAACACGAAGTTCAAAAACAACGGTTCTTTCTCCAGCGATCTCTTTAAGTTGAACTTGATCAGGATTATCAACAATTGATTTTGTTATGTTTTCAAGAAGTTCTTTAAGCGACATCATAGTTACCTCCTTTTAAAGATTGATTTAAGTTTTTCTCTACTTTTGATAGCAATCGTTTTACTATCTCAGTAGGTTGGGCTCCACAGGAGAGCCAGTAGGAAACTCTTTCTTTGTTAATTTCTAAAAGTTTGTTTTTTGGGTTATAATAACCAACACACTCAATATATTTACCGTCCCGGGGATTTCTTGAATCAGTAACCACAATTCGATAATGGGGAATATTCTTTCTCCCCATTCTTGTTAATCTTATCTTAACCATATATAAAATAATAACAAAAATATGTTTATTAGTCAATAAAATAAATAAAGGTAAAAGAAAAATAAACTAAAGATTGATTACCAAAAATTTAGTGAATTATTTTAATTATTTTTCTATAAATTCCACTTCCCAATCTCTTACTTTTAAGTTTTCTTTTTCTAAATTACTCACAATTACTAATAGGAAATTTTCTTTTATATATTCTTTTGCTATTTCGTTTATTTTCTCACAAGTTAAGTCTTTTATTTCTGATAATAAGTGAGAAAGATAATCAAAGCCTAAATCTAAAAGAACAATTTCTCTTATTACATTCGCTTTATCATTATAACTATCAATGGAAATGGGAATATTGCCAAAATAAAATCTCTTTGCTTGTTCTAATTCGTCTTTTTTAATCCCTTTTTCTTTCAAATTTTTTAATTCTTCTAATATTAAATCAATTGCGCGATCAGTATTTTTTATTTCTGTTTGCATATCACAGATAAAATGGGAAGGATAATATCTTCTAGTGAAATAAGAACCAACATCATAAGCCAGACCTTCTTTTTCTCTAATCAATTTCCCTAATCGAGAATTTAAAGCACCACCGCCAAAGATGAAATTTATTACTCTTAAAGGAATTACTGTGGGATGATTACCACTAGGTGCTTCAAAACCTAATAAAATGTAAGATTGGTTTATCTCTTTCTTTTTTAACACAATCATTTTTGTCTTTTCTATTTTGGGAAAGTTTTCTATTTTTAATTTAGGAATTGTTTGCCTTCCTAATTTAACAAAAAGTTCTCTTATTTTATTTTTTACTTTTTCTAATGAAAAATCGCCGACCAAGATAAAGAAGTAGTTGTTAGGATGATAGTAGGTTTCATAGAAATTTTTGATATCATCAATTTCAATTTTCTCTAAAGAGTTTATCTCGCCTTCTGGTAGATGACGATAAGGATAATCTTTAGGATAGAAATTTTTTAAGAATTCCTTGGTTAGGAGATAACTAGGAAGGTTTTCAGAAGATTTTATTCTACCGATAACTTGATTTTTTAATTTTATAAAATCTTCATTAGCAAATTTAGGCATTGTTAAGATTTCTTTTATCAAAAAAAGCATCGTATCTAAATAATGGGATAATGTGACAATTTCAATTTGGGAAAAATCATAATCACACTGACTTTCCAATCTACCTCCAAAACTTTCTACAAAATTATATAGTTCTTCATAGCTTCTATTTTTTGTACCCATTAAAAGCATATTTATTACTAAATTAGCTAATCCTTCTTTTCCTATTGGGTCATAACTACTGCCTACCTTAATTACTACTTTTACTCTTACCATAGGTAGTTTATTATCAATATATCCATAAATTTTTAAACCATTTTCCAAACTATCGGAGGCGATGGGAAATTTGATTTGAGGTACTTTTAGGTTTATCAATAGAAAAAATATTAAAAACATCTTCATTTTGGTAATAAAATTGCTGTAATTTTATTATCTTTATAAAAATATTTTTTTATCATTTCTTTAACCTTTTCTTCTTTTACTTCTTCAATTTTTTTAGGATATTCTTCATAAAATTTATAAGAACCAGCGGCGATTTCATAGGAACCCAAGATAAAACCTACTGATCTTACCCTTTCTTTTTGAAAAACATATTCTGCTAAAAGTCGATTTTTTATTTTTATTAACTCCTCTTCTTTTATTTTTTCTTTAACAAAATTTTCTAATTCTTTTTCAATTTCTTTTTCTGCTAAGAAAAGTTTATTGGTATCCTCTGCTATTAAAAAGAAGTAAAAAATACCTGTATCTTTTTGAATATCTGAGCCGCCACTAATATTAATTAATAAATTTTTCTCGGTAATCAGTTTTTGATAAAGCCTGCTTGTCTTTCCCCATAATAAAATTTTTTCTAATACTTCTAAAGGATAGAAATCTGGATCATTAATCGCACAGGTCTTATACCCAAAAATCATCATCGGTGTGTTTACTTCTTTTTTTAAGATTATTCTTCTTTCACCAATTATTGGTAAATCAAAGGGTTTTCTTTCTTTAATATTACCTCTATTTTTTATTTTACCAAAATATTTTTTTATCTTTTTTGTTGCTTCCTCAATTTTTACATTTCCGGAAAGGACAATTATTGCGTTATTTGGTTGATAATAATTTTTATACCAATTAATTAAATCTTCATGAGTAAGTTTTTCTAAAATTGGCATCCAACCAATGACTGGCTGACGATAGGGATGTAAAAAATAACTTATTACCCCAAAACTTTCCCATAAGGAAGAATGGGGAGTATTTTCACCAAGTCTTCTTTCTTCCATTACCACTTTCTTTTCCGTTTCAAACTCTTTTCTATCTAGTGTAAGATTTTGCATTCTATCCGCTTCCATTTTTAAGACAATCTCATAATAGTCTTTTCCAATATCTGTCCAATAACAGGTGTAAAGTTTTGAAGTAAAGGCATTATCGATGCCGCCTAAAGCACGAATTGTTTCGCTATAAGAATTCTTAGGAAAATTTTTACTTCCTTTAAATGCCATATGTTCTAATAAATGAGAAATACCTGTTAAATTTTCCGGTTCATAATAACTACCAACTTTATACCAAATTTGGCAGGAAACAATTTCACTATTAGTATCAGGATAAATTAAAATTTTTAAACCATTGGGTAGGCTATCTTTATAAACGAAAAGATTAAAACACAAATAGAAGATAAAGAAAAACATTTTTAATTATAAAAATATTTTTATATAAATTCAAGTGAAAATTTTTAATAAAAAGGATTTATAAAGTACTTTTTATTTTGTTGACATTTTTAAAAATTTTATTATATTTTATTTTAAAGGGCCCGTAGCTCAGCAGGTTAGAGCAGCTGACTCATAATCAGCAGGTCGTAGGTTCGATTCCTACCGGGCCCAATTTTTAATGAAAATAATAAAATATGAAATTTTTCTTTTTAAAGAGAACACTAAAAAATCTATTTTTGTTTCTATTTTTCTCGGTTTTTTATTAACAATTTTATTTATCTTCTGGGGGTTTTTTTGGTTTCTTTTTGCTTTTATCCTTTTTTTTATTACTTTAAATAATTATTTTTTAAAAATTACTTATCTCTTAAATGAAGAAGGAATAAAAGTAAAGAAATTTTTTATAGAAAACTTTCGGAAATGGGATGAATTTAAAAAGATTCTATACACAAAAAATGGCTTAGTTTTAAGTCCCTTTTTGCATACTACCTATTTGGATAATTTTCGGGGGTTACATATTTTCTTGCCAAAAAATTCTATATTAAAAAAAGAGGTCATCGGTTTTATAAAGGAAAAGATTTTAAGAAATAATTTGGATACCAAATTTAAACTTTTTTAAAGCACTTAAATGAAAGAAAATAAGAGTTTAGACAACTTTACACACTGTCAAATTTATAAACCGTTTAAGTTATCTTTGTAAACATAAGATTTTTAATCTATTGGATTCTAAAACATCTTTTAAAATAATCAATCAACTCCTCTATCTTCAAAATTGATTTTTCATTTTGACAATATCTAAAATTATTTAAATTTCCTTAATAAAAGTGAGTTCCCCACTACTGAAATGTCAGATAAAATCATGGCTAAAGCAGCAATTTCTGGTTTAAGTAAAAAGCCAAGCCACTGATAGAAAAGCCCAGCAGCAATAGGAATAGCTAAAACATTGTAAATAAAAGCTAAAAATAAATTTTGTTTGATTTTAGAAAAGGTTGCTCTTGAAAGTTCAATTGCTTTAACTACATCCCTGATATCATTTTTAACTAACACAATTCCTCCTGTTTCTTTAGCGATGTCAGTTCCAGCTCCCATGGCAATACCAACATCAGCCGCTGCTAACATTGGAGCATCATTTATCCCATCGCCAACCGCTCCCACCACTTTTCCTTCGGTCTGGAGTTTTCTAATTTCTCTTTCTTTATCTTGAGGAAGAACTTCAGCTAAAATATTTTCTATTCCCAATTGTTTTCCAATTGCCTCAGCGGTTTTTTGATTATCGCCAGTAATCATCCAAATTTCCAGCCCCATTTTCTTTAAAATTTCTATTGTTTCTTTTGAATATTCTTTTAAAGTATCAGCTACTGCAATCGCTCCTTTAATTTCACTATCAACTGAAACCAATATTACTGTCTTTCCTTCCTCTTCCCATTCTTTGCCTAGGTCGCTTTCAATTAATTTTCGATTTCCCAATTTTACTTCTTTACCATTAATAATTCCTCTAATTCCCTTTCCAGGAATTACCTCAAAATCTTGAACATTTAAGAGGTTTACATTTCTTTTTTTTGCCTCATTGGAAATAGCAACATCTAAAGGATGAGTAGTATTAATTGCTAAGCTAGCAGCTAATTGTAGAATTTTTAATTTTGAATTTTCATTTTTAATTTTGATTTTTGGATTTTGAATTTCAATTATATCAATGACTTCGGGTTGACCTTTAGTTAAAGTTCCAGTTTTATCAAAAACTAAAGTAGTTAATTCGTTAACTTTTTCTAAATATTCTCCTCCTTTGATCAAAATTCCTTTTTCTGCTCCCTTGCCAGTTCCCACCATAATGGCAGTGGGAGTGGCAATTCCTAAAGCACAGGGACAAGCAATAACCAATACAGCAACAAAAGCAGTTAAAGCAAATAAAAAAGTACTTCCTAAAATAAAATACCAAACAATGAAAGTCAAAAGAGCGATTATAACAACTAAGGGCACAAACCAATTTAAAACCTTATCGGCTATTCTTTGAATTGGAGCCTTTTTAGTTTGAGCATCTTCAACCAATTTTATAATTTGGGCCAAAGTTGTTTCTTTTCCTACCTTGGTTGCTTTAAATTTAAAAGTTCCAACTTTATTAATTGTTCCTCCAAAAACATTATCCCCTTCATTTTTATCAACGGGCATCGATTCTCCAGTAATCATTGATTCATCCACGGTTGACTTTCCTTCAATAATTATTCCATCTACCGGGATTTTTTCTCCCGGCCTGACAATAATAATCTCACCCTTTTCAATTTGATCTGGCGGAATCTCTATTTCTTTTCCGTTTCTTAAAACCCTGGCTGTTTTTGCCCCAAATTCCATTAATTTCTTAATTGCTTCTCCAGTTTTCCCCCGCGAAATTTTTTCTAAAAGAGTACCCAAAAAGATAGTAGTTAAAACAGTAGTTGAAGCTTCATAAAAACCTGGGCCTTTAATAAAAAAAGTTGCTACCACTGAATAAAAATAAGCAGCCGTGGTACTCAGAGCAACTAACACATTCATATCAGCCGTCTTTTGCTTCAGGGCAAAATAAGCTCCTTTATAAAAAGGCAAACCGAGAACTACTTGAACAGGAGTAGCAAGAGCAAAGAGTAAAAGATTGAATTTCGGGTTATAAAAGAAAGTAGCGATGCCCCAAACAGGAAGAGTTAAAATTAATCCAAACCAAAACTTTTGCCAATCAGATTTAATTTCATCTTTTATTTCTCCTTCTTTTTCTAGTGCTTTATAACCCGTTTCCTCAATTACTTTTTTTATTCCATCTAAATTAATTTCTTGTGGGTTGTATTCAACAATTGCCTTCTCCAAAGCAAAATTAACATGGGCCGAAAAAATACCTTTTTCTTTTAAAAGGACTTTCTCAATAGTTTTTGCACAATCTATACAATGCATCCCTTTGATTTTAAGTTCTATTTTTGCCATAATTTATTGAGTATTTTATTATTTTAAGATCGCACTTTTATATTTTCTACACTATTTTACTCATTTTTCTTTGTAAATTAATCTCCAAAGATTACATCTAAAGAAATAGAATAAAGAATGTCGTTTTCTTTGACGATATGGTCTTTTAATATCAAGATAAATTAAATTTGCGATTTTTTGGAAATTCCTCTTAAATTGAGAAAAATTTTTAGCAGAAATATTTTTTGTCAGCTCTAAAAGTCCTTTTTCTACTTTTCTTAAAATTTTATCTTTTTGTCTCATTTTAAATCTTATCTTAACAATATAAAATAATAACAAATTATACCTATTAGTCAATAAGTTTAAATAAATTATGATAAGACTTACTGACTAAATCAATAGAATACCTGAAATTAATTCTAATGCTCAAAAGGATAAATATAATTTAATTAAAAGACCCAACAAAATAGATGATTTGTTCTTATTAACTGATATTCATTTTTATAGGTATAATAATGTTTTTAAAATCTTAAAAAATTTTATTAAATTTTTTGAAGTCACTAGAAAATAAAGTTTCTATTAAAATTTTCGCTATTTTATTTTCCTATAAATTCTACTCTCAAATCTTTACTTTTAAAGTTCTTTTCTTCAGGATTGCCCACAATTATCAATAGAAAATTGTCTTTTATGATTTTTTGCAATTTTGTTGATTTTTTATAGAGTTATCTCTTTTATTTCTGAATAAGAGCCTAGAAAGATAATTAAAACCCAAATCTAAAAGGACAATTTCTGGTGATATATTGTTTTTTAGCACTATAACTGTCAATTGATATAAGAATATTACCAAAATAGAATCTTTTTGCCTGTTTTAGTTCATCTTTTTTATTCCTTTTTCTTTCAGATTTTTTGAATTCTTCTAATACTAAGTCAAATTGCATAATTGGTGTTTTTATCTCTGTTTGCATTTCAAAAATAAATGGGAAGGTAATATTTTGTTGTAAGATAAGAACCGATATTATAAGTAAGTTCTTCTTTTTCTCTAAATAAGTTGGATACCGGCTAAATTTCTGCCGGTAATTTTGTCGCGGCGATAAGAATATAATTCTTCTTTTTCACAAAAGGAACAAAGTTCTAATCCCGGAAATTCTAGAAAATATTTATTTAAAATTTCCCTTACCCCCCTTCTTAAATCTAAATAATATTTATTCTCTTCTTTTAGAAAAATTTTTTCTAAAAACTTTTTTTCATAAATTTTTTTAAATTTTTTATAAATAAAAGAATCGACCGGGTAACATTTTTGTTCAATAGAAGGCATAAGTAAGAAATAGATTTTTTCTTTATAATCCCCAAAAAGGTCAATAATTTTTTCACAGATTTTTGAATAAAATCCTCGCCAACCAATATGAAAAATACCAATAATTTTACAATCTTCGGAAAAGAGGGCAACCGGTAGGCAATCAGCCACTTTAATTCCTAATAAAATATTTTTCTTTTCCGTAATAATACCATCACCCAATTCGTTTAAGGAGTCACCCTTAAAAACTACAATCTTACTAGAATGAATTTGGTTTAAGGTGATAATCTTTTTAGCCGGAATAATATTTTTTATTAATTGATAATTTTTCTCTACTAAAATTGGATCGTCACCTACTTCATAAGAAAGATTTAAAGAGAAGTAATTATCTTTAGAGTAGCCTCCTTGGCGAGTAAAGAAATAAATATTAACTTTTTTATAATTAAATTGATAAAAAATTACTTCGTCAATTTTTATTTTCTCCCACATTAATAGCAATGTCTTTAGCATATAATACAATTTTTTTCTTACCAAAGAATGAATCTTCATCAAAAGTGTAAACTAAATTTAAATAATCTTCTTTTCCCACTGCCAATTTTAATATTCCTTTTGCTTCGTTGAATGCTATTACTTCCCAGGCTTCTTTTTCTTCCTTTTTTTGACGAATCTTAAATTTTAGATGTTTTTTAGCCACTACTCGGGGAAAACCAACCACTTCTAAATTTCTTGTTAAAAAAAGAGGTTCAGGGTTCTCGATGCCAAAAGGTTCAAATTTTTTGAGATAATTTAGTAATTCATAATTTATCTCCTTTAAGTTTAATTCACAATCAATAACTAATTTTCGTTGGTAAATTTCTTTATTAACATTTTTTTCTACATAATCAATAAGGCTTTTTTCAAAATTTTTCAAATCCTTTTTCTTTAAAAAAAGACCACAAGCATATTTATGACCGCCAAATTTTAATAGATATTGGGGATTGGCTTTTATTACTTCAAAAAGAGGAAAATGGAGAATACTGCGGCCAGAACCTTTTGCATAATTTTCCGTAAGACTAAATAAAATGGTAGGTTTATAAAACTCTTCAACAATTCGGGAAGCACAGATGCCGATCACACCTTCATGCCACCCCTCTTTGCCTAATAGAATTATTGGGTTTCTATTTTTCTCCTCCTTTTTAATTATTTCTTTGGCTTCTTTTAAAATCTTTTCTTCTATTAATTGTCTTCTTTTATTATCTTTTTCTAATTCTTCCGCTAATCTTTTGGCTTCTTCTTCATTATTAGTAGTGAGTAATTTTACTGCCTTTTCAGCGTGAGTAATTCGGCCAGCAGCATTTAACCGAGGCCCAATAATGAAGCTAATATCATAAGAGGTAATCTCTTTATTCTTTAAGCCTGCTTCTTTTATTAAATAATTTAAACCTAATCTTCTTCTTTTATTTAAATAATTGATACCCAATTTTGCTAATATCCGATTTTCACCAATTAAGGGCACAATATCACAAATTGTCCCTAAACATACCAAATCAAGATTTTCAATTAAATCTTCTTTGTTTAAGTTAAAAGCCTGTAAAAGTGCCCAACTTAATTTAAAAACAATTCCCACACCAGCAAGTTCTCGAAAAGGGTATTTGCTATCTTTTCTTTTTGGATTAATAAAAGCAAAGGCATCGTTAAAATCTTTTTGGACCTCGTGATGGTCACAAACAATAACATCTAATTTTAATTTTTTAGCAAAATTAATTAAAGAAAAATCATTAGAACCACAATCAACAGTAATCACTAATTTATAACCATGGCTTTTTGCATAAAGGATGGCAGTGTCAGAAAGACCGTAACCTTCTTTTTCTCGATGAGGAATATAAAAATTCACATAAGCACCAATTTTTTTTAAAGTTGAAAGTAACAAAGCGGTACCAGTTATTCCATCAACATCATAATCACCAAAGATTAAAATCCTTTCTTGCTTTTGGATAGCCTCTTTAATTCTTTCTACCGCTTTTTCCATATCTGGTAATAAAGAGGGTAAAAATAAATTTTTTGCCTTTGGATTTAAAAAGTTTTCAATCTCTTCTTTTTTCTGATAGCCCCGTTGCCATAAAATTTTAATGATCGGCAAGGGCAATTTAACTTCTTCTTTAATCTTTTCCCAATCTGCTTCTAATTTATTAATAATCCATTGGTATTTGTTTATCATTCAACCAAAATTCCCGTAATTAATCCTAGTAAGAAAATAGTAGATATTGAAGAAAAGAAATAGATTTTTACTTTCTTCTTAGCAGACTCCGCATTTCTTTTAGAAAGGAAAATTTCTGTTAAACTATCAGGCGCGATTCTAATCCTCTCAGTCGCTCCCGAATATTTTGCCAATTCCCAGAGAGAAGAAAGTTTTTGAAAAATAGAACCTCTTTTTAATTTATCATAAGTCATCTCCATTTCCTGCTCAGAAAAAAGACTAATGGTATATTTCCCCACTTTGATCCGCTCTTTCACAATTGGTGTTTTGCCTAAATAATCTCCATCTAAATATACTGGTAAATCACCTTCTTCGCTTAAAACTGTTAAGTAACCATATTGGGAAAAAGTAAAAAACAATAAAAAAAAGTACATTTTTAAACTCCTTTTAAAAAGGTTTTTATTCTTTCAATTAATTCTTCAAAAAGGTTTTTTAACTCTTCACTTAAAGATTGGGAAAAACCAGTATTTTTAACTTGGATCCCTAATAAATAGATTTCCGAATTCGTTAATTTTTCAATTAAAGATAGAAAAAGGGATAAAGGTAAAGTATGGGTAGAAAAAGAAAGTTTTTTAAAATTCCGCCATTCTTCTTTTTTAAAAATTTTAATTTCTCCAATTTGGCCATCAAAATCACAAGCATCAATAAAAATAATCTTTGCTGGTTTTTTTTCAATTATTTTAGAAAGATAATTTTCCGGTGTTCTTTCACAATCTAAAACATTTTCCAAGCCTTCTTTTATTAATCTTTCAGCAATCAAAGAACCGATTCCGTCGTCTCCTCTATCACGATTACCAATACCAACAACTAATACCATCTTACCTTTCGAGCATATTTTAATGCCTCTTCATAATGGTCTTTAAATCTTACCTGGTTTTTAAACATTTCTTTATTTTTAATAATAAAATCGAAATGTTCCTTTGCCTTTTTATAATCTTTTAAAAAATAATAGGCTTTTCCCATCACCAGTTCGTTTTCTAAAATTTTTCTTTTTTCTAACAATCTTAATTTCTCACAAATTATTAAACATTCTTGATAATCACCCTTTTTATAATACATATCCCGGAGTAATCTTAAAAAGATTTTATTATTAGGATAAAGGTCTAAAAGTTCTTTTAAAATACTTTCGGCTTCTTTAAATCTTTTTTCTTCTATTAATACCCAGGCATAGGCGTATTGAGCGGTAATTTTTAAGATTTTTGAATTCTCAGCGGCTCTTTTAAGAAATTTTATTGCCTTATCTTCGTTACCAAAAATTTTTAAAGAAAAAATGTATTTATTTGCTTTTGCTTTAAAATATTCATAAAGTCCTAAACCTAAATAACAGTCAAAAAAATTGCTATCCCTTTCTAATGCTTGATTAAGATATTTAGGGACTTTCCTTCCTAAAGAATAGGATTGCCAATAATTTTTTCGCCAACCTTCAAAAAGCGCCCAATAGAGATAAACTGAGCCTAAATAAAAAGGAGAAGGATTTTTTTTAGCCAGTTTAATAGTTTTTTTTAGTTTTTCATAATATAAGTTTTTATATTTATCATTAAAACTATCCAGCATAACCACCTGTAATAAAGCACTTTGAAAGAAATACCCGGCTGGATCTTCTGGAAACAATTTAGTAACATAATAAAAGCAAGATTCGGCCTTTTTAAAATCTAAATGATAAGCATAATTTAAACCCTCTTTGATTAATATCTCTTTATCTAAAAAGAAAATATTAAGGAAGATAGGCAATAACATCAATCTCAATTAAAGCATTTTTGGGAAGTGAAATTCCACCAACGGTGGTTCGAGCAGGAAAATTATCTTTAAAATATTCCTGATAAATCTCGTTTACCCTTTTAAAATCCTCTAAATTTTTTAAATAAATATTTATTTTTAAAACATTCGATAAATCAACATTTTGGGATTTTAAAATATTAATAATATTTTGAAAAATCTGTCGGGTCTCTTTTTCGATTCCACCTTTAACAAGTTCATTAGTCTGTGGATCAATACCAATCTGACCAGAAAGAAAAATGAGATTGCCAATTTTTACCGCTTGGGAATAAGGTCCGATCGGTTTTGGTGCCTTATCCGTATAAATAATTTCTTTCATAAATTAAAATATAGCAAATATTCTAAGGGATGCGGAAAATTATTAATCAGTTTTAACTCTTTCTCTTTAATTTTAAGCCACTCATCGATAATCTCCTTATTAAAGATATTTTCTCTTAATAAAAATTCGTTGTCCGCTCTTAAAGCAGTTAAACTTTCTTCTAAACTTTTAGATAATTGAAATTCTTTTTTGAATTCTCCTTTTTTTCTAATTCCATCTAAGCCGGCTAAAAGAAAACTGGCTAATAAGAGATAAGGATTGCATAAAGCATCGGCTAATCTGAATTCAATCGTCAAATCTTCTTTTTCTAAATATAAAGGAATGCGAAATACCATATTTCTATTTCCTAAACCAATATCTAAAACCGAAGGAGCTTCAAAACCAGAAAGAAGTCGACGATAAGAATTGGAAGAAGGATTGCTAAAAGCCGAGATTGTTTTTAAATGGGCAAAAACTCCTTTGATAAAATAATTTCCCTCTTCACTCAGATTATTATCTTTACTAAAAAGGATATTTTTCTTATTTTTAAATATTTGAAAATGAAAATGTAAACCATTTCCGGGTTCGTCATAAAACAATTTGGGAATGAAAGTTGCAATTTTGTTATATTTTTTTGCTAAGTTTCTAATTAGATATTTTAAAATTAATATTTTATCGCAAATTTTTACTGGTTCATAAAATTCGGTTTCAATCTCTTCTTGTCCAAATTGGCCATTTTCGTGATGGTGATATTTAATATCAATCCCTAATTCTTTGGCTTTAATAACTATTTCCTGCCGGAATTCATAATATTTATCAAACGGTGGTATTTCCTGATAGGAGTGGGAATAAGGTAATTTTATACTTCTTTCCTTTTTCTCTTCGCTGGCAAAGTGATAATAACCATTTAACTTACTAAAATTAAAATCAGCCTCGTTTAAGAGATAGAATTCTAATTCGCCTCTAAAAAGAATTTTATCAATACCAACTTCTTTTTTAAATATCTCTTCTGCCTTTTTAAGGATAAATCGAGGGTCTTTATGATAGGGTTCATTTTTTAAAAAAATATTAGCAAATAAAGAAAGGGTTTTATTTTGATAAATACTATCGATAAAATATTCAGTTAGGTCAGGAATTAGCACTAAATCACTCTCTTTCTCACTTGCGAAACCAGGAACCGAAGAACCATCAAAACCCACACCCTTTTCCTTTATTAGATTAAACTTTCTGCTTGGTAAAGTAAGATGATGAAGATTTCCTAATAAATCTACATATTTTAAATCAATAAATTCTATATTATTTTCAATAATAAATTTTTCTAAATCCAATTCGTTCCTTTTTAACTACTTTATTATCTTTTAAATCAAAATTGAGTTTTTATTCTTTCTTTGTCATTTGTTGTTCACAGCAAGTTAGGTTACTTGGTGAAAAATTGCCCTCTTTAGTAACCATCACCTCTGCGCCACAAATCGAACAGCAATAGATCGGTCCAGTAGGAATTGCCGCTTTTTTTACTCTCTTTGCTACTTTTTTAACAGTCTTCTTTGCAACTTTTTTCTTAACTTTCTTTGCCATTTTTCCTCCTTTTTAAAATAAACTTAAAAAATTATAATTTTAAAAATTGATTTGTCAACAAGATAAATTATAATTTTAAAAATGGGAAAATGTAAATTATGTAATAAAGAGTCAATAATTATTTCTCAAAAAATTAACTATTGTGTTTCTTGTTTAAGAGGGCATTTTTTAAAGATCGAAAAAGAAATAAAAGAGATTCACCAAAATTTAAGAGAGAACTTTTCTTTACCTAAAGAGATCCCTAATTTTCCAGAGGGGAAAAAATGTGGACAATGTGTCAATGATTGTAAAATTTTTGAGAAGGGTTATGGTTATTGTGGATTAATAAAAAATGATAAAGGAATAAAAAGGAGTGAGGATTTTGGTTATCTTGACTATTATTATGACCCATTGCCCACCAATTGTGTTGCCTCTTTTGTCTGCAATGCTCCCAGCAATTATTACAATCTGGCAGTATTTTTTCGTCATTGTACTTTTAACTGTTTATATTGCCAAAATTGGCATTTTAAACTGTCGCCGAAAAAGAAATATTCAATCTCCGAAATGTTAGCAAAAATTAATTCTCGGGTTTTCTGTGTCTGCTATTTTGGTGGTGACCCAACACCAAATATCTATTATGTGATTAACCTATCCGAGAAGATTTTAGAAAAACAAAAATGTCGAATCTGCTTTGAAACCAATGGTTCAGTAAATTTAAATATTTTTAAAAAAATGATAGAGCTCGCTTTGAAAAGCGATGGAATAATCAAAATTGATTTGAAAGCCTTTTCTTACGAAGTCCATTATACTTTGACTGGTTCTTCCAACAAGAATACCTTAAAAAATATTGAATATGCTTCCCAATTTTTTGATAAAAGGAAAGAACCACCTTTATTAGTTGTTTCGGTCCTTTTAGTTCCGGGATATGTTGATTCTTATGAAATTGAAGAGATTGTCAAATTTATTAGTAAATTAAACTTTGAAATTCCAATTAGTTTTTTAGCCTATTATCCAATATTTTATTTAAACGATTTACCAAAAACATCCAAAAGTCATGCAGAATTGGCTCAAAAAATTGCTTTTAATTACGGATTAAAAAAGATAAATATCGGCAATACCCATCTTTTAAGCAGCGCCTATTTCATTGATTTTTAATACTTTTTTATTATTATTTAAATAATTTTATGATTAAAATAAAAATTGTTGGTGTGGGTTCTTATCTACCGGAAAAAATTATTAATAATTTTGATTTAGAAAAAATGGTTGATACTACTGATGAATGGATTATGGAAAGAACTGGGATAAAAGAAAGACGGATTGCCCGGGAAGACCAGGCAACTTCTGATTTATGTTATGAAGCATCAATAAAAGCATTAGAAATGGCACAGATGAAACCTGAAGAAATAGATGTGATTATTGTTGCTACCTCCACACCGGATACTGTTTATCCCTCTACTGCTTGTTGGCTTCAGAAAAGGTTAAAAACAAAAGGGCAGGGTGCTTTTGATGTGAGTGCTGGTTGTTCGGGTTTTTTATATGCCTTCTTACTTGCTGGAACTTTGATTGAATCAGGTAGTGCTAAAAAAGTTTTAGTTTGTGGCGGTGAAGTGATGTCAAAGGTTGTTAATTGGGAGGATCGAGCAACTTGTGTTTTATTTGGTGATGGTGCTGGTGCTTGTGTCGTTGTAAAAAGTAATGGCGATTCTGGTATTTTGTCGGCTAATCTAGGTGCGGATGGTTCTCTAGCGGAACTTTTGTATCAACCAGCAGGCGGTACCAGGATGCCGGCATCAGAAAAGACAGTTAAAGAAAAACTCCATTATGTCCATATGAAAGGAAGAGAGGTTTTTAAGCATGCGGTAATTTGGATGGGTAAAGCAGCAGAGAAAGCATTAAAGGAGGCCAATATTTCAATCAATGATATTAAACTTTTCATTCCCCATCAAGCAAATATGAGAATAATAAAAGCAACTAATGAAAGAACAAAAATTCCTGATGAGAAGACTTTTATTGTTTTACATAAATATGGCAATATGTCAGCAGCAACTATTCCTGTTGCCTTGGATGAAGCCTATCGGAACGGAAGAATAAAGGATGGCGATATAATTTTAATGAGTGCCTTTGGCACTGGTTTTACCTGGGCAGGAATGGTTTATAAATGGTAGGAGGTTAAATGGTCGAAATTCGATTTCATGGTCGGGGCGGACAAGGAGCGGTTATTGCTTCCGAAATTTTGGCATCCGCCCTTTTTAAAGAAGGTTATTATTGTCAAACCTTTCCCGAATTTGGTGTTGAAAGAAGAGGTGCTCCTGTTCAAGCCTTTTTGCGGTTTGATAAAAAACCAATAGTTATCCGTTATAAAGTCTATCATCCTGACCACATTATCATTTTAGATTCTGTCTTATTAAATCAGATAAATGTGACTGATGGTTTGAAGCCTTATGGCACAATTTTGATTAATACTAACAAAGAAATTTCTTTTTACTCTTCTTTTTTCTCTAATTATAAAGTGGCAGTTTGTGATGCTACCCAGATTGCTTTAAAATATGGTTTAGGAACAAAAACCGCTCCTATTATTAATACCGCCATGCTTGGCGCCTTCGTTAGGATTCATTCTTTTGTTAGTTTAGATAGTGTCTTAGAAAGTATTAAAGAATATGTTGAAGTAAAACAGGAAGAAAATATTTTAGCCTGTCGGGAGGCCTATGAAAAAGTTAGATTTGAAAGTTAAAGATTATCCAGAATTGGCAGTTAGTTGGGAAAAAACTTTAATTAATAAAACAGGAACTTGGCGAACTTTCTATCCAAAATACTTTCCTAAAACACCGCCTTGTAATTATTATTGTCCGGCTAATGAAAATATCCAAAAATATATTGCCCTCACTTTAAAAGGAGCGTTGGAAGAAGCCTATCTTACTATTTTAGAAAAAAACCCTTTTCCATCAATAACCGGTCGGGTCTGTTATCATCCTTGCGAAACTGGTTGTAATCGAAGTAATTTTGATGAAAGTATCGCAATTCATATGATTGAAAGATTTCTCGGTGATTATGGATTAAACTTCGTGGAACCAAAGAGAAAGAGTGAAAAAATTGATAATAATAAAAAAGTGGCGATCATTGGTAGTGGGCCGAGCGGTCTTAGTTGCGCCTATTACCTTCTCTTAAATGGAATAAAAGTAACTATTTTGGAAAGAGAGGAAGATGCTGGCGGAATTCTTTTTTACGGTATTCCCAGTTATCGTCTGCCAAAAGAGATTTTAAAAAGCGAAATAGAGAAACTTACCAAAAGAGGAGCAAAATTTATCTTTAAAAAAGAGTTGGGAAAAGATTTTTCCTTAGTTGATTTGACAAAGGAATATGATGCGGTTTTTTTGGCAATCGGTGCCCAAATTGAACAGGAATTAGGAATTCCTAATGAAGAGGCAAAGGGTGTTTTAATGGGATTGGATTTTCTAAAGGAAGTAAATCTTAAAAGAAAAATAAAAAATTTTGGCAAAAATGTCTTGGTGATCGGTGGTGGTAATACCGCAATTGATTGTGCCCGAGTGGCATTGAGAAAAGGAGCAAAAGTGAAAATTATCTACCGCCGAACAAAGGAGGAGATGCCAGCAGTAAAAGAGGAAGTGGAAGAAGCAATAAAAGAAGGAGTGGAAATTATTTTCCTTACCGCTCCAGTCAAGATAATAAAAAATAAAAGGGGAGAGGTAAGAGGTTTAGAATGTGTAAAAATGAAACTTAGTGGAGAGGTTGATGAGACAGGCAGAAGGAAGCCGGTGCCAATAAGAAATTCCAATTTTATTATAAAAGGAGACACAATAATCAAGGCAATTGGTGAAAGGGTTGATTTAAGTATTTTACCAAAAGAGATAATTGGTAAAAAAACAATTTTTGCTGATGAATATGGCAAGACAAATATGGAGAAAGTATTTGCTGGTGGTGATTGTGTTACTGGTCCAAAAACGGTTGTTGAGGCAATTGCTTACGGTCGAAAAAGTGCCTATCTTATCTTACATTACTTAAAAAATTACGAAATACCAAAAAAAGAAAGTTTTAATCTTGTTAGTTATGAAAATCTTAATCTTTATTACTTTGAGAAGCAGAAAAGAATTGAAGAAAATAAATTACCGATAAATAAGCGAAAAAGAAATTTTAAAGAAATTATAACTGCGGTGAGTGATCAAGAGATTAGATACGAAGCAAGTAGGTGTTTTTCTTGTGGTGTTTGTAATAATTGTGATAACTGTTATGTCTTTTGTCCGGATTTAGCAATCTTAAAGAAAAATGGTGAATATGAAATTTTATATGATTATTGTAAAGGTTGTGGAGTCTGTGCCCACGAATGTCCAAGGAATGTAATAAGTATGTTCTTTGAGGAGGAGAAATGAAAGAGAGTTTGATTTATGGTAAAAAGAAAGTAGTTACTGGTAATCATGCTGTCTCCTATGGTGTATTATTATCCAAGGCAGAGGTGATTGCTGCTTATCCGATAACTCCCCAAACCCAAATTGTTGAACTATTATCAGAATTTTGTGCTAGTGGTCTTTTAAAAGCGAAATTTATTAAAGTAGAAAGTGAGCATTCGGCGATGGCTGCTTGTGTTGGTGCGGCTGCTACTGGCTGTCGGACCTTTACCGCCACTTCTGCCCATGGTTTAGCACTAATGCATGAGATGCTTCATTGGGCAGTGGGTGGAAGATTGCCAATTGTTTTAGCAAATGTTAATCGGGCAATGGGACCAGGTTGGTCGGTTTGGACCGACCAGAATGATTCTCTTTCCCAAAGGGATGTTGGCTTTGTTCAATTTTATTGCGAATCCAATCAAGAGGTATTAGATACCACAATCCAAGCATTTAAGATTGCTGAAACCTGTTTAATTCCGGTAATGCTTGTTTTAGATGCTTTTGTTTTATCCCATACTTCTGAGCCAGTAGATATTCCTTATCAAGAAGATGTGGATAAGTTTTTACCACCTTATAAACCAAAATATTTTTTAGATGTAAATGATCCGAGAGCCTTTGGTGGTTTAACCTCTCCTGACCATTATTACGAAATCAGATACAAAATTGAAGAAGCCCATCGAAAGGCATTGAAAGTTAGCGAAGAAGTTGATAATGAATTTTATCAAATCTTTGGCAGAAAATATGGAGTGGTTGAGAGTTATCAATGTGAAGATGCCAAACTTATTTTAGTAACCTCCGGAACTATTACCGGTACTGCCCGACAAGTAATTGACGAAGAGAGAAGCAAAGGAAAAAGGGTAGGACTTTTAAAAATTAGACTTTTTAGACCTTCCCCAATTTCCCAAATTAAAGAGATTTTAACAAAGGCAGAAAAAGTAGCAGTAATTGACCGAAATATTAGTTTTGGTCATTCTGGAATTTTCTGCCAGGAGATAAAATCAATTTTATATAACGAAATAAGGAGACCGATGGTATTTGGTTTTGTTATTGGATTGGGTGGCAGGGATGTTGTTCCTGATGATATTCGGGAAATAATTGATTTTACTTATAAGGCAGATTATCCAGAAGAGATGGTATATTTTCGGGGGGTGAGATTATGAGATGGCAATTTGCCAATGATATTAAAGAATATATGAATCAAGGGCATTTGGCTTGTCCTGGTTGTGGTGGTGCTTATGCGATGCGCTTAGCCTTAAAGGCGCTAGGTAAAAATACCATTGTGGTTATTCCTGCTTGTTGTTGGTCAATTATTGATGGTCCTTTTCCTTTACATTGTTTAGAGGTGCCAGTTTATCATACTGCTTTTGAAACAGCAGCGGTTGTTGCCAGTGGTATAAGGGCAGCATTAGATATAAAAGGAAAAACCGATATTGAAGTTTTGGCATTTGCTGGTGATGGTGGTACATTAGATATTGGCATTCAGGCATTATCGGCTGCTTGTGAAAGGAACGAAAAAATTATTTATGCTTGCTATGATAATGAAGCCTATATGAATACCGGAATTCAACGTTCTTCAGCAACTCCTTATGGTGCTTGGACAACAACGACACCAAGAGAAAATTTTAAGAAAGAGAGAAAGAAAAATATTAGCGAAATCATCGCTGCCCATCGGATACCTTATGTTGCCACTGCTTCTATCGGTTTTCCTGATGATTTAATATTAAAATTTAAAAAAGCAAAAGAGGTAAAAGGAACAGCCTTTATTCATATCTTTGCACCTTGCCCAACGGGTTGGCGAATGGCACCAGAATTGATGATAAAAATCTCCCAATTGGCGGTTGATTGTAAAATCTTTCCATTATACGAAGTTTTTGATGGTGTGAAATATAATATCAACTATCAACCCAAAAATATTCCAGTAAAAGAATACCTAAGACTTCAAGGTCGTTTCTCCCATTTGACGGAAAAAGAAATAGAGACAATCCAAAAAGAAGTAGATGACAATTGGGAAATATTGATTAAAAAAACAAGGATTTAAAATTTTTATATCTCAGAAGGATAGATTAAGAAAGATTGCCCAAGCAAGCAGATTTTTTAAACCAAATTTTCAAAATTGAAAAAATTTAACTTGAAGATAACTATTTAAAAATTATCTTTAAATCTTCCTTTGGTTATAGCCAAAGATTTTTAGTAATTTCCTACCACTTTTTAAGATTTTTCTTATTTGTCATTTTAAATTTTTAAAAACTGGTTATATTTCTATATTCTATATTAAAAATAGTTGAAAGTTTTATAATAAAGGGAGTTTCTCGCTTCTTTATTAAAAGCGACAATAACTTATTAAAAAAGTAAGATGTAGGCATTTTTTTAAAATTAGAAAGTGGTTTATTTATAAAAATTTTTTATCGCCGATTATTTTTCGTAGTCGGTAGCCCTACAGGGTACCGCTCCCTACACCCCTACCTTTTTTCTTTTTGACCTCAAAATCTTACTTTTATTTTTGTGCCGAAAAAGAAATATTTATATAATATAGGACTTTTTTGGAAAATGGCAAGAAAAAAATTGGCAGTTTGTATCTTGAATTTTTGAGATTATTTTATTAAAATTAATAATGAAAAAAATCTGTGTTTGCGCAATTGGTGGTAATTCTTTAATCAAGGAAGGTGGTGGAATCTCTTTTGATGACCAATTAAATACTGTCTATGAAACCTGCGAAAATTTAATTTCCGTAATAGAGAGTGGTTATGAACTTTTGATTACCCATGGTAATGGACCGCAGGTTGGCTATTTACTTTTGAAGAATCATTTATCAAGAAATTTTTTGCCCGAAGAGCCTTTAGATTGTGCCAATGCAATGACCCAAGGTGAGATTGGTTATATGATTAGTTTAGCAATGACTAATGTATTAAAGAGAAATAAAATTGATAAAGAGGTTGTAACAGTGATCACCAGGGTTTTGGTTGATGAAAAGGATGAGAATTTTAAGAAACCATCAAAGCCAATTGGACCATTCTATACGAGAGAAGAGATGGAGGTTTTAAAAAGAAAATATGGTTGGTTTTTTGTTGAGGATGCCTATCGGGGATTTAGAAGGGTTGTTCCTTCACCAAAGCCAAAAAAAATTATTGAGATTTCGGCAATTAGAGAATTGTTGGTAGAAGGTAAGGTTGTGATTGCTGGTGGTGGTGGCGGAATTGGTGTGATTGAGAAGAATGGCGATTATTTAGGAATTGCCTGTGTGATTGATAAAGATTTAACCGGTTCTTTACTTGCTAAGGAATTGAATGCCTCTTTATTTATTATCTCAACCGCGGTTCCTTATGTCTATTTAAATTATGGTAAAAAAGAGCAAAAACCATTAAGAAAAGTGGGTCTTAAAGAGATTATAAATTATTATAAAGAAGGTCATTTTCCCAAAGGTAGTATGGGACCGAAAATTGAGGCAGCAATTGAATTTTTAAAGAACGGTGGCGAAGAGGTGATTATTACCTCACCAGAAAATATTGGTAAGGCATTAAAAGGAAAAGCGGGCACAAGGATTTTTAAATGATACTATTTTTTCTGTTTACAAAAATATTAATTCCAATGGATTTAAGCCAATCTGACCATTTAAAATCTTACGGAATTGCCTATAAAGCATTGGAAAAAGGAATAAAAGTTGAATGGCTTTTAAACTATCGGGGAGGCTCTTTTCTCTTCCCCGATAACGATTTTGTTATCAAAGAATGTAAATTAAAAGGAGTAAGTTTTGAATATGTGGATATAAATAAAGAGAGTGAGATAAGAAAGATAATTGAAGAGAATAATATGGCTTCTATTTTATTAGAGAAGGCACCAAAGATTGGTGTTTATGTGCCAAAAAATAAGGAACCTTGGGATGATGCGGTAAGATTGGCATTAGAATATGCCGAAATTCCTTATAAGACCTTATGGGATGAAGAGGTTTTAAAAGGAGAAATCTATAAATATGATTGGCTCCATCTTCATCACGAAGATTTTACCGGTCAATACGGCAAGTTTTATAGTTCTTATAAAGATGCTGATTGGTATAAAGAAGAGGTAAAAATGAATGAGATGATGGCAAAGAAATTGGGGTTTAAAAAGGTATCCCAGTTAAAATTGGCAGTAGTTAAAGAGATTAAAAAGTATATTTATGAAGGCGGAATGGTATTTAGTATGTGTTCAGCAACTGATACTCCTGATATTGCTTTGGCAGCCGAAGCAACTGATATTGTTCCGAAAGAGTTTGATGGTGATCCTGTTGATCCCCATTATCAACAAAAATTAAATTATGATAACACTCTTTTGTTTGAAAATTTTATAGTTTATACGGATCCCTATTTGTATGAACATTCTGATATTGATACTTATTTAGAGGCAATCAGTCGGGGAGAGGAGGTTTACTTTTCTCTCTTTGATTTTTCAGCCAAACATGATCCAGTTCCTTGTATGCTTGTTCAAAATCATGTCTCTTTAATTAAAGAATTTCTTGGACAAAATGTTGGCTTTCGAAGGAATAGATTAAAAAAAGATGTTTTAATCTTGGGAGAGATAAAAAATACCGAAGAGGTAAAATATATTCATAAAAATTATGGTAAGGGAACAATTACCTGTTTAGGTGGTCATGATCCCGAAGATTATGCCCATCGGATTGGGGATCCACCAACAAATTTATCTTTACATAAAAACTCACCAGGTTATCGTTTGATTTTAAATAATGTCCTATTTCCGGCAGCAGAAAAAAAGCCAAAAAAGACTTAATATTTAATTATGAAAAGTGAAGCAAATTGTATTCCTTGCGTAATAAGACAGGCACAAAGAATAGTATTATTTTCTAAGGGAAAAGAAGAAGATTTTATTAATGTGACAAAATTGGCAATGGATATGGCGGGCAGTTTATCCTTAGAAGACCCACCAAGTATTTTCACTTCTTATATTATTAGAGAAGTTTATAATTATCTAAAAAATCCTGATCCCTTTTTAGAATTAAAAAAAGAGATGAATAAGATTGGTAAGAAGAAGGCAAGTGAAGCAAAGATATTAATAGAAAAAGAGAAGGATAGAATTTATACGGCTATCAAATATTCTGCTTGCGGAAACATAATTGATATTGGACCCCAAGATAATTTTGATTTAGAAAGACATATTAAAAATCTATCTTTTAAAAGGGATGATTATAAAATCTTTAAAGAGAAATTGAAAGGTGCTTATAAGATTTTATATATCTTAGATAACGCCGGAGAGATTTATTTTGATAAACTTCTTTTAGAACAACTTACTTTTTTGAATTTAGTGATAGTGGTAAAAAAAGAGCCAATATTAAATGATGCTACGCTAAAAGATGCCTATGAAGCCGAACTTGATAAACTAGGCGAAATTATTGATACCGGTTCTGGTTTCTTAGGAGTTAATTTCAATGAAATAAATGAGGAATTTTTAAAGAATTACCAAGAAGCAGATATTATTATTGCGAAAGGACATGCTAATTATGAATCTTTGGTTGATAGAGAAAGGGATGTTTTCTTTCTCTTAAAGGCAAAATGTCCAGTTGTTGCCAAGTCTTTAGGAGTAGAGGTGGGTGATTCAGTATTTTATTATTATCCTGGTAAAGAAGAGATATAATTTGATTTTTGGAAATTTAATATTATAATTTTTATTTAAAAAAAGGAGGTCTTATGGCACATAAGAAAGGGCAAGGTTCATCAAGAAATGGTAGAGATTCACCAGGTCAAAGATTGGGAATAAAAGCCTTTGGTGGCGAATTTGTGAGAGCCGGCAATATTCTTGTTCGTCAAAGAGGAACAAGATTTTTGCCCGGTAGAAATGTCGGTATTGCCTCTGATGACACCCTTTTTGCCTTAAAAGATGGAATTGTGAGATTTGAATGGGTTAACAAAAATAAGAAAAGGGTTTCAGTAATTCCAATAGAATAATTTCAAGGAGATTATTATGAAGATTAAATTTTTGGGTCATGCCTCTTTTTTAATTACTACGAAAGATAATATCAAAATTATTACTGATCCTTATAAAGCCGGCGCTTATGGTGGCGCAGTCGGTTATAAACCAATAAGAGAAGAGGCAGATATTGTTGTTATCACCCATGAGCACGATGATCATAATTATTACAAAGAAATAAAAGGTAATCCAGAAATTGTAAAAGGAACTGGCGAAAAAGAGGTTCGGGGTGTTAAATTTATCGGCATTGAGACTTATCACGATAGAAGCAAGGGGAAGGAAAGAGGTAAAAATGTGATATTTTTAATTATTGCCGATGATTTAAGACTGCTCCATCTTGGTGATCTTGGCCATCAATTAACTAGTGAAGATAAAAAGAAAATTGGAGATATTGATATTCTTTTTGTTCCCGTTGGTGGTTATTTCACAATTGATGCTGAGGAGGCAAGCGAGGTTGTCCAATTTTTACAACCTAAAATTACCATCCCGATGCATTTCAAAACATCCGTATTAGATTTTCCGATTGCTCAAGTAGAAGATTTTTTATTAGAAAAGAAAAATGTGAAAATGTTGAATGTTTCCGAAATAGAAATTAGTAAAGAAACCTTGCCCAAAGAAAGGGAGATTTGGGTTTTAAAACCATCGTTAATTTAAAAAAGGAATTAAAATGCGGGAAATCAATGTGAAAGAGATTACCGAAAAAGTTGCCCAATTATGTATTGAGGCAAATTGTCTATTAGGAGAAGATGTAAAAAAGAGAGTAAAAGAAGCAATTGAAAAAGAGGAATCTCCTTTAGGAAAAGAGGTATTAAAACAGATTTTAGAAAATGCCGAGATTGCCAGGAATGAGATGGTGCCAATTTGTCAGGATACTGGTTTGGCGGTTGTCTTTTTAGAAATGGGCGAAGAGGTAAAAGTAGTTGGTGGCAATATTTATGAAGCGATTAATGAAGGAGTAAGAAAGGGGTATATTGAAGGCTATTTGAGAAAATCGGTAGTTAGTGATCCTTTTAGAAGGAAAAATACAAATGATAATACGCCAGCAATCATTCATTGTTCAATTACCAAAGGTGATAAAATAAAGATTACGGTGATGCCGAAAGGCGGTGGTAGTGAGAATATGAGCGAAGTGAAGATGTTGACACCTGCTTTTGGAGTTGAAGGTGTGAAAGATTATGTAGTAAAAAGAGTAAAAGAGAGCGGTGCCAATCCTTGTCCACCAATTGTTGTTGGTGTCGGTATCGGCGGCACTTTTGAATATGCTGCAATTTTAGCAAAGAAAGCATTATTAAGGGAGATTGGTTCTATTCATCCGGACCCATTTTATGCAGAAATGGAAAAAGATTTATTAGAAAGAATAAATAATTTAGGAATTGGTCCCCAAGGTTTTGGCGGTCGGATAACCTGTTTAGCAGTTTTTATTGAGGTTTTTCCTTGTCATATTGCTTCCTTACCAGTGGCAGTAAATATTAATTGCCACGCTGTTAGACATAAAAGTATAATAATATAATAATTTAAATTAAAGAAGGATAAAATTTTTGATACAATCTCTTTTCTTTATAGGGATACTCCTTTTGAAAGATTGGCATATTACAAGGCGGATTTTTTAAATTAGGGCAAGAGCGTAAACAATCACCACAACAATTAATTGGTAAAAATTCTTTATTAATTTTTATATGGACAAAATTTCTATTAGAATTTTCGCAAGAAGATAAATTTTCTGAATCATACTCTTTCGGCAACTCTTGACAAACCGCATAAGTTAAATTATTTCTTTCACAGAGTTTTCTAAATTTGGTATGGAATTCTATTCTGATTGGTAAAGGTGCCAGAAACCTTTTCTTTTTTGAATTTTTTTGGTATTCATAAAAATTGATTACCTTTTTAATCCTTTCTTTAAATATTGAATTTTTCATTCGGTAAAGCAAGTTCTCCATTGATATTTTATTATAATAACCACAAGAGGCGATGATATGCTTTATACCAACTTTTTTTAAATTATCTATTAACCATTCTAAATCATCCCAATCAATTAATCCTAAAATTGTTGGATCGGTTCGACCAATAACTTCAATATTATTTTCCGTTAAATATTTAACTATTTTAATTCTATCTTTTATTGGTGAAGCATTCGGACTGGTGATTATCTGTTTTTTGGGTGTTGCTTCAATAGTCATTTCTAAAAACCAATAGGGATAATTTAATAGTTCCTTATTATTATCTATCAACTCTTTTACTCCATCGGCTGATTTGGTAACAATTTTAAAACTCAATTTTTTATTTATCAAGAGTTTAACAATTTGGAAGGTTAACTCTCTTATTTTTCTGATTGGTTGTAAAGGGTCCGTTATTTGACTTAAATAAAAAGGGAAGGCGATATTTAATTTATCTATCTCCTCCGATAATTTTTTAAATAAGTTTTTATAGATAATAATTTTATCGGTGATTGAAAAAGAATAGGCTCGGGCATAACACATCGGACAAGAATAAAGACAACCGCCAGGATTGGTTAAAGAGATTAAAGAGGCATGGGGACATTTCCGATTTTTTAAAGGATAAGGGAAATCGTGAATTACCCTTCCTTTTAATTCCTTTTCTAAGATTTCCATTAAAATTATTCTTCGGGCATCTCTTTTAAAAGGTCTTCCTCTTTTACTTTGGAGACATCATATTGGGAAAGATTTTGGATAAATTGATTAACTCCTTCATCAAAATCAAAAGTTCCTTTTTTCTTTCTTTTATAGGGATTATTTTGGGAAATAATTATTGATTTTAAAAAGGGAATTTTAATTCCTCTTTCATGGAACTTACTAATAATATTTTGGATTAGGGGTTCTAATTCTTCCTTAATTATTTTTGCTCTTCTTTTTCTTTCTTCATAAGCCTCTTTTAAAGGCTTCTCTAAGAATTGTTCAATTCTTCTTAATAAAGGAAGATAAGAAGCACCGGCGAATCTTTCTTCTTCTTGATAGATTAATCCCAAGGTGATATAAAAAGGCTCTTCAAATTCAAAGGCGTAATCCACTTCTTTTTTTTCTGCATTCCTTTCTAAAAAGTGCTGATACATTTTGATTACTTCTAAAGATTTTTCTTTAATATTGTGAGCCTTTTCCACATTCATTGCTAAAATTTTATGCATCACCTCTTCATCAGGAATAATAATTGCCGCAATCTTTTCTTTACCAAGTTCTCTCATTGCTGATAAGCGATGGCTACCGTTAGGAGTGTAATATTTACCATCTCTTGTTCGCACAATAGTGATTGGGTCTAAATATCGACCAATTTTATCAATTGAATTTTTTAAATGGGAAAGATGGGCAGGCGAAACTTCCCTTTGGAAAGGAGTGGGTTCGCATTTTTCAACAGGAATAAGAGCAAAAACTTGCCAATGGTTATTATAAGGTTCATTATAAACTGCCAGAACTTCTACACCATCCTTTTCTAATTCTTGTAGGAAAATTTTTTTCTCGTCACTTACCTTTTTCCTAGCCATATTATCCTCCTTTATTTAATTAGATTCCTTTAATTTTACCAAAGATTTAGCCATTAAAATTCTTTTAAATTTTCAATCAAATCTTCTAATTTACCTTCTTTTTTGATAACCCTATTATCTTTTTCAATTGTAAATATTCCTTTCTCATAGATAATTTTAGTAATTTTTTTATTAAAGGCAAGGATTCTTATTTGACTTATTTTAAAGAGGTTTTCCATTATTTTTGGATAGTTTCCGTAGCGGTCTTTTATTTCCGAAATTAATTCCTTTAACTCCTCTTCGCTATTTAATTTTAAAAGTCTTTGATATAGGGCAATTCTTTGATAAGAATTTTTGATAAAATCTTCTGGTATATAAGCAGGTAAATCAATTTTCAGATATGGTTCTTTTATTATCTCTTCCTTTTTCAATTTTTGGATCGTCTCTTTCAGAAGTTGGGAATATAAGTTTAGACCGATTCTTTTGATATTACCGTGTTGCTTTTTGCCTAATAATTCGCCGGCACCCCTTAATTCTAAATCTCTTAAAGCAATCCGCATTCCTGAACCTAAATTGGCATAGGCTAATAAAGTAGATAATCTCTTTTTGGCTATTTCATTAAGGTTTTCTATTTTATTGACAATGAAATAGGCATAACCTTGGATATCTCTTCTGCCAACCCTTCCTCTTAATTGGTGCAAATCGGCTAAACCGAACCTTTCCGCATTATTAACAATTATGGTATTTACATTGGGCATATCAATACCACTTTCTAAAATTATTGTTGATATTAAGACATCATATTTCCTATTTAAAAAATCATAATAAATCTTTGCCAATTTTTTTTCGGAAAGTTTGCCATGGGCGACACCAAATTTAACTTCGGGTAATAGATTTTTTAATTTCTCATAATATTTATCTAAATCTTTTATCTGATTATGGACAAAAAATACTTGACCTTCTCTTTTCAATTCCTTTAAAATTATTTCTTTTATCATCTTATTATCCCAAGGAATAACTTTCGTAATCACATCTCTTCTACCAATTGGTGGTGTGTTTATTACTGAGATATCTTTTAAGCCGGAAAGGGCTAAATAGAAAGTGCGGGGAATAGGGGTGGCAGTTAAGGAGAGGACATCAATCTCGGGTTTTAATTTCTTTAATCTTTCTTTATCTTTAACACCAAATTTGTGTTCATCATCAATAATTAAAAGTCCTAAGTTAGCAAATTGGATATCCTTTTGGAGAATTTTCTGGGTGCCAATAATAATATCAACTTTGCCCTTTTTTAAATCGGCAATTATTTCTTTTTCTTTCTCCGGCGGAGTTAACCTTGATAACATCTCTACTCGGATTGGTAAATTTTTAAGTCGTTCTTTAAAAGTTTGATAATGTTGAACAGATAATAAAGTGGTGGGACATAAAAAAGCCACCTGTTTAAAATTGCTTACTGCCCAAAGAGCAGTTCGCAAAGCAATTTCGGTTTTACCAAAACCAGTATCACCGCAGACTAACCTTTCCATTGGCGAACTTTTTTGAAGATCCCTTTTTATTTCCGAAAGGGCTTTTAATTGGTCAAAGGTTTCTTTATAGGGAAAGGTTAATTTTATTTCTTGTTCCCATTCTTCATTTTCAATATAAGGCTCTCTTTTTAATATTTTTCTTTTCGCAGTGATTTCTAAAATTTCCGAAGCCAATTCTTCACATTCCTTTAAAATCTTCTCCTTAGTTTTTTGCCAAACTGGTGAGCCCAATTTATCAATTACTGGTTTTTCCTCACCAACACCAATATATCTTTCTAAAAGATTAAAATTTTCTACTGGTAAATAGAGCAAATCGTTATTTTGATATTCAATTACTAAATACTCTTTTAGACCAAAGCCAAAATCCCTTTTAACAATTCCTTTAAAAATTCCTACACCATAGTCTTGATGAACCACATATTCACCCTTTACTAAACCAAATAGATCATCAATTGGTAGTCCTTTAAATTTTTTTCTTTTGTATCTTCTTTTCGGAAAACCATAAATCTCCCTTTCTGTTAAAATAGTAATTTTTAATTTGGGAATGACAAATCCTTCGGATAGAAATCCCGAGAGATTTTTCACCTTTTCTGAAGGCAAATTTTTTAAGAGGGGAGGCAAATAATTTTCAGTGATTAAATAGTAAAAATGATCACTTTTTTCACATTCTCTTTTTAATAATTGGAAATCACCTAAATAATTGGGAGCAAAAGTTATAGGGAGATTGATACCGTCTTCTTCTAATAAATAATGAACCTCTAAATCTTCAATAATTTCGTTACTAATAACAAGGAAATCTTTTAAATGGTTTTTTAAAGGGATGAGATTTTCTTTTTTACTTAAAAGACCAGTAATTTCAACTTCCTTTAATTCACTTATTGATTTTTGAGTTATTTCATCAAAATATCTTAAAGAAATTATCCTATCATTCTCAAATTCTATTCTTATTGGTGAAAGAGTGTCCAAAGGAAAAACATCAATAATACTTCCCCGAAAAGCAAATTCTCCCTCTTCTAAAACTAAGTCGGTTAGAAGATAACCATTCTCAAAAAGCCAATTTTTTAAACCTTCGTAAGAAAAATGTTGGTCTTTATTAATTTTTAAAAGGAAATCATTCAAATTTTTAGGAACTAAGTTTGATAAGAGTTTTTTTGGCAAGAGAAAGATAAAATTTTCTTTTTTTTCTTCTTTTTTAATTAAATTTTTAAGATTAAGTAAATCATTTTGATAAATAATAAGGTTGTCTTCGGGCAAAAAATTAAGAAGATTATGAAAAATTATGCTAATCTCTTCATTGTCTTCAGAAATAAATAAAATTTTTTCCTTAATATTTTGATATAAATAATAAATAAGTAAAGAGGTGATTGTTAAATTATATTTTTTAATTTTAGTTGGAAAATTTAAAATTTCATTAGGGAAAATATAAGGAAGAAGGTTAATAATTTCCTTCATAGGAGGCGGAGCGGATGTGAAGTCCGCTCCAAAAGAAATTTACTTTTTTTTCTTTGTTGTTTTTTTCTTGGGTGTTTTCTTTGCGCACGCCATATTTCCTCCTATCCAACTTTATATTTTAATAAAAAAATTTATTTTGTCAATAAAAAAAGAAAATTTTTAAGAAATCTCTTCAATGAGAAAAAGGGGTTGACCGTATTCCACTGGTGAACCTTCTTCCACTAAAATCTCAATAATTTTACACTTCTTTTCGGCTTTAATTTCATTCATCAATTTCATTGCTTCGATAATACAGAGGGTGGCGCCTTTTTCTACGATATCACCTTTTTCGCAGAAAGGTGGCGCATCAGGTTTTGGTCGGCGATAAAAAGTGCCAACCATGGGAGAAGTTATTTTTTCATATTCTTTTTCTTCAACAGTGGTTAATTTTTCTTCTTTTTGAATGAGGAGCTTTTCGGTTGGTAAAGAGGGTTCTTCCTTTTCTTCGGTGATTAATTGTTGAGAAGATTGGGAGATAATAGGAGAAGGATGAGTTTTTACTTCAATTTTTAGTTCTCCTAAATCTAATTTAATCTCTGAAAATTTGAACTTAGAAAGTAAATTTAAAAGTTCTTCTAAATATTTGATATCCTTTTTACTATTTTTACTTTCGCCAGAAAATTTTTCTGCCATTTTTTCCTCCTCAAACTTTTCTTTATTTTTTCTTTTCTCAAAGAATTTTAAAGCAATTTCCGGAAAAAGGGCATAGGTGATATAATCTTCTTCTTTTTCAATTAGTTCTTTGGGCAACTCTTTTTTTACTTTATCTAAAATTGGTGGTAATAAATCAGCCGGTCGGTGAGTAATTGGTTTTTCATTGCCGAGAATCTTTTTTATAAGTTTTTCTTCGATTGGTGCTGGTGGTGCACCATAAAGTCCCTTCACATAATCTTTTACCTCTTTAGGAACAATTTTATATCTTTCACCATTTAAAACATTGAAAACCGCTTGCACACCAACAATTTGACTTGTGGGAGTGACTAAGGGTGGATAACCTAAATCTTTTCTCACCAAAGGAACTTCTTTTAATACTTCCGGTAATTTCTCTTCTGCTTTCATCTCTTTTAACTGAGAATAAAGATTAGAGGCCATCCCACCAGGAATTTGGTGAATAAGGACTTCCTCATCTACCAATTTCTCATATTTAATATCTTTTTCTTTTCTTATTTTTTCAAAATGTTCAGAAATTTCTTCAATGATTTTTTTATTAAGATTCGCTTCAATTTGGTAATCTTCAAAAATATAAAGCATGGTTTCAATTGCTGGTTGAGAAGTTCCAAAAGCCAAAGGAGCATGAGCGGTATCAATAATATCCACACCGGCTTCAATCGCTTTTAAATAAGAAGCGACTGCCATTCCCGAGGAAGAGTGGGTATGGAGTTGGACAGGCAATTTGATTTCTTCCTTTAATGCCTTTACTAATTCATAAGCAATCTTGGGCGAAATAATTCCTGCCATATCTTTTATGCAGATACTGTCAATGCCTAATTCTTTTTGTTCCTTTGCCTTTTTCACATAATATTCAATTGTGTGGACCGGTGAAATAGTGTAACAGATTGTGCCCTGACAATGTTTATTCAATTTTTTAATTGTCTGGATTGCTTTTGCTAAATTGCGGGTATCGTTTAAAGCATCAAAAACTCGGAAAATATCTATCCCCCTTTCGCTCGCTTTTTCAATAAAAGCAATAAGTAAATCATCGGGGTAGTTTTTATAACCAACAATATTTTGTCCGCGCAAAAGCATTTGGAGTTTTGTTTTTTTAATATTTTTTCTAATAAAAGAGAGTCTTTCCCAGGGATCTTCAAAAAGGTAACGGATGCAAACATCAAAAGTAGCGCCCCCCCACATTTCTAAAGAATAGTAGCCCACTTCATCAAATTTTGGTAAGATTTCACTAAAATCCTCAATTCTCATTCTGGTTGCCCAAAGGGATTGGTGGGCATCCCGCAGCGTAGTGTCAGTTATTTTGATTTCTCTTTTCTCCATAATACTCTTTTAATTTATAGAATATTTCTTCCATTTTTAAAATTCTTGAACCTTTAATTAAAATTATATCACCCTCTTTTAAAATTTCAATCAATTTTTCTACTAATTTATCTTTGGAAGAAAAATGGTAAAAATCTTCTTTTTTTCTATTTTTTTTAAGAAATCCTTCTTTTACTTTTTCGCCATAATCACCATAGAAAAATAATTTATCAAAAATAAAACTCGCCTTTTCTCCTAATTGATAATGAAATTTTTCGCTTTCTTCTCCCAATTCTTTCATATCGCCTAAGAGGCCAATCTTTCTCTCTTTTCTAAAAACTGTTTTTATTGTTTTAAAGGCATTCTCCATGGAAGAGGGATTGGCATTATAACAATCGAGCAGGATAGTTATATTATTTTTAAGTTGATAGAGGGTAGTCCGGAAAGGTGGTGGTTGGAAACCCTTTAAATCAAGAAATTGATAAACATCTAAATTTAAAACTTTTAGGACACTCAAACTGGCTAAAAAATTATAAATATTGTGAAGACCGATTAAAGGAATTTCAATTTCTTTTTTATCAAAAAGAAGGATTTTTGTTTTATCTTTATTTAATTCCAAAGGAGTGGCAAAGATTTCACAATTTTTATTTTTGATACCAAAAAAGATTTTTTTTAATGAAAAATTTTTACTCATATTTTTTATAATTGGATCGTCGTTGTTTAAGATAGCCACTCCTTGGGGAGCGAGATATTCTAAGAGTTCACTTTTTTCTTTGGCTACTCCTTTTCGGTTTTTCAAAAATTCCAAATGGGTATCACCGATATTAGTAATTATTCCAATATGAGGTTGAGCGATTTCACAAAGGTTTTTTATTCCGCCCAGTTGGTTCATTTCCATTTCTAGGACAAGAAATTGGGTATCCTTTTTTAATTGAAAGATTGTCAAAGGAACTCCAATATCATTGTTGTAACTTTCTGGTGCTTTTACTACTTTATAATTTTTGGCTAACAAAAAGGCGACTAATTCTTTTACGGTTGTCTTCCCATTACTACCAGTAATCGCGATTGTTTGGCATTGAAAAAGGGAACGATAATATTTAGCAATTTTCCTTAAAGCAATTCGGCTTTCTAAAACTTTTATAAAACAAATATTAGGAAAATTTTCAATTTTAGAAGGGTTATCAAATATTATTGCCTTTGCACCCTTTTTTATCGCTTCTTTAATAAAATCATGACCATCAAAATTATTTCCTTTTAGGGCAATAAATAATTCACCTTCTTTAACTTTTCGCGAATCAATACTTATTCCGCTGATAAAAAAATCCTTAAAATTATGTAAAACTTCGCCATTAGTAACTTTTAAAATTTCGGAAATCTTAAGCATTTTTATATTATAAACATGGCATCACCAAAAGAATAAAAATAAAATTTTCTTTCAATGGCATATTGATAGGCTTGAAAGATTAGTTCTTTATCGGCAAAGGCACAAACCAAAAGTAAAAGGGTAGATTTAGGCAAATGAAAGTTAGTAATTAAAGCATCCACTAATTGGAATTGGAAAGGGGGATAGATAAAGAGATTGGTAGTATAATATCCGGGAATAAGTTTACCAAATTCTTTCATCTGGCTTTCTAATGCCCGCACAACCGTTGTTCCGCAAGCAATTACTCTTTTTTTGGCTTTTTTGGTTTCCTCAACTATTTTTATTAACTCATCAGGAATTTCGTAATCTTCATAATACATTTGATGGTCTTCAATATTTTCGGTCTTTATTGGTCGGAAGGTTCCCAAACTACAATGGAGTGTCAAAAAACCAATTTTTATTTCTTTCTTTTTAATTTCTGCTATTAATTCTTTATTAAAATGAAAACCAGCAGTTGGTGCGGCAACCGCACCTTCTTTACAAGCAAAAATTGTTTGATAATCCTTTTCTTTTATATTAGGATTTTTTATATAAGGTGGTAAAGGTATCTTTCCATATTTTTCAATAACTTCTCTATCAGAGTTATTTAAAAATTTAATTATTCTTACACCTTCCTTTTTTCTTTCTAAGATTTTTATTTCGTTATTATTAATTTTTAAAATTACTTCTTCTTTCATTTTTTTGGCTGGTCGGCAAAGGGCTTCCCAGAGATTTTCACCAATTTTCCTTAATAAAAGAATTTCACCCTCTTTTCCATTTGGTAATTTGCCAAAAAGTCGGGCTTTTATTACTTTGGTATTATTAAAGACAATCAAATCACCAGGATTAAGATATTCAATTATTTCGTTAAATCTCCTTTCTTCAAATTTTCTTTCCTTTCTATTGACAATTAATAACCGAGAAAAATCTCTCTTTTTAGGTGGCTCTTGGGCAATTAACTCTTTTGGCAGGTAATAATCAAATTCATTTAATTTCACTTCTTTCTACCAACGGGCATAATGTATAGGACATCTTCTTTTATATTTAAAATCCTTTTCACCTCTTTATCATTAAAAGCACCGATTACAACCGTGCCCAATCCCATTGTTTCGCATTGGAGGTGGATATTCTGCCCACAATGGCCAACTTCCATATGCACATATCTAATACCTCTTTCACCATAATGAGAAGTGGTCCTTTCGTAATTAGCAGTGATAATAATATTAATTGGCGCCTTTAAAATATATTCTTGTTGCCAAGCAGCGGCAGTCAATTCTTTTCTCACATCTTTTTCTAATACCAATTTTAAACTATGTTCTTCTGGTAGATACTGATAAACTCCTGGTTTTAAATCTTTTACTTCGCCTGCTACTAAATAGATAACCAAAGGATAGGTTGCGCCAGCCGAAGGACAAGTTTTACCTCCCCAATCAGCAGTAACTCCATAAGCCGCCCATAATAATTGAGAAACCTCTTCTAAGGTTAAAGGTGATTTTTGATAACTCCTTACTGACCTCCTTTTTAATAATGCCTCTTCGACGCTCACTTCACTTTTATATCTTGGTTTAGGTAATTTTAATTTCATCTTCTTTCCTCCCTTCTCGCCAAAAAGAAAAATCAAGAAAATTAAATTGAGAATAATTATTTTTTTAATTCTCATTCTCCTTTTAAAACCTTTTCCTTCATCTCTTTTTTATATTTTTCTAATTTCTCTTTTATTTTTATATCTTTTAGCGATAGGATTCTTAAAGCATAAAGGCAAGCATTAGTAATTCCTGCTTTGCCAATCGCCATTGTTGCCACCGGCACACCAATAGGCATTTGGACAATAGAAAGTAAGGAATCTAAACCTTGTAAGGAACTAGTTGGTAGGGGAACTCCAATAACGGGTAAATTAGTATAAGCAGCAATTACTCCCGGTAAGTGGGCAGACATACCAGCAATTGCGATTATTACTTGAAAATCTCGTTTTTCTAAATCTATTACATAATCTCTTAACTCTTCCGGTGTCCGATGGGCAGAGAGGATTTTTAATTCATAGGAAATTTGGAAATCTTTTAAAATATTTATTCCTTCTTCCACAATTGGTAAATCAGACTTTGAACCAACAATGATAGCAATCATAAAAAATTATAGATAAAAATCTTGTTTATTCAATAACAACAAATTTTTCATAAATCCTTTCCTCCTCGGTTTCCACTATTAAAAAATATAAACCGGGTTTAAATTTCTCATCAATAGTAATCACAAAATCTTCTTTCTCTTTTTTAAAATCTTTGTTAGTGGCAACAAGTTTGCCAAAGAAGTTATAAATTTTTAATTGGCTTCCTTCTTTCACCTTTTTAATTCTTAATTTCTGATTTTTAATTATTGGGTTAGGATAAATTTTTATTTCCGAACTAATCACCTCTTCCGGATAAGAGAACCTTATTAAGCCATCTTCCGTAGCGATTAATACTTCACTAAAATAGTCATTGATATAAAGGGAATGATAAAAATTATTCTTTTTCTCCCAATTGGGTAGGAAGTATTGGTTAAAACTTTGCCATTTTTTCTTTTCCGGGTAATATAGTGAAATCCCTTCTTTCGTTAAAAACCAAATTCGGTTATACTTATCACAATTTACAAAATATACCTCATCACTAAGGATACCACTGTTTTGGGTAGTGAAAATTTCAAAAGTTAAATTATCTTTTAAAAAACCTGCTCCCTTAGGAGTGGCTACCCAAATTCTGCCTTTCTTATCAGAGCAGCAAGAATTAATAATTGGCGATAAAAGTCCGGCAGTGATAATTTTGATTTCATCATCAGAAAAGTTATTTAAGGTATTTTTATGATCAATTAAAAGTAGACCATTTAATGTTCCTAAGTATACTCTATTTTTCTTATCAAAAGCAAAATTGGAAAAAGAGATGCCACCAATATTTGGGATATTAAACTCATAAATATTGTTTAAGGAATCTAAGGCAATGATGTTTTCGGTAGTTCTTATCCATTTGGTATCATAATAATCAATTCCCAAGCCACCGATCACATTTTTATAACTTTCTTCGCCAAAGCGATAGATAGAAAAAGTATTATCCGAGGGAGAATAACAAGAAATTCCGCCATTTATTGCCCAATGGCCAATCCAGAGTTGATTTTTGGAATCTAATGCTAAAAAATTAGGGTTAATAAGCGTATCATTAAGCCAAGTAATAGTTCCATTAGGTTTAATTATGCTCAATGTCCTATTTGCCCAATAGGTTAAGTAGTGAGTTAAGTAAAGGTTGCCATCTTTATCAAAACAGGTATTATAAACTACCTTAGAATAAATTGAATTAAAAAAGATTTGCTTTTTGATTGGTTTGATAGTTTCCACAACTTGGAAAAGAAAGCCTTGGATATAAGGATTCCAACCACGACAAAGGGCATATAATTTAGGAAGGGTATCTAAATCTACATACAAACGAACAGTTTTTTCAGTGGTAATTGCTTGAAGGGTCTCTTTCAATACTAAAAAGCCCTTCTCCATTGCAAAATAAAAGGAGTTTCCAAAAAAGATAAAATCATAAACAATCTTTGGGTTAGAAAAATGAAAATAAGGTAGAAAACGATTACGATTACTATCAAAATAGGCAACGCCCAATTCCGTTAATACAAAAATTGTATCCCTTACTTTGATTATTGATTTCACTGTATCACCTAAGGGTTTTTGATAGTTTTCAATTTGTGATAAATCTTTCTTTATCTTGGAAACTCCCCGGTTAGTGCCCAGATAAATCTCATCAAAAACTTTTACACAGAAAATATTATTAGTTGGAATTCTTGGATACTCAATTTTAATAACACTATCATCACTAAAATCACCAAAGGTTCCTTTGGTAAGAAGAGAATAAAAACCTTGGTCGGTAGCCAAAAAAATTTTATCCTCTTCAATAAAAAGTTGATTAATATTGAGAGAATAGGGAATCTTCTCTTTCGGATAAGAATAAAATTTTTCTTTCTTTAAATCAAAATAGATAAGACCACCATATTTGCTACCAATCCAGAGATTAGAATCTGAGTCAAAAGATAAATCTTGTAAATAATTGGCAGTAAGACCATCAAAATAGGAGTAATATTTTTCAACCAAAAAATCTTTATTGGTAATTACTAAACCGCCTTCGCTTGCCAGATAAAAATTATTTTTAAGTTTAATTATCCCATTAAAAAGGGTATAATTAGTAATAAAACTACTTATTAAACCTAAATAAAAAATAAAAAAAACCATATCAAAATAATTTTATTTTTATATCCCTTAAAAAAATTAATTGAAAATATAATAATATTAAAGCAAAAGAAAAAAGATAGTCGACAAAAAAATTTTTTGGATAATACTTTTTAAAGAAATAATAAAAAGACCTAAATCTTGCCTTTTCTGATTTTATAAAATCTTTTTCTCTTGCCTTTCCTAAATAATGAATTACCTTTACCTTTGGATAGAAAATAACTTTCCAACTCTTTTCCCATAATCTTTTACAAATATCTAAATCTTCGGCAAAGAGAAAGAAATTTTCGTCAAAGTTGCCAATACTATCTAATGCTTTTTTTCTAAAAATAATGAAAGTGCCAATCACCGAGTCAACTTCTATTGCCTTTTCTCCATTATATTTATCTAAATTTAGAAATTGAAAAGAATAGGGGTTTCTTTTAAAGATTTTATAAATAATTGACCGATAACCAAAAAAGAGGTGTCTTATTTTTGGAAAAGTGCGGGTTGAAGGTAGAATTTCTTTTTTTTCGTTGATAAATAAAGGAGCAATACAACCCCAATCAGGATTTTTTTCTAAATAGAAAACCATTTCTTCAATTTCATTATTTTTTAAAATTATATCAGGATTAGCAATCCCAATATATTCACCAATCGCATATTTCAAACCAATATTTATCGCCTTGGCATAACCATAATTCTTTTTTAATCTTATTAGAAGGATATTATTTTCTTTAAAATATTCAATCGGCAATTCTTCAAAAGAATTATTATCAACAACAATAATCTGATAATTTCTTTTAATTAAAAAAGAAAGGAGTTTTAAAAGGTATTTAGTAGTATTGTAATTTACTAAAATAAGGGAAATCTTTTTCACATGCGAAAAATAAAAGAAAATTTATAATTGGTAGTTTGAAAACTATAAATTAAGTCATCAGAAGATATATCTAAACCAAAATTTCTATAAGAAAAACCAATACCCCAAGTGAAAGGAATAGAAATCTTTCTGTCACCTTTGATTAATTTTCTTCCTTTTCTATTAAATAGATATTCAAAAATTGAGATACATTCTTGTTCACCATTCTCATCTTCGACAATTACTCCGCCACGCCAACCTCGAACATCTTCAAAATAGCCAAATCTTATTGAGAAAAGGTTATCAAAAAGTCTTGTTTCAATACCAAAACTTTTCCACATTTCTTCTAATTCTGATATTAAGGTATCTACTTTTTCTACCAGTCCAATATTAAGTTCAATTGGCAGGTTTAAGGTAATTGCCTCGTTTTTTATCGGTGAGAAGTTTAAGCCAACTCTTAACATCCTTGGTAAGGGATCCGGTTCGCTACCAGCAATATAAGAAATTGGTGGTCCAATATTACTTAAAGAAGTGCCAAAAGAAAAGAAGTTAAAAGGTCTGTAAAGTAGCCCAAAATCAAATGCCCAAGTTATTCCAGTTCCACCCCGCTCAATTCCCAATTCCGGCATCGCTTTCCAAACCCAATCCGGAACCAAAAAGGAATAGATAAACTTCCAAGATAACCCAAATCCCAAATTTTTTAATATTGGATAACCATAAGAGAAGGTTAAGGCAACATCAAAGGTAGTATATTTACCAAGCAAATCTCCTTTCTCATTCCAGACCTCAGTTTCACCAGTATTTAAATAAATAGTATTAAATCCAAAGGTGCCAATTTCATTAGTCTTATAAGTTAATGCCATAAAGTCATAATACATTGAGATATCCAAACCTTCGGTTAATCCGGGAAGCCAATTACAATGCATAAGTTCCGCACTTAATTTCTCCTTTAATAGACCAAGACCACCAGGATTATAATAAGTTGCCGAAGGATCATCACTTAAAGAAGTAAAATTACCACCTAAAGAGGTTGGTCTTGCTGATGGCCAAATCATCAAAAATACCGCTCCCGGATAACCATGACCACCAAAAAGAGTAGTAATAAAAAGAAGAAAAATTAAAAAATTTCTCATAAATATATTATAAAATAAATAACCAAAAAAGTCAAAATTTATTCAACAATAATCTTTCTTAAAAAACTCTCCTCTTTACCTTCTAAATAGTAAATTACCTTAACTAAATAAATTCCCCTTGAAACCTCATTGCCATAAAAATCCCTTTTATCCCAATAAACAAGATTATTGCCAATCTTACTCAGAGTTTTTAACTCCTTTAATAGTTTACCTTTTAAAGTATAGATTTTAATTCTTATCTCAAAAATTTTACTACTATTAAAAGAAAAACAATAGGTATTATTATTAATCTTAAAAAAGCAGAAATCCTTTATCTTCTCATCTTTTTCAACCTTTAAAAAGTAGGTTTTTGAATATTTTTTAAAAAGATTATCGGTAAGATAGAAAATTAAAGAAGCGGTATCATTAACTAAATTTATTGGCAGAGAAAAATTTAAATTGGTATTGGAATTTGGTTGGTAGGTAAGATAGGGAAGAAGGTCAAAGAAATTCTTATAAGGAGAGAGATAAAAACCACAAGCATAAGGATAGGTCAATTGAAGTATCCCTGTTTGGGAATAAATCTTTCCTTTCAAAAGAAAGTTTCTATTCACTTCGCTGGTCTCTTTTAATAATTTGTTGTCAGCAAAAAGTTCCCAGGTAACTTTACTTTCAATATTACTACTCTCCCTTTTAAAAAAAAGGAGCGGTGAAGAGATAGAATAATTTTCTTTGCCTTTTATTATCAGATAGATATTTGCTGAAGGATTTAAAAAATAAGAATAACCATTAGCAAGATAAAGGGTATCAGGAAAAGGAATTTGAGGAACAAAAAAGGAATCAATAATTTTCCCTTCTTTTATTTGATAATAGTTGAGATAAAAAACTTCTCCTTCTAAATCATAAAAAATCTGACCAAACCAGGAATTATAAATTCTTCTTCTTTTCGGTAAAGAAGCAAAGATTATTGCCTGCCCAGTTTTTTCAAAAGTGGTATCTTTTATAAAAAATTTATTACCGGTTTTTAAGGTCTCATCGGTTTTTAAGTTATTTCTTTTTAATAAAAAGAAGGGAATTTTTGTTAAGGGCTCACCAAAGAAATGGTATTTTTTATCAATGTACCATCCTTTAAAAAAAGCGGACGCAAAAGTAAGGGAAGAGCAAGTAAAAATATTTTCAAACATAATCCTTGCCAAATATTTATTACTAATTGTGCTCGTTGCTTTACTACCAGCAACCACGGCAATTGCGCCATTAGGATTCCTTACCAATTCTTCTGCCAGACATTCATATTCACTCTCATCAAACCGACCAACTCCGCAACTACCAAAAAAGGCAAAAAAATATTTTCCTTCATTTTGTAATTGATATAAATCCTTTATAGAAAAGATATTCTCATGGGCAAGTTGACTACCTGAACCATGACCAAAATAACATAAAATCCCTATTCCCTTATTTATCCTTTTTATCAAATCTTCTTTACAATTTCCCTTATCATTACCTTTTAACAAGGGATAGTCAAAGAGATAAATCTTTTTAAAAAGATATTGATTACTGCTAAGATTAGCAATCTCTTCGCAACTACCATAATGGTCACGCCAAATTGGATCCCTTCTTTGCACATCACCATTATACTCATCATCGGCTAAAAGTAATAGAATTTTATTAGATGGAATAAATTGGTTTTTTTCATATTCTTGTAATTTCTTTAAAAAAATCTTCATCTCCTCTTCATTTCTTATTGGCAGACGGGTTAAGATAATATCTGGTGAAGAGCCATTACCATCCAAATCAGCAAAATAACTATCAAAACATAATCCCCTATCACTATAAGGTCCGGGTTCATAATCATAACCATCTTCATAGGTTGGCACACCAACAAACTTCTTTACAATTCCCCGATAATCATAATTGGCATCACCTAAAAAAAGACAATATTTTGGCTTTTTATCTTTTAAAAATTCCTTAATCGCCTTAATTTCTCTTAATCCACCACCATATTCGTTATAAATATCCTCTAACAAAACAATCTTAATCTTTAAATCACTTGTTTTCTCGCGATAACTTTTCAAAAGTAATGCCGAAGAGTATAATTCTTTTGGTGTAATAATTAGATAATCATAAAACTCCTTATCGAGCGTTAAAACTCCTAAACGCACCCTTTCCATCTTTATTACCTTTTTAAAATCCCTTTTGGAACATAAATAAAATTTTGTTTTTTTAAAGAAATATTGAGCGAAGCAAATAAAAGAAGAATCAATATTGAGATTCTCAACAAGTTTTGGTTCTTTTTCGTTAGTGATATCAAATAGAAATATCTCATCATTTATTTTGGTTTTAACCTTCTTAATTGAAAGCGCGACCTCACCAAAGGTATCAATCGTAAAAAAGATTGGCTTTTTAGAAAAAAACAATTCCTTTTTATACTCCATTTCAATAAAATCAAGATAGAAAGCCATCTCCTCATTACCAACCAATTCAAAACTTAAAATATTATTCTCCTTCTTTAATAGAATCTCCTTCTCTTTTTTAAAATCTTCTATTCTGGGAAAATTTGGCTGACCAACAAATTTTAAGGAGTCCAAAAGAATATCGTTAAGATAAATATAAAGATTGATATTTCCCTTTTTTGGCCAGAATCTTAAAAATAGTTTTTTTAAAGAGATTGGGTTATCTAAAAAATCTAAAAGATATTCCTTTTTTAACCGATAAAGACCTTTTGGCTTATTAACTTCCTCCCACACCCATAAAATTCCACTCCTTGCCGGACAAAAATTATCATACTCAATCTTCAAACTATCAAAGGCAAAGAAAGTAGGACCTTCAGCAATTTTTTTTACTAAATATCTTTTAATTCTCTTTCCTTTGTTTAAAGAAAAAAGGGATAGCCAATAAACATTATTTAAAGTATATAAAGAAAAATGCTCCTGGGCAAAAAAGATAATCCGATCTTTAAGAACAATGATCGGAACTTCTTGAAAGTTAGCATCATATAAAGAAAAATATTCCGAATTTAATAAATCAATATTTGGAATAATTTTTTTCAAATCTTCATAAGTTATTTCATAAACACCACTGGAACAGACCTCAATCTTTATCAAATCACTATTAGGAAATTCCTTTAAAAGAAAGGTATCCTTCTTTAATCTTTTATATTCTTCATATTCTTTTATCTCATAATCAATTTTTTTATAGATCTTCAAAATTCTGCGCTCTTTATCATATTGAAAAGGATTGATAATAATTTTAAAGAGATTTTTATTTTCTTTTCTTTCTGGATCCATCCTTTTGCCTAAATAAACTAAATCAATTAATTTCTTATTAAATTCTTCTTCTTTTAAATTAATATTCTCTTTTATCTCATAAGAATAGTTTAAAATATTTATTTCGGCACTATCACTATCTAAGAAGATAAATCTCTCATAATTGGGCAAAGAAAAGGAATAGGGATAATTTAAAGAGGGTGAGTAGATAAAATGATAAACTCCATCCTCCAAATTAAAAGTATCCAAATTAAAAGTATCCAATTTAAAAGTTTCTATCTCCAAAGCGAGCATAAAAAAATATATCAAAAAAAACATAATAAAAATCCTAACTTATTACCAGTCTTCTTTTATACCGAAGGTAATTTGCCATATTTTTTCTTCTTTTTTAGATAGGGGATAGGCAAAATCGATCATGAAAGGATAAGAACCGATAAAAAACCTTAATCCAAAGCCAGCACCAAAAATTGTCTTTTTAAAATTGGTGCCAAAATCTAAGAAAGTATTAGACCTAATATTCTTTATCGTTATCGGCAAAGGAAATCCCAGTTTTAATATCTCAATAAAGGGTGTTCTCAATTCTAATTTAGAAAATAAAAGATAGGAATTTTCTTCCTCCGCTTCGGGATAGAGATATCCATAACCTCTCACATAATTACCATCCGGATAAAATCTCTCTCTATTAGGACCAAAACTACTTATTGTGCCAAAAAGAAAGGCAAGAATATAAGTGCGATTATAAATATCAAAATAATTTCTTAACTCTAAATAGATTGTTTGAAAAATTGAATCGCTTGGTGGTATTGTAAAATAGGGTATTAATGAAAACCTTCGACCCTTTATCGGACCAAAAGAAGAAAATAAGGCATTATCATAAACTAATGAAGGGATGGTGTACAAAAATTTTTCACTGATCTTTTTTGTTTCAATCTCGTAGAAATTTCCTTCTTTTTGATAGTAAAATCTAAAATCTCTTAAATAAATTAATAAACCCAATTCCGCTCTAAAAAACTTATTAAAAGGATAAGAAAACTTTGGCGAAAATCCCTTTTGAGTAATCGTTAAAAAAGTATCCTTTCTTAAAAGATAAAAATCAACATATTGGAATAAAGTAAAATAATAATCTTCCCTTCTTTTTAAATAGGCATAAGAAAAATAGAAATTAGAAAAATCAATAAGACCATAAAGATTTGTTAAGATTAAAAAACGATGGTCTCCTAAGAGATCTGATAGACTTAATAAGAGATCACCACTTACTCCCAAGGAAGAAGAAAAGAGAACACTTCCCCAAGCATAATCCAAAGAAAGCGAAAAATTATATCTTTTTTTCTCTCTTAAAGGAAGAGAATCGGGATAAGAAAACTCCGCTTTCGTTTCACTTATTTCGCTTCTTATCTTCTCTTCGGAACTAAGAAAAGTCAACTCTTTTTGGCAGATTGAATAGCCTTCATTATGATAGTAAGCAAAAAAGATCTTATCTTTATAAACCCTTGGACTTTTTATTGCACCCAAAAAATCACTCTGATATAAAACCCTTTCCTCTTTTAATGAATAAATCACCAAGGAATGATCCAAAACAAAAAGAATAGTATCTAAACTATTAAAAGAAAGAGGAATAACATCGGAAAAAATCTCTCCTTTTGGTTTATAAATTTTCTTTATAACCCTATCTTTTAAAGAATATAAATAAAGGCAATAACTTAAAAAAGAATCTCGATCACTTATAAAAATTATTGTATCGTTATTAAAAAAATAGGGATAATTATCTTCAAAAATATCTTGGGTTAAAGGAATAAGTTTTAAACTATCTAAAAGGAAAAGATACAAATCACTTTTTCCATTCTTTATTCCACAAAGAACAATCTTTTTATTATCCTTTGAGATATTTAAAGAATAGGCATCCTCTAAGGATAATAGATATTTTTCTTCTTTTGGTGCCGAAGGTCCTAACCTTCTTTTATAAAGATAAACTTTTCCTTTTTCCCTTTTGATATAATAAAGGGCAGTATCTTGGTAACTATAACAAAGAGATGGTCTTAAAATACTTAAAGGACCTTTTAAAAGAACCTCACTTTTTTCTTTTAAAAAAGAATAGAGAAGAATAGCCACTTCCTCATCATAATAAGAGAGATAGATAAACTCATTATCAGATATTGGAATTGGCGAGATATTATATCTTCTTTTTACTTTCTTGTGGTCGATAATTATTCTTGTTTCTTTTAAAAAATTATTCTTTTTAGATATTAGGGGATAATACTTCTCTTTTAGATATTCCCAAAAATCCTTTTCTAAGGAAGAAAAACTTTTGCCGAAACACTTTCTTACTGCGTTATCAATACCTTTTCTTTTTTTTACTTCTCTTAAAAACTCATAAACCTTTTTATTAGAATATCTCTCTTCTAAGAAGATAAAAAAATGTTCACCCAAAACATAGTTGAGATAACTCTCTTGGGAAAGGGAATAAAGGGAGACTTTCTTATCATTAAGAAGCAAATCAGCAATAATAATTTGATGGAAAGAGGACCTTCTTTTACTTAAATATTCACTAAGCCCTTCCATAAAAAAAGAGGGCAAACTAAATTCCGGTGTGAAAGATAAAAGGATTGAAAGGGCACCTTTAAAATAATAATCATACTCAAAAATGTGAGCAATCTCATGCCTTAAAGTGTATAAAAAATCCTTATAAGAACCGGTGAAAGGCAAAACTACCCGATTTTTAAAAATCTCGGCAAATCCCAATATTCCCTCTTCTAATAAATCCAAAATAATATTCGTCTGCTGAAACTTGCTTGGTGAATTATAGATAATTATCGGTATCTTCCTTTTTAATTGGAAATTAAAGATCTCTTCATATTCTGCGATTGTCTTCTTAGCGATCTCAAAGGCAAAATTTGCCAACTCCTCACTTCCTTCCTCATAATACAAAAGAAACTTCTCATCCTCAAAATAATAAAAAGAAAAATCCTCATACTGAATCTTATTCTTATGATAATCATTAAAAAAAGAGAAGATAAAAGAAAGAAAAAAAAGACCCATTAATATCTTACTTTTAAAATCTTACCAACGGAATAATACTTTCCACCCCAATATAATAAATTATCCTCTTTATTATAATTAGGAGCGACAAAACAACCTAAAATCTCACCAATAAACCAGTAATGATCACCAGTTTCAAATTCGTATTTTACTTGGCATTCCAAATTTACCGGACATTCTTTTATTCTTGGGCAATTTACTTTTAAACTTTTCTCTTTTGTTAGATTCATTTCTTTAAATTTATCAACCTCTTTACCACTCTTTTCACCACAGAAATTGACGATCTCCACCATATCTTTATTTGGAATATTGACAACAAATTCCTTAGAATTCTTGATTAAAGAGAAAGAGAAGCGGTTAGGTGCCACACCAATACCAATTAAAGGCGGGTTAAAAGAAAAGATATGAACCATTCCAATACTTATAATATTATCTTTTCCGTTATAAGAACAGGAGACCAAAACACAAGGAAAACAGGCAAAAATTCTCGTAATCTCCCTCAAATTAGTCAAAGCCCTTTTCTCCATAAACTAATTTTAAGAAAAATAAAATAAAAATCAACAAGGTATGACCTTCTATATCCCAAAATGTCCCAATCTGCCCCAAAGTGTCTCTAACTGCCACAAACTGTCCGTTTACTTTCACTCCTAAAATCACTATATTTTCTATGTATGTTTGATAAAAAAGTAATAAAAATTATATGCCCAGGTTTAAGGGTAAATTTTCCTATTAATAAAAGAATTGTTGAGTTAAAGCCAGTTGAATCTTTTGACTATAAAAATTGCGTATCCGAAACCAATTTCTTTGGTTTTAATCTAATCCAACACGCGGATATCTCCCTATCAGTTAGATTAATAAGAGAATTATTGCAAAGATTACCAGCAATGTTTTCTCCTGATATAAATAAATAAAGTTATAAACAAATTCGAAAAATAATGAAAAAAATGACCAGGAGACCCCTACTCTACCCTGATACGACCATACCTACCATTATTAAAAAGACTAAAAAAATCATTATTTTAAAGATACTTTATAGTTCTATAAAAATTAGTCCGTCCTATTTTATTAAAATGCTTCTTTCTCTTTTTATTAATAATTCTCTTTTTCTTTTTAAAAATGAGAGAGGACCTAAAATTATTATTGAGCCGAGAGCGACTTTGGGGTTTTTTTGGTTTTCTTTATGAAATCCTTTAGGAAATATCTAAATAAATGGATAATCTAAGGCAGGTTATCTCCAAATTTGAGT
>CALHQW010000003.1 GCA_938040315.1 uncultured bacterium
GTGATTTTGGCTAATAAGGGCTATGCTTTAGAAAAACTCGGTCATTATAAAAAAGGCAATAGAATGTTATGATAAGTCATTAAAAATAGAACCGTATAATCTTGAAGCATCGGAATTAAAAAATATGTGCCTTTTTAAGAAATATCAAAAAATAATATGAAAAAGAGATAAAATATTTTGCCGAGATTTTAAAAAAGATCCCAAAGATGCTGAGACTTGGTATAACAAAGAAATCGCCTTATACAATTTAAACCAACACAAAAAGACATTTAAAATAAATGCCTTGAAAAATTAGTAAAATAATTATTGAGTTATACTTAACTTATTGATATAATTATTTATAAAATTTTTAGAAGAAAGTAAAATAGGAGGTTTTTATGCCTGTAATAGTTTCACTTTGCAGTCAACATGGATTTGGTAGACAAAAAGAAGAATGTATTGTATGTGGTAAATGGCCTGCCAAAAATCCAGCATACCTTTGTGATAAGTGTTCTTCTTCTCGGGATGTTGAAAAATGTTTTATCTGCGGAAGATCTTTTGCCCGCACTCCGGCAATGGTCTGTGAGAATCATAAGGGAGAATGTGTAAGATGTGGTCGTGAACTTTATAGGTAACTACTTTTTAAATTACTACCTTTAATTTTTATCTAACTTAGAAGATAGAAAAGGATAATGATAATATGTCAAGATGGAAAAAAGGAACTTCAAGTGATATCATTGGAGGTTCAATATTTTTACTCATACTTTTATTTTTATTTTTGGCTTCCTTAGCGATATCGCTATTAAGTTGGTTGATTTATGTTTTTTTAACTAAAGTAGTTTTTAAAAAGAAGAAAATTATTCCAATAAGTAGATGGCTAATTTTTTATCTTTTAACTAACAAAAAGAAGGAATCTCCTAAAGATGACAAAGGAAAAGAAAATAAAAACTACCAAAAGGAAAAAGAGTTTGATGAGGAATTAAAAATAAATCCGAAAGAGGCTTTCATTTGGTATAACAAAGGCATTATGTTAGGAAAAGTTGGCAAATATGAAGAGGCAATAAAATGTTTTGATTCCGCTTTAAAAATAAATCCAAAATATGCTTCTGCTTGGTATAATAAAGGTGTTGCTTTAGGAGAACTTGGTAGATATGAAGAAGAGATAAAATGTTATGATAAAGCATTAGAAATAAATCCGCAATATGATAAGGCTTGGAATAATAAAGGTATTGCCTTATACAAATTGGGTCGCTATGAAGAAGCATTAAAATGTTTTGATATTGCCTTAAAAATAAAATCAGAAGATGCTTCCAACTGGTATAACAAAGGTGTCGCCTTATACAAACTGGGTCGTTACAGAGAAGCAAAGAGATGTTATGAAGAAGCATTAAAAATATTATCTTAAAAAGGAGGCAATATGGGAAAAACTGCTTTGGATTGGTTTAATGAAGGAATGAAACTTTATAATTTTAATGAATATGAGGCAGCAATAAATTGTTTTGATTCCGCTTTAAAAATTAAATCGAAATTTCTCTAAGAAAAATTAGAAAAAATAAAAATCTTTTAACTGCGGAAGATCTAACCTTGCTACTCAAAGTCTAATCTTTTATTTGAATTTTAAATTTTAACTTCTTATAATAATTAGGTGGATAGAATCATTTTTTTAGGAAGTGGTGGCGCAAGAATTGTTGTCTTTAAACAAATAAGAGCATCAGGCGGTATCTGGCTCACCTTGAATAACCAAAATCTATTAATTGATCCCGGACCAGGCTCACTTGTCCGAATCGTTTCTTCTCGGCATAAACTTGACCCAACTAAAATCAAGGCAGTTTTACTCTCCCATAAACACCTTGACCATTCTGGTGATATCAATAATATCATTGAAGCAATAACAGTGGGTGGCACAGAAAAAAGGGGAATCCTTTTTGCTCCTTATGATGCCTTAGAAGGTGATGATCCAGTTGTCTATCGCTACCTAAGAAGTTATTTAGAAAAGATTGTTATCTTAAAAGAGAAAGAAAATTATTCTCTTGACGGCATATCTTTTTCTTGTCCAATAAGACACGAACACCGAACCGAAACCTATGGCTTTCTTTTCAAAACTGATAAAATAAAAATTGGCTATATCGCTGATACCAAATTCTTTGATGGACTTATTAATGCCTATAAAGAGAGTGAGATTTTGATTGTTAATGTTGTAAGAGAAAAACCTTCTGAATTAGACCATTTAAGTTTAGAAGATGTAAAGATTTTGATTAAAGAGATAAGACCAAAAATCTGTTTTTTAACCCATTTCGGTATGACAATAATCAGAAAAAAGCCTTTTTTAATTGGCGAAGAGTTAAATAAAGAATTTAGTAATATGAATGTGAAAATAATCCCGGCTTCCGATGGAATGAAATATGAATTATGATTGAGAAATTAAAAGAGGAGGTTATTAAAAAGATTGCCTGTGGTGAGGTAATTTTTCGGCCGGCTTCTTGTGTGAAAGAACTTATTGAAAATTCCTTAGATGCCCAAAGCACAAAGATTATTATTGAACTTAAAGAGGGTGGCAAGAAGTTAATCAAAGTGATTGATGATGGAATTGGAATGAATAAAGAAGATCTATTTTTATCAATTGAAAGGTATTCAACCAGTAAATTAAAGGAGATTGATGATTTAAAGAGAATTAAAACATATGGTTTTCGGGGCGAGGCACTAGCAGCAATTAGTAGTTGCTCCCTTTTAAGAATTGAGTCAAGCCAAAAAGATGGCGAAGGTCATTACATTGAAGTGAAAGACAATAAGATTGTTGATAGCGGCGAAATTGTTAGAAAACGAGGCACAACCGTTTATGTGAAAGAACTTTTCTATAACTATCCAGTGAGAAGGAATTTCTTAAAAAGTAGTTATCAAGAATTTCGAATTATAAGTGAGGTAGTAAAAAATTATGCTTTTAGTAATTATTCAGTAAGTTTTCAATTGAAGAACGATGGAAAAATAATTTTTGATTATCCAAAAGTTAATTCTTTAAAAGAGCGACTCTCAACAATTTTAGAAAAAGAAACCATTGACTCATTAATTGAAATCTATTTAGAAAATCCCCATTTAACTTTGTATGGCTTTTTTTCCGATCCAGAAAAATTATATCTTTCTGCCGAAATTCAGTTAATCTTCTTTAATGGGCGACCAGTAAAAAGTCCAGTAGTAAAAAAGGCGATATATGATGGTTATGGTGGAACTCTGTTAGGCAGAAATCCCAATTTTCTTTTATTCATTGATACACCACCAGAATATTTAGATATCAATATCCACCCAACAAAAGAAGAGGTAAAATTTATTGATGAAAGATTCCTTTATGATTTTATCGCGCAAGGTATAAAAGAGAAATTAAAGATTGAGAAAGATAGTGAGTATTTAGAGGTCTCTCAGGAAATAAAGGATCACCCCTTATTAATTGAAGAAGAGAAGAAACTTTTTTGGCAATTGCACAATAAATATATCTTTACGCAGATAAAAAGTGGTTTTTGTATTATTGACCAGCATGCCGCTTCCGAAAGAATTCTCTTTGAGCGGTTATTAAAAGAAAATTTAGAAAAACTTGCTCAGCCTTTGCTTTTTCCGATATTGATTGAATTAAAAGAAGAACTATTTTCGGTTATTGAGGAATTGAAAGAGGACCTTAACTATTTAGGGTTAGAAATAGAAATTTTTGGCAAGAATACAATTGCGATTAAAGCGATACCAATTGATACCTTTTTTTCCAAGGAAGATTTAAAAGAACTTATTTTCGAAATCTATAATAATTATAAAGAAATTGAAAAATCTCCTTATGAGAAAAGAAAGGAGATCTATGCCAAATTGATTGCTTGCAAAGGAGCGATTAAGGCGAATCAGAAATTGAATGAAAGAGAGATGGAAAGTTTAATAAATCAACTTTTTGCTTCCGAGAATCCCTATTTTTGTCCCCATGGCCGACCAACAATAATAAAAATGGAACTCTCTGAGATTGACAAAAAATTTGGTAGATAGTATAATTTATAGTAATTTTAAAATATATGATTTTTAAAGGGATATAGTAATGAAAGAGAAATGGGGATATATTGATAAGACTGGCCGGTTTGTTATCAATCCGATTTTTGATAATGGCGGTCGGTTTTCCGAAGGATTAGCCGGGGTTAGGGTTGGTAACAAATGGGGCTATATTGATGAGCGAGGGAAATTTGTTATTCAGCCACAATTTGATCGAGCCTGGCATTTCTCGGAAGGTTTAGCAGCCATTGAGATAAATTTTAAATGGGGATTTGTTGATCGGAGTGGCAAAATTGTGATTGAACCAAAATTTGAAAAGGCTTGGCATTTTAAAGACTCTTTGGCAGCAGTGAAATATAATGATAAATGGGGGTTTATAAATCGGAAAGGCGATTTTATAATTGAACCAAAATTTGATTTTGCCTGGGCATTTAATGAAGGAACTGCTGCGGTCGAGAGCGAAAAGAAATGGGGATTTATTGACAAACATGGAAATTACCTTGTGAAACCACAATTTGATTATGCCTATATCTTTTCCGAAGGTTTAGCACCAATCAAAATCAATTATCAGGTTGGCTTTATTAACCAAACAGGAGAGATAATTATCAAACCCCAATTTAGTATTGCCCGACATTTTTGTGAGGGTCTTGCCTTAGTAAAAGTTGGTGATAAATGGGGATTTGTTAATCATAATGGAGAATTTGTTATTAATCCCCAGTTTTATAATGCCTGGGATTTTAGCGAAGGAATTGCTGCGGTAAATATTAGTGAGAAAAAGGAGCGATGGGGTTTTATTGATAAAAAGGGAAATTTCGTTATCAATCCAATTTTTGATTATGCCTATTCTTTTGCCGAAGGTTTGGCATTAGTTGCAGTAAGATTGGGAGAAAGAAAACATAAATAAAATATTTGACTTTTTTAAATAAATAGTTAAAATATTTTAAAATATTTTTTATATGAAGTTAATTAAAAAGGAGGAAATGATGAAAAAAGTATTTACCTTAACTTTAGTAGTTTTATTATTTAGTTTATTATTTGTTGGTTGTCCAAAGAAGGCAGTAAAGGAGGAAGTGATTCCGCCACCACCAGAAGAAGAGGTTGAAGTTCCACCATCGGAAAAACCAGTTTTGGTATTAGAGACAATCCACTTTGATTTTGATAAATATGACATCCGACCAGGTGATGCCGAAATTTTAAAAAGGAATGCGGAAGTTCTAAAACAATATCCTGATGTGAAGATAATTATTGAAGGTCATTGCTGTCCGATTGGCACTAATGAATACAATTTAGGTCTTGGTCAGAGAAGAGCAAATTCAGCAAAAGAATACTTAGTAAAATTAGGAATTTCTCCTGATCGGATTGAAACCATCAGTTATGGTGAAGAGCGGTTAGTAACTACTAATCCGAAGGAATATTGGAAGAATAGGCGATGCGAATTTAAAGTAAAAGAATAATGGAAAAAAGAAAAATTGGGGGTAGAAAAATTTTCTACCCCCTTTTTATTTTTCTCTTTTTTTCTTGTAGTGCCTATAAAAATTTTGTTTATCGCCAGGCATTAATTGATACTTTAAATATCCGAACAAAAAAGATGGAAAGAGAGAATAAAAAGGCAATAGAAGAGTTAAGAGCGGATATTTTATTAGAACTTAGTAAGATTAATAATCGCTTAGAGGAGATGCAAAATCTCTTACAAGAAACCCAAGAAGAGATTTATAAAGTAAGAAAAAGAAAGATTGAAGAACCAGTAATGCGAGAAACTATCAAAGAAGAAAAGGAATATGACGAAACCAAAGCGGAAGAGATGTATCAATTGGCTTACCAAGATATGATTCGGGGCGAATATCAATTGGCAATCTTTTCCTTTGAAAACTTCTTAAAGAAATATCCAGATAGTGAGTTGAGCGATAATGCCCAATATTGGATTGGTGAATGTTATTATGCCTTAGGAGATACCGAAAAAGCGATAATAGAATTAGAAAAAGTAATTAATAATTATCCAAAGGGAAATAAGGTACCAGCAAGTTTATATAAACTTGGTTTAATCTATCAAAATAAGAAAAATAGAAAGAAGGCAAAGGAATATCTTCAAAAATTGATAAAAGAATATCCAAATACTAACGAGGCAAAATTAGCAAAAGAGAAATTAAAGGAATTATAAAATTTTCTTGACTTTTCAAAAAAATGGGCTATATTTATTATAAGAGTCGGCAAGGGAAAAGGCAGGGGACTATATCCCCATTTTATTTTTTATCTTCCCTATGCCGACTCAAATTTTAATTATTGGCGCCATCGTCTAACCTGGTTTAGGACATCAGGTTCTCAACCTGAAGATCAGGGTTCAAATCCCTGTGGCGCCAATTTGGGAGGAAAAAATGGAATATAATATAACTTTAAAAGAAGAAGATTTACAAACTTTATTAAAACTTATCTATCTCGGTAATTGGGTGGCAAATGCTAATCGGGAAGAAGAAAGAACAATAAAGAAGTTTGAAGATTTAAAAGACCAAATCCTTAATATGATTGGAAATAAGAATATTAAAGAAGAATACGAAAATTTTAAATTTGATAACGAAATTATTAATATCATTGAAGAATACAATGAAATTACCTTCTGGGATTTATTGATTACTCGTTTAGCGGAGAGAGATATGATTTTAGAATATGGTGAAGAGGGCTTAAAAAAGCTGAGTAATGAAGAATATAAGAAAACCAATTTAGAATACCAGAGAAAATATTACCAAGAATTTTTTGAAAACGGTCTTTGGAATTTAATAATTAGATAACCTTTCAAACTTCTGAAAAACTTTTTTCTCTAAATCTTTTGTTTTCATAAAGATATTTTTCTTTTTTCTTATTGACATTTCTTCAAAATAAACTATAATAAAATATCTATCGGAGAGTTTTTTATGTTTAAGGATGAGCGAATTTGGAAACTTTTAGAAGAACTGATAGAAAAAAGAAAGGAGGAATTAAAACCGCAGTTTGACCCAAGTTTTGAAAAACTTTATCGTTATCCGGAGGCGGAAGAGATTTTGGAAAAACCGCCCCTAATAACTTTCTATCTTATTGAAGATCTGGCACGGCTGGGCTATTTAAAAAAGATTTTTAAAGAAAAACTGTTTTTATGCCCAGTTTGTAATAGTAATGAGTTGAAGTATGAAACCTATTGCCCCAAATGCCATTCGGCTTATATTTTAAAAATGAAGGCGATTGAACATCAATGTGGTTATTTAGGAAAATTGGAAACCTATCAGGATGGAAAAATTTTAAGATGTCCCAAATGTTTACAAGAATTACAGATTATTGGTGAGGATTATAAATTTTATTCCGCCTATTACCAGTGCCAAGATTGTGAAGAATATTTTAAAGAACCAAAGGAGTTTTGGCATTGTCGGAAATGCGGAGCAATTATTGAAAAAGAAAATCTTAAAGAGGTCTCGCTCTTTTCTTATCAACTAAAAGAAGAAGGGGTAAGCGAACTGAAATTAAAAACTTTGCCCAAAGAACAAATAATCAATTTTTTAAAAAGTCAAGGATATGAAGTAGAAGAAAGTGTGAAAGTTAATGGTCGGAGTGGTGCCGAACACGAGATTGATATATTAGCAACAAAAAAGAGCGGACCTTTGGAACACCGAATAGTTGTTGGTTTTGCAACCGCTAAGGAAGAGGTGCCAGCAGAAGAGGTTATCAAACTTTATGCGAAAGCCTATGATGTGAATGCCGGAGATATTATTTTAGTGGCTTTACCCAAATTATCAGCCGATGCCCTTCATTTTGCTAAACATTATCAAATAAGGGTCTTTGAAAAGGAAGATTTAGAAAGATTAGAAAAAGCCTTTTTTGAGAAATAAAATAACTCTTTTTCTTACCCTTTTTTTTACCTTTCTTATTGACTATTTAACAAAATTTTGGGCAAGAAATTATTTAATTAATTATCCGGAGGGGATAAATATTATTGGTAATTATCTAAGATTTTATTTAGTTTTTAATCCTTATGCCCTTTTTTCTATCTCTTTTAAAATTGAAAAACTCCATTATATATTACCAATTATTGGCATAATTCTCATTTTGATTATGGGATTAAAGGTAAAGAGAAAAATTCACCAGTTTGCCTATGGATTAATTTTAGGTGGTGCCGTTGGTAATGTGAGTGAGAGAATAATTCGTGGAAAGGTTACGGACTTTATTGATATGGGAATAAAAAACCTTCGCTGGCCAACTTATAATCTTGCTGACCTTTTCATTATTGTGGGAATTTTACTCTTACTCATCACTCCTAAAAAAGAAGATTAATATTTGAAATTATCTTTATTTTTAATATTCTTTTATAAATAAATTTTTAGGAGGAAAAATGAGGAGAGTTTATGCAGATTATAATTCAAGTACTCCAATTGATAAAGAGGTGAAAGAAGCAATAATGCCCTTTTTAGATGAGAAGTTTGGTAATCCTTCGAATCTTCATTCTTTCGGTAGAGAGACAAAAGAGGCAATTGAAAATGCTCGTCGGAAAGTCGCCGAATTTTTAAATACCAAACCAGAAAGAATTTTCTTCACTTCTGGTGGAACGGAATCTTGTAATTGGGCAATCAAAGGAATTGCCTTTGCCAATCAGGATAAAGGAAATCATATTATTACTTCTTCAATTGAACATAGTTCAGTTTTAAACTCTTGCTTAGCCTTAAAAGATTTTGGTTTTGAAATTACCTTTTTGCCCGTTGATGAATACGGAATGGTTGATATTGAGTATCTAAAAAAATCAATAAGAAAAGATACCATCTTAGTATCAATAATGCACAGTAATAATGAGGTGGGTACTATTCAACCAATTGAAGAGATATCTCAGATTTTAAAAGATTATGATATCTATTTTCACACCGATGCGGTAGCTTCAGCAGGTAAAGTAAAATTAGATGTAGAAAAATTAGGAGTAGATTTATTAACTATCTCTGGTCATAAGATTCATGCGCCAAAGGGTGTTGGAGTATTGTATATTCGAGAAGGTGTGAAAATCGAAAATCTTATTCACGGGGGACATCACGAACAGGGCAAGCGAGCCGGCACAGAAAATCTGATTGGTATTGTTGGAATGGGAAAAGCCTGTGAAATTTTAATGCGTGATATGGAGAAGGATATCAAAAAAATAAAAGAACTAAGGGATTACTTAGAGAAAAAAATTTTAGAAAATATTGAAGATGTAAAAATCAATGGCCATTTAGAAAAGCGATTGTGTAACACCACGAACATTTCTTTTGGTTATGTGGAAGGTGAGGCATTGTTAGTCAATTTAGATATAGAAGGAGTAGCAGTTGCTAGTGGTAGCGCCTGTGCTTCTGGTGAACCAGAGCCTTCTCATGTATTAAAAGCAATGAATGTGCCAATAGAATATATTAACTCACCAGTAAGATTTTCCTTAGGAAAAGAAAATACTAAAGAAGAAATGGATTACATAGTAGAAGTGTTAATAAAAACAGTAAAAAGGTTAAGAGAGATTACTGCTTTTAAGAAAAGCGTCTAATATTTTTTCTAATTTTTTAGTTTTTTCTTGAAAATAATATTCAATATGAATAATGGGTTTATCAATTTTAATTACTCTATTCAGATTAATTGGTGTCGCGGAAATAATATAATCAACTTCGGCTCTTTCTAATGTCCTTTTAAGATCATAAATTTGATTTTCCCGATAGCCAATCGCCGGAATTATATATTTTAAATGGGGATATTCTTTATAAATTTTTTTATAAATTCCGTAGGCATATTTTCTTGGCTCCACAATTTTTAACCCCAATTTTTGGGCATAAAGATAACCAATACCATAAGCCATACCGCCATGAGTAGTTGTTGGTCCATCTTCCACGACCACCGCTTTTTTACCTCTCTTTATTTCTATTTCTTCTTTTAATTTTGGCACCAAATCACCCAATATCAACTTAGCATTTTTATTATATTTTTTAATATTATCCTTCAATATCTTTAACTGTTCTTTTTTAGCACTGGAAACCTTTGAGATACAAAGTACATCGGCCATTTGGAATAAAGCAGAACCGGGATGATAATTGATTTCGTCACCCACCCTTAATGGATCGCAAACAACGAAGAGGAGGTTTGGTTTAAAAAAGGGAAAATCATTGTTGCCACCATCCCAAACAATTAAAGAAAATTCTTCTTCGGCTTTTTTCAAAATTCCTTCATAATCAACACCAGCAAAAACCGTATTTCCCATTTTAATATGCGGTTCGTACTCCTCTCTCTCTTCAATAGTTGCTTCATAATAATCTAAATCTTCCATCTTCTGAAATTTCTGAATTTTTTGTCTTTTAAAATCGCCATAAGCCATGGGGTGGCGAACAACACAAAAATTAATATTCTTTTTTCTTAAAATCTCGCAGATTTTTCTTGTCAAAGGACTCTTTCCGGCACCGGTTCTTACTGCACAAATGGCAATCACCGGCTTTTTACTTTCCAACATCGTTTCTTTCGGACCAAGTAACATAAAGGAGGCGCCAGCACTTATTGCTGTTTCCGCCCTTTCCATCACATATCTATAATCGACATCAGAATAGGAAAAAACTACCAAAGAGACTTCTTTCTCTTTAATTAACTTAAAAAGTTCTTTTTCGGAATATAAAGGAATCCCTTCTGGATACAAATCTCCGGCTAGTTCCTTAGGATAAATCCGACCCTCAATTTCGGGAATTTGGGTTTGAGTAAAAGCAACCACTTCAAAATCAGGATTGTTTTTGAAGTAAATATTAAAATTATGAAAATCTCTACCACCCGCACCCATAATAATCACCTTTTTCCGTTCTTTCATAAATCCTCCTTTATTTCAAAATAGAGTTTTTTGTCCTTCCTTTTTTTCTTCTTTCTTATCAAAAATTTTTATTTCGCCAAAAAGGCCATCGTAACCTGGTAAAATTTTAACTTCTCCTTTTCGCATTCTCTCAATTCCTTCGCCGATCCGCGGATAATTCTTTTTCACCTCTTCAATCGGAACATTTAATAAAATTTCAAATTCGGGAGCAATCTTTTTAACCATCTCATAATAAAGATTCTTTACCGCTACACTCTCTTTACCAACATTCAAAACCTCAGCAATTATCTCATCTAAAGGAATTAAATTCTTAAAAGGAATAGCCCCTTCGGGCACATAACCTTCTTCCCGATCGGCAAGCAATTCTACCCGATGTAATACTCCAACAGTTACCTTCTTTCCACAGACTGGGCACAAATCATTATTCATAATACTTTCTTTGGGAGATAAGCGAATATTACAATTCCGATGACCATCATAATGATACTTTCCCTCTTCCGGAAAAAACTCAATAGTGAATAAAAACTTCTTTTTATCTTTATTTTTTAAAATTTCTTTAATTTCATAATAAGAAATCTTTTCTAACTCAAAAACATTTGCCTCTCGACCAATTTTCTGAGGAGAATGGGCATCCGAATTAGAAATTAAACTAAATCTATCTAAGGAGGATAATCGCCAATTCATTTTTGGGTCGGATGAAAGACCGGTTTCTAAGGCAAAGATTTCATTGGTTAGATCTAAAAAACATTCTTCAATCGAATCAAAACCAGCAACACTACCAAAAAGGGAAAAATGGGGTGTCCAAATATGAGCAGGAACTACGAAACAATCTGGATCAATCTCTTTCAAAAACCCTACCAAATCATAAGAACTCAAATTTAATATTGGTCTTCCGTCACTTGTTAAATCGCCATATTTGGAAAGAAAATTATTAATTTTTTCTACCTTTTCAAAAGAGGAAGTATAAATAAGATTATGAATTCTTCTTAATTTTCCATCCTGTTGATAAATATTACTCACTTCGGTTTGTAAAATAAAATAAATACCCTCTTTCTCACATAAACCAATCTCACCAATTTCTTTTAATTCTTTTTTTAATAATTTTAACCATTCGGGATGAGTAAAATCACCGGTTCCTAATAATTTTATGCCTTTATATTTCGCATATTCTACTAATTTATTTATCTCCATCTCTTTACTAGTTGCTCGGGAATATAAAGAATGAATATGTAAATCGGCAATCACCATTGAGTTATTATTATAATTGAAAAACTTTATTTTTCAAATAAAATATCTAAATGAAAATCCTTATACCCTGCCTTTGTGGTCCAACCGGTGTTGGAAAAACGGAAATAGCTCTATTATTTGCGGAAAGATATAATTTTTCTATAATATCTTGCGATTCCCGTCAGGTTTACAAATATTTAGATATTGGAACGGCTAAACCATCAATAGAAATTAGAAAAAAATATGATTTTTATATGATAGATATTATTACTCCTGATAAATATTACTCAGCCTATAATTATGCCCAAGATACCGAAAGAGTAATTGAAAAATTGAGAAAAGAAAATAAAAGATTTTTACTTGTTGGTGGTAGTGGACTTTATTTTAAAGCATTATTCTCACCATTTTTTGAAGCACCACCGGTAGATTTAAAATTACGAGAAGAATTAAAGAGAAAAGATTTATCAATTCTTTACGAAGAGTTAAAAAAAATAGACAAGATAAGTGCCCAAAGAATTCATCCCAACGATTCTCAAAGAATTATCCGTGCCTTAGAAGTTTATTATCTTACCAATAAGCCTTTCTCCTATTTTCTTAACAAGAAAAGGGAAAGTAAGTACGAACCACTTTATATCGGTCTAAATTTAGAAAGAGAATTTTTATATCAAAAAATTAACGAAAGATTTATTAATATGATTAAAGATGGTTTAATTGAAGAGGTAGAAAATCTTTTAAAAAGAGGTTATAATGAAAATTCACCAGGATTAAACACTATTGGCTACAAAGAGATTATTTTCTATCTTAAGGGATGGATAACTAAAGAAGAAATGATTGCTTTAGCCCAAAAAAACACCAGAAATTATGCGAAAAGACAATTAACTTGGTTTAAAAGAGAAAAGGTTAATTGGCTACTAAACCATTCAAAAGAGGAAACTTTTTTAAATATTTCTGAGATTTTAAAGAAATATAATCTGATATAGTTTGAATTTATTATCTTTTCCAGTAGTAAAAATTTTTTTGCTATTAATTTTCTCTATTTTATTTACCTTTTATTTTCACCCTATTTTTCTTTTTCTATCAATCCCTTTTATCTTTCTTCTCTTTAAAGAAAAGAAATATTTTTATCTCCTCTTTTTCCTCTCTTTTTCCCTTTATACCTATTTTCATTTAAAAAAACCAAAGGAAAATCAAAAGAAAAAGATTTTTTTCCAAAATAAAATAAGAAATTATATTGAAAAAACTTTTAATAAATACTTAGAAAAAGAAAATAAAGGATTAGTCTTTGGTCTTTTTCTCGGAGATAAAACCAAATTATCTTTTGAATTAAAAACCATTTTTAGGAACACTGGTTTATATCATATTTTGGCGGTCTCCGGTCTTCATATTACTATTTTTGCTTTTGTTATGTTGGTTATTTTTAATATCTTCCAAATTACCTTTTCTTTAAGATATTTATTTTTAATTTTCTTACTTTTTCTTTATGCTGGTTTATGTTCCTTTCAACCATCAATTTTAAGAGCCGGTTTGATGTTTCTCTTTGTTTCTTTCTCACACTTTTTTAATCGTAAAACATTGCCAATTATTAACCTTTTTTCTAGCGGTCTTTTAATTTTGTTATTTTCACCTTTAACTTTATTTAAAGTTAGTTTTCAACTTTCCTTTTTGGCAACCTTTGGAATTTTATTTCTTTATCCTTATTTTGATAATTTAGTAAAGATAGACGACAATTTCATTAAAAATTTTTTAATAACTCCTCTTTTTATATCTCTTTCTGGTTATCTTACTACCTTACCAATTATCATTTCTAACTTTGGTAATCTTCCCACAGCATCAATCTTTGCTAATTTAGTTATAATTCCGTTAGTGGGGCTAATAATTCCTTTAGTGCTAACTCTCTTATTCTTTTCCCTCTTCTCATCCTTTTTAGCATCTATTTTTTCTTATTCCCTCAATTTTTTATTGAAGATTTTAATTATTTTAACAAAATTTTTTTCCAAAATTTTTCCTTTAATAAAAATAGAAAAGGATTACGGAATAATCTTCTTGCTTTTCTTAATTTTCCTTTACTATTTTCTTTATCAAAAGAATCCTTACAACAGTAGTAATATTAGTGAGAAGAGATAAAAGAATAAGTGAGAGAAAGGGTTGATTAAAAATCGAGAAAAGAGTAATTAAAAATAATCTTATATCCCGACTCAAAGGAAGTAAAGATGAAGAAATAAGATTTTTAGAAAAGAGTAGTTTTTCTTTATCCTTTAATATCATTGACATATTAGAGCCAATAATTGTTAAAAAGGCAAAGAAAAAAATCCAAATTTGGTTAGTTTTTAAATAATGAGAAAAAGTAATTGCGGAAATAATTATTGTGTCGCTATAGCGGTCAATAAGGGAGTCTAAATAGGCACCAAATTTAGTTGACATCAATTTAATTCGTGCTATCTCGCCATCAACGCCATCAAAAATAGAAACAAACTGAACTAATAAACCACCAAGAAGATTAGAAAAGAAAAAACTAAAAGCGGCAACAATGGTTAACAGGAAATTAATGATTGTGAGGGTTAAAGGTTCAATATTATAACTACTCAAAAATTTAGTGAATAGTTTAGAAAGCCTGCGGTTAATTATTTTACTAATCATTCCGTCTTCTTCTTTACCACAATTATTTAAAAGGTAATTACTTGCCAATTTTTTACTTTCTGGGTCATTCACATTGAAGACATACTCCTTCTTATTAATAAAAAGGGCTTTTAATTTCTCTTTTTTTAAAAATTCTTTTATTAAATAACTAAGTTCTACCTCTTTTTCAAACAATTCCTTTTGGAAATTAAAACCATTTTTTTCTAAAAAGAAAATCCCACAATCTACTCCATCAAATTCCTTTAAATCTTTACCAATATCAACCACATAGCCATTATTAATTTTTACCTTTGTTTCCTTCTCTAAATTGTTTACTAAATCAAAATTACTGTTGACAACCATTAACGGCACTTTTTCTTTTAAAATTCTCTCAATAATTGTTGGTGAATAAATATGGTCAGCCATTAATAAAAGAAATTTCTCTTTTTCTTTAAGCAAACTGGTTCCACAAAGAAAAGAAGTGCCGTTGCCTTTTTGATATTCACCATTATAGATAAATTGGAAATTAATATCTTTAAATTTTTTTCTTAGATATTTTTCTATTATTTTTCCTTTATAACCAAGGACAACAATTATTTCTTTAATGCCAACTTTTATTAAAGGAATAATTACCCTTTCAATCAAAGAAAGTCCAAGTATTTTATGAAGAGGTTTTGGTAAAGAAGAATTCATTCTTTCTCCTCTTCCGGCTGCCAAAATAATTGCTTTCATTTTATTTTTTTCTTTATCTTTTTTATTTTAGAGGTCTAAAAGACCTCTTTCTTTCGCCTACGGAGTTAGTTGTCGGGTTAGGCCGAAAGAGTAGCCCGGCTTTCCGCCTTCACCCCAAGCCTTCCTTTAAGAAGGCAAAATATCCTCCGCTCCGCCTTTTTAGAAAAAGGCGGATTCGGCATCGAAAGTCCCTACATTATAAATATAGGTCTTTAAGAAAAAAAAGTCAATAGGAAAATTGTTGACTTATTTATTTTTTCTTTTATAATTTTTTATGTTTTTGATTTTTTATTTACTAAACTCAACCGAAATAAATCTACTATTAGGTGACCAAACACCTTTTGGTAGATTAAAAAGATATTTCTATCCCACTCCTTCTTTTTCTTTAGAAATAACTAAGGAAAGCAAATTTTTTGATTTTGGTTTATCTTTCACTTATTCTCGGTTTAGCAATCAATATTCTTCTCTTTATTTTTTAAAGCCACAGATTTTTTTAGAACCTTCCTTTTTGATAATCAAAAATAAAAAAGGAGCATTATTTTTAGGTTCTTCCTATCTTTATTTAATTAGAGAAGTCTATTTAGAAAAGAAGGCAAAAGAAGAAGGTAATTATTTTGATTATAATTTTGGTTTTGGTTATAAAGAGAAATTAAAGAAAATTAATTTTCGGATAAGAATTTTCCTTTCTTTTATTCCAGAAAGATTGGAATTGGAAAAAGAAAATAATTTTTATTATCTTTTAAACTCTCAAATTGGCGTTGGTTATGAATTTTAAAAAATCAATTTTGATTTTATTACTCCTTTTCTTTTGCCAAAAAGATACCCTATTAAATAGAACAACTGGTGATTATTTTCCGTTAGAAAAAGGAAAAACTTACTATTATTATTCTACCTTAGAAGATACTATAAGATTTGAATTTGTTGGTGATACCTTTCTTTTTGGTACTAATCTTTTTTATTGTGAAAGAAATATTGAACCACTATTTTTTCTTAAAGAAAAATTTTCTATTGAAAAGTTTATTTGTAAAGAGACATTAATTTTTGGTGAGATTGACACATTATATAAAGGTTTTATTAATTTTTTTTCTTTTCCTTTAATTGAAAATAAAGAATGGCAAGATTCAATTATTAACGATACAATAAAGTTTTATTTTTTAGGTAAGGTTCTAAAAAGGGATACTTTAACAGTACCTTATGGTAAATTTTCTGATGTCTATTCAGTAATTATTAAAGAAAAGGAGATTATTGGTGAAAATAAAGATTCTTTAATTTATCTTTATTATTTAGCACCAGAAATAGGGATTATCAAAAAAGAATATAATAAACATTACGAAATTCTCTGTCGTATAGAATAAAATGGCTATTTTTATTTTATTTTTCTTATGTTATTTTTTAATGGCAATTTTTTTTAGATTTAGATTATATATTCTTTTTGCCTTTATTTTCCTCTTCTTTCTCTTTGGCTTCTCTTTAAAAAATTATCTTAATTTTATTGATTACAATATTCTCCTACTTTTTTCAGGAACTTTTATTATTGCTGAAGGATTTTTTCTCTCAGAAATTCCCAAAAAGATTGCCTTTCATCTAATCCAGAAAGCAAAAACTTTATTTTCCTCAATTATTATCTTTTCGATTTTAAGTGGATTTTTATCCAGTTTTTTAGAAAATACCGCGGTAGTTTTAATTTTATCTCCCATTGCTTATTCTTGTGCCTTATATTTTAAAACTTCACCATTAAATTTTATTATTCCACTTTGTTTAGCAAGCAATTTACAAGGCTCAGCAACTTTAATTGGTGATCCACCAAGTATGATTTTAGCCGAAAAAGCAGATTTAAAATTTTTAGATTTCTTTTTCTTTCAAGGAAAACCTTCTTTATTTTTTGCTGTCCAAATTGGTTTTCTCTTTTCTTTATTAACAATCTATTTTCTTTTAAAAAGAGAAAAAGAAAAATTTGCAAAGAGAGAGAAAGAAATAGAAGAAATTAATATTCCAAAAAGAAACTATCTTTTTTTAATACTCCTTTTATTATTTATTTTAAGTTTAATAATTTTTCCAAAAATAATTAAAGTAAATAACTATCTTTTTTATGCTGGCCTTATTTCCTTATTTTACGCTTTTTTAACAATTATTTTTCTTTTTATATTTAAATTAATAAAACCAGGTAATTTTTTAAAAATCCTTGATTATGAAACAATTCTTTTTTTAATTGGTATTTTTATTTTAATTGGTATATTTAAAGAAGGTGGTGGATTAAAGATTTTAAAAGAGTTTTTTAATAAAATCTTTATTAATTTTAATCACCAAATTTTTATTTATGCCTTTATCCTTTTTATTGCTTTACTTTTCTCCTCTTTTATGGATAATATTCCTTTCTTTTTATTAATTTCTGAATTGATAAAAATCTTTTATCCGCAGGGAAAGATGTTTTATCTATTAATGTTTGGCTCATTAATTGCTTCTACTATTGGTGGTAATATTACTCCTTTTGGCGCCCAGGCAAACATTGTTGGTATTGGCTATCTTAAAAAGAAAGGAGAGAAAGTAAGATTTTTTGATTTTTTTAAATTGGGTTTACCTTTCTCTTTAGCGGGCACGATTGGAAGTGGAATTTTTATTTATTTTTTATGGAAATAGTATGTTATTAATAAAAAATATCTCGCAACTCCTTTTAATGGATAAACCTGATTTTACAATTATTGAAAATGCCTATCTTTTAATCAAAGAGAATAAAATTTATGATTTTGGTGAAATGAATAATTTAAAATTAGAAAGAAAAGAAGATTATCAAATTATTGATGCTAAAAATTCCTGTCTTTTGCCTGGTTTTATTGACTCCCATACCCATCTCTTCTTTTCGGGAACAAGGGAAAAGGAATTAGAAATGAGATTAAATAAAGAAAGTTATTATGAAATTTTAAAAAAGGGCGGAGGAATTTACTATACCTACCAAAAAACTAAGGAGAAGAAAGATAAAGAATTATTTGAAGAGAATTATAAAAAGTTGTTAAATGTGTTAAAATGGGGAACAACAACAATTGAAATAAAAAGTGGTTACGGAATTTATCCTGATGAAGAATTGAGACATCTTGGAATTATTAATCAATTAAAAGAAAGATTAAAGGATAAAATTACTATTTTACCAACTTTTCTTATCCATGTGATTCCTAAGGATATAAAAAGGGAAAAATATATTCAGTTAATGAAAAAAACAATGGAAATTGTTAAAAAAGAAAAGTTGGCAATTTTCTGTGATGTCTTTTGTGAAAAAGGAGAAAATACTTTTAATGAAAAAGAGAGTTTAGAATTACTTTCTTATGGGAAAAAACTGGGCTTAATTCCCAAAATCCATGCGAATGAACTTTATTATTCTAAGGGAGATTATGTTGCTTATAAAGTTGGCTGTGTTTCTGCTGATCATTTAATCTATCCGGAAGTTAAAAATCTTAAATTAATGAGGAAAAAAGATGTTGTTGCTACGCTTTTACCCGGCACTTCACTATTTTTACAAATGAAAAAGAAACCACCAATAAACCTATTTAAAAGGTTAAAGATGAAAATTGCTTTGGCAAGTGATTATAATCCCGGAACCTGCCCTATTTATCAAATGCCAATAATTATCTCTTTGGGGGCTTTCTTATACGGGTTTAATGAGAAAGAGAGTTTATATTATGGAACGAGGGGAAATGCTTATGCCTTAAATCTCCAACATAAAATCGGTTCTATTGAGAAAGGAAAAGAAGCCGATTTGATAATTTTAAAATATGATAATTATCAGAAAATGTTCTATAATTTCTTTGAAAATCCAATAAAAATTGTAATTAAAAAAGGTAAAATAGTATCATGATAGAGAGAGGAAAATATAATTGGAGATAATTATAAATTAAAGGTTTTTATAGGTATAGGGATAACCCTATGGCGATATCCTATATAGTATTTTATTTAATAATAAAAACTTTCTTGTTTATTTCATAATCTTCAAATTTCATCTTAATAATATAAATTCCTCTTCTTAATTTCGGTATCTCTTTTGTTCCCTTTTTCGGATAAACAAGGCCTCCTAAGATATTATAGATTTTTATCTCCTTTGGCCTCTTATTGATTAAACCAGTTTTATCCGAATTAGTTGTTAATTTTCTCCCTTCTGTTAAATTTTCTTTATTTAAAATATTTTTCTTAGGAAGATATCGCCAGAACTCATAGGTATTACTTCCTTTTAAGGCATAAATCCGTTTATTTATCTCATCATAAACTAAAGCACCGCCACTTTTTACCCTCTTATTATTGGGTACCAAAGGAATTGGTTCCACTTCTGTCCATTCGTTATTTAAAATATCATAATACCAAAATTCATTACAATTGCCACCTTTGAAAGCATAAATCCTTTCGCCATCACAGCATAAGGAAGCACCATCTTTGGCTTTTTTCTTCTTCAAATTCCTTCCTACTAAGGGTAAACTTTTTCTCACTTCAAAGGAGTCTTTTCTGATATCATAAGCAAAAAATTCATTGGTATTTCCTTTCAAAATATAAATGTAATTTCCATCACTGGCAATCGCACTTCCTTTTTTAAATTTCTTTTCGCCCGGTAATTCTTTTAAAATAAGCCAACTATCCTTCTCAACCCAATAGGCATAAAATTCCTTTGTTCCGCCTTTTAATAAGATAATATAATTGGTATCTTCTGATAAGGAGAAATAGGTTAATCCACTTCCACCACTAACCCCTTTCTTTCCTGGAACATCTTTCTTCCTTTCCCAACTATCTAATTCCGGATAATAACAATAAAATTCCTTTGTCTTATTTCCTTTGGTTGCAAAGATGAGATTATTCTTTTTGTCATAAACTAAGGCGCCACCATCTTTTATATTTTTACCTTTCTCACCACTGGGTAAAGGTTTGCCTTCTTTCCAAATTCCGGTTGAGCAAGAATAAATATAAAACTCTCTCGTATTATTTCCTTTAAAAGCAAATACTCGATTATTACCAAATGCCAAGGCACCGCCACCTTTTACCCCTTTATAATTACCTCGCGGAATATCCCTTAATAATACCCAAGGTTCATAACTTTCAACAATAAATTCTCGATAAAAAGTATCATTCTCCTCTTGCATATCTCCATCCAAAAACACTTGTGCAAGAATGGTAAAACTTCCTTCATAAGCCTGCCACGGTGAAAAACTAACTATTCTAATTTCATAAGGTTGGATTTCAATAAAAACAGAATCAGTATATATCGGCAAGTTGTTTTGATAAATTGTAATTTTCAATAGAACTCCGCTGGCCACATTGCCAAAATTTTTTACTTCAATCTTGGGAATGATCTCTCCTTCTGATATAGAATCACTCGGTGAGATGAGTCTTAATATTCCCACATCAATAACTTTTACAAAATGGGTACTTCTTAAAGTATCATTAAAAGGATTAATATCGTTAGAACAGGAATCAATCACACATTGCGAACATACATAATCCCTTCTTTTCGGTTGCCAACTATCAAATTGAACTGATAGCGTTTCACCGGCAGAAAGTGTTAAAGTTCTAACCGATAAATACTCATCGCCGATCTTAAAGGATAACTTCAAGTCTTTATTAAGGGTTCCATAATTTTTTACTAAGGCAATAACCGGATAAGTTTTGTTAGAATCAACCTCTTCGGAAGGTGCATAAATAGTAATTATTCCACAATCATGCACTTGAACCGAAAAGTTTTCTACTTTCTTATTATTTATCGGTATTTGGTCATTAACTAATCTGGTTGAACAAGTAACAACATATTCTCCCCTTTTGGCAATCAGCCAATTAGGAAAATTAACTATTCTCTCTTCATTAGGTAAAAGATTTTCAACAAAGGTTTCATTTATCCAGTAATATTCGTCACCGGTAATTTTTATCGTGGTAAAGAAATTGACGGTAGTATTACCATAATTTTTTACTTTTGCCTGCGGTGTTAAAATACCAGTGGAATCAACATTTCCTTTCGGGCTAATAATTTCTACCAATCCTACATCTAACACTCGAACAAAAACCGAATCAACTTGATAATTATTCTCAGGAAAATTATCGGTTAATAGTAAGGTGCATTTTACTAAATGTCCACCTCTTTCGTTTGCCTGCCATTGATTAAAAGAAACTATTGTTTCCTGCTCGGCCGGTAAAGAGAGATAAACAGAATCTTCATAAAAATTGCCAATTTTAAATAAAACGCTAAATTCTTGGTCAATATTTCCATAATTTTTTATTTTTGCCTGGGGTATAATAGCGGTTCCAGAATCAATAATACCAATTGGTGCCAAAATTTCTTTTACTCCGCAATCCCAGACCCGAATAAAAACTGAATCAATCTGGTAATTATTTTCCGAAAATCGGTCGTTTATCAACAGTGTGCATTTTACTAAATGTCTTCCTCTGTTCATCGCGTACCATTGATTAAAAGATAAAACCGTTTCTCTTTCTGGCGGCAGATTACAAACTAAGGAATCCCAATAGAAATTACCGATTTTAAAATAACTCTTAAAATTAGCAGTAACATTACCATAATTTTTTAGTTTTGCCTTGGGAATAGCACTTGTTCCCGAATCAATTATACCTACAGGCTGTAAAATTTCTTTTAATCCGACATCAAAAACTCTTACAAATACTGAATCAATTTTGTAATTATTGTTAGGAATAAAATCATTAAAGAGTAAAGAACATTTTACATTATGCTTTCCTCTTTGAATTGCCCACCATTGAGTAAAAGATAAGGTTGTCTCTTTTCCAGCGGGTAAATTTAAGAAAAGGGAATCCCGATAATTATTACCAATTTTAAAGAGAACTCCGATATCTTCATTAGTATTTCCGTAATTTTTTATCTTTGCTTGAGGAATATGAGATGTTCCAGAATCAACAATTCCAGTGGGAGATAATATCGAAACAACACCCACATCCCTAACCCTTACAAAAATCGTCTCTACTTTCCAATCATTATTGGGATTATAATCATTCATTAATTGGGTAGAACATTTGACAATCCAAGTACCTCTTTGTCTTACCTGCCAATTACTAAAACTAACTTCCCTTACTTGTCCAGGTGAAAGATTGCTCACAATTTGGAGGTTGTTATAAAAATTACCGATCCGCATTCGCACCGTACAAGTAGTCATAAAATCTCCAAAATTTTTAACCTTGGCTTTTGGTGTGATCACCATTCCGGAATCTAAAATACCTTTGGGAGCAACAATTTCAGTAACTCCGACATCGTAGCGATAGCCATAAACAGCCACATCATCAATATAAACACCTTCACTCACATTTACCGAATCAGAAGAAAATCTGAATCTTATTTTTGTTGCAGTATTAGGGATTGGTGCCATTACCCTTTGAATAAAACCGCCAACAAATCCATTTGATTGCCAAAAAGTTATCCATTGACCATTTGAATAATATTCAAAATATATGTAATCAGAAGTATCTAAATCTTGGTAAATATAAAAAACCACGGCACCACTAAAAAATTGACTAAGATTTATATCTCGCGCCATCCAGATCTCAGTATTATTTCGATATAAACTATCTTTACTACATTTTGCACTGTAAGGAGAAGAATGATAACGATTGGAAACCCTTATCCAAGTATCGCCCACTCCTCCTAATGTCCAATTTTGAGGAAAATTTGTCATATCATCTTGCCAGATTAAAACTTGGGAAAAAGAGAGAGTAAACAAAAAGAATAAAAAAATTAAAATTTTTGCTCGCATTTTCACACCTCCTTATTTTCTTATAATTAATTATAAGAATTTTTTTTAAAAAGTCAAGAGAAAATTTACTTGATTATATTCTTATTTTTCAATAACTTATAATTTTTTATTAGTGATTACTCTTTAGGGTATAAATATTTTTGGATAAATTCTTCTCTTACTCTTTTTAATTCTTCTTTGGGAATTAATCTTAAAAGTTCCCAACCAATATTTAGGGTCTCTTCAATACTTCTATCTTCATATTCACCTTGGCTAACAAATCTTTTTTCAAATTCTTCAGCAAAATGGAGATAAATTTTATCCAATTCAGTTAAGGCGGCTTCTCCCAAAATTACTTCTAATTCTTCTGCCTCTTTTCCTTTGGCATAACAGGCAAATAATTGATTGGCTAATTCAGCGTGATCTTCTCTCGTTTTTCCTTTACCAATGCCTTTGTCTCTTAATCTTGATAAAGAAGGCAAGACATCAATGGGCGGAAACACTTTTTTTCTTTGTAAACTTCTTGATAAAATTATTTGCCCTTCGGTAATATAACCAGTTAAGTCGGGAATTGGGTGGGTTTTATCATCTTCGGGCATTGTTAATATGGGCATCAAAGTTATTGAACCCTTTTTTCCTTTTATCCTTCCGCATCTTTCGTAAATTGATGCCAAATCAGTATAAAGATAGCCAGGATAACCTCTTCTTCCGGGAACCTCTTTTCTTGCCGCGGAAATTTCTCTTAGGGCTTCACAATAATTGGTCATATCGGTTAAAATAACTAAAACATGCATATCTAAATCAAAGGCTAAATATTCGGCAGCGGTTAAGGCTGCTCGGGGAGTGGCAATCCTTTCAATGGCTGGTTCATCAGCCAGGTTTAAGAAAAGCACACTTCTTTCTAAAGCACCACTTTTTTCAAAACTATCAATAAAGAAATTGGCTTCTTCAAATGTTATTCCCATTGCACCAAAAACAACCGCAAATTCTTCTTCTTTACCCAAAACTTTTGCTTGCCGAGCAATTTGTGCAGCTAAAAGATTGTGAGGCAAACCAGAACCAGAAAAGATTGGTAATTTTTGACCTCTTACCAAAGTATTTAAACCGTCAATTGCCGAAATACCGGTTTGAATAAACTCGTTAGGATATTCTCGAGCATAAGGATTAATCGGTGCGCCATTGATATCTTTTTCTATTTCGGGTATAATTTCTGGACCACCATCCCTTACCCTTCCTAAACCATCAAAAATTCTGCCTAAAATATCTTTGGATAACCCAATTTTTATCGTTTCGCCAAGAAATCTTACTTTGGTCTCCGTTAAATCAATTCCTCTGGTTCCTTCAAAAACTTGGACTAATGCTTTATCTTCATAAACCTCTAAAACCTGACCAAATCTTCTTTCTTTTTCACCGACAATAATCTCAACCAATTCTAAATATTTAGCACCTTCCACACCTTTTATTAAAATTAAAGGACCGGAAATTTCGCTTATTTTTCTGTGATATTTTATTTCAAACATTCTTCTAACTCCTTTTTAATTTCAGAAATTTCCTTTTCTATCTCCTCTTCTTTCACAAACTTCATTTTGGCAATTCTCTCCCTCACTTTTAATTTCTCAATATCTTCAATAGTCAACTTATTTTCAGTGAGAACTTTCTTTGCCCTTTCGTAAAAATAAAGACAGATTTTTAACATCTCATATTGTTTTTTTAAAGAGGTATAAGTATCGATTTCTAAAAAAGCATTTTGGTGTAAAAAATCTTCTCTGATAATTCTTGCTGCCTCCAATATCAAGCGGTCACTTGGTGAAAGGGTATCCTTTCCTACCAATCTCACAATCTCTAAAAGTTCTGCTTCTTTTTCTAAAATTACCATTGCCTCTTTGGAAAGTTCGACAAAATCTGGCGCAACTTTCTTACTTAAATCTTCTATTAAATCCTGTTGATATAATGAATAAGAGTTAAGCCAAGAAATTGCAGGAAAGTGTCTTTGATAAGCAAGTTTATCTTCTAATGACCAGAAAACTTTTACGACTCTTAAAGTAGCCTGAACAACCGGATCACCGAGATCGCCACCCGGTGGTGATACTGAACCGATAACTGATAAAGCACCTTCTCTTTCTGGTTTTCCTAATGCTAAAACCCTTCCGGCTCTTTCATAAAACTCAGCAATCCTTCTTTGGAGATAAGCAGGATAACCTTCTTCACCAGGCATTTCTTCTAATCTTCCGGAAATCTCTCTCATTGCCTCTGCCCAACGGGAAGTAGAATCGGCTTGTAAAGTTACTGAATAGCCCATATCGCGAAAATATTCACCAATGGTAATTCCAGTATAAACACTCGCCTCTCTGGCTGCTACTGGCATATTAGAGGTATTAGCAATTAAAACCGTTCTTTTCATTAAAGGTTCGCCAGATTTCGGGTCTTTTAACTTTGGAAATTCAATTAAAACATCGGTCATTTCATTTCCTCGTTCGCCACAGCCGATAAAAATAACAATTTCTGCATCTGCCCATTTAGAAAATTGATGCTGAATAACTGTTTTTCCACTACCAAAAGGACCAGGCACACAGGCAGTGCCTCCTTTAGCGATTGGGAAAAAGGTATCTACAACTCTCTGGCCCGTTGCTAAAATCTCTTTTGGCGGTAATTTATTCCGATAAGGCCTTTCTTTTCTTACTGGCCATTTATGATATAATTTTAAATCAATAATATTATCTTTTATTCTTATCTTACCAATTACCTCTTCAACTGTAAATTCACCTTCTTTTAACTCAATAAGTTCGCCACTAATATCAGGTGGTATCATTATTTTATGAATAACTAAATCGGTCTCTTTTACTTCACCGACAATATCGCCACCCGAAACTGCCAAAGGTGGTTTTACTAATGGTTTAAAATACCATTTCTTTTCTCTATCTAAGGCAGGAATTAAAATACCGCGAGTAATAAAATCACCAGCAAGTATTCTTATTTTATCAAGTGGTCTTTGAATACCATCATAAATTGAAGAAATAAGCCCAGGACCAAGTTCCACCATCAATGGTTGATAGGTTGGGAAAACCGGATCATTCACACCAAGACCAGCAGTATCTTCGTAAACTTGAATATAAGTTAAATCACCAGAAAGGGCAATAATCTCACCGATTAATTTTTCTTCACCCACATAACAAACATCGTACATCCTTGCTCCTTCTAATCCTTTACAAACAACCAATGGACCAGATATTTTATATATTTTTCCTATTTTCATAATCTTCTTTAAAAATATCGGTTCCTAATGCTCTTTTTAAAAGTTCTCTTATCCTTAAATCTTCAACACTCTCTTCTTTTGTCGTCAAACTTATAAAGAGCGGATAGGAAGCCTGCTCGTATTTCTTAACAATTTCCCAAATGGCTGAATAGATTTCGGGTGTAAAAAAGATTATTTTATAACCTTCCTTTATTTTATCCTCAAGTAATTCTTTTGCCAACTCTTTTTTAATTTGCAAAACCTCAATACCATAAAGATTAAAAACCTTTAAAAAATCTTCTTCACCAATTACTAAGACTTTTAGATTACCAACAGTTTCGCTACCCATTCTTTTGGCAATTTTTCCTTTATCTTTAAATAATAGATTTTAGCAAGATTATCAATCTCGTTATCCTTTCGCCAATAATAAGCACATAATAATTCTTTTCCAAAAATTAAATATTTAGTAAAATTGCTTAAAGATAATAACCTTTTTTTAAAAAGATTTTCTAATAAAAGAAAGTCTCCTTCTTTTTCACTATCCAGCAAACCTTCTTTTATTAAAAGAAAATAATCATCTTTAAATAAAAAGGGAATCTTTTCCCAATCGGTTTTTAAAATTTCATAATAGAAAGAGAAATTATAGAAAGAATAAGGCAACAAATAAAAATAAAAATCCTTTTCTAAAATATCTATTTTTTTTCTTTTTATTCTCAGAGTAATTAAAAGATTTTTGTAAGTAGCCTTCTCTTCAAAATAAATTTTTAAGAAAGGACTATTTTTGGCATATTCATAAACCAAAGAAAACATTCTTTTATCTAAAAAGATATCTAAAAGATTTAAACTTTTTACTTCTTCAAAATAAGAAAAACCTTCTTTTATCATTTCTTTTATTTTTGCCAAATATTCATTTTCAATTTTTATTTGGAAGATATTTTTTAAAATATTTATTGGAATCGCTGAGAAACGAGAAAAGTATAAAGAGAAATCTTTCTTTAAAATTTCTGATTTTAAATAAAGTTTAATATTATGTAAATCATATTCAAAAAGAATTGTGTAAAATAACCAATCGTCCAGACAATAATCTTTAAAAAACTGATAATTTTCTAACTGGGCATACCATAAAATTGAGGGAATATCCTTTCCTAAAAATTTTTGATAACTAGTCTCTTTCAAGAAATCTAAGAACCCTTTTTCTTCTTCCCTATTTAATAAATTCTCAAAATCCTCCTTTTTTAAAAGTTCTTTTTCTAAAAAACGAATCCGACCACAAACAAAGGCATACTTAGGGTCCTCTTTAAATCTAATTTCGTTATGTAAAGTCCTAACATTTTCCATTAGATTGATATTATAACAATTTGCTTTTAAAAATCAATTTTTTTATTATAATTTAACATGAAAAGTTGGAACGAACTTAAAGCAGTTGGATTTCTAAAAAAATTGAGCAATAAAATTGGTGATGATTGTGCTGTTTTAGAAAAAGGAATAATTATTACCACCGATGCTTTTGTTGAAGATACCCATTTTGAGTTAAAATATTTCTCTTTTAAAGAGGTGGCAAAAAAAAGTTTTTCCGCCACCCTTTCCGATATTGCAGCAATGGCTGGGTATCCAAAATATCTTTTCATTGCCTTTTTATATCCACCTTATTTAAAAGAAAAAGATTTTAAAGAAATTTATAATACCTATAAAAATTTAGCAAAAAGATATAAAATAACAATTGCTGGTGGTGATATTGTGAGAAGTGAGAAATTGGGAATAGTTTTAACTTGTCTTGGCTATGCTCAAAAACCAATTTTAAGAAGCAATGCGAAAATTGGCGACAGAGTTTATCTTACTGGTTTTCTTGCTCTTTCGGAAACTGGTCGTTTGGCATTGAAATATAATTTAGATAAAAACAAATTTAAGTGGGCAATAAAAAAGCATTTGAATCCTGAACCAAGAATTAAAATAGCCCAAATATTAAAAGATAAAATAAATTCCTTAATTGATACCTCTGATGGT
>CALHQW010000004.1 GCA_938040315.1 uncultured bacterium
CCTTTTGAATGGATTGAGATAAGAAATATTGGTGTGAGATTGCCGATAACTGGTGATGACCAAACAATAAGGATTCCTTTGCCATTTCCAATTTATTATTATGGTGTGAGGTATAGCGATTCTTTATCAGTATGTAGTAATGGTTGGATAACACCAATACGCACTACTTCCACAGTTTATACTAATCAACCATTACCTGATCCGACATCAACCAATCCGAGTGCGATGATTTGTGTTAATTGGGATGATTTATATCCACCTGTTGGTAATGGAATTTGGTTTTTGTATGATACATTGAATCATCGGATGATTTTAGAGTGGGATAGTGTCCATTATTATAATCCAAGGACATCTTGGGATAAGTTTCAGATAATTATATATGATACCACATTTCAAACACCGACCGGTGATAATATAATTAAATTCCAATATCTTACTGCTAATTATTATCAATCAAATACTGTTGGTATTGAGGATCAGACGAATACGATTGGAATATGTGCTTTATATAACGGTAGTTATCATCGAGCATCGGCGCAAATTCAAGCAGAAAGAGCAATAAAAATCATTACTGGTCAACCATTACCAAGAGTAAATATTTTTGAAATTGACAGAAAAGAAGGAGAAATTAATAAATATGGAGAACTACAAAAATTGCCGACAGTTTTTAAAGGAAATTCTATTATTTTGCCAATAAAAGCAAATAAATTGGTTATTTATGATATTGCCGGAAAGAAAATTAAAGATGTTGAAAGAAGAAAAGAAAGAGAAATAAGGATTGAAAATCTACCAACAGGAATTTACATAATCAAAAATCTTGAAAACAAAAAGGAGATTTATAAGATAATTATAACAAAATAAAACCAAACTAAATTTTTAAAAATATACTTTTAAATTGAAAAATTTAAAAAGGAGTGTTATGCGTCCAAAAATTAATACTAAATTACCTGGTCCAAAGGCATTAAAATATTTAAGAAAAGATAAAAAATATGTTTCACCTTCTTATACTCGAATTTATCCAGCAGTAATTGAAAAAGGTGAGGATGTTTGGGTATGGGATGTGGATGGAAATAAATTCTTAGATTTTAATGCTGGAATTGCTGTGTGTACTACTGGTCACTGTCATCCAAAAGTAGTTGAGGCAGTGAGAAAACAGGTAGAAAAGTTATTTCATTATTCCGGTACCGATTTTTATTACCCTTATCAAACAATATTAGCAGAAAAACTCGTTGAAATAACTCCTGGCGGAACGAACAAGAAAGTTTTTTTCTGTAATTCTGGTGCGGAAGCAACTGAAGGAAGTATCAAACTTGTAAGGTATCATACAAAAAGACCTTATCTTATATCCTTTTTAGGCTCTTTTCACGGCAGAACATTAGGTGCTTTATCTCTTACAGGAAGTAAATTTATTCAAAAGAAAGGATTTGCTCCTCTTTTACCAGGCGTTTTTCATGTCCCCTATCCTTACTGTTATCGCTGTCTTTTCAATTTAGAATATCCCAAATGTGACTTTTATTGTGTGAAATATATTGAAGAAGAAATTTTTAGAAAAGTATTGCCACCAGAAGAAGTAGCGGCAATTTTTGTTGAACCAATCCAAGGAGAAGGTGGATATATTGTGCCACCTGACGGTTATTTTCAAGAATTAAAAAAATTATGTGAGAAATATGATATTCTTTTTGTTGCCGATGAGGTTCAATCCGGAATGGGAAGAACCGGAAAAATGTTTGCCTTAGAACACTGGGGAGTTTTTGCCGACATTTATTATGTAGCAAAAGGAATTGCTTCTGGACTTCCTTTGGGTGCGATTATTGCCCGTTCTTCTATAATGAATTGGAAACCGGGAAGTCATGCATCCACCTTTGGTGGCAATCCAATTGCTTGTGCAGCAGCAATAGCAACGATTGAACTTTTGGAAAGTGGTCTCATTGAAAATGCGGAAAAGGTCGGTAAATTTATTATGGAGTATTTAGAAAAATGGCAGGAGAAATATGATTTTATTGGTGATGTACGAGGAAAAGGATTAATGATTGGTATTGAAATTGTTGAGGATAAAATATCTAAAAAACCGATTCCCGAGAAAGTTCAGGCAGTGGTATATAAAGCCTTTGAAAAAGGATTATTAATTCTTCCTTGCGGAATTTCTACAATCCGTATTGCACCACCACTTATTATTACCGAGGAAAAAGCAAGTATTGGTTTAGAGATTTTAGAAGAAGCTTTAAAGGAGATATTTTTAAAGTGATTTAACTTTTATTAAACTAACTCCTTCTTTTATTATCCCTTGTAAAATATTTGAAAATTTTTATTGTTCTTTTTAAAATATTTTTGATGGGTAGTGTTAAAATTTTAAAAAAAGTAGAAGAAACAATTAAAAAATATAAATTATTAGAAAAAGGAGATAAAGTTTTGATTGGTTTTTCGGGCGGAAAAGATTCGGTTTGTCTTCTTTATATTTTTTATTTATTAAAAGAAAAATATGATTTAAATTTAATTGCTTTTCATCTTAATCATCTATTGAGAGGTAAAGAGGCAAAAAGAGATGAAGAATTTTGTAAAGAATTTTGCAAAAAGTTAAATGTTCCACTAATCATTAAAAGAAGGGATGTTAAAAAATATAGCAAAAAATATAATTTAAGTATAGAAGAGGCTGGTCATAAATTAAGATATCATTATTATGAAAAAATTGCTCAAAAAGAGAAATGTCAAAGAATTGCTCTTGCTCATACTGCTTCGGATAATGAAGAGACAATTTTGCTCTCTTTAATCTCTGGTCAATCTTTGGGAAGAATTGCAGGAATCTTACCCAAAAGAGAAAGGATTATTAGACCGTTGATTGATTTGACAAGTGAAGAAGTTTTGCTATTTTTAAAAGAGAATAATCTACCTTATGTAGAAGATTCAACTAATAAAAATTTAAAAATTCCCAGAAATTATTTAAGAAATATTGTAATTCCCAATCTTAAAAAAATAAATTCTAATTTAGAAAAGACTTTAAGACAAGTTAGCGAAATTCTATTTAAAGAAAATGAATATTTAGAAAGGGAAACAGATAGGGTTTATAATTTATTAATAAAAAAAGAGGATGATGATATTTTGATTTCTAAGAAAGAATTTGTGATTTTGCCTTTAGCAATAAAAAGAAGAATTTTTAAAAGGCTCTTCCCTAATGCCAGTTTTTATCAAATAGAAGAAATGGTTAATTTGGTTAATAAACAAGTTGGTAAAAAAATAAATTTAAAAGAAAATATTATTTATAATGAGTATAATTATTTAAGAATACGCAAAGAAAATAAAAAAAAGACAATTAATGAAGTTTTTAAAATAAAATTAAACAAAATAAATAATTTCCCAAAGATTAATTTAAAATTGACTTGTGAAGTTATGGATATTGAAAAAATTAAGAAATTTAATTATAATAATTGTGAATATTTTGATAAAAATGATATTAAATTGCCTTTATTTATCCGATTTAGAAAAAAAGGAGATATTATTAAAATTAAAAAGGGAAGAAAAAAAGTTAAAAAACTTTTTATTGATATGAAAATTCCCAGGATAGTAAGAGATAATCTTCCTATACTATGTGACCAAAAAGGTATTCTTTGGATTTTTGGTGTTTATCGTGCTTATCGAGGTTTGATTAAAAAAAATACCAAAAAAGTTGTAAGAATAAAAATTTTAAAATGGCAAAATCCAATTTGCCAAAATTAATAACTGGACAAATTCTTGTTTGGTTATTTATTATTATCGTTGTCTGGTTGGCATTTAGTCTTTTTAATATTAAATCATCTAAAGCAAATATTGATTATTCTCGTTTTTTAATAGAAGCGGAGAAGGGAAATATTGAAAGTGTAATTTTGGTTGAAAAAGAGGTTAACGGAACTTTTCGGGAACCAATTTTCGTGGAAGGGGAAAGAAAAAAATATAAAGAGTTCAAAACTTATATACCCTTCCCTGACCCTCAGATAATTGAAAAATTAGTAAAAAATAAAACAGAGATAATTGCCAAACCACCTTCTAATATTTCTAATATTATTTTAGGAATTTTGCCTTGGTTTTTCTTTATCTTTTTGATGATGCTTTTTTTTAGAAGGGTTACTTCCGGTCAGGACCGAGCATTTACTTTTGGTAAAAGTCGGGCAAAAATTTTAAATGAAAGTAAACCAAAAGTAACCTTTGAAGATGTTGCAGGTGTTGATGAAGCAAAGGAAGAATTGAAAGAAATCATTGAATTTCTTAAAGCGCCAGCCAAATTTCAAAAATTAGGTGGAAGAATTCCTAAAGGAGTGTTGTTAGTTGGGCCACCGGGAACTGGAAAGACTTTATTAGCAAAAGCGGTCGCTGGGGAAGCAGGAGTTCCTTTCCTTTCTATTTCTGGCTCGGAGTTTGTGGAAATGTTTGTGGGTGTAGGTGCTGCAAGGGTAAGAGACTTGTTTGAACAAGCAAAAAAAAACGCTCCGTGTATTGTTTTTATTGATGAAATTGATGCTGTCGGTAGACAAAGAGGTGCAGGAATTGGTGGTGGTCATGATGAGCGAGAGCAGACTTTGAATCAATTACTTGCTGAAATGGATGGTTTTGATACTACTGAAGGAATAATTATAATGGCTGCTACTAATCGGCCAGATATTTTAGACCCAGCCCTTTTAAGACCAGGCAGATTTGATAGACAAATTGTTGTTGATCGACCAGATATAAAAGGAAGAGAAGAAATTTTAAAAGTTCACACAAAAAAAGTTCCATTAGATAAAGATGTGGATTTAAAAGTTCTGGCAAGAAGCACTCCTGGTTTTTCAGGCGCCGATTTAGCAAATATGGTAAACGAAGCAGCCTTACTTGCTGCCCGAAGAGGAAGAGAAAAAGTAACTATGCAGGATTTTGAAGATGCCAAAGATAAAGTATTGATGGGAGTGGAAAGAAGAAGTTTGTTAATCTCTGAACAAGAAAAGAAATGGATTGCTTATCACGAAGCTGGTCATGCTTTGGTTTCTAAATTAATTCCCGGAACTGATCCGATTCATAAAGTAACAATTATTCCACGAGGAAGAGCTTTAGGAATAACCCAACAATTACCAATAGATGAGCGAAGAATTTATTCCAAAACCTATTGCGTAAATCAGTTATCGGTTATGCTTGGTGGCAGAGCAGCTGAAGAAACTGTTTTTGGCGATATTTCCACCGGTTCTCGTGATGATATTGATAAGGCAACTCAATTAGCAAGAATGATGGTTTGTGAATGGGGAATGAGTGAAAGATTAGGACCTTTGACATTAGGAAAAAGAGATGAAGAAATATTTTTAGGTAGAGAATTTGGTCTTCATAGAAATATTTCCGAAGAAACCGCTAAAATTATAGATGAAGAAATTAAAAATTTTATAGAAAAAGCTCATAGAAAGGCATTAGAAATTATTAAAAATAATGAACAATTACTTCATAAAATTGCTAATAAATTATTAGAAAAAGAAATTCTTACTGGTGATGAAATAGATGAAATCATAAAAAATTCTGAATAATTAAAATATTAAATGTTTACTGGTTCAATAGTTGCTTTAATTACACCTTTTAAAAAGGGTAAATTAGATATTGAAGGCTTTAAAAAGAATCTTCAATTTCAATTAGAAAATAATACCGATGGTTTTCTGCCTTGCGGTACAACAGGTGAAACGCCTTCTTTAGAGGAAGAGGAATGGGTAGAAGTAGTAAAAACAACTATTGAATTTGTTAATAAAAGAAAACCAGTAATTGTTGGTACTGGAACAAATAATACCAAAAAGACAATAAAGTATACTATATTGGCTGAAAAATTTGGTGCTGATGCTTGTTTGGTTGTAGCGCCTTATTATAACAAACCAACCCAAGAAGGTTTATATCAACATTTTAAAGAAGTTAGTCAGAGTGTAAAAATACCGATAATTCTCTATAATATTCCTTCCCGAACCGGCGTAAATATCTTACCAAAAACATTAGAAAGACTTGTTTCTGATTGTAAAAATATTATTGGTATAAAAGAAGCATCAGGAAATTTAGACCAGGTTTCAGAAATTATTTTAAGATTAGGAAAGGATTTTATTGTTCTTTCTGGCGATGATTCTTTGACTTTACCAATTCTCTCTCTTGGTGGTAAGGGAGTGATTTCGGTTTTAGCCAATATTCTGCCAAAAGAAATTCATTTATTGGTTAAAAATTTTTTAAATGGTAATATCTTAGAAGCTCAAAAAATTCATTTGAAGTATTTTAAATTGATGAAGGCATTATTTATTGAAACAAATCCGATACCAATAAAAACCGCAATGAATTTAATGGGATTACCGGCCGGAGAATTAAGATTGCCATTGACACCTATGGCCAAAGAAAATTTAGAATATTTAAAATTAGTGATGAGGGAGTTAACGCTAATATGATAAAAGTTATCCTTATTGGTGCTTTAGGGAAAATGGGAAGAGTTTTAGGAGAAGCAATAAGTAGAGAAAAGGATATGAAGATTATTTATGGAATTGAAAGAGAGGATCATCCGGATTTGAATAAACCTTTTTATGATGGTTATCTTTTAAATAATTTAGAGGAGGTTGTAAAGGAATGTGATATCTGCGTGGAATTTACAAATCCTCAGGCAACTTTAAAACATTTAGAGGTTATAAAAAAAGCCCAAAAACCCTTTTTGATAGGAACCACGGGATTTACTAAAGAAGAAATGGAAATTTTAAAATCTGCTGGTAAAAAAATTCCTCTTCTCTATTCTGCTAACTATTCTTTTGGCGTTAATTTTGTTTTCAAGATTTTAAAAGAAATAATAAAAATTCTTCCTGATAATTATGACATTACTTTAATTGAAATCCATCATAAAGAAAAAAAGGATGCACCCTCAGGCACAGCAAAAAGAATAATTGAAATTATAAAGGAGAATAAAAATAAAGATATAAACACTGTTTCTTTACGTTTTGGCGATATCGTGGGTAAACATACTCTAATTTTTGCTACCTATGGTGAAGTTATCGAGATTACCCACAATGCGCTTTCTCGGTATGCCTTTGCTAATGGTGTTATTTATGGGATAAGATTTATTGTAGATAAAAAGCCTGATTTCTATCTTTTTGAAAAGATTATTTCTTGAAAAAATAAGAATTTTCTTTATATTTTTTATATATTAATTTTATGAACAAAATTAATCCACAAATTTTTCGAGAATATGATATTCGAGGTATCGGTGATATTGAGTTGACGGATAATAATGTTTATTTAATTGCTTGTGGTTATGCAACTTATATTTCTCAATTTGGTTATAAAGAAGTGTTGATCGGTCGGGATGTTAGACTTTCCTCAAAAAGAATAAGAGATGCCTTGGTTAATGGTTTTTTAGATAGTGGTTGTAATGTAATTGATTTAGGAATAATTCCTACCCCAGTTTTTTATTTTTCTGCCTTTTATTATGATAAAAATGCAGGAATGATGATTACTGGTAGTCATAACCCAAAAGAGTTTAATGGGTTTAAAATTGGATTAAATAAAACGACTATCTATGGAAAAGAAATCCAACGATTAAGAGAAATTATTGAAGAAGGAAAATTTGTTAAAGGAAAAGGAATTTTATCTTATTTAAATCCCATTCCTGATTATGTTAGTTATTTAAAATCAAAAATAAAATTTCGAAACACTTTAAAAGTAGTTTTTGACCCGGGAAATGGTACAGGTGGCTATCTATTAGAAGAACTTTTTAAGGATTATCCGATTGAACCAGCTTATATCAATTTAGAACCTGACGGCAATTTTCCTAACCATTTACCCGATCCAACGATTATAGAATATATGCAAGATGTAATAAGTTTAGTTAATGAACTTGATGCTGATTTGGGAATTGGTTACGATGGCGATTGTGATCGAATTGGAGCAGTGGATGATAAAGGAAGAATAATATTTGGTGATCGGTTGCTTTGCCTCTATGCTTGGGATATTGCAAAAATAAATCAAAAAGTAAAAGTTGTTTTTGATGTAAAATGTTCTCAAGGATTGGTAGAATATTTAAATAAAATTGGTGCCATTCCGATTATGTGGAAAACTGGGCATTCTCTAATAAAAAATAAAATGAAAGAAGAAAACGCCTTACTTGCTGGTGAAATGTCCGGTCATATGTTTTTTGCCGATGATTATTTTGGTTATGATGATGCTATTTATGCTTCATTGAGATTAATGAAAATTGTTGCTGATAGCGAAAAAAAACTTTCTTTTTTATTAAAAGATATTCCTGAGTATTATTCTACTCCGGAAATAAGGATTGATTGTCCTGATGAGGAGAAATTTAGGGTAGTAGAAGAAGTAAAAAATTATTTTAAACAGAGATATAAAGTTATTGATATTGATGGTGTGAGAGTAGTATTTTCTGATGGCTGGGGACTTCTGCGAGCATCTAATACTCAACCAGTTTTAGTTTTGCGATTTGAAGGAAAAACTGAAGAGAAATTAAGGGAAATAAAAGAATTATTTTTCTCAGTATTAACCAAATATCCTTTTATCAAACTATAAAAATTACAATCCTTTTTAGTGGAAGATAGAGAAGTCTATAAAAAGGCTTTTAACCTTCTTAAAAAAGCAATTGAGAATTATGATCTCTTAATGGAAAATGAAAAATTTATTATTGGAGTTTCTGGTGGAAAAGATTCTTTATGTTTAACTCATTTACTAAATGAATATAACAAAAGAGAATATAAAAATTTTGATTTTATCTGTGTTTACGTTAAGCCCGATTTTCTTAATTTTAATACCAAAAGATTAATAAATTTTTTTGAAAAATATAAAATGAGATATGAAATATTAGAAGCAAAAGTTTCTGAGAAAATAAAAACCAGTAAAAAAAGTCCCTGTTTTCTTTGTTCCCGTGAAAGGAAAAGGATACTTTTTAATTTTGCTGAAAAGTTAAATATTAATAAAATCGTGATGGCTCATCATTTAGAAGACCTAAACGAAACTTTTCTGTTAAATCTTTTTTTTAATAGTGAAATTTCAACTTTTTTACCAAAACAAGACTTTTTTAATGGTAAATTTTATATTGTTAGACCTTTGTATTATTTTACCAATCCTTTAATTAAAAATTATAATAAGATTTTTAAAATAAAGCCAATAAAAAATCCTTGTCCTTATATAAAAGAGAATAAAAGAGAAGAGATAAGGAAATTTTTAGAAAAATATTATAAAAGAGATGAAAGAATAAGAGAAAATATATTTAAAGGAATAAGAAATATTAAATTAAAGTATTTACCTTCTTAAATAATTTATTAAAATCTTAGTCTTTTTTGTGATATTTTCCTTCAAAACCTCTTTTTGTTGGGAAATAATATTTTTTCCCTTTTAATAAAGGTGGCAAATAATCTTGTTCAATTTCTCCTTCTGGATAATTATGGGGATATTTATAGTTTTTACCATAACCTAATTTTGTCATTAATTGGGTTACTGGATTTCTGAGATGTAGAGGAACCGGTTCATTATAGGTATTTAAAGCATCCTCCTTTGCTTTATTATAGGCTAAATATACTGCGTTACTTTTCGGTGCTAATGCAAGATAAATAGTTGCTTGGGCTAATGCTAATGAACATTCAGGCATGCCCACAAATTCACAAGCTTCTTTTGCGGAAGTTGCCACTACTAAAGCCATAGGATCAGCATTACCAATATCTTCGGAAGCCAAGATAATTAATCTTCTCGCAATATATAAAGGGTCACAGCCGGCTTCTAACATCCGAGCAAGCCAATATAAGCTAGCATCAGGAGAAGACCCTCTCACTGATTTTATAAATGCCGAAATAAGATTATAAAATTCTTCACCCTTTTTATCAAAATGTAAAACTTTCCTTTCTAAAAGTTTATCAATCTCTTCAATTTTAATAACTCTTTTTCCATTTTTATCTTTTTCGCTACTTAAAGTAGCCAGTTCTAAGATATTCAAAGCCACCCTCGCATCACCATTAGAAAGATGAGCAATGTACTCTAAAATCTCTTCACTAATCTCTAAATTATAATCTTTTAAACCATCGGGATGATTAATTGCCCTTTTTAAAATCTCCTTTATTTCATTTATGCTTAATGGATGTAAAATATAAACTTTTAGACGAGAAAGTAATGGTGGAATAATTTCAAAAGAAGGATTTTCTGTCGTTGCACAAATTAAAAAGATTTTTCCTCTCTCTACATAAGGCAATAGAGCATCTTGTTGGGCTTTATTAAAATGGTGGATTTCGTCGATAAAAATTATTGTGTGCCTTTTGTAATATTTTAAATCTCTTTCGGCTAATTTTATTGCCTTTTTCATTTCGTTAATTGTTGTATCAGCCGCACTAAAAGAAATAAAATTGGTATTACTTATCTCAGCGATAATCTTTGCTAAAGTTGTTTTTCCGGTTCCTGGGGGTCCCCAAAAAATTAAAGAGTGCAATTTTCCTTTTGAAATTAACTTTCTAAAAGGAGTATCAGGAGAGAGTAAATGTTTCTGACCAACCATTTCATCCAGATTTTTAGGTCTTACTCTCTCGGCTAAGGGTGGCAAAAAATTACCTTTCTCAAAAAGTTCCATTAAAAAATTATAAAACTTAAAAATTAAAATGTCAATATTTTAATTTAATTTCTAAATAAGGAAAGATTTTTTTAATCTCTTCGTCGGGCAAGATTTCATAATGGGAGAAATGCATCGAATAGGTTGCCCGACCAGAAGATAAAGAACGAATAGTAGTTGCATAACCAAAGGTTTCCTTTAAAGGCACTATTCCAGATAATACTCGATAATCTTTTATTACTTCTATTTTTAAAATTTTTCCTCTTCGGGCTGTTAAATCATTAATAATTACCCCTACATATTCTTCTGGTGTTAAGATTTCAATATTCATTATTGGTTCCAATATTTTTGGTTGAGCATTTTTATAGGCTTCATTAAAAGCATTATTAGCAGCAATCTGAAAGGCAAAATCGGAAGGATTATCTTTATAATAACTGCCATCAAGAATTTCAATGAGAATATTATTAATTGGGTAACCGATTAATAAACCAGCATTAATAATTCCAAGAAGAGTTTCTTCGATTTTTGGATAAAAAATTTCTGGAATTTTATCCTTATCAACATTAAAAATTACATTAACTCCTCTTTCTTTTGGTGAGATTTTAATAGTTATTTCCGCTTGGTGTAATTTATTATCAATTATTTTAGAAAATTTACCAAAACCAATACTTTCTTTGGTTATTGTTTCTCGATAGGAAACTTGTGGTTTACCGATATGACAGGGAATTTTATAGTCTCTTTGGATTCTATCGGCAATAATTTCTAAATGTAATTCGCCCATTCCCATAATTATTCGCTGACCGGTTTCTTCATCATATTTAACTTTAAAAGTGGGGTCCTCAATAGTGAGTAGTTCTAAACTTTCTTGTAATTTTTTCTCATCTTTCTTTGTTTTTGGTTCAATTGTGGCAAATATTACTGGTTCAGGAAGGGTTAAGGGTTCAAAGGCAATTGGTGCGTGCAGATCACAAAGGGTATATCCGGTCTTCACATTTTTTAATCCAACAATTGCTCCAATCTCACCGGCTTTTAATTCTTCTACCTCTTGTTGTTTATTGGCATGCATTAATAATATTTTATTTACTCTTATTTTCTCCATCGTGGGCACAACTAAAATTTGTTTGCCCACTTGAATCTTTCCTGAATAGATGCGGAAATAAGAAAGTAAGCCACGATTAAAATCATTTTGGATTTTAAAAATAAGCGCAGAAAAAGGTTGAGCGATATTTGCTTTTCTTTCTTCTAAATTATTATTCTTTGGGTGAAAGCCAACTACCGGTGGCAAATCAATTGGTGAAGGTAGATAATCAATAATGCTATCTAAAAGAGGTTGAATTCCTTTATTTTTTAAAGCACTACCACATAAAACGGGATAAAATTTTAAATTTAATGTTCCTTTTCTTATTACTCCTTTTATCAAATCAATTGGTATATCTTCTCCTTTAAGATATTTCTCTAAAATTTCCTCATCTTCTTCTGACAAAATTTCTATCATTTTTTCTCTCATTGATTTTGCTTTCTCTTTATAATCTTCGGGTATTGGCAATTTATCATATTTTGCTCCCAAGGTTTCTTCATACCAAATATATAAAACTTGTTCAATTAAATCAATTACTCCTTTAAAATTTTCTTCTTCTCCATAAGGAATTTGGATTGGTAAAGGTTTAAGAGATAATCTCTCTTCCATCATTTTTATTACCCTTTTAAAATCAGAACCAATCCTATCAAGTTTATTAACAAAGGCAATCCTGGGAACCCGATATTTATCTGCTTGATGCCAAACAGTTTCGGTTTGTGATTCTACGCCACCAACACCACAAAAAACAATTATTGCTCCATCTAAGACTTTCAGACATCTCTCTACCTCAATTGTGAAATCAACATGACCAGGAGTATCAATTATATTAATCTGATAACCTTTCCAAAGACAAGTAGTGGCAGCGGAAGTGATCGTGATTCCTCTTTCTTTTTCTTGAATCATCCAGTCCATTGTCGCGGTACCTTCGTCTACCTCGCCCATACGATAAATTTTTCCAGTATAATACAAAATCCTTTCAGTTGTGGTAGTCTTTCCTGCATCAATATGAGCAGCAATACCAATATTTCTTATCCTCTTTATATATTCCATATTTTATCAATTTTAATCAAATCAAGTAATTAGTCAATGTGATTAGGATTATATAATTTAAAAGACCGTATATAGAAGATGGTTATAGGGTTATCCCTATACCCTTATGGATCATTGATTTATAAAGGGTTTTAACTATATACCCCTCCCCTATCAATTTTAATTATAATATTATTGACAAATATTTATATTTAGGTATTATTAAATTATGGAAATGATTGAGACATTGAAAGAGAAAAAGATTAAAGCCCCGCAAGGAAAAAGTTTATTTTGTAAGGGGTGGCATCAAGAGGCAGCCTTAAGAATGCTTTGTAACAATTTAGATTCTGAGGTAGCAGAAAAACCAGAGGAATTGATTGTTTATGGCGGTTGCGGTAAAGCAGCAAGAAACTGGGAATGTTTTTATGCCATTGTTGAATCTCTAAAAAATTTAGAAAACGATGAAACTCTTTTAATCCAATCAGGAAAACCAGTAGGAATATTTAAAACCTTTCCTTATGCACCAAGGGTTTTAATTGCCAATTCTTTATTAGTTCCTGCTTGGGCAACCTGGGATTATTTTAGAAAATTGGAAGCCTTAGGATTAATTATGTATGGTCAGATGACCGCCGGTAGTTGGATTTATATTGGCACTCAAGGGATTATCCAAGGAACTTATGAAACCTTTGCGAGTTGTGCTAAAAGACATTTTGGTGGTTCTTTAAGAGGGAAATGGGTATTGACTGCAGGAATGGGCGGAATGTCTGGTGCTCAACCATTAGCAGTTACTATGAACGAAGGAGTAATTTTGGATGTGGAAGTTGATCCTAAAAAGATTGAAAGAAGAATAAAACAAGGTTTCTGTGATTTGATGGTTTTTGATTTAGATGAAGCATTAAGATTAGTAGATGAGGCAGTGAAAAAGAAGATTCCTCGTTCTATTGGTTTAGTTGGTAATGCTAGCGATATTCATCCAGAATTGGTAAAAAGAGGAATTATTCCTGATGTTTTAACTGACCAGACTTCTGCTCACGATGAATTAAATGGTTATGTGCCAGGAAGAATGGGTTTAGAAGAAGCATTGGAATTAAGAAGAAAAAATCCTCAAGAATATATTAAAAGAAGTTATGAATCAATGGCAAGACAAATGGAAGCAATGTTAGAAATGCAAAAGAAAGGAGCAATAGCCTTTGATTACGGAAATAATATTCGTGGTCAAGCATATAAAGCTGGGGTAAAAGATGCCTTTAATATTCCTGGTTTTGTTTTAGAATATATTAGACCACTTTTTTGTGAAGGAAGAGGCCCTTTTAGATGGGTTGCTTTATCCGGAAATAAAGAAGACATTTATATTACTGATAAACTGGTTTTAGAATTATTTAAAGATAATGAAATATTAGTCCGCTGGATTAAATTAGCAGAAGAGAAAATACCTTTCCAAGGTTTACCAGCAAGGATTTGTTGGCTTGGTTATGGAGAAAGAGCAAAATTTGGATTGGAGATTAATAAGTTAGTAAGGGATGGTAAAATTGAAGCACCTATTGTTATTGGTCGAGATCATTTAGATACCGGTTCGGTTGCCTCACCAAATAGAGAGACCGAAAAGATGAAGGATGGTTCTGATGCAATTGCTGACTGGCCAATACTTAATGCTTTATTAAACGCCGTTTCTGGTGCTTCCTGGGTTTCTGTACATCATGGTGGTGGAGTGGGTATTGGTTATTCAATCCATGCTGGACAAGTTATTGTTGCTGATGGTACTAAAGAAATGGATGAAAGATTAGAAAGAGTCTTAACTAATGACCCAGGAATAGGCATTGTTCGCCATGCCGATGCTGGTTACGAAAAAGCCATTGAAGTTGCTCAAAGACATAATATAAAAATTCCAATGCTAAATTTTCAAAAAGAAAAGAAAGAGAGAAAGTAGAATAAGAAATAGCGTTTTTAATTCTTTCAGACAATTTCTTAAAGAAGGTTTTACTTTTATAATTTTAAAATTTTGATTTTTATTAAAAGCAATTTTCTCTTCATAATAGATAAAAAGTGAATATTCAATTAGAAAAAAGATAATTACCCCCAAAGATAAAAAAAGAGGAAGTTTTAAAAACCAAAGGAAACCAATTAGAATGAAAAAATTTCCTAAATATATTGGATGTTTAAAATAATGATAAATTCCATTTGTCACAAAATATTCATTTTTAAATTTTAAAGAATATCCCCTATCTCCTAAATAAAAATAACCAAGAAGGCGAAGAAGAAGACCTAAAAATATTAAAAATAAACCTAAATAAATTTTATTAAAACTTATTTCTGAAAAAAGATAAATAATTAAAAAAATAATTATGCCGGTTATATCTCGATAAAAATATAATATTTCAATTATTCTTTTTAATCTTCTCCCAAACCTCATCCATCTCTTTCAAACTTACTTCTTTTAGTTCCTTTCCTTTTTTCTCAAATTCTTTTTCTAATTTTTTAAATCTTTTAATAAATTTTTGGCAGGCTTTCTTTAAACTCTCTTCAGCAGAAAGATTTAAATGGCGAGAAAAATTAACCAAAGCAAATAAAATATCGCCTATTTCATTTTCAATCTCTTTTTTCTCTTTTTTCTTTATTGCCTCTTTTAATTCTTTTATCTCTTCTTCCACTTTATTCAAAATATCCTCTTTTTTTTCCCAATCAAAACCAACTCTTTTTACCCGATCTTGGATTAATTCAGCATAATGAAGAGCGGGCAAAATCTTTGGGATACCACTAACAACGGAAGATTTTTTTCCTTTTTTTTCTTTCTTTTTTAAATCCTCCCAATTTCTCAATACTTCTTTTACATCTTTTACTCTTTTATTTTTGAAAACGTGGGGATGGCGATAGATGATTTTTTTCTTTAGGCGGGTTAAAATTTTAAAAAAATTACTTTTTTTCTTCTCTTTTAAAAGTTGCGAAGTAAAAATAATCAAAAGTAAAAGATCTCCCAATTCCTCTTCAATTCCTTTAAAATTTTTCTTATTAATCTTATCAACTAACTCATAAACTTCATTAATAAATAATGATTTAATTTTATTTAATGTTTGTTTTCTATCCCAAGGACACTTTTTTCTTAATGTGGCAACAATTTTTAATAATTCTTTCATAGTTTTAGAATTTTAATAAATCTTTTAAAAAATTCAATTAAATTGACAAAAATATAAAATTTCAGTATATTAAAGAAAAAAGGAGGAATAATGTATTGCCGAAATTGTGGAAAAGAGATAAGTGATGTGGCTGAGTTTTGTATTCATTGTGGAGCAAAACCTTTAAAAGGAAGGAAGTATTGTCAAAATTGTGGAAATGAAGTTAACCCAGAAGCCGAGATTTGTGTAAAATGTGGTGTGAGACTTTTAATTGAGAAAGGAAAAAAAGAAAAGGAAGAAGGGCAAAAGGATTGGCTAGTTGCCTTATTACTTTCTATTTTTCTTGGTGGATTAGGAATTGACCGATTCTATCTGGGCTATATTGGTTTAGGAATTTTAAAATTATTAACTATGGGAGGTTTTGGAATTTGGTGGCTTATTGATTTGATTTTGATTGCCACTAATCGGATGAAGGATGCGGAAGGAAGGGAATTATATAAAAATATTTAAAAAGGAGAAAAATGTTTCCAGAAAAACTTATAAAAACTGATTTAGAGATTTTTAAAGCAATTAAAGGAGAAACGGAAAGAGAGCACTCTACTTTAGAACTTATTGCTTCAGAGAATTTTTGTTCAGAAGCAGTATTAGCAGCGTTGGGTTCAGTGCTTACTAATAAATATGCTGAAGGATTGCCTAAGAAGAGATATTATGGTGGTTGCGAATTTGTTGATATTGTTGAAAGTTTAGCAATTGAAAGATTAAAAAAATTATTTAATGCCGAACATGCGAATGTTCAACCCCATTCAGGTACGCAAGCAAATATGATTGCCTATTTTGCTTTGGCTGAACCAGGGTCAGTAATTTTTGGATTAAACTTAACCCATGGTGGCCATCTCTCCCATGGTCATCCAGTTAATTTTTCTGGTAAATATTTTCAAATTGTTCATTATGGTGTTGACCCAAATAGTGAAGTTATTGATTATGATAACTTATGGAAAATGGCAAAAGAGTATAAACCAAAGATTATTGTTTCTGGTGCCAGTGCTTATCCAAGAACTCTTTATTTTGATAAATTTCAAGAAATTTGCGAAGATGTCGGTGCCTATCATGTGGCAGATATTGCTCATATTGCTGGTTTGGTAGTTGCCGGTCTTCACCCTTCACCAATTCCCTATGCTGATGTTGTTACTTCAACAACCCATAAGACTTTAAGAGGACCGAGGGGAGCAGTAATAATGTGTAAGGCAAAATATGCCGAATTGATTGATAAGATTACTTTTCCAGGAATGCAAGGCGGACCATTAGAACATGTGATTGCTGCTAAAGCAGTTGCCTTTAAAGAAGCAATGAAGGATGAGTTTAAAGAGTATCAGAAACAGATTGTGAAAAATGCCAAAGTCTTAGCAGAAGAATTAAAAAGATTAGGTTATCGTTTAGTGGCTGATGGAACAGATACTCATTTGATGCTTGTTGATTTGCGAAATAAAAATATTACTGGTCGAGATGCCGAAAAGGCATTAGGTGAAGCTAATATAACTGTTAATAGAAACACTATCCCCTACGATCCCCAAAAACCTTTTATTGCTTCGGGAATTCGTTTGGGTACACCAGCACTAACTACCCGAGGAATGAAAGAAGAAGAGATGAAGAAAATCGCTCAATTGATTCATAAAGTTCTTTCTAATATCGGTAATGAAAAGATCTATGAAGAAGTAAGAAGAGAGGTGAAAGAGCTAACCGAGAGTTTTCCTTTATATCCAGAAAGAAGAAAAATTTATGAAGATTTATTAAAAGAATTTGGAAATGAGTAAAATTAAGGACATAAAAGCAAGGGAGATTTTAGATTCTCGGGGCTTACCAACAATTGAAGTTGAATGCTATCTAACCACTGGTGAAATTGGCCGGGCATCTGTTCCTGCCGGTGCTTCTAAGGGAAAGTATGAAGCATTAGAATTGCGTGATAATGAGAAAAGGTACTTAGGAAAAGGAGTAAATAAGGCAATAAAAAATATTGAAGAGATAATTAAAAAAGCCTTAATTGGTTTTGATGTTTTAAATCAGAAAAAGATTGATGAGTTACTAATTAAATTAGACGGCACAGAAAATAAATCAAACTTAGGAGCCAATGCAATATTAGCAGTTTCCCTTGCTTGTGCTCGAGCAGCAAGTGCTTTTTGTGGTTTACCTTTATACAGATATCTTGGTGGAATTGCTACTTTTCTAATGCCTGTGCCTTATTTTAATATAATTAATGGTGGACTACATGCTGGAAATAATTTGGATATTCAAGAATATATGATTGTTCCCTTAGGGATTAATACTTTTAAAGAAAAATTGAGAGCAGGCGTTGAGATATTTCATACTTTAAAGAATATTTTAAAAAAAGAAAGAAAATCAATCGGTATCGGTGATGAAGGCGGTTTTGCTTGTAATTTTGATAATAACGAAGAGCCGTTGAGATATTTAGTAAAAGCGATCGAAGAGGCTGGTTACGAAAGTGGCAAAGAAATTTTTTTAGCCATTGATGCGGCAGCAAGTAATTTTTATTATCCAGAAGAAAAAATTTATTTTTTGAAGTTAGAAGATAAAAAATTAACAAGTGAAGAATTAATTAACCATTACGAAAATTGGATAGATAATTATCCAATAATTTCTATCGAAGATGGACTTGCTGAAGAAGATTGGGAAGGGTGGCAGGAGCTTACCAAAAGATTAAAAGAAAAAATTCAATTGGTAGGCGATGATATTTTTGTAACTAATATTAAAAGATTAAAAAAAGGAATAGAGAAGAAAATCGCTAACTGTATATTAATAAAACCTAATCAAATTGGTACTTTAACCGAGACAATTGAATGTATAAATTTTGCCCGGGAGAATGATTATAAAATAATGATTTCCCATCGTTCAGGAGAGACAGAAGATAGTTTCATTGCTGATTTAGCCGTCGCAACAAATGCCGGACAAATAAAAGCCGGTGCGCCACAAAGAGGGGAAAGGGTTATTAAATATAATCAACTTCTGAGAATTGAGGAAGAGATACTTTAAATATTTTCTTTTATTCCTGGTATTTTTTTATTTTTTTTTTCTTTTAATAAGATCTGATGGTTTAATTCAATATATCAAGAGAAAAAGGAAGGTTAGAAAATTAGAGAAAGAAATTTTTAACTTAAGAATTGAATTGGCAATTAAAAAACTAAAAGGTAAAATTATGGAAGAATCTATTAGAAGATTATTGACTACTTTTTCTCCAATTCTCTTAATAATCTTTGGGCAACTGTATCATTAGGATTTCTAAATAGCCATTCTTTTAAAACATCTGTTGCTTTGGAAGTATCGTTTAAAGTATAAAGATAAAATTGGAATAAAGTTTGAATTGGTTCTGGTTTCATTGGTGCCATTTCTTTTGCTTTTAGATAACTTTCTTCTGCTTTTTTAAGTTCATTTAAAGATTGATAGATAAGTCCTTTTTGGAGAAGTAGTTGAATATCTTTAATACCGGTTTTTTCAACAGATTCTAAATAAGCAAGGGCATTTTGATAATTTTTGGTATGAATATTAAAGAGACTTAAATTATAAAATAAAACTGCTTTTTTATCTGGATCAAGTTCAAATTCCTTTGCCTTTTCTAAGATTTCTGTTGCCTTTTTAAAATCTCCCTTTTTGTAATATTCTTGTGCTAATTGAACATAAAGAGCAACATAGTTTAAGAAAAGTCCTTTTGTGTTCTCATCTTTTTTTACCTTTGGATCAAGCATACTTTTCATTTTATATCTCTTAAATAAAAATTCTTCGGTTTTCTCGATATCTATTTGATTCTCACCAGAATCAGCAGTCACTTGTTGGACAAGCCCTTTCAATACTAAAAAAGGTTCTACATCATAAAGATTATCCTTGGACACAGTGGTGGCAAAATAAATTTCGCAACCCGTTAAATTCTTATAATTTTTTAATACTTTTTGTCGAAATTCGTGAGGAGAAATTAAATAATCATCGGGATATCTTAATTTTATTCCTGAATTAGTTGCTAACATATCTCTAATAATAATATCTTTCAAAAGATAGACTCTACCATCTTTACCATAAATTCCTTGAGGTAATCTATCAATTTCTTCTTCGGTAAAAGAAATCGGTGCTCCCCATTTTTTCAACTGTTTACAATACCAATTGGTATTTAATAATGAAAGATTAGCCACTGCCACATTTCTTTTAAAAGGTACTTTATAGTTATTAACTTCAGAAGGAGTTTCCTGAACAAACCATAACGGAAAAGTATCGTTATCACCATTAGTAAAAACAACTGCTTTCTCTCCTTCACAAGAGATTAACATATTATAACCATATTCGGCTGGTATCATGTTTCCCCTTCTTGTCACTTCTGAATAATTAAAAACTACAGGTAAAAAAGCAACCAAAGTCAGAGAAGCGGTTACAGAATAGAAGGGAATCTTCTTTAATTTCATTTTTGTTAATAGATAATGAAGAAAATAATAACTTCCCATCCCAACAAAAATCGTAAAAAATACATAAGAAAAAGCAAAGAAATAATCTCTTTCTCTAACCTCTCTAAATTTTAAATGTGGTCTGGGGTCAGAAGGTGAGTACTTTAAATTTAGATAAGTAATTAATCCTAGGGAAGCAATCAAAAAAGATAGAAAAATAAGTAAAAAAGATTTCTTTTCATTTTTATAATGTTCTAACATTCCCCAAATTCCTAAAATTGGAAAGATAAGGCCAATGAGGGCTGGCAATTTTATACCTAAAAAGATATCAAAATTTTCTCTTCCTGCCCATTGCCAAAAGAAATACCGAACATAAAATTTTATCTGTTCAAAATAAGCAGGAATTACCCCTAAATAAGGAACCGAATTAGGATAGGCGCGCCATTCCTCTTCAGTTAAAAATTGAGTTTTTCTGGGAAGAAGTCTCATTGGATCATATTGTTCTCTTTTTAAAACGCTAACAAAATCTCGCCATTTTGCCGGTGCTACTTCATTAATCGCTGGTTCTAATTTGGCTCTTGCCATTAAAAAAAATTGGATAGAAGACGCTAACGCAATTAAGAAAAGTCCTAAAAGCACATATTCCAATTTAAGTCTTTTCTTCTCATAAAGATAATAAAGATAAGCACCATATAAAACGATTAAAATAAAAGCCCAAATTCCTCTTTCTTTATATAAATCAATTACTGCTACTAATGGTGAAGCCAAAAACAATACAAAATAATCAACCAAAACTAAACCAGAAAATAAAACAATCAAGAGATAAAGGATAATAAATTCAATAAATCTTAATTCTAAAAGTGCTTTTCTATTGACAACCAAACCATAAATAAGTAAGGGAATAAAAATCATTACCGGAGTAAAATGGATACCGGCTGATAGAAAAAGAAGAAAGATACTTGCTAAAACATATCTATTATCTCCTTCTCCCCTCTCCAACTTTTCCCGCCATAGAATTGCTAAATAGATAACAGATAGAGCGACAATAACACAGGGAGTATAAACTTCGGTTTCCACTGAATTATCCCAAAAAGAATAAGCAAAACCTAAAGCAAGCCCACCGATAATTCCCGCAAAATGAGATAAAAAAGGATATTTTTCATTGAAATTTTTAAACCCTTTTTGAAGGGAAAGTAATTTGACAACAAGTAAATAGACAAATCCACAAGAAAGAGCACCTAAAAGGGCAGTGAAAAAATTTGTCCGATAAGCTACTTCTTTACTTATTGGAATCATTGAAAAGAGTCTTCCTAAATTTACATATAAAGGGGTACCGGGTGGATGGGGTATTCCTAAAATATAAGAAACAGCAATCAATTCGCTACAATCCCAAAAGGAAGCAGTAGGCGCTACTGAATATAGATAAACCGAAAAAACAATTAAAGTTACTAAAAAGAAAAATAATATTTTTATTCTATTTTCTTTCATTTTATTTCTCCTTCATTAAAATTTTATTTAATTCATTTTTTAATTCAAGTAAAGAGATATCATATTTAATATTTCCTCTATAGGCAAAAGAGATTTTAGAAGTGGTTTCGGAAAGAATAATTGCACAGGCATCGCTTATTTCGGTAATACCAATTCCTGCTCGATGACGCATACCAAAAAAGGATGAAAATTTATTTTCACTTAATGGTAAAGCCACGCCGCAAGCAGCAATTTGATCACCAGAGATGATACAAGCACCGTCATGTAACGGTGAATCTGGTGAGAAAATAGACACTAAAAGAGGCGAAGAAACTTTTGCCGAAATTGGTATACCATTTTCAATATATTCTTTTAAACCAATCTCTCTTTCTAACACAATTAAAGCTCCCCATTTCTTCTCTTTTATTTCTTTTAAGGCTTTTGTTATTTCATCAATTAGATATTTATTCTCTTCATTTTTTAACAGAAAACTAAAAATTTTATAACGGCCGAATCTTGTTAGAACATTTCTAATTTCTGGTTGAAAGAGAATGATAAATAAAATTACCCAAACCGCCTTTAAAGAATTAATTATTAGTCCAAAGGCTTTTAATCCCAAAAGTTGTGCGAGATAAGAAATAATAAAGATAAAGATTAAGGCATAAACCATTTTTAGTGCTCGACTTCCTTGTAAGAATTTCAAAAAATAATAAATTAAAATAGCAACAAGGGTTATATCTAAAATATCAGTAATTGTTGGCTTAAAAATTGTGAGCATTGTTCATTATTGCTTCATAAACTTTAATTGCCTCTTTTGTTTCTTTTACATCATGAACTCTTAAAATATTTGCACCTTTTAAGGCTAATAAAACCGCACAACCAATTGAACCAAAAAGTCTTTTTTCTGGTTCATCATAATTAAGGATCTTACCGATAAAACTTTTTCTGGAATGCCCAACTAAAATTGGTAAATTTAAAGATTTAAACTCTTCTAATCTTCTAATAATTTCTAAATTATGTTCCAAAAGTTTTCCAAAACCAATTCCTGGATCGATAATAATCCTTTCTCTTTTTATCCCTTTATTAATGGCATAATCTACTCTTTCTTTTAGATAATCATAAATCTCTTTTATCACATCTTTATAATGAACCCTTTTTTGCATTGTTTTGGGTTTTCCTTTTATGTGCATGATTACACAATAGGCGTTGTAAAAAGCAATCACTTCAGCCATTTTTTTATCAAATTTTAAGCCGGAAATATCGTTAACAATTTCGCAACCTTCACTTAAACAAATCCTGGCTACTTCACTTTTATAAGTGTCAATAGATATTGGCACTTTTATTTTTTTCTTCAATTCTTTAAGAACCGGTAATACTCTCTTTAACTCTTCTTTTAAAGGCACCGGTTTGCTCCCCGGCCTTGTTGATTCACCACCAATATCAATAATATCAGCACCTTCTTCCATCATTTTTATTGCATGATCAACCGCTTCTTTTATATCTTTAAATTTTCCACCATCATAAAAAGAATCAGGAGTTAAATTTAATATTCCCATTATCAAAATCCTGTTTTTTAAATTATAACTTCTATCTTTAAATTTAAGAACAAAACTATCTTTTTCTTTATAACTCTTTAAAAATTTTTCTAAATTTTCTTTTACACTCTTTAAAAACTCTGGTTGATAATTAAGTTTTTCACAAATTTTTTCTAAACCTCTTAGGGTGGTAATTAAAATGGCATCAGCCTTCTTTTTTCTGCCCGAAATAATTTTTTTATGAATAGCACAATCACTGTCACAAACCAAGGCAACCTGTTTTAAAATATTACAAATTGCTTGGTTCAAAGATTCTAATTTTAAAGCAATCACTTTACTTTTCTTTAAAAAGATTGGTATCGCTTCTGGATCAACCCCCACATTTAAAAGTTCCTTTTTTAAATCTCCATTATTTAAAGATAAAATTCGCATAGTTTATTATAATTTAATAATTATTAAATGTCAATTCATCAAAACATTTTTTGATTTTTTTATTCATTTTTGTATAATAACCTATGGGTGAGAAGAATAAAAAAATTGTTTTGTATGCTTTAAGCACATGTGGATGGTGTCGAAAAACAAAAAATCTTTTAAACAGATTAAATATCGAATATCAATGTTTTGAAGTTGATTTGCTGGAAGGAAAAGAAAGAGAGAAGATTCTTAAGGAAATGAAAAGATATAATCCCAATTTATCTTTTCCTACTTTAGTGATTAATGATGAATTAGTAATCATTGGATATGATGAAGAGAAAATAAAAAAGGAATTTAAAAATGATTGACAAAAATTTAATTAATTACTGGTATGAAAAATTAAAAAAGGAAAGTGAAGAAAGCGGTTATTTTTTAAATCCTGATGAAGAATTTACCAAAAATCTGATCGAAGGATTACTTATCAACCAAGAAAGATATGGTTATTTTGCCTGTCCTTGTCGTTTAGCCACTGGTGATAAAAATAAAGATTTGGATATTATCTGTCCTTGTGATTACCGAGATGAAGATATCAATGAATATGGAAATTGTTATTGTGGTTTATATGTTTCCTATGAAGTTTATTCTGGCCAAAAACCAGTGATTTCTATTCCCGAAAGAAGGAATTTAAAAAAAGAAAGAAAAAATTCCATAAATAACTTTAATCTTCCAAAACTTTCTTTGCCTGTTTGGCGATGCAAGGTTTGTGGCTATCTTTGTGCCCGAGAAGAACCACCAGAAATCTGTCCAATTTGTAAAGCGAGAAAAGAAAGATTTGAAAGATTTATTTAATAAAATAATACTCCGAAAATAAAAAAATTTTATTTTGCTTGTTTCTTTAGTAATCCTATCTTAATAAATTTGTTTATAATCTTCTGGCCAAAAATCTTTAAAGATTTTAAAAAGAATAGGAAAAGAAGAAGAAACCTTGTTTAAAAAATGATCAAATTATTTATTTAAAATTGACAATTTTTTAATTCTAAATTATAATATTAATTATGAAAAAAAGAATTTTGACTGGTGACCGACCTACTGGACCTCTTCATCTAGGACATTATGTGGGTACGATTATTAACCGAGTGAAATTACAGAAGGAATATGAAACTTTTATTATTATTGCCGATGTTCAAGCATTAACAACAAATTTCGAACATCCCGAGTTGTTAAAAAATGATGTCTTACAAGTGGCTATTGATAATTTAGCCTGTGGGGTTGATCCAGAGATTTCTTCTATTTTTATCCAATCAATGATACCAGAAATTGCTGAATTGACAGTTTATTACTCAATGCTGGTGTCGATTAATTTGCTCTCCCATAACCCAACGATTAAAACCGAAGCAAAACAATATAATTTTGAAAAAAGTATGCCTTATGGATTTTTAGGATATCCAATTAGTCAAGCAGCTGATATCACTTTTTGTAAAGCAAACTTAGTTCCCGTGGGCGAGGATCAATTACCCCACATTGAGTTAACAAGGAAAATTGTAAGAAAATTTAATCAATTATATGGCGAAGTTCTTGTTGAACCTGAGCCTCTTCTATCTCACACTCCTCGCTTACCGGGCTTAGACGGTGGAACAAAGATGAGCAAAAGTTTAGGTAACTGTATTTATTTAGGTGATTCTCAAGAAGAAGTAAGCAAAAAAATTAAAAAAGCAGTAACTGATCCAAAAAGAATTCATCCTACCGATTTAGGACATCCTGAGGTATGTACAGTTTTTACTTATCATAAAGCTTTTAATCAAGAAAATTATTTAGAAATTGAAAAAAGTTGTCGGAATGGTAAGATTGGCTGTGTTGCTTGTAAAGAAAAGTTAATTGAAATTCTTAATCAATTTTTAGAACCCATTCGGGAAAAAAGAAGATATTATGAAGAAAGAAAGAAAGAAGTAATAGAAATTCTTTATGAAGGAACAAAAAAAGCGAAAAGGATTGCCGAAGAGACTTTGAAAGAGGTTCGAGCAGCAATTAAGATTGATTATTTTAATTATTTTAAATGAAAAAATATGGAATAATCCTTGCTGCCGGCAAGGGAAAAAGATTCGGAAATTTAAAACAATTTTTTTTTATTAATGATTATCCTCTTTTTATTTATTCAGTTAAGGCTTTTGAAAACTCCCTTTGTGATGGAATTTTCGTGGTGACTTTAAAAGAGAAGAAGAGAGAAGTTTGGAAGTGGATTAAAAAGTTATCTTTTAGAAAAGTGAAAAAAGTAATTACTGGTGGCAAGGAACGTTTTCATTCTGTTATGAAAGCATTGAGATTTTTACCAAGTCGGGGTTATGTAGCAATTCATGATGCTTCTCGTCCATTAATTACATCAAATTTTATTAATCAAGGTTTTAGATTAGTAGAAAAATATAAAGCAGTAATATTGGGAATAAAAAGTGAAGATACTTTAAAGACTGTTTTTAATCACCAAGTGATCGCCACTTTAGACCGGCGTTATATTTATCGCATTCAAACACCCCAATTTTTTGAAATTAAAATTTTAAAGAAAGCTTATCAATTGGCAAAAAAGGAAAAATGGGAAGGAACAGATGATTCCTTTTTTTTAGAAAAAGCAGGGTTTAGAGTATATCTCTTTGAAGGTGACAAAAGAAATTTAAAGATTACTACTAAAGAAGATTTAGAGCTGATAAAGAATTTATTATGAAATTGAATTTGGCAATAATTGGGTCCACTGGGTTTTTAGGAAAGCAGGCTTTGGAGATTATTAAGGAATTAAAAAAAGAATTTAATATCTTTGCTCTTTCCTGCGAGAAAAATATTGATTTATTAGTAAACCAAGCGAAAGAATTTAGGCCACGCTATTTACAAATTTATGATTTTAAGGCTTATCAGGTTTTTAAGAAAAATTATTCTTCTAAAAATTACCGAGTGGTTTATGGCGAAGAAGGTTTGTTAGAAATAGTTGCCCATCCGGAAGTAGATGGGATCCTTTTCCTTGCCGCGAAAACAAAATCTTTAAAAGCCTTAATTTTAGCAATAAAAAAAAGAAAAAAAATTGCCTTGGCTTCTAAAGAGTTAATTGTTGCTTTTGGTTCGCCAATTTTTCAATTAGTAAAAAAAGAAAGAATAGAAATTATCCCAATTGATTCGGAATTAGTAGCAATTCACTCGCTTTTAAATAATTTTGGTAATAAAAATCTAAAAAAAATATTCCTTACTGCTTCTGGTGGTTATTTTTTTTCTCGTAAAAGAAATTTAGAGAGACTTACTGTAAAAGAAGCCCTTTGTCATCCGGTTTGGAAAATGGGGAAAAAAATTACTATTGATTCAGCAACCTTAATTAATAAAATTTTTGAAATAATCGAAGCAAGTTATTTCTTTGATCTACCAATAGAAAAAATTGGAATCCTTATTCATCCGCAAGGAGTAATCCATGGACTCATTGAAAATCTTGACGGAATCATTTACGGAATGTTTGCAAAACCAGATATGAAAATTTTTCTTTCTTATGCCCTTTCGAAAATAGTAAATAAAAATTATAATATTTTGAATAGCGGAATAAAAGATTTTTCTTCTAAAAATTTAACCCTAATTAAACCGGATAAAAAAGATTTCCCCGCTTTAGAATTAATTAATTATTTACAAAAGGATACTTCATTGCCAGCAGTTTTGGTAGGTGCTGATGAAGTAGCGGTAGAAAATTTTTTAAAAAATAATATTAAATTTACTGATATTATAAAAATCATTAAAAAAACCTTAAAGGCTCATAAAAAGATTTTAAATCCTAATTTAATAGAATTAATTCAAGCAGAAAATTGGGCAAGGCATTATGCCGATAGTTTAATAAATAAAATAAAAAGGAGATAAAATGGATTTATTGATAGTAGCAGTTGTTATTGGTATTTTAATTACTATTCATGAAATTGGTCATTTAATCGCTGCTAAAATTTATAAAATTCCGGTAGAAAGATTTTCTATTGGTTTTGGACCATCCTTAATAAAAAAACAGATTAAAGAAACAACTTATTCTATTTCTTTAATACCTTTAGGTGGTTATATAAAACTAAAAGGTGAGGAGGAAGAGGAAGAAAACGGATTTTTATTACAACCAACAAGAAAAAAACTAATGGTCGTTTTTATGGGTCCCATCGCTAATTTAGTTTTGGGGATTTTTCTTATTTTTCTTTTATATTTTTTATTTGGAATGAAATATTCACCACCAATACTCAATTTGGAAAAAAAAGTTGGTTATTTTGAAAAAGGGGATGTTTTAATTGCGATTAATAATGATACAATTAATTCTTTTGAAGAAGCCTACCAAATCTTGGAAAAAAATTTAAATAAAGAAGTCCTTTTTCATATTTTACGAAAAGAAAAATTAATCAAATTTAGTTGGGTAATAAATGATAGTTTTCGCCATTTTTTTCCACTAATTTTACCAATCGTTGAAAGAGTAAAAAAAGGAAGTCCGGCTGATAAAGCCGGTTTAATGCCTAATGATACAATTATTGCTATTAATGATACACTTATTTATAGTTGGGAAAATTTGATTGAAAAGATAAGAAACTCTGGAGGAAAAAAACTAAAAATTACTTATCGCCGAAAAGGAATTTTCTCAACTTATCTTACTCCGCAATTAGTTTCTCCTGATACTTCTTCAAAAAAAATTGGTCAGATTGGTATTTGGGTCTATTTACCAAAGAGAAAAATAAATTTTCTTCAAGCCTTTTCGCAAGCTTTTATTCGTGGTGGTTATGTGATTGCTCAGACTTTTGTGATTATTTATAAACTAATCACTGGCGAAGTTTCGCGAAAAGTTTTAGGTGGTCCAATAATGGTTGCTCAGTTAACTTACGAGAGTCTTCGTTGGGGATGGGAATACTTTTTAGCCTTGTTTGGACTATTGGCAATTAATCTTTTTGTTGTTAATATTTTACCTATTCCGGTTTTAGATGGTGGTCGGGGATTAATTTTTATAATTGAATTTATTATAAAAAGAAGATTAACAAAAAAAGAATTGAATACCGCGATAACCATTGGTTGGGCAATAATTATGCTTTTAATCCTTTTCACCTTTTATAATGACCTCTCCCGAATTTTTAAAACAAAATGAAGAAGTTCCTTTTTCTTTATTCACCTTTTTCAAACCTTTCTTACGAAGAGAATTTTCCACCAAAAGGGGCTAATTATTTTTTAAAAGAAAAAGAAGAAATACTCCAAATAAAAAATTTTTTAGATTTTGATTATCAAGATTTAAGAATAAGAAAGTTAGAATTAAAGGATTATGAATATATTTTTTTATATTGTGATTTTTTAAGTGATTTTCCGACAATTAATTCTCTTGGAGAAAATATCCTAAATAATAAAAAGAAACTTTTTCTTTTTGGTCCTTTAATAACCCATTATTTCTATTATCAACCTTCTTTATTAGAAAATTTAAAAGAAAAAGATTTATCATTGATAATTGGTTTCTTACCAAATATTCTTTCTAAAATTCTTACGGATATCAATAATCAGGAGATTAAAAAAATTTATCAAGCTCCTCTTCTTCCTAATTACTTTCCTATGGATTCCCAAATCTCTTTAATTATTGGTTGTTATTGTTTAGAAGAACTTAAACCCTTTTGTAAAAACTTTCTTTATTTTAAAAATAATATAAAAATCCGCGAGATAAAAGAGGTAATTAAAGAAGTCAGCAATAAAAAAAGAAAGTTAATAGAAATTGATGATGAAGATATTACTAGGAATTTTATTTATTATTCTGATTTTTTCTCTTCAGTTTGGCGATTTCGAAAACATTGGATTATAAAAACTTCTCAAAATATTTTTGAGAATCCAAAATTTATCCGACTTTTAGCCAAGGCGGGGGTGAAAGTTATTTATTTAAATGAGAGTTGGTTAAATCTCGATAATTTAATAGAAAAGGAAAATAACAAATTAATAAAAGAAAAAAGAAAGGAAGTAAAATCCCTTCAAAAAGAAAAAATTCTTGTGGGAGCAAAACTTTCGTATATCTTAAAAGAAAGGAAAATTAATTTTAAAAAAATTTTTAATATTTTAAGAAAAATTGACTTTGATTTTTTAGAATTGAGGTTTTTTCTCTTAGAAAATAACCAACTTTATTTAACCTATCCTACTTATCAACCTTTTCTATCAGAAACCTCACCAGTTGTTTTAAAAAGAGAATTCTATTCTTTGCGAAATATTATTTATCGTTTATTAAAGAGACCACGACGGGTAGGATTTTATAATACTTTTTTTTATTCTTTACCTTTAAATCTGGCTTATCGCCAGAATTTTTTAGAAGGAATTCCTTTTCCTCCTTAATTACACAATATTTTCTACTTTTTTTACTTCGGAAAATTTTTCTTTTAATCTTTGTTCAATCCCTAAGGCAAGAGTAAAAGTAGCAAAAGGACAACCAGCACAACTACCAAAAAGTTTTACTTTCACAATCCCATCGTTAGTTATTTCTACAATTTCACCGTCACCACCATCAGCGATTAATCCTGGTCTTATTTCTTTCTCAAAAAATTCTTTAATATTTTTCTTTATTTCTTCGTTCATTTTAAATCCTCCTTTAAATATTTTTTAAAAAGTTTTCCCCATTCGCTTTCTAAAAATCTTTTTAAACGCATCTTGCCAATAAAAGGGTACCACAAAAAATCGTGATAAAAAGTTGAAGCAATTGGTGCCCAAATCCATAAAGGTGAATGAAGGGCAATTTTTTTTAGAAATCTTAAATACCCTTTTCTCAATTGTTGGTCACCAAAAATAACAAAACTTTTTTTGGTTTTAAATTTAAAATTTAAAGAAGAAATATCTTCGCCATAAATTTTTATTTTTTCTAAATCAGCACAACCTAATCCTAAATCGTGAGCAATTTTTAAATAATTAATTTTTAAAGGATCAAATCCCATTATTTTTGCTGCGACGGCATCTAAGGCAACAGAATCAAAAGAAGCCAAAATTAGATTGCCAATATAAGGAAGCATCGTTCGCGGACCAGCACCATTGCCACAAACAGTACCATCCATTACCGCAAAAATAACCGGATGGATTTCCTTTTGCATTATAAGTAAATCAACCAATACTTCGTGAATAAACTCATGACCATAATGTCTAACCTCTTTCAATAATCCACCAAAGGCATTTTTAATAGCACCGGTCGTAACCGAATGGCCATGGGTTTTTAAAGTTGGTAAATGAAGGATATTTTTGTTAATAAAGATTTTAGGAATATAAATACCTTCTTTAAAAATTTTATCAAGTTTCAACAAGGGAGTTTTAAAATCGTATCTTATCCATTCCTGCTCGGGTAAAGGATAAAATTTTAAATTATATTTTTTTAGAACATTAAGCCAGCCTTGATTTTTTGCTCCTTTCTTCACATCAGTAACAACTGTCTTATTTTCACAAGGATAAATTTTTTCTTTATCATAACCATCTTTTAATAAAGTCCTTACTACCCCTTCTAATTGCCAGGGAGGAGAAGAAGAGGCAGGATAAAAAAGTGTCCAAGATAAATTCAATTTAATAATTATTTCTTTATCCTTTTTTAAAAATTCTTGGTAATTTGCTAAATGAAGTAATTTCTCATAATCTTCTAATATTTTGTTTGGATTGGTTTTAACAACAAAAACTTCACTCATCTTATCTTATAAATAATAAGTATCACACAAATAAACCACAAAATAACATTTATTAATAAGGGAATATCTTTAATAAATGCCTTATCAGGATTTTCCCAAAATTGGCGATGATAAATTAAATAAAGATAGCGAAAGATTCCATAAATCACAAAGGGTAATGTGAAAATCAAATTTTTGGTTTTAAATTTGTTTATTGTTTCCGGAGCGACGGTATAAATACTGTAAGCAATTAAAGAAGAAGCAGTGGCAACATTAATCATTTGGTCAATAAAATTATGAGAGTAATCTTTTAAAACTTTTCTATGAAAAATCGCCTTTTCATTAAGCATTTCAATTTCCGTTTTTCTTTTTGTGAGGGCTAAAAATAAAGCAAGTAAAATAGTACAAATAAAAAGCCATTCAGAAAGAGAAACATTAATCAGAACCGTTCCTGCCCAGGCTCTTAAAAGAAAACCAAAAGAAACAATAATCACATCCAAAATTACAATGTCTTTAAGATAAAGAGTATAAAAAATTGATAAGAGAATATAAAATATTAATACCAAAAAGAAAGAGGATGAGAGAAAATAAGAAAAAATTAATGAAAAAATAAGCAAGAGAATTGCTAAAATAAAAGCAACCTCTTTTTTTATTAAACCATTAGCAATTGGTCTTTTTCTCTTTTCAGGATGGAGTTTATCTCTTTCGTAATCTTTGACATCATTCAATACATATAAAGCACCAGAAGCAAAGGAAAAAAGAAAGAAAGCGAAAACTGTTTTTAAAAATAAAGAAATATTAAATAACTTTTGAGCAAACACTAAACCAGCAAAAATTAAAATATTTTTAAGCCATTGATGCGGTCTTAAAGAAATGAAAAAATAATATATACTTTTCATTTAAAATAATTATACCTCTAAAATTATTTATTTTCAAATAAATCACAACAAAATCAAGAAGATTTAAAATTGGCATCCCATGCCAAAAATTTTTAAAGGGAATTTTATTATAAGTCTTTGTATTTCAAATACTTATCTTAAATTTATAACAGAGATAGGGAATGGCTCCCTCCATCCTCTTATTCTCGTCTTAGAAATCTTCTTAATAGTCATTCTGGGCAATACTTTATTAAAAATTTTCAGAAAGATTTTGTCATTCCTTCTCATAGGAATTTTATTTTAATTATTTAAAAGCATATTGTTAAAAGATTTCTTAAGTATATTGCTAAAAATATTAATCTTGTTAATCTTAATAGATATTTTAACCTTCCACAATTATTTTTGACTTTAAAATTATTTTTTTTTATAATTAATGGTAAAATTTTAAAAATGGAGGTCTTATGGCATACGGAGCAATAAGAGATTTTTTAGTAAATGAATTAAGAATGACCAAAGAGGCTGGACTTTATAAAGAAGAGAGATATATTTTAACTCCCCAATCTTCCGAGATTATTGTGGAATATCCAGAGGGCGCAAAACCAAAAAGGGTTTTAAATTTTTGTGCGAATAATTATCTTGGTTTATCAAGTCATCCAAAAGTATTGGAAGCAGCAAGAAAGGGTTTAGAATCTCATGGATTTGGTCTTTCTTCGGTGCGTTTTATCTGTGGAACTCAGGATATTCATAAAATTTTAGAAAGAAAAATTGCCCAATTTTTAGGAACCGAAGATGCAATTTTATATTCCTCTTGTTTTGATGCTAATGCTGGACTTTTTGAGCCCTTATTTAATGAACAGGATGCAATTATTTCTGACCGATTAAATCATGCCTCAATTATTGATGGGATAAGAATGTGTAAGGCAGAAAGATTTATTTTTCAACACGGCGATATGAAAGATTTGGAAGAAAAATTAAAGGCGACGCAACATAAAAGATTCCGAATAATTGCTACTGATGGTGTCTTTTCAATGGATGGTGATATTGCTAATCTTTCGGCTATTTGTGAATTGGCTGATAAATATGATGCCTTGGTGATGATTGATGATGCCCATGCCACTGGTTTTATTGGTAAAACCGGTAGAGGAACGCCAGAGTACCATAATGTAATGGGAAGGGTTGATATAATTACCACAACTTTTGGTAAAGCAATGGGTGGTGCTTCTGGTGGTTGCACAGCCTCTCGTAAGGAGATTGTAGAAATTTTAAGACAACGTTCAAGACCTTATCTATTTTCTAATACTTTAAGTCCGGTAATTGTAAATGCCACAATTGCAGTAATTGATTTATTAACGGAAACAACCGAATTAAGAGATAAATTAGAGTGGAATACAAAATATTTCCGTGAGAAGATGATGGAACTGGGATTTGATATTAAACCAGGAATTCATCCAATAGTGCCAATAATGCTTTATAATGCTCGGTTATCCCAAGAATTTGCTCGGGATTTATATTATGAAGGAATTTATGTAGTAGGTTTCTTCTATCCGGTAGTTCCGCGTGGCGAAGCAAGAATTCGGGTTCAACTTTCTGCTGCCCATGAAAAAGACCACATTGATCAAGCCTTAGAAGCCTTTAAGAAAGTTGGTGATAAATATAAAATCCGGGGTAAGAAAAAAGAAGAAATTATTGCAATGTATGGCGAATAAATTTTTTTAAAAATAGGTGAATAAATAACCAAAAATTAACGATAAAATAGCCACTAAAGAAATATAAATAATAAAGACTTTTAATCCAAATTCTTTTTTTATCACAAGTATTGTTCCATAACTGGTAATTGGACCAGCCATCAATAATACCATACCAGCGCCAATATTTAAACCTTGGTTTAAAAAGGCAGCAACTAATGGAACAGAGGCAGTCGCACAGATATACATTAATAAACCAAAGATTATAGCAAATAAATATCCATAAGGACCGCTGAGATATTTCTTAATTAAAATTCCAATTGGTGAGATAGTGGCGACAATTACTGCTAAAATTATTCCAATAACCAATTCTAAACCAATCTCCTTTGGTAAATCAATAAAACTATATGTTAAGATTGAGATAATTCTCTTTCTAAAACTCTTTTGGTGATGCATATGAAAAAGATGGGAAGAAACTTCTTCACACATTGGGCAGATATCGCTCTCGTTTTTCATTCCATTTTTTACTTTTAAGAGATTGCCAATAATTCCAATAATAATTCCCATAAGAATAACTGCTAAACAGAGATAAATTGTAAATTTTAATCCTAAAAGTTTATAGGTTATTAAAATTGCTGAAATAGAAGTTGCTGGTGTAGTTGCTAAAAAGGCTAATATTGAACCTAAAGGCATTCCTTTTTTCTTAAAACCAACTGCTACCGGTAAAGAACCAAAACAACATAAAGGTAAAATAATCCCTATCAGAGATACTCTTAATAAACTCCAAATATCCTTTTTCCCAAAATACTTATTCACCAAATTCTGAGGAACAAATTCATGGATAATTCCACTTAATAAAAAACCTAATAAAAGAGAAGGGATAATTTCAAGACCATATTGCTTTAGATTAAATAAAAATATTGAAATCATACAATCTTTCCATCTTTTAAATTTATCTTTCTAACATTAAATTTACTTATTAATTCCCAATTATGGGTAACCACAACTACAGTATAACCTTCTTTTGAGAGAGTTTCAAATATTTTAAAGATATTAAAAGCATTTTCCGAATCCAAATTTCCCGTAGGTTCATCAGCAAAGAGAATTAAAGGTTCAATAATTAATGCCCGAGCAATTGCTACTTTTTGCATCTCTCCGCCACTTAATTGAGAAGGACGATGTTTTAATCGGGAAATTAAAGAAAGTTTTTCGGCAATTTCATAAATTTTTTCTTTTTTGTCTTTTCTCTTATTAAAATAAAAGGGCAATGTAATATTTTCATAAACCGTTAAATGAGGAAAAAGGAGAAAATTTTGAAAAATAAATCCAACATATTTACTTCTAATTTTTTGCAATTCCTTTTCTTTCATTAAAGAAATCTCTTTATCTAAAAAAATTATTTTACCACTGGTTGGTTTATCAAAACCACTTAATAGATTTAACAAAGTGGTTTTTCCGGAACCAGAAGGTCCAAGGATAGCAACAAACTCTCCTTTTTTTATTGTTAAATCAATATCTTTTAATGCCCATACCCTCTCTTCTCCTCTTAGATAAATTTTGTTTAATTTTTCCGTTTTTAAAATAATTTCATTATTCATCGCTACTCCTAATTGTCTCCATCGGTCGCAAATTGATTGCCTTTAAAATTGGGTAAATACTTGCCAAAATAGCAATTGTTAAAGAATAAAGAAAAATAGTAGCAGCAATTTTCCAATCAAAATTAATTTCAATCTTTTTTGGTGAATGGGTAATAATTTCCTTAATAAAGGTTTCAATAAATTTGTTTCCACCAATCGTTAAAATTATTCCCAAAAGAGCACCAAGAATTACTAAAATCAAGGTCTCAAAAAAAATTAGTTTTACTATATCCCAATTATTCGCACCAATAACTTTTAATAAGCCAATCTCTCTTCTTCTTTCCAACACGGAAATCAACATTGTATTAATCACTCCTAAACTGCTGATAAATAATGCCAAAATAATAATTGTATAGATTAGAGAATTTGCTTGACCGATGAGGTTTAAAATAGTACCCAAAACTTGCGTCATGGTCACAACTTGTAAATCGGGAATTTCTTCTAACTTTTTTATTACCTCCTCAATTTTTTCTAAATTTTTTACTTTGATCCCGATTGCGGTGATTAGACTTTCTTTGTTAAATATTCTTTGTACTTCCTTTAAGGGAAGAAAATAAAAACCGTCATCTTGCCCACCGGTATATTCCAAAATTCCAACTACTTGATAGATTTTATTAAATTTACGAAAATAGATTTCATCGCCAACCGTTAATTTTTCTTGGAAGGCAACATCGCTACCAATAACTATTTTATCATTCTCATTATTTTCAAAGAATCTACCTTTAACTTTCCAATATTTCTTAACCTTTTTATAACTTTCAATATCAATCCCATAAATAATACTTATCCGATCATCCTCTACTAATTGGGCAAGAAAAATTGGTGTAGCAATTTCCACTTCTGGTATATTTTTAATGGTTTTTAAATCTTCTTCTTTTAAATATTTAGGAATTATTCCGCCATGAACAATTAAAGAAGCTGCCTCATAGGGACAGCCCTTTGGTACGGCTAACATATGAACACCAAGGAGATCAAGTTCTTTAATTAAGGAGTTTTTATAACCCTGATTAAAGGTTAATAAAGAAAAGAGTAAAAAGATAGCGACACCGATACCGAGAACAGTCAAAAAGGTCCTAATTTTTCTTCGTAAAATATTCTTAATAATTAAAATTAGCATCTCATTTAAATTCTACTCCCTTACCAACAATTATCGGCTCACCATTTTTTATTTCTACTTTACCATACACTACCGTTTTTCTGCCCCTTCTTTGAGGAATGGCAAATTTCGAGGGTGCCAAATCGACATAAATTTGACCAGTTTCATCTTGAATAAAAAACCAGCAACCACTGCCACATTCCGCAGTAATTTCGCCAACAATTAAAATCTCTTTATTTTGATAATTAGTTGGCGAATTGAGAATCTCTTTAATTTTGATTGGTGAAAGGTTATTGGGTATCTCTTTTCCATATTTATCTTTTGTTCCACAAGAAAATAATAAAATAATAATTACCAAAGGTATTAATTTTTTCATTTTTCCTCCTTTAAAATTTCATAAATAATCAACATTTTTTTAACAGAAAAGGCGATACTTTTTGATGCCTTCTCGGCTCCTTTTATTGGTTTAATTGTTTTATTTATTTCAATAGTATCTTTGAAACTTTTCCCTTTAAACTGGTTTAAAAAATTTTCACTTCTCAACTCTTTACTTTTTATTTCTCGGTCTCTTTGAATTAAAACTTTTTGAACACGATTTAAACTATCTAAACCAATTACTACTTCAATTGCTCCATACTGTCCTTTTTCTGTATGGGTAAGAACCGTGCCAATCCTTTTTTTATTCATAAAAATCAGATAAAAGGTGAATTCGGTCTCATCCGGGTCTAACTCTTTATTGATAAGTTTTTCAATAATTTCCTTTTCTTTCTTATTATATCTTCTAACAACACTTTTATAACCAGTGGCTTGAGGAAAAATTTTTTTAATATCTTTATCGGGATCCCGCCAAATACAAACACCGGCAAAAAGGATTTCGGTTATTAATAAAAATAAAAACATCTTCTTCATATTTTAAAATTGCCTTGGATTATTGGTTTAAATTCTTTTTTAAATAAATAATTAAACCCTAATTTTAACTCCAAAAATCTCCAATTTTTTGTCAATTCTAAATTAAAATTATTTTCTTTTTCCCAATATTTATATCCCAGTTTTGTTTCTAATTCCCAAATCGGAATAAAAGTAAGGATTAAAAATATTCCTTTGCTTTTCTTTAAAGAATAAACTAATTCACTTTTGAAATCAAAGATAAGATAAATAAGGTTAAGATCCAAAGCAATAAATTTTTCTTTTTCTTTTAAGAAAGTAAAACCAAATTTACCTTTTTCTTTATCTAACCCAAATCTTAAAGTAAAAATTGGCTCTTTTAATTCCCAATTTTTAAAGGAATAATTAAAATCAAAAAGAAAATCTTTTATATAGCCAAAAAAAGTGGCACCAATAGTTTTCTTATAACTTAAGACATCTTCATATAAAGGTTGGAAGAAAAGAAAATGGGTATCATAATATTTTAAAAGGGAAAAGGGAATATCAAATCTACCTATTTTCAAATTTAAATTTCCCATGGAATTTTTCAAGTAAAGATACTCGTCTCCATAATGCTGCCAAAAATGGTGGCTAAAATGGGAGGTAAAAGGGACTTGAAGAAAAATTATTAATCGGTCAAAATCTTCTCCTAAAATGAAACGGAAATTAATCTCAGAACCATGAAGATAAAGTTCTTTTTCATACCGCCAGGTAAAATAGCCATCAATTTTATAAGAAAAACTAAGTATCAAAAATAATAAAATCATAGATATTTCAATATCTCTTTAATTATTAAAACTATCTCTTTTGGCTCTTTTCCTAAGACGACAAATAATGGCTCCTTTCCTAAGCCAGCCGTCTCATAAAATATTTGAGGAATCTCTTTAAATTTTTTATAAAGATAATCAATTTTCCAAGGCATTGAACTTTTCTCTTTCAATTGATATTTTTTGGGTTCTTTTCCTCTCTCAATTACACCGATAGTTATTTTTCTTTTCTTAGCAACTTTCTTAACTATTTTTAATATCTTTTTATCAAACTTAAAATTGATCGCGGACCGATATTTGGGATTATACTTCTTTACTGCTAACAATAACCGAGCAAGATGGTCAGAAGCACCAAATTTTACTTTTCCTGCCGGACAAGGTTTATTGTTGACGATTGTGATCCGACCATCAACACCGGCAATATCTTTTATACTCTTTGCTTCTTTCTTGGCATAAACAAAATTTGTCCTCACTTCTGGTATTAAAAAACTGAACTTCTTTTCTCTTTTTAATTCGTTAATTGCTTTTGTTAATTCTTTTATTACATTCATAAAGTGCTAAAATAGGCATCCCAAAAGGGGTCAACTTTCACGGGCAGAAGTTTCTCTTCTTTTCCATCTTTTCTTATAAAAATTCTTTCTTTTTCAATTACCTCACCCACCTCCCAAGCCAAAATTCCATTCTCTTTTAGGTCTTTTATCAAACTCGCCACTTTTTCTTTTTGAACCGTAATTACTAATGTTCCTTCGCTTATGGAAATTAAGGGGTCAATTTTAAAATACTCGCAAATCGTTTTTACTTCTTCTAAAATAGGGATTTTCTCTTCATATACTATTACTCCTACCTTACTGGCTTCAGCAATCTCATAGATTCCATTTAGCAAGCCACCTTCCGTAGCGTCGTGCATCGCATTTGCATACTTTCTTGCAATCAACGCATCTTTCACTACGGTCATTTCCCAAATTAATTTCTTTGCTTTATCAATGATTTTCTGACCAATAACTTCCTTTAATTTTTCCTCTGCTTGATAGGCTAAAATTGCCGCTGCTTCAATTGCCGGACCTTTAGTAACCACTATCTTATCACCAATTTTGGCATTACTGGCAGGAGTCAATTCTTCTTTTTTACCAATCCCAAATACAGTACAACCACCATTTAAAGGATAGGCAATTCCGGGATAAACACCGGTATGTCCGCCAATAATTGAAATTCCTAATTTATTACATTCGGAAGATATCTGCTGCCAAATTTCCTCTAAGATTTTCATATCGCTCTGAGGTGGTAAAAGAAGAGAAATTGTCATATATTCTGGTTTTACACCTAAGACTGCAACATCACTTGCACAAATATGAACAATTGCCCAACCAAAAAAAGGCATTATCACAGGCATTCCAAAAGTGGGATCACAAGCAACAACCATAACTTTATTTTCATCAATTTCTATTACTCCGGCATCCACTCCGTGCATCGGTTTAATAATTACTCTTGGGTCCGTTTTTCCTAAATTAGGAAAAATAATTCTCTCAAACACCTCTCTATCAATTTTTCCAATTCTTGGTAACATGATTACTTCCCTTTATTAAATCTTTTAATGTCAATCTGTTAAGAATTTTTTTCCAATTTTCGCTTAATAATTGCCACAATCTTCTTGCTTCACAATATTTTGCTCTTTTACAAATTTTTGGATTTAAAACACAATCCACCAAAGAGATTTCACCATCTAAGACTTTGAAAATATTTAACAATTTAATCTCCTTTGGTTTTAAAGCAAGTAAATACCCCCCCTCCTTCCCTCTAACGCTCCTTACCAAACCTCCTTTTAAAAGTAGATTAATAATCTTTTCAGCATACTTAATCGGAATTGTTTGTTTTTGGGCAATAGATTTTAATGATAAGGGTCCTTTTTTGTAATCCTTCCCCATTTGAATCATCAGTCTTAATCCGTAACGTAAAATTGTTGTAACTTTCATTTCCTACTATTTCTATCTGAATAATTATAATTAAAATTTAAAAAAAAGTCAATAATTTATTTATGACCGAATTAAGAAAGAATAAATAGGAACTTTTGGTTGCTTTTTCATTGTTGACTTTTATTTTTTATAAATTATAATAAATTGTGTTTGGATTTTTTGCTTCTCTAAAAGAAAGATTTAGTAATGAAATTGCCATTGATTTAGGCACCTCTACTACGCTTATTTATGTAAAAGGTAAAGGAATAATGTTAAGGGAACCTTCCATTGTTACGGTTGATGAAAAAAATCATACACCCATTGCGGTTGGTTTGGAGGCAAAAAAAATGCTCGGTAGGACACCGGAAGGCTTAAAGGCGATAAGACCAATGAAAGACGGAGTTATTGCTGATTTTAGTTTGGTAGAAGTAATGTTAAGAACTTTTATTGAAAAAGTTCAAAGAAAGAAGTTATTGGTGAGACCCAAGGTAATTATTTGTGTTCCTTCTGGTGTTACCGAGGTAGAAAAAAGGGCGGTAAAAGATTCTGCTGAAGCCTGTGGTGCTCGGGAGGTATATTTAGTATCCGAACCCATTGCTGCGGCAGTTGGTGTTGGTTTACCGGTGGATGCACCAACTGGCAATATGATTATTGATATTGGTGGCGGAACGACCGAAATTGCGGTGGTGGCTCTTTCTGGAGTGGTTACCTGTAATTCAATAAGAGTTGCTGGTGATGAAATGGATGAAGCAATTATCAATTATATCAAAAAGAATTATAATTTAGTAATTGGCGAACAAACTGCGGAAATGATAAAAATTCAAATCGGTTCTGCCTATCCAACTGGGCAAGAAGAAGAAATGGAGGTTAAAGGTCGTGATTTAGTTTCGGGAATTCCTAAAACAATTAAACTTACCTCTTTGAAGATTCGGGAAGCCTTGCAGGAACCGGTGTCGATAATTGTTAGTGCGGTAAAGAAAGCCTTAGAGAAAACACCGCCCGAATTAGCCGCTGATATTGTTGATCATGGTATTTATATGACCGGCGGTGGCTCTTTATTAAAGGGACTTGATAAATTGATTAGCGAAGAAACAAATTTAAAGGTTAATGTTGCGGAAAACCCTATCGACTGTGTGGTATTAGGTGCCGGAAAAATTTTGGAAGATATAAAAAAGAATTCCAAATTATTACTAAAAACCGATTTTTTCTAAAATTTGTTGATATCCAAAAAAAGAAGTGAAAAAAATAAATATCTTTCTTTTATCCCTATTTTATTGTCTTTAATTATCTTTTTTTCTCCAAGAGATTTTAAATTAAAAATCTTCCTCTTGCCTAATTCTATTCTTTTAAAACCCTTGGTGATGGTTAAGCAATTTTTATTATCTTTAAAAAATTTTCAAAAGGAGAGAAATTATCTTTACGAACTTACTTTAAAACAAAATTTAACTTTAGCCTACTTAAAAAAAATCGCTAATTTTTCTTCCTTCTCTTTGGAATCTTTAGAAAATGCTTATATTATAAGAAGAGCAAATATTATTAGTCGAGATAATTCTTTAAAAAAATATTTGATTATTGATAAAGGTTTAAAAGATTCAATAATGGTAAATTTTCCAGTGCTCACTCACCAAGGGGTTGTGGGAAAGGTTATTGCTTGTAGTGATGAAATAAGCGTAATAGAAACTTTTTATTCTCCCTATTTCAGAATTTCGGCAAAAGTTCAGAGAAATGGTTATCTCACTTGTGTTGGCTGTAAAGGCGATATTTTGTATTTAGACTATTTAGATGATAAATGTGATATTAAAGAAAATGATACAATTGTCTCTACAGAAATTGGTGGAATTTTTCCTGAGGGATTGAAAATTGGTGTGGTAAAAAAAATTGAGAAAAAAGAAAATGGTGTGTTTAATGTGATACTTGAACCAGCGGTTAACCTATTTGCCATTAATGATGTATATCTCTTACAAAAAAGAGTTAGTAAGATTAAAAAGGATGAATTGGAATTATTATTAAAACAGTTGGAATTAAAATTACCAGAAATAAAATTTATAAAATGAAAAAGGTCTTTTTAATAATTTTGATTTATCTCTTTTTTCTTTTAGAAAATTTATCTCCTAATATTTTTCCTAAGATTAGTATTACTCTTTTTGTTTTTAATGCTTTTTCTTCTTCTTTATTATTTTCTACTTTTTTAGGTTTTCTCTTAGGACTTTTATTTGATTTAAATAATCCAACGTTTTTTGGTCTTAATATGTTTATTTTTTCTGGTATTGGCTTTCTTATTCCCTATCTGCGTAACTTTATTTTACCAACAACCTATAATATTTTCTTTTCTTTAATTTTTATTCTCCTTCTCTTTTCTATTGTTAATCAAAATTTTTTCTTAATAAGTTTTCTTTTAACATTAATATTTTTCTTTTTAATTAAAAAATATGAAAAGAAAATTTAAAAATTTCATCCTCTTTACCTCTCTGCTCTTTTTGATTATTTTTAGTAGGGTTTTTTATTTACAAGTTTTAAAAGGCGAAAGATATGAAAAATTGTCCTATAATCAAAGAATAAGAAAAGTTATTTTAAGAGCACCCCGAGGAAGAATATTTGATGCTCAAGGTTTTTTAATTGCGGATACTAAATTATCTTATAACTTATCTATCTTACCTCAAGAGATTGATACCAGTTTTATATTTCAATATATCTCCAAAATTCTTAATATTGATATTAATAATTTAAAAGAAAAAATAATAGAATATAAAAATTATCCTTATCCAATTTTAGTCAAAAGAAATTTATCAAAAGAAGAAATAATTAGATTAGAAGAAAATTTGATATTTAAACAGGGGATAAGAATTGAAATCAATCCTTCTCGATATTATCCTTTCAAAAATGTTTCTTCCCTGGCGATCGGCTATTTAAATGAAACTTCCAAAGAAGATCTAAACAAAGATACTCTTTATAATTTGGGTGATTTAATTGGCAGATATGGAATAGAAGGATATTACGAAAAGATTTTGAGAGGGAAAGATGGTCTTGCTTTAATTGAAGTAGATGCGCGAGGAAGAGAAATCCAACCTTTCTCTGAAGCAAAAGAGATTCCAGCGGTTTCCGGTGCTGATATTTATCTCTCTTTAGATATAAATTTAAACTTGTTCTGTGATTCTTTGCTTAATAATTATTCGGCTGGTTTAATATTAGGTATAGAACCAAAGACAGGAAGAATCATAATTTTTTCAGGAAAACCAAATTTTGATCCAAACATGTTTTTAAAATTAAACTATAAAGAATGGCAAAGGTTAATAAAAGATAAAGGAAAACCTTTGTTCTCTCGAATTGTTGCCGGACTTTATCCCCCGGGTTCTACTTTCAAACCCTTTATTGCTTTACAAGCCTTAAAGAAAGGATTAATTGACGAAAAATCCCTTTTTTCGCCTTGTTATGGACAATATAAAATCGGTAAAAAAAATTTTAAATGTTGGCAAAGTCACGGTTCTTTAAATTTGGTTGATGCCATTGCTTATTCCTGTAATATCTATTTTTATCAATTAGGAATAAAATTAGGATTGAAAGAAATTTTAAAATTAATGAAAGATTTAAATATTCCAAATAAAACCAATGTGGATTTATTAGAAGAAACAAATTCTCGAATTCCTGAGTACCAAACTGCTCCCTTAGGGAAAATTGCTAACCTTGCTATTGGACAAGGTGAAATTGCTTTAACACCAATTAAATTAGCAGAACTTTATTGTGGAATATTTAACAATGGTCTTATTCCTCAACTCCATTTTTTAGATTCAATAAAAAATGCCAAAATTTTCCATCGCGATTTCTTAGATTCTTTAATCAAAAAGAATATTATTAAAATGATTATTAACGATAAAAAGGAGACTCTTTATCAATATATAAATAAATTTTATCGAATTCCTTTTCCTTTAGAAGTGATAGAAACTATAAAAAAGGGTTTATTAGCAGTGGTGGAAAAAGGAACAGGTAGAAGTGCTGGTGTACCTGGTGTGAAAGTCTACGGAAAAACTGGGACTGCTCAAAATCCTTTTGGTAAAGACCATGCCTGGTTTATTGGTTATGCGGAAAAAAGAGATAAGAATTTATTGTTAGTAATTCTTTTAGAAAATGTTGGTGCTGGTGGTGTCTATGCGACACCAATAGCAAGAAAAATTTTTGTCAAATATTTTTCTTCCTATGTGGCAGAAAGGGAAAACAATTTTAATAATTAGTTTAATTTTGATTATTTTGGGGTTTCTTAATATTTATTTTAGCGGTGGGAAAAAATATCTTTTTCGTCAAATTACTTTCTTCATAGTAGGAGTATTTCTTTTAATTTTATCAATGAGGGCTTCTTTAAAAATAATTTTTAATTTAAGTTTTTATTGGTATTTATTTTCCATCATCCTATTAATTTTAGTGTTATTTCTTTCTAAAAATAATGCCAAAAGATGGTTGGACTTATATCTCTTTACTTTTCAACCTTCGGAAATAACCAAAATTACGTATGTCTTATTCTTATCATATTTTTTATCTGGCCAAAAAAAATTTGATTTTAACTTTAATTCCTTATTTTTACCGGTTTTAATAACTTTAATACCGACATTTTTAGTTTTAATTCAACCCGATTTAGGTTCAGCCTTTTCTTTCCTTTTTATCTTTGCTATTCTTTTATATTTTCGAGGTTTTTCCTTTTCCCAAATTTTTATTCTTTATTCACCCTTATTTTCTTTTATCTTTGGATTTTCTTTATTAACTTGGATTACCTATTTTTTATTTCTGATTTTCATCGCTTTTAGAAAAAATACTATTTTTTACGGTTTTGGAGTTTTGGCAGTAAATAGTTTTTTTGGACTTTTAAATCCTTTAATCTGGCAAAATTTAAAAGAGTATCAAAGAGAAAGAATTATTGCCTTTTTAGCTCCTTATTTGGATCCCAAGGGTATTAGTTGGAGTAGTATTCAAGCACAAATTGCTATTGGTAGTGGAAGAATCTTCGGAAAGGGTTTTTCTCATCCTCCTCTAAGCAAATTAGATTTTATTCCCAACCCTCATACCGATTTTATTTTTACTACCCATTCAGAGAAATTTGGTTTAATTGGAGTAACCTTTTTAATTTTATTATATTTCTTGTTTCTTTATCAGATTTACCATTATTTAATTAAGAATATTGATTTAAAATCCCAACTAACAATTGCTGGTTTGGGCGCTATTTTTCTTTACCACATTTTTGTAAATTTAGGAATGGTGTCGGGGATTTTACCGGTTACGGGTTTAACTCTACCGTTTATCTCTTACGGTGGAACTTCTTTAATTAGTAATTTGATAACAATCGGTTTAATTTTAAACTTAATTAATCAATAATGGAAAATATAAAATCTTTTACTTTAAAAGAACTTAAAGAGTTAGTAGAAAATTTGAATTGGCCCGAATACAGTGCTTATCAAATATTTCAATGGCTTTGGCAAAAAAAAGTTAACGATTTCTCTTTGATGAGTAATCTTTCTAAATTAAAAAGAGAATATTTAAAAAATAATTATATAATTACTGAATTAAAAATTATTGGCAACAAAAAAGCAAAGGATGGTACAGAAAAATTTCTATTTGAACTTTATGATAATAATAAAGTAGAGACAGTATTTATTCCGGAAGAAAAAAGAAAAACAGTGTGTGTTTCTTCCCAAATTGGTTGTCCTTTAAAATGTCTTTTTTGTAACAGCGGAAAGATATCTTTTAAAAGAAATTTATATTTTTATGAAATTTGTGACCAGATATTAATGATTGAAAAAAAATTAAATATAAAACCAACAAATATTGTTTTTATGGGAATTGGCGAACCTCTATTAAATTTGGAAGAAGTTTTAAAAGCAATCCAAGTAATAACCTCTCCTATTGGCTTTGGAATAAGTGCCCGTAAAATTACTATTTCTACTGCGGGAATTGTTGAGGGTATTTATCGTTTAGCCGAAATAAAGAAGAAAGTGAAATTGGCTATTTCTTTAAATGCTACTAAAGACGAGATTAGAGAATACTTAATGCCGATAAATAAAAAATATCCAATTTCTGAAATTTTAAAAGCCTGTGAGTATTATTGGCAGAAAAAAAGAGAAAGAATCACTTTTGAATATGTTTTAATAAGAGATATTAACGATAGCGAAGAGGATGCTTATTCTTTAAGTAGAATATTAAAAAAGATTCCTTGCAAAATTAACCTTATTCCATTTAATTCTTTTCCCAGTATTTCTTTTCAGCCACCCTCTTTAAAAAGAATAGAAAAGTTTATGAAAATATTAGTCGAAGCTAATTACACAGTGACTCTAAGAAAAAGTCATGGTCAAGAAATTCTTGCTGGTTGTGGTCAACTTGCTTATCAAAATTATTAAAATCTTGAAAAGAAAAATAAAATTTGATATAATTTTTGTTTATTAAAAGGAGTTAATATGGAAAAGGAGATTTTAGAAATTAGATGGCATGGTCGTGGAGGACAAGGAGCAAAAACTGCCGCCTTGCTTTTTGGCGAAGCTGCGCTAGAAACAGGAAAATACATCCAAGCCTTTCCGGAATATGGTCCGGAAAGAATGGGAGCTCCCGTAACTGCCTATAACCGAATTTCCTCTTCAGAAATTAAAATCCATTCGGGAATTAAAAATCCCGATATCCTAATAATATTAGATCCTACTCTTTTTGATACTTGTAATGTTTTAGAAGGATTGAAAGAAGATGGAATTATTTTAGTAAACACTAAAGAATCTCCAGAAAGGATTAGAGAAAAATTATTTTTAAAAGAAAGTAAAATAAAAATATATACTGTTGATGCTTCAAAAATTGCTACGGAATCTTTAGGAAGAGACATTCCTAACACACCGATGTTAGGTGCTTTGGTGAAGATATTAGGTATTTTAGATTTTCAAAGTTTTTTTAATTCAGTCAAAAAAAGATTGCAGGAAAAATTTCGAGGAAAAGAAAGTTTTATTGAAAAAAATCTTGAAGCTATCAAAAGAGCCTATGAGGAGGTAAAAAGTGAGTAATAAAGATAAAAAAGAGTGTTTGATTGTCAGTTGGAAAGATTTAACCTGCGGTGCTTTAATTAAAGATTTAAAAAGAATAAAGGAAAACAAAACCGGAAGTTGGCGAAGCCAAAAACCAGTTTTTAATAAAGAAAAATGTATAAATTGCTATCGCTGCTGGATGTATTGTCCTGACTCAGCAATTTTAATTGAAAATGACAAAGTGGTTGGAATCAATTATGATTATTGTAAAGGATGCGGAATATGCGCTCAAGAATGCCCAAAGAAAGTTCAAGCAATTGTAATGGTAAGGGAGGAAAAATGATTTTGGCAAAAACCGGAAACGAAGCAATTGCTTATGCTATGAAACAGATAAATCCAGATGTTGTAGCTGCTTATCCAATTACTCCTGCCACCGAAATTGTTCAAATTTTTTCTTCTTATGTTGCTGATGGAATTGTTGATACAGAGTTTATTGCAGTAGAGAGCGAACATTCAGCAATGAGTGCTTGTATTGCCGCAGCCGCTTCTGGAGCAAGGGCGATGACTGCCACATCTTCACAAGGATTAGCATTAATGCATGAAATGCTCTTTATTGCTTCCGGATTAAGATTACCAATTGTGTTGTGTGTAGTAAATCGTTCACTTTCATCGCCATTGAATATTCATTGCGACCATACTGATTCACTGGCTTCTCGTGATTCAGGTTGGATACAAATTTTCTGTGAAGATGCTCAAGAAGCTTATGATACGACAATTTGCGCTGTAAAAATTGCCGAAAAAGCCTTATTACCAGTAATGATTACCATTGATGGATTTATCATTTCTCACTGCATGCAAAAAATTGAGGTTCTTCCCGACGAAGAGGTAAAATCTTTTATTGGCGAATATAAACCAAATTATAATCTTTTAGATGTCGAAAATCCGATAACTCTTGGACCTGCTTGTCTGCCAGATTCTTTTTTTGAACACAAAAGAGCCCAAGCTGAAGGTATGAACCAGGCTTTAACTTGCATTGAAAAAGTATTTAAAGAGTATAAAGAAAGATTTGATCGAGAATTACCTATTTTAGAAGAATACCAAACAGAAGATGCGGAAGTGGCTATTATTTGTATGGGTTCTACCGCTGGAACAAGTAAAGTGGCAGTAAACAATTTGAGAAAAAAGGGTTACCGAGTAGGATTATTTAAATTAAGAGTTTTTCGTCCAATTGTTGTTAAATATCTTCAGAGAACTTTAAGAAATATAAAAATTTTAGGTATTTTAGAAAGAATGGAAGGATTAAGTGCTTTTGGTGGTCCTTTATTTAATGAAATACGTTCAGTTTTATATGATGAAATAAAAAGACCAATTACAGTATCTTATGTGTATGGATTAGGTGGTAGAGAGATAACTCCGGAAGAAATTGAAGAAATTTTTTTAGAATTATTATCGTTAAAAAACAAAAAAAGAAAAAGTATCGAAAAATTTAAATATATTAATGTGAGGTGAGATGAAAAATTTAAAGGATTTATTAAAGGAAGAAGAACTTTTTAGTTCAGGACATCGGGCTTGTGCCGGCTGTGGCGAAGTTTTAGCTGCAAGACAAGTATTGTTGGCTAGTAAGAAACCAATTGTCTGCGCAATGCCTACCGGTTGTTTAGAAATTGTCTCCACAATTTTTCCTCATACTGCCTGGCAAGTTCCTATGTTTCATTCTGCTTTTGAAAATGCTGCCGCAACTATCTCAGGAATAGAAGCTGCTTATCAAGTTTTATCAAGAAAAGGAAAAATAAATAAAAAAATTTATTTTATTGCTTTTGGTGGCGATGGTGGGACATATGATATTGGATTTCAGGCACTTTCCGGAGCAATTGAAAGAAGGCATAGTTTTTTATATGTGTGTACTGACAACCAGGCTTACATGAATACCGGCATCCAACGTTCCTCTGCTACTCCCCAATTTGCTCACACTACTACTTCTCCCAAAGGAGAGAAACTACCAGGGAAATTACAACCAAGGAAAGATATAATGGAAATTATTATTGCTCACGAAGTACCTTACGCTGCTCAAACAACAGTCGCTTTTTTCCAAGATTTGGTGAGAAAAGTGGAAAAGGCTCAATCTTACGATGGTCCTACTTTTATCAATATTTTAGTTCCTTGCCCATTGGGTTGGGGACATTTACCATCTTTAACAATTGAAATCTCTCGATTAGCAGTAGAAACAAATTTCTGGCCTCTTTATGAATATGAAAATGGAGTTTATCGATTAACTTACCAACCTTCTCAGTCTAAACCCCTAACTGAATGGCTAAAACTTCAAGGAAGATTTGCTCATCTTTTTGAAGAGAAAAATAAACATCTGTTAGAAGAATTCCAAAAATATGTAAATGAAAAATATCAAAAACTTCTTAAAAAATGTGAATTAAGTGCAAAGTAACCTCCTTCTCCATACTTGTTGTGCAATTTGTCTTTTAAATTTTTTAAATTCTTTAAGAGAAACTTTTAAAATAACTATTTTTTATTATAATCCAAATATTCATCCTTTCCAGGAATATGAAAAAAGATTAAAAGCCGTTGAAAAACTTTCTTGGCTAAAAAATTTAGAATTAATTATTCCTATTTACACACCTATTAGTTTTTTAAATAAAATAAAGGACTACCGAAAAGAGAAAGAGGGTGGAAAAAGATGTGAAATTTGTTTTCAAATTAGATTAGAAAAAACAGCCCAATTTGCTAAAGATAATAATTTTCATTATTTTTCAACAACTTTAATTAGTAGTCCTCAGAAAAATAAAGATTTGATAGATGCTTTTGGTAATAAGATAGCTAAAGAGAAAAAAGTTAATTACTTCACTTTAAAAGAAATTTTTTTGGTAAAAAAAGAAGAAATTAAAAAATTAAATATTTATTCTCAAAAATATTGTGGCTGTATCTATTCTTTCTATTAAAAAATTAATAAATAAAATTAAAAAATGTAGAAAGTGTTCTCATTTAAAAAATTATAAACCAGTTTTTTCTCCGATAATAAATGCAAATATTTTAATTATTGGTCAATCTCCAGGGAAAAAAGAAAAAGAAATAGGATTACCTTTTGTTGGGTCAGCAGGAAAAAAACTTTTTTCTTGGTTTAAAGAAATTGGTTTACAGGAAGAGAAAATAAGAAAAGAGTTTTATATAACTCAAGTAATAAAATGTTATTTGGGAAGCAATCGAACACCAAAAGAGATTGAATTAAGAAATTGCTTATCCTATCTTTATTCAGAAATAGAATTTTTAAATCCGCAGGTAATTATTCCCATTGGAATTGTAGCAATCAAAGTAATTTTAGGAGAAAAGAAAATTGACGAAGTAATTGGAAAAACTTTTAGATGGAAGAACTCCTTAGTAATTCCTCTTCCCCATCCTTCTGGTGCCAACGTTTGGTTAAATAAAAAGAAAAATCAAAAGAAATTAAAAAAAGCCTTAAAAAAAATAAAAATTATTTTAAAGCAACAAACATTACCCTTAAAGAATCTCTCCGAGCTGGTAAAAAAGTAAGATGTTGAAAAATTTTAATTTTTTTAAACCCAACTTTTTTCAAAATTTTAACTATTGTTTTATATTCATATCCTCTTTCTTGATGGAATTCAGTAAAAGATTCGTTGCTATTTTTAAGATAGCATTTTAAATAAAGAGTAGAAATTTTTAATTTTTTATCAAATTTATTTTCCCAAATTGTTTTTAAATTTTCGCTTTCTCTTATAAATTTGTTGTTAGCCCAAAATTTTTCTAAAACAAAAATAGTGTTCATATCAAAACTAAAAATTCCCTTTTCTTTCAAAAATTTATAAATTAAAGAAAAACATCTCTCTATCTCGTCTTCGTTTAATAAATAATTAATACTGTCATAAAAGGATACCGCAGCATCAACTTGAATATTTAAATTAAAATTAGTAATGTCACTTTCAATTATTGTTAAATTTTTTTTTAAATCTGGATAATTGTTTATTTTCTTTTTAAAAATATTAAGCATCTCTTTACTCTTATCAATCCCAATAACTTGATAACCTTTCTTTAAAAGAATGATTGAAGGAATCCCTGTTCCGCAAGCCAGGTCTAAAATAATTTTTGGTTTAACATTAAAAAAACTCCAAATATCAATTAAATACTCTACCCAGGCATCATAATTTACCAATTTCAACATAAATTCATCATAAAAGGGGGCAAATTTAGAAAAAGGCTTCTCCATTAGGTATATTCTATAAGAAATAAAAATAATTTTCAATTTTATTGACTTTTTAAAAAGATTAAGTAAAATTAAAAAGATTAAATTTTAATAATGACAAAATTTGCTCAAAAAGTTTTAGCAATTGTGAAAAGGATCCCAAGGGGTAAAGTAATGACTTATAAAGAAATTGCTATAAAATTAGGAAATAAAAATTTAGCCCGAGCAATTGGTCAAGTATTAAAAAAAAATCCCTATCCAATAGTTATACCTTGTCATCGGGTAATAAGAAGTGATGGAAAAATTGGTGGTTATTCTTTAGGAATAAAAAAGAAAAAAAGGTTATTAAGAAAAGAAGGGATTTTAATAATTGGTGACAAGGTGATTAGATGAATGAAATTATTAGATTACAAGTAGGTGAGGTACTTACTAACACTTATATTATAAAATCTAAAAACGAAATTATAGTAATTGACCCTGCTTTTGAAAGTGAAAGAATTATAAAAGAGATTAAGAATCTGAAAGGAGATATTAAATATATTATTAATACCCATGGACATATTGATCACATTAGCAGTAATAATGATTTATTAAAAGAATTTAATTGTCAATTATTAATTCATGAATTAGATAGCAAATTACTTATTTCACCTGAAAAAAACCTATCTCTTCTTTTTGGTTATTCTTATATTTCTCAGCAGGCTGATTTATTACTTAAAGACGGTGATAAAATAAAAATTGGTGACTTAGAATTAAAAGTAATTCATACGCCAGGACATACTGAAGGCAGTATTTCTTTATATGGCGATGGTTTTATTTTTACTGGTGATACACTTTTTTATGATTCTATTGGGCGCAGTGATTTTCCTGGTGGTGATGAAAAAAAACTTTTTGAATCATTAGAAAAATTAAATAAGATAATAAAAGAGGATCAAATAGTTTATCCTGGTCACGGAGATTTTGGTTATTTTTATGAAATTAAAAAAATTAACCCTTTTTTAAATATCATTTAAGGAGGAAAATATGCCAAAAATTAGGGTAGCAATTATTGGTGTAGGTAACTGTGCTTCCAGTTTAGTTCAAGGAGTGTATTATTATAAAAATGCTAAAGAGGGCGATTTTATACCAGGAATAATGCATGTTAATCTTGGTGGCTATCATATTTCTGATATTGAATTTACGGTTGGTATTGATATTGACAAAAGAAAAGTTGGAAAAGACCTAGCCCAAGCAATTTTTACTTATCCTAATAATACTTATAAATTTTGTGAGGTTCCAAAATTAAATGTAAAGGTAGTGCGCGGAATGACTCATGATGGTTTAGGATATTATCTTTCTCAAATTATTGAAAAGGCACCCGGTCCAACTGCTGACATTGTTAGAATCTTAAGAGAGACTAAGACTGATGTAGTGGTGAATTTTCTACCGGTCGGAAGCGAAGAAGCAACAAAATGGTATGTGGAACAAACATTAAAAGCAAAGTGTGCTTTCGTCAATTGTATTCCGGTGTTTATTGCTTCAGAAAAATATTGGCAAAATCGTTTTAAAGAGGCCAAATTACCGGTTATTGGCGATGATATCAAATCCCAAGTGGGAGCCACTATCGTTCATCGGGTTTTGACCCACCTTTTTATTGAAAGAGGAGTAAAAATTGAAAAAACAAGCCAATTAAATGTGGGTGGCAATACTGATTTTCTAAATATGTTAGAACGTTCCCGATTACAATCTAAAAAAATTTCGAAGACCAAGGCAGTAACTTCTTTAATACCTTATGACATTGGTGAAGAGAATGTGTATATTGGACCCTCTGATTACGTTGCTTGGTTAAAAGATAGGAAATGGGCTTACATCCGAATAGAAGGAAGAACTTTTGGCGATGTACCTTTAAATTTAGAATTAAAATTAGAAGTTTGGGATTCACCAAATTCTGCTGGTGTAGTAATTGATGCTATTCGGTGTGCAAAGTTAGCATTAGATAATAATCTTAGTGGTGCGATAATAGAACCCTCTTGTTATTTTATGAAAACTCCGCCAAGACAGATACCTGATCACATTGCTCGGGAAAAATTAGAACAATTTATTAAAAAATACGGTTTAAAATCTAAAAAATAAAATAATGACAGGCATTTTAATAACTTTTGAGGGAATTGAAAAATGTGGAAAGACAACGCAGGCAAAATTACTTTATGAATATCTAAAGGAAAAAGGAATTCCTTGTATATTGGTTCATGAGCCGGGAGGAACAAAAATTGGTGAGGAAATCAGAAAAATTCTTCTTGATAAAGAAAACACCAAAATGACTCCTAAAACTGAACTTTTTTTATATTTAGCTGCCCGTGCTCAATTATTAACTGAGGTCATTTTCCCTTCTCTTCAAGAAGGAAAAATAATAATTTGTGATCGATTTAGTGATTCTACTTTGGCCTATCAAGGCGGCGGAAGAAATTTAGAGTTAGAAAAAATAAATCAAATTAATAAATATGCTACTGATAAATTAAAGCCAAACCTTACTATTCTTATTGATATACCTGTTTCAATAAGTCAAGAAAGAATAAAAAAAGAAAAAAAAGATCGTTTAGAAAAAGAAAATGAAGAATTTCATAAAAGAGTAAGAGATACATATCTTTTTTTAGCAAAACGGGCACCAAAAAGAATAAAAATTTTTGAAGGAAACAAAAGTATCGAAGATTTACATTTGGAAATCAGAACAAAAGTAATACAATTTTTAACCCAAAAAGGAGTGATATGAATAAAAATAAGAAAATTTTCATTATTTTAGTTATTTCTATTATTGCTTTAATATTTTCTTATTTAGGAACAAATCTGTGGGCACAAAAACAAAATGTTTTTCAATCTCTCCAAACTTTTTCTAAAATTCTTGATATTATCCTTAAAGATTATGTAGAGGAAACAAATGCGGAAGATTTAATAAAATCAGCCATTGACGGAATGTTAAATTCTTTAGACCCTTATACACAATATTTAACGGAAGAAGAATATAAAGATTTAAGAATTAAAACAGAAGCCCAATTTGGCGGAATTGGAATTCAAATTGGTATTCAAGAAAATCAATTAACAGTAATTTCTCCCATTGAGGGAACCCCTGCTTATCGGGCGGGAATAATTGCTGGAGATAAAATAATTAAGATTGATGATGTTTCCACTGAAGGGATTTCTTTAGAAGAGGCAGTAAAAAAATTAAGAGGTGAACCAGGAACTACCGTCAAGGTGACGATAAAAAGAGAAGGTGTAGAAGAAGAAATTAATTTTATTTTGACACGAGAAATTATTAAAATTCATGCAATTCCATACGCTGGAAAGATAAACGAAGAAATTGGTTATATCCGTTTAGCCGATTTTTCTAGTTTAGCAGAAGAAGAATTGAAAAACACTTTGGAATCTCTTTTTGGTAAAGAGAAAATAAAAAAATTAATTTTGGATTTAAGATCAAACTCTGGCGGTCTATTACAAGAAGGAGTTGGTGTCGGGAGTTTGTTTTTAGAAAAAAATAATCTGGTGGTAAAAGTAAAAGGAAGAAATCCGGAAAGTGAAAGAGATTTTTATGTGTGGGAAGAACCTAAATACAAAAACTACCCAATGATTGTCCTTGTTGACCGAGGAAGTGCTTCGGCTGCAGAAATTGTTGCTGGTGCTTTACAGGATTATGAACGAGCATTGATTATTGGTGAAACTACCTTTGGAAAAGGCTCTGTCCAAAATATTCGTCCCTTAGATAATAATACCGCCCTTAAAATTACTACTGCTTATTGGTATACTCCCAGTGGTCGTTGTATTCATAAAAGAATAAAAAAAGATTCTTTACAACAAAGTGAAATTAAAAAAATTTATCGAACATTAGGTAAAATAAAAAGAGAAATTTATGGTGGCGGAGGAATTGCTCCAGATATTTATTTACCTTATACAACCCTTTCTAAATTAACAACTAAATTACGCCAAGAAAATATTTTCTTTAAATTCGCTGTAAAGTATCATTCTGAAAATAAAGGATTAAAATTACCAATTGTCGTCACCAAGGATCTTATTCAAAAAGAATTTATACCTTATTTAAAAGCAAAGAAGATTGAATTTGAAGAAGAAGAAATATGGAAAAATGAAGAAGAGATAAAAAGAGAGTTATCTATTGAGATTGCTGAGAAGTTTGGTGGGATCAAAGCAAGATATGAAACGCTTCTTAAATTTGATCCTCATGTAAAAAAAGCTTTTGAATTGTTGAAAAAAGCTTCTTCCCAAGAAGAACTTTTTAAAATTGCTTTAAAATAAATAATTTTTTTTAACATAATTTATAGCATCTTCTTTATTTTTAATTTTGCCTTCTAAATATAAATTTTCGATTTCTTGAAGAATTTTTTTAAAAATGGGACCTGGCTTTAATCCTAAATCAATTAGGTCATATCCATTAATTAATCTTACTTTCTTTTTTTCCTCTTCTTCTTTTCTTTTTAACTCAATCATCCTTTTTATTACCTTTTCTAAATGCTTGGTATAACCAGCGGTAGCGTAACCATCAGCATAAGTTAGAATCATTAGCCCAAAAGCATAATTTTTTAAATCATGAAAAAATCTTCTTATTGCCCGGTCAGTTAAAACTGGTGCGGAAGCTAAAAGATGAAGACGCATATGATAAAATATCAATTTGGTAATGTGGTGAATATCTTCGTTGGAGAATTTTAGATCCTTTAAAATTTTTTTTATAATTTTTGAACCAACTGTTTCGTGACCATAAAAATGTATTTCACCATTTTCACTATTTTTCATTGTTAATGGTTTAGCCACATCGTGAAAAAAACCCGCCAATTTTAAAACTTCTTTACTATGAGGTATTGAAAAATACTCTTCCCATTCTTTTTGAAACTGCCCAAAAAATTCTTTAGTATTGATAATTTCTTCAATTTTTTTATAAGTTTTTAAAGAATGGGTTACTAAATATTTTTCTTCAAAAAAGGAAAAATCCACAGGAAAAATTTGAGCCAAAAGTTTTATATCATAAAGTTTTTTAATATAAAAATAACTTTTATTCGTTGCTAAAATTCGTAAAAATTCATAACTTATTCTTTCTTTTGCTATGTTGACCAGTGAGATTTCTTTACCAATTTCAAAGATTTTTTTATCAATTTTAAAACCCAATTCACAAGCAAATCTTATTGCTCTCAATATTCTTAAGGGGTCCTGATGAAGAACCAAATTATTGGTTAAACGAATTTTTTTATTTTTTAAATCTTTTATTCCGTTAAAAGGGTCGATTAATTTCTTTTCTTTGAAAGAAAAAGCAATCGCATTTATAGTAAAATCTCTTTCTGATAAATCATCAATAATTGTTTTTTGGTTAAGACCTTTAAAATCAAAAATGGTTTTATAAGCCACAACTCTTGCTTCATCATCTTTTTCTGATAAAATAATAAATTTGCCTTTTATTTTTTCTCCAAAAATTTTTGCTCCTCTTATTCCACTATTATTCACCACAAAATCAAAATCAAGAGGTTCCTTATTTAAAATAATATCTCGAATAGTTCCGCCTACTAAATAAAAATCACTTTTTTTATAAATTTGGAAAAGAATTTTTACTCCTTTACTTAAAATTGGCTGTTTTTTTATATAGTCAATTATTTTTTTAAGTTCTTCCATACCAATAAATTAAAGGCGGTAATTTAGGTTTTTTTTCTTTTATTAAAATTACCTCTTTTAATTTTTCTTTCACTTCCTTTAATTTTACTTTGTCATTTGCATGAATTTCTAATAGTGGCTCCCCCTTTTTTACCTTTTCACCAAGTTTTTTAATAAAAATAAAACCAACAGAATAATCAACTTCGTCTTCCCTTTTTGTTCGTCCACCTCCTAAAAAATTACAAAGAAATCCGATTTTTTTGGTATTAATAAAAAAAATATAACCTTTTTGAGGAGCAAAATAATATTCTTGATACTTTGCTTTTGGTAATATGTTATAATTTTCAATTATTGCTTCTTCTCCACCCTGAGTTCTTATCGTTTCTTGAAATTTCCTTAAGCCCCTTCCTTCATTAATTACTTTATTAATTAACTCCTCTGCCCTTTTTTTACTTTTTATAAATTTAGTTCTTAAAAGAATTTCTTTTCCAAAGGTAAAAACAATTTCTTTTAAATCTCTTGGTTGTTTTCCTTTTAAAAATTCAATTGCTTCTATAACCTCTAAACTATTTCCCACTGCTTTACCCAATGGTTGGTTCATATCGGTAATAAAAACGCTCATTTTCTTTTTTATTAACTTTCCAATTTTTATTATCGTTTTAGCGAACTTTTTGGCTTCAGTAAATTTTTCTAAAAAGGCTCCGTTTCCGGTTTTTATGTCCAATAATAAAAAGTTTATCCCTTCTGCTAATTTTTTACTCATAATACTAGTAGCAATAAGGGGAATTGACTCAATAGTAGATGTGGCGTCTCGAAGAGAATATAAATATCTGTCAGCAGGAACAAGTTCTTCGGTTTGTTCCGCAATAAAAAACCCAATATTTTTTATTGCTTCTTTACATTGTTGATAAGTAAGATCCGTTCTAAAATTTGGTATAGAAGCTAACTTATCAATTGTACCACCGGTATGACCTAAGGCTCTACCGGCAATCATTGGAATTTTAAATCCTAAAGCTGCTAAAATTGGAGTTAAAATTAAAGAAACTTTATCACCTACTCCACCCGTAGAATGTTTATCAATCACATACTTTCCTTTAAATTTAAAAATTTTACCGGATTTCATCATTGCTAAAGTTAAATTGACAATCTCTTCAAAATTCAAACCTTGAAAATAGATCGCCATTAAGAAAGCAGCAATTTGATAATCAGGAATTTTTTTATTTATTAAACCTTTGATGAAAAACTCAATTTCTTTTTTAGTTAATCCTTCGCCATCCCTTTTTTTTCTGATTAAAGAAAGAAAATCAATTTTCATTTTTATATTATAATTTAAGACCTATATTTTTTCAAATTTTGACATTTGGCAAATTTTTATTATGATTAATAAAATAATGAAAAAAAATAAAATATCTAAGAAACGATTGGAAAAAGGGCCGGTAGCAATTATTGAATGTCCAGAGAAAATACCATGCAATCCCTGTGTGAAAGCCTGCCCGAAAGAAGCAATTATTATTGAGGATTCTTTAATTGAAACTCCAAAAATTGATTACAAAAAATGTGTTGGCTGTTTTTTATGTATTCCTAAGTGTCCGGGATTAGCAATTTTTGGGGTTTACTATAACTACACCAAAAATGAAAGTTTACTTTTTATACCTTATGAATTTTTGCCAAGACCAAAAAAAGGAGACATCCTCTGGGGACTTGACTGTAATGGTAAAAAAATCAGCAAGGTAATTGTTGAAAAAGTTACTGAAACTCCTAATTTTAATCATTGTGCAATTATCCAAATCAGAGTTAAAAAAAAATATTTTGATAAAATTCGGATGATTAGTTATGAAAAAAAATAATTTTATTATTTGTCGTTGCGAAGATATCTCTTGGCAAGATATCGATGGTTTAATTAGAAAAGGTTTTACTTTGGAAGAAATTAAAAAGTTGACACGCTGTGGAATGGGGTATTGCCAAGGAAGAACCTGTTTTAACATTCTTACTCGTTTATTAAAGATCCGTGAGCAAAATCTTATTCCTAAAAAAAGACCGCCTTTAAAACCAGTAATTATTAGAGATATTATAAAATATTTTGAAAATGAAGAATAATTTTGATGCAATAATTATTGGTGCCGGAGTAATTGGTGCGGCTACCGGATATTATTTGAGTCAATTAGGATTAAAAGTAGCAATTATTGAAAAAGATTATCCTACTGCTGGTTCTACCAGTAGATGCATCGGTGGTGTTCGCCAACAATTTGCCCATCCACCGACGATCCAATTAATGATTCAATCAGTAAAGTTATTAACTGAATATCAAAATGATTTAAAATGGGATATTGAATGGTATCAAGGTGGATACCTCTTTTTAGCCCATTCTGAAGAAAAAAAGGAAAACTATTTAAAAACAATGGCTATCCAAAAAAAATTTAATTTACCAGTAAGTTTTTTATCTCCCGAGGAATGCCAAAAAATTGTTCCGGATCTAAATTTAGAAGGACTTTTCGGTGGGGTCTTCTGTCCAACGGATGGCCAAGTTAACCCTTTTAAATTAACTTTTAATTATTTAGAAGAAATAAAAAAGAAAAAGGGTAAACTTTTTAATTTCCAAAAGGTTATTAAGATCGAAATTAAAAATTCAAAAGTAATTGGTTTGAGGACCAATAAAAATGAATATTTTTCTTCACCAATAATTATTAATTGTGCTGGACCTTATGCTAGAGAAGTTGGAAAGTTAGTAAATTTGAACATCCCTATAGAACCAGAGAGACACGAAGCAATTGTTACTGAAAAAATTGATAAATTTTTTTCTTGTATGATTGTTGATTATCGAGAAGATGGGTGTTATTTTGTTCAAAAACACACTACCGGAAATATTGTTGGTTGTTATACGCCAATACCCAATATTCCTGGTTATTCTTTAGATTCCTCTTTTGAATTTTTTATTGAAATGCCCAGAAGGATGGCAAGGGTAATCCCTAAATTGAAAGAGGTAAGAATCTTACGCCAATGGGCAGGTAGTTATGAAATGACTCCTGATGGTAATCCAATTGTTGGTGAAACGCCCATTGAAGGATTCTATCTAAATTGTGGAATGTGTGGACACGGTTTAATGTTTGCACCAGCAATCGGTAAGGCTTTGGCTTATTATATTGTAAAAAGAGAAATGATATTGCCTTTAAAGGATTTTTCTCTTTTTAGAGATTTTTCTAAAAAAGAAATAATGAAATAAAATATTGATTTTTATGAGAAAATATTTAATATTTAAAAAAGGAAAAAAATGCCTTATTATATTTTATTAACAAAATTAACTGATGAGGGAAGAAAAACTTTAAAAGATTATCCTCAGAGATTAAAAGAGGTAAATGAAGAAGTAGAAGAGATGGGTACAAAGATTATTGCTCAGTACGCAATTCTTGGCGATTACGATTTTATTAATATTTTGAAGGCACCGGATAACGAAACAATCGCCAAAATTTCTACTGAACTTGGTTCAAGAGGAACAATCCAAATAACTGCTTATGTGGCAATCCCTATTGATGATTTTTTAAAGGCAATTAAAAAATAAAGAATTCTTATTCCTATACACTCTTTCTAACTAAGGGTTATTGAAAATTAAAATTCTAAGAAATTTTTGATTTTTTATTAATGGAAGAAATAAATAAAGCAAGAGAATTATTAAAAGGTATAAAAGATGGTAAAATTGATGAGATTCTTAAAAATATTAATTATTCTGATATACCGATTTTAGAAAAAGTTGGCATTCTTCTTAACATTTATTCTGATCCCCATTATGCCAAAAAAATATTTGAAAAAATTCTTGATTTAGATCCTGAAAATCTTTCGGCAAAATATTCATTAGGCTTTGCCTATTTGCGGTTAGAAAATTGGGATAAAGCCCTTTTTTATTTTCAAGAAGTTCTAAAAGAAGACCCCACAAATAGTTCTTGTTGGCAGGAATTAGGAATAATTCAAATGAAAAAGAGAGAATATGAAAAAGCAATTGAATCTTTTAGCAAAGCAATTGAATATTCTCCTTTTGATGGCCTTCCCTATTTTCTATTAGCCCAGGTTTTGTCACAATTACAAAATTATGAAGAGGCTTTAAAATATGTTAATAAAGCAATTGAATTGAGGCCAAAAGATGTAAAAATCCTTAAAGAAAAAGTAAATATTTTAATTAATTTACAAAAATATGAAGAAGCCCTTTCTATTTCACAAGAAATAATCGAAGAAAATCCCAATGATATTGAAACTCTCTTAAATATTAGTTTTATCTTTTGTCAATTTAAAAAATATGATTTAGCATTAAAATTAGTTAACCAAGCAGTAAAATTAGCACCAAATGATTCAAAAGTATTAGTAACAAAAGGTTATATCTTAGGTAAATTGGGAAGAATAAAAGAGGAGTTAAGATATTATGAAAGAGCAACGATCCTAAATCCCAATGATTGGCAAGCCCATTTTAATCAAGGTGTTTTATATTATGAACTTCAAGAAAAAAAGAAGGCATTAGAATCATTTGAAAAGGCATTAAAATTAAATCCTAATTCTTCGGAAATTCATCATAATATAGGAATTTTATATTTGGAAAAAAAAGAAGGAGAAAAGGCATATTACCATTTATTAAAAGCTGTTCAACTAAATCCAAAAATTGGAAATTATTGGTACTCCTTAGGATTATTTTACTTAGAAATCGGAGATGCTAAAACCGCTTCTCAATGTTTTGATGAGGGTTTAAAATATGATATCAATTCCTATTTATTATTTTCTGGCAAAGCCTTAGCATTAAAAGAAATGAATCGTTTAGAAGAGGCATTAAGGTTTATTAATGAAGCAATTACGATTAATCCTAATAATTCTCAATTATGGTATGATAAAGGCGAAATTCTTGAAAAAATGGGAAAAAAAGAAGAGGCTCAGGAATGTTTCAAAAAGGGAAAAGAGTTAACATAATCTCTTTATATGTCATTATATTTCGTAATATTTTCTTTTTCTTTTTCTAAAAAACAGACCAATTATTAAACCAATTAAAAACCCACCAATATGAGCTGACCAAGCAACACCAGGAATTCCCATTGAACTATATAATAGTTGTAATAAGATCCAGAGACCAAGGAAAAGAAAAGCAGGAACCAAAGCAATTCTTATAAATAAGCCAATTGGTATTAATGTTAATATCTGGGCATTAGGGAATAGAATTAAATAGGCACCAAGAATACCCGAGATTGCTCCAGAAGCACCAATCATTGGAACTTCTGAATGTAGGTTTCTTAAAATATGAAGAAATGAACCTGCTAAACCGCTTAAAAAATACATAATAAAAAACCAAAAATGTCCCAATACATCTTCTACATTATCGCCAAATACCCACAAATAAAGCATATTCCCCAAAATATGCCAAAAATTGGCATGGAGAAACATTCCCGTAAATAAAGTAAGAAGTCTTTCACCATTAATTATAGATACCGGAATTATTCCATATTCTAAGATAAAATCTTTTAAATAATTACCTAAAGTTAACTCATAAAAAAATATTAAGAAATTAATAATTAAAAGAAGATAAACAAGAATTGGTTTTTTTAACGAAGGAATATTATCTTTTAAGGGTATCATTTTTTTCAATCAATACAACAGAAAAACAACTTGCTACCTTTTTAAAGTTAAAACCCTCCCAAGTTTTTACTTTAATTCCAATATTTCTTCTTTTTACATTTAAGATTTTTGAAATATTTTTTTTCATCTCGGAAATATAAGGCATAATCTTTGGTTTGTCAATTATAATAATCACATCAATATTTTTTATTTTATAACCTCTCTTTTTTACTTTTTGGTAAACTTCCTTTAAAATAATTGAAGAAGAAAGTCCTTTTATCTTTTCATTGTTATCTGGAAAATAATAACCAATATCATATTCACCAATCGAACCTAACAGAGCATCGCTTAGCGAATGAAAAAGTATATCAGCATCTGAATGACCGAATAATCCATAAGAAAAAGGAATTTCAACACCACCAATTATTAATCTCCTTCTCCTTTTTAATGGATGGGAATCAAAACCTAAACCAATTTTTATCTCTTTCACATAATTATTAATTTAAATAACTCCTCTTTTTCTTTATTTTTCATTTTTAAATAATAAATTCCCTTCTGGTATTTTTTATTATCTAAAATTATTTTTTCTTTTATAGTTTTTTTGTAAAGAATTTGACCAAGAGAATTGGTTAAAATAATTTCACCTTCTTTTTCTTTAAAATCAATTATTAAAGAATTTTGCCAAAGAAGAGTTTTAATTTTTGCATCCTCTTTTTCAAAAATTCCAGTAAAGATATCTTTTAAATAACCCTTTGACCTACGTCTTCCTTCAACTAATAGAATCCATGTCCCAATATTAAACCACATTCTTTCATTAATATAACTACTATCTTTTACCTGCCAGAGAGAATCTTTATACCATAAAATGCCATTCATTCTTGCTGTATCTCGCCAAAGAAAACTGCTATAAACGCCGGCTACTCTTATTACTGTATAGTTTCTTATTTTATAAGCATTAGGAATGAGACCATAAGGAGTTTGGACATTTTCTATGCTAATTACTCGACAGGTGTCAGCCAAAAAAGTTATTGTGTCATTTAGGATTCCCTCACCATCTAAATCTAATATAAATAATCTTCCTCTTAAACCTAAACCCCACTTAAGATTTATTGAGAAAGGTGTTTTATAAAGAGTTTCTTGAATAATTATGGTATCAAAAAAAGTGCCATTCCAACATAAATAAGGTCCGTATTCAAAAAGAGTATCGTAAGATTCCTGAAATTTCCTTGGAGAAAATTTTTTCTTAGAAAAGATATTGAAGAATAATAAATTGAAATTAAAGATTTCTGAATAAGAAGTCTTTTGAAGATAGGCAATATTTCCTTGCCACACTGTTTCTTTTACGATTGATTCGCGAGCAATTCCATCATAAAAATAGACTTCGGTAGTTTCCGAGGGATAAAAATAATGTATTGTATCACAAATAGAAATAGTATCTAATGCCCATTTTCCTTGGAAGATGCCTAAATAAGATCCTACCGGTCCATTAAAGTTAATTAAAAAAATAATCAAATACACCATTTTCTCCTCCTTTTTAATTATAAAAATTATAAACTTGATTTTACAAAAAGTCAAGTTATAATATCTTATGAGTGATTTAATAATTATTGGTGCTGGTCCGGGTGGCTATGTAGCAGCAATTCGGGCCTCCCAATTTGGTAAAAAAGTAATTTTAATTGAAGAAAAAGAAGTAGGTGGTGTCTGTTTAAATTCCGGTTGTATTCCAACAAAAACTTTATTACATTTGGCAAAGATGATAGAAGAAAGTAAGAACTTAAAAAATTATGGTATTGAATTTTCTTTAAACAGAGTTGATATTAAAAAAATAGGAGAATTTAAAGAGAGAGTTATTTTAAAATTAAGAAGAGGAATTGAGTTTCTTTTAAATAAATATAATATTGAACTAATAAAAGATAGAGCAATCTTTGAAAGTGAGAAAGAGGTAAGATTATTAAAAAGTAACAAAAAAATAAAAGGAGAAAAATTTATTATTGCTACTGGATCAAAATCATCCTTTCTGAAAAATATAAAGGGGAATAATGAAATTATTTGGACATCAGAAGAGGCATTAAATTTTGAAAAAATACCAGAAAAATTATTAATAATCGGTGCCGGAGTAATTGGTTTAGAATTGGGAACAATTTATTCTTCCTTTGGCTCAAAAGTTATCTTTGTTGAAATTACCAATCAGATTTTACCAGGCATTGATTCAGAAATTGCTCATTATTTTAAAAATCTTTTAGAAAAAAGGGGAATTATCTTTTATTTGAATTCAATTTTAAAAGAAATAGATATTAATAAAAGAAAAGCAAAAATTGAGACAAAAGAGAAAGGTGAAATTGAGATTGATTTTGACAATATTTTATTAGCAATCGGCAGAAAACCGAGGAGTGATGAACTAAATTTAAATAATCTTCTTTTAGATAATTTTGGATATATAAAAACTGATAAAAAGATGATGACAAATATTTCCGGAATCTATGCAATTGGTGACATAAGAAAACCCCCTTTACTTGCTCATAAAGCGATGTACGAAGGAAAAAAGGTTATTGAGACAATTTTTCAAGATATCGAAGAAGAAGATGTTTTTATTCCCAATTGTATTTACACCGAACCAGAAATTGCCACAATTGGCATAAATGAAGAAGAAGCAAAAATTAAGGGATTAGAAATTATTGTTATTAAAGTTCCTTTGTCAGTAAATGGTCGAGCTTTAACAATGGGAAAGAACGAAGGCTTTGGAAAAATAATTTATGACAAAAATAAAAAAGAGATTTTGGGTCTTCATTTGATTATGCCTAATGCTTCAGAAATTATTGGTGAAGGAAGTATCTTCTTAAATTTGAAATTAAACTTAAAAAAAATAAAAAATGTTATTCACCCCCACCCAACATTATCAGAAATTATTGAAGAGATTTTTTTATCAGTCACAAAAGAGGCAATCCATAATTTACCTTATGAATAATTTGATTGAAAAATTTTTAGAATATTTAGAAAAAGAAAAAAACTATTCCCAAGAGACCGTTCGGGCATATAAAAATGATTTGCTCCAATTTAAAGAATATTTAGTTGACCGAGAAAAAGTTAATGACTTTTTAAAAGTTAATTATGAGAAGATTAGAAATTTTATTGGTTATCTTTTAAAATATGGCTATGATAAAAGAAGTACCGCTCGGAAATTGTCAGCGGTTAAATCTTTTTATAAATTTTTGAAGAATATCAAACTAATTAAAAAAAACCCCACAATCGGAATTAAATCACCGAGATTAGAAAAAAAAATACCAGTTTTTCTAACAGAAGTGCAAGTAAAAGAAATTTTAGATTTACAACCACCAACAAAAATAAGTTTTCGGGACAAAGCAATGTTAGAACTTTTATATGCTTCGGGATTGAGAGTATCGGAATTGGTGAATTTAAAAATAAGTGATGTGGATTTTGAAAATAAAATATTAAAAGTAAAGGGTAAAGGAGAAAAAGAAAGGATTGTGCCTTTTGGTAGTTATGCTTTCAACGCTTTAAAAAAATATTTAGAAGAAAGAAAGGATAATTCTCCTTATCTTTTTGTATCAAGATTTAATAAAAAATTAAGTAATCGACAAATCCAAAAAATTGTAAAAAAATATTTAAGCAAAATTCCTAATCCTCCCGCAACTAATCCTCATATTTTTAGACATAGTTTTGCTACTCATCTTCTTGATAGAGGAGCTGATTTAAGGGTAGTTCAAGAACTTTTGGGTCATAGCAGTTTAGAAACAACACAGATTTATACCCATTTAACTATCGGTAAACTAAAAGAGATTTATAAAAAAACCCATCCCCGAGCAAAATTGAATTGATTTTTATTATATTTATGATATAATTTTCTATGTTTAGTATATCAAAAATTAGGAAAAATATGCGCACTATTATGTTAATTGTCGCTATTGCCTTTGTGGGTGGATTTCTTATGTCCGAACTTTGGATAGTGTTAAAAGAAGGTCGTTTAGGAGGCCATCCAATAAGAAAAGGAATTTTAGGTTACGTTGGCAAAAAGCCAATAAGATTAAATGAATATCAAAATATTTTAAATTATTTAACTTACCAATATTTAAGAACTAACCGACTAAAAGATGTTTCCGAAGAAGAAAAAATAAGATTACAAGAAGAAGCCTGGCGTTATCTGGTTGATAATAAAATTTGGGAGGATATTTATAAGAAAAATAATATTAGTGTAACTAATGAAGAACTTTTTGAGATAATGAAAGCCAATCCTCCAGAAGAATTAAAAAATTCACCAGAATTAAAAGATAGTTTGGGAAATTTTGATTATCAAAAATATTACCAAATTCTCACCAATCCGGAAAACCAACCTTATTTCGCTCTCTATGCCCAACAACTGTTAGAATTTTTACCAAAAGAGAAATTTCGTTTAGATTTACAAACCGCAATCCAAATTTCTAAGAAGGAGGCTGAATTTTTTACCGAATTACAAAGGACAAGAATGGTTGCCACTCATATTTTCGTTCCCCTTTTAACACCCGATGATACTATATCAATTTCTGAAAAGGAATTGAAAGCCTATTATGAAAAAAATAAAAAAAGGAATTTTAAAATTCCTAAAACCGCTAACCTTAAATACATTGAAATTCCAATCACCTTAACAAGTAATGATAGTAATGAAGCAAAATCAATTATTGAGGATGTTTATAACGAATTAAAGAAAGGGGAAGATTTTGGTGTTTTAATGCTTGATTTCTCAGAATTCTTAGAAGATACTGGCGGTATTTGGTATGAATTTAAAAATTTAGATAGTTTAACCCAAAGGATTTTGAAAATTCTCAAACCAGATCAATTTTCCGCACCTTTTTTAAAAAGCGATACCTGGAAAATTATTCAATTGAGAGAAAAGAAAGGCGATAGTTTAAAACTGCGCTCAATCAGTGTTAGAATAAAAATTTCTACTGCTACTATTGAAGCAATTTTGGATACTTTGGAGAAATTTCGGGAAGCAGCAAAAGAAGAGAATTTTGATAGTATTGCTTTTAGATATTTTAATCAACACCCAAGACCGATTACCATTACTGAAGGTCGTCAACCATTTTGGTTAAGATTAGCCAGTCCTAATCAGATAGAAGATTTTGCTTTTAATTCTAAAATTGGTTCTATTTCGCCTCCTTTGCTGACAAGTACTTCTTATATTATTGCTTATTTAGAAAAAGTAAATAAAGAAGGTTATCAACCTTTTGAAAGAATAAAGACTTCTTTGACTTACCAAATAAGAAGAGAAAAGTTAAAAGAAAAGAAAAGAAAAATTGCTGAAGAGATAAGAGTAATGTTATTAAGAAATGAAGATATTGATGTTATTCAAAATAAATATCTCTTTTGCCAAATTGGTCATAAGGAAGACTTTATGAGTTTTGATTTTTGTGTAACAAACCGGGGACCAGAATTTGCTGGAGCACTTTATTCTTTAAATCCGGGAGAGGTCTCGCCAATAATTGAATTAGATTGGGGGTTTTACATAATAAAATGTGAAGAAAGAAATCTTTTAGGAGAAATCTCGATTGATAATTATCGTAATCAAAAAACCAACCAGTTTATTCAATATTTTTGGGAAGAATTTACTAAAGAGGAGAAAGTAAAGGATTTTCGTTATCTTTTATATACCAAAGAATAAAATTTGCCGATGTAGCTCAGGGGTAGAGCAACGGTTTCGTAAACCGTAGGTCGGCGGTTCAAATCCGCCCATCGGCTTATTATTGACTTTTTTATTTTTTTATTTATATTTTATTAATTAAAAAGGAGGTTAAAAGATGGCCTATTTAGTAATTTTATTACAAATAATTAATTTTAATACTAATTTAGATTTAACAATTGCTCGCCATGATACTGGTAATATAATCTTACAAGTTACTGACCGAGCCCATATTGGTGGTGAGACTACTGGCACAGCCAATATCCCTTATGGGTTAAGATATCCAAGAACAGGAACCGACCATTTATTCTTTGGTGGATTTGTAATTACCAATTCGCGAACTTATGTCGCTGATGGTCATTATGCTCCCAATTACCGAATTGACCGGGATTTTCGAATTCGTGATGTTATTCATCGAGTTTCAAGATACGGTCTTCAAGAATATGAAGCAAGTTATATTGACTCTGGACATCCAACTCCTAAAAATATAAAAGTAACTCAATACACTTTAGCATCTCCTGAGCCGAATTATGATGATGGTGTAATAATGATTTTCACTATCAAAAATGAAGGGAATACCTCTGTTGAAAGTCTTTATGCCGGAATTATATTAGATTTGGATCTTCCGGGAGGTTCTCCTTCAGAATTAGCAAATACTGATACAATAAGAAGATGTGTGTATCAAAGAAGGTCGACAACAGAAAATCCCACAGTTGGAATAAAAATCTTATCGCCAAATTGGGCAAATCTTGCTTGCCTTTATAATCCAACTTATGTTCATCCTTATTATGGATTACCCGATACTTTTAAATATAAATTTCTGAGAGGAATGATAAGACAATATGCCGGTGTGACTGCAAGTGATTGGTCAAGTGTTGCCTCTGTCGGTCCTTTTAATTTAGAGCCACAACAAGAATATGTATGTGCCTTTGCTATTTTGGGCGGAACTTCAATAAATGATTTTCTTACAAACGCTGATAGTATTCAGGCGTTTTATGACCGACTTGTTGGCATAAACGAAAATAAAAAAGATAAAAAAGATAAAAAAGTGATCCTTTTAATAAGCCCAATAATTTTAAGTTCAAAATCTAAATTACAATTAAAAGTGAATACTGATGAAGAATTCCAAATAAACCTCTATGATCTTTGTGGAAAATTGGTCCACTCTTTTGGAAAAATAAAAGGAAAGAAGATTTATACCCTAACTTTAGATAAAAAATATTCTAAAGGAGTTTATTTTTTAAGGATAGAAGGAAAGGAGAATTACTTAACTAAAAAACTAGTTTATTTAAAGTAATTTACTAAATTCTACTTCCAAAAATTAAAGTTCCAATTCTAAGGATATTTGCTCCTTCTTCTATGGCAACTTCAAAATCACTACTCATTCCCATTGAAAGAAAGGGCAAAGATATTTTAAATTTATCTTGAATTTTTTCTCTTAATTCATAAAGAAGACGAAAGGATTTGCGAGAATTTTCTTTATTCTCAATCGCACTAATTGGACCTAAGGTCATAAGTCCTTCCAATTTTAAATGGGGTTGATTTAAAACATATTCTACCAATCTCTCTAAATCTTCCGGCGAAACACCAAATTTAGTATTTTCAAAGGATGTATTAACTTGAATAAATACGCGGATAATTTTATTTTCTTTTTCACATAATTTTTCTAATTCTTCAGCAAGTTCAATTCTATCCAAAGATTGAATACAAGAAAAATATTGAAGTGCTTTTTTAACCTTATTAGTTTGTAAATGACCAACAAAATGCCATTCAATATTTTTAAACTCATTATTAATTAAAGGAATTTTTTTAATTGCCTCTTGAACTCGGTTTTCACCAATTTTATTTAGACCACAATTTATCGCTTCTTTTATCCTTTCAGTATTAACACCTTTACTAACTGCCACTATTTCTATCTCCTCTTTTTTTCTACCCACTTTATTACAAACCTCCTCAATTCTTCTCCATAAATTTTCAATATTTTTCTTTATATCCATTATAACATAATATAAATAAATCTTATTTTATTTTCAAGATGATAGGGGAAGGGGGTATATAGGTAGAGGTTATTGATAGATAAAGATTTTTTGAGGTATAGGGATAACCCTATGATGGTATAGAAAGATAGTACAAAATATAATTGATTAGTAATTTGACTTTTCATTTTATTTTACTATAATTATTTAGATATTAGATTTAATGCTCGAATTATTCCTAAATATTTTTTCGTATGAAAAAAAGGGAAGAGAATTTAATTAAAATTTCTGTTCCTTTTAAAGGAATTGACCCAATTAAAATTCTTGGTTTTCAAGATGAATACCTTAATTATATTTCTAAATTTTTCGGTTCTCAAATTATTGCTCGCAAAGATCGGATAAGAATATTAGGACCCCAAGAAGAGGTTTATAAAATTCGTGAGCTCTTTTTGAATCTTATGAGACATATTAAAAAGAACAATTTTTTAACAAGGGAATTAATTAATGAAGAAATTAAATTGGTAAAAAGTGGAGAGTTTCCTAAGGAAGAGAAAAAAGAAAAGACAACAGAAAAAAGAAAAGCCGAATATGCTATTACTACTCCTAAAAAAATTATTTCTCCCCAAACAAAACATCAAGAGGAATATTTAAAAGCCATCGATGAGGCTGAGATAGTAATTTGTATCGGACCTGCAGGAACAGGAAAAACTTATTTAGCGGTAGCTAAGGCGGTATCTTATCTCTTAAATGGTAAAGTAGCAAGAATAATTTTAACCCGACCGGCAGTAGAGGCGGGTGAACAACTGGGTTATTTACCCGGTGATTTAAAAGAAAAAGTTGCTCCTTATTTAAGACCTCTTTATGATGCCCTTTATGATATGATACCAATAGAAAAAGTAAAAAGAATGATTGAGGAAGAGATAATTGAAATTGCTCCTTTAGCCTATATGCGAGGAAGAACTTTATCCGATGCTTTTATCATTTTAGATGAAGGACAAAATACTACTAAAACCCAAATGAAAATGTTTCTCACCCGTTTGGGTTGGAATTCTAAGGCAGTGGTAACTGGTGATGTTACCCAAATTGATTTAAGTTCTAAATACTCTTCTGGTCTCATTGATTGTGAAAAAAGATTAAAAAATATCAATGGTGTCAAAATTATTTATTTTGACAAAGGAGATGTCACCCGGCCAACAATTGTTTCCGAAATTATTAAAGCCTACGAGGAAGAAGAAAGTTAAAGTTAATATCTTTGGTGTTAAAAATTTAAAGTTAAAAAAAGAAATTAAAGAAGTAGTTAAAGAGGTTTTAAAGGATGAAAATATAAAAACTTCAGAATTAAATATTATTGTCTGTGATGATCGATTTATTAAAAAGTTAAATAAAAAATTCCTAAAAAGAGATTACTCAACCGATGTTTTAGCTTTCAATTTTGATGAAAATTTTCTTGGTGAAATATATGTTTCAAAGAATCAGACATTAAAACAGGCAAAAGAAGATAAAGTAAAATATGGTTATCGTCTGAAATATTTAATTCTTCATGGACTTTTTCATCTTTTATCTTATTCCCATTCAGAAATGGCAAAATTAATAACAAAATATTTATAAATGGGATATTTAATTATTCTTCTTTTAATCCTATTATTATTCTCCGCTTTATTTTCCGCCTCAGAAACTGCCTATTTTTCTCTTTCCGCTGAAGATTTTAAAAAATTAAATCTTGAAGAATTAAAAAAAAATGAGCATTCCTTTCTTTTAACAATTTTATTATCTAACCTATTAGTGAATATTTCTTTTGCTTCTTTAACAACCCTTTTTAGTCTCAATCTTTTTTTAAATAAATTTGACCATTCTTTACTTTTGACCTTCACTTCCCTAATATCAACTTTTATTATTCTTCTCTTTGGTGAAATTTTACCTAAAATTTATGCTACTAATTTTCCTTTAAAATTTGGTAGTTTCCCTCTTTCCTATTTTAAAAAAATCTCTTCTTTCTTTAATCCTTTTGTTCAATATTTTCAAAAAATATTTCTCTTTCGCTTTCTTCCCAAAAGCGAGCCCTTTCCTAATAAAGAAGAATTAAAAAGTCTAATCAATTTTGGTATTGAAAATAAAGAACTTACTAAAGAAGAAGGTGAAATTCTTTATAACCTGATTGAATTAGAAGAAAGAAGAGTAAACGAAATTATGACACCCCGGAATAAAATATTTGCTCTTGACAAAGAACTATCTTTAAAAGAAGCAATAGAAAAAATTAAAGAAAATCCTAAATCAAGAATTCCTATTTATGAAAATAATATTGATAATATTATTGGGGTGGTATATTTAAAAGATATTTTAGAAATATTTTTCTCTTATAATTTTAACCCTCCAGAAGATTTAAAATTAGAAAATATCAAAAAACCAATTAATTTTGTTTCGGAAGTTCAAAGATTACCAGTAGTTTTTGAAGAATTAAGAAAAAAAGGAGCACACATTGCCCTAGTTATTGATGAATTTGGTCAAATTTCTGGGTTGGTAACTTTAGAAGATTTTTTGGAAACAATCTTTGGAGAAATAACCGATGAATATGATTTTCAGGAAGAGTTACCTTATATAAAAATAAGTGAAAATAGTTATTTAGTTATTGGTGACATTGATTTAGCCACTGTTAACCGATTAACCAAGGATGCATTAAAGGAAGTTAATTTTCCTCGGCTTTCTGTCTATCTTATTGAAAAATTAGGAAGATTGCCAGAAGTGGGTGATGTAATAAGAGAGAAAAACTTACTATTTGAAATAAAAGAGGTTAAAAAAAGAAAGATTGAAAAAGTATTATTAAAAATTTTATAATGGAATTTTTATTAGCAACAATTTTTATATTATTTCAAGGAATTTTAAGTGGCACCGAGACAGCAGTTGTTCGAACTAATTGGTTAAGATTAAAATTAAAAGCAAAAGAAAAGGGAATAAGTGAAAAGAAAATAAGGTTCTTAGAAAATAAAGAAGAAAATTTAATCATTACTTTAATTGGTACTAATATTTTTATCATTTTTGCTGCCTCTTTCTATTCCAGTTTTTTCATCCAAAATTTAGGTAAAAATTTTGTTTTCCTTGCCATTATTTTTTCAACAACCTTTTCTTTTTTTATTGGTGAACTCATACCTAAAATTCTGGCTAGCAATTATCCAGAAAGTTGGTTATTACTCTTTTCTTCTTTTTATCGTTTCTTTTATTACTTCTTACAAATAGTTAGTCAACCTATTTATTTCCTATTAAAAGTTATTTTTTTATCAATAATAAAAAAGAGGAAAAATCTTCCTCTTCTTCAAAGAGATTTATTAACCTATCTTCAAAAATTTAAAAAAAGTAAGTTTATTGCTCAACAAGTATTAGCAGCAAAAAATATAAAAGTGAAAGAGATAATGATACCAATAGAATTAACTGTTGCTATTCCCGTGGATGCTGATATTTCTAAAATTTTAGAGATAATGAAAGAATATCGTTATTCCCGCTATCCAATATATCAAAATAATAAAAATAATATTATTAAAATAATAACTTTAAAAGATTTATTATTTTTCCCACAAATAAAATATCGTTCCCCCCTGTTTGTCCAGGAAACTCTTCGGATCACGGAAGTCTTTTCGGAAATGCGAAAAAAAAGAGAACATTTAGCCATTGTTATTGACAAAAATAATAAGCCGATGGGCATAGTAACCTTAGAAGACATTATTGAAGAAATGGTTGGTGAAATAAGAAGGGAAGGTTAATTTAAATTGGTTGACTTAAAAAATTTTTTTAATTATAATAAGCAAACTTTTTGAATAAGGAGGAGAAAATGATTTTAAAGTTATCTAATGGAAAAGAGATTCCGATAGATATGTATAAAGCAAGAGTAGTTCAAAAGATTCATCTACCCAATGTTGAAGAGCGATTAAAAGCGATTGAAGAAGCCGGTTATAACACTTTTCAATTGAAAACCAAAGATGTGTTTTTAGATATGTTAACTGATAGTGGAGTAAATGCTATGTCCCAGGAGCAATGGGCGGGTTGGATTGCTACCGATGATGCTTATGCGGGTAGTATGACCTTTTATAAATTTGCTGAAATTGTAGAAGAAATTTTAGGTTATAAATATGTGATGAATGTTCACCAAGGAAGGGCGGCTGAACATCTTTTGGCAAAGGTTTTTATTAAGCCAGGAATGGTTGTTGCTACCAATTATCATTTCACCACTACCAAAGCCCATATTGAATTAGCCGGTGCCGAATGTATCGAAATTTATATTGATGAAGCATTAAAAACAAAAAGTAATTTTCCTTTTAAAGGAAATATGGATCCAGAAAAATTGAAGGCACTAATTAAAAAGTACGGTAGAGAAAAAATTGCCTATGTGCGAATGGAGGCTACTACTAATCTTCTTGGTGGTCAACCTTTTTCAATGGAAAATTTAAGAGAAATAAGAAAAATATGTGATGAACACAAGTTGTTATTGGTATTAGACGGTAGTCTGGTCGCAGAAAATGCCTATCTAATTAAAAAAAGAGAACCGGGATATGCAAATAAAACCGTCGCTCAAATTGTAAAAGAGATTTGTGCTCTACCAGATTTATTTTATTTAAGCGGCAGAAAGAATACCTGTGTAAGAGGTGGTTTTATTGCTACAAATAACAAAGAATTATTTGAAATGATTCAACCTTGGCTACCAGTCTACGAGGGATTCTTTACTTATGGAGGTATGTCAATGAGAGAGATTGGTGCCATGGCCGAAGGATTAAAGGAAATGGTCGAAGAAGATGTTGCTGGTTGTGCAATTGAACAAATTAAATACTTTGTTGGAAAATTAGAGGAATTAGGAATTCCCGTGGTTACTCCGCCGGGTGGCCTTGCGTGTCATTTAGATGCTGAAAAATTTTTACCCCATATTCCAAAAAGTGAATATATTGCTGGTGCTCTTACTGCTGCTTTATACCTTGCTTCGGGAATAAGAGCAATGGAACGGGGTACGATTTCTATGGATAGAGATAAAGAAGGTAAAGAGGTATTTGCCGATTTAGAACTGACAAGAATTGCTTTACCTCGTCGGGTTTTTAATCTTTCCCACATTGAATACGCAATTGATCGAATACTTTGGCTTTATAAACACCGAGATTTAATTAAGGGTTTAAGATTTATATATGAACCACCGGTGCTTAGATTTTTTTTAGGAAAATTAGAGGCAATAAATAATTGGGGAAGAGATTTATGTGAAGCCTTTAAAAAAGATTTTGGGAAAGAATTATAATTAATTTACCAACGACTACCAAAAGCGATAAATTGCCAATCATCATTTTCCTTTTTAAAAAACATTTCTACTCCTCTTATTCTAAAATGGGAATTTTTTTGAAATTCATAAATAATTGGAATAATATCAATATAACCTTTAGCAAAATTGTCAAATATTCGGATAGTGCCAAAATCAATATAATATTTTAATTTTAAACGATAAGCATTTTTTTTAATCTCTTCTAAAGTAAGCCATTTTATTCGCATATTAGGAAAAGAAATATTATGTTCTAATTCTCTTTCTTTTTTTAAGATCACTAAATAACTTTCTTTTCTAAATTTTGGGATTATTTTGCTAATTTTATTCTCATAAAAAGCTATTTCGATCATTTTTTTTAAAATCTTTTTCAATTCTTCTTTATTTTTATTACCATAATTAAATTTATTATAATCTAATATCTTAGAAATCCAAACTAAACGCCAAGTATCTTTTAAATTAAGCCAATTAGTAGCAATATAATAGTAATCTTTACTTTTTTCAAAATATATATAAATGGATACAATTGCTGAATACTTTGTTGGATTTATATATCTTGTTCTTACAGCAGCAATTTTCCTATCTTTTAACCATTCTCTCATAGCCTTGACAAAACTATCGTAACTAATCTCTTTACGGAAAGTGGAATTGAAAAGTTGATAAATCGTTAAAAAATTAGATTTTCTAAGGGCCTGATTAAATTTTGAAGATTTTTCTAAAAGTTGTAAGAAATCCGATTTTTTACTATTATTTTCGCAATTAATTAAAAGATTTATTAAAAAAGAGATTATTAAAAAGTTCATACGTAATCGGGCCCGACCGGATTTGAACCGGCGCTCTTCGCCGTGACAGGGCGACGTGTTTATCCAGGCTACACTACGGGCCCTTTTTATATTATTATAAAAATTCTCTTTTTAAAGTCAATTACTATAGAAAATAGTAAATTTTTTGATACTTCTATTAAAACCGGTTTCTAATACAACAAAATATAAGCCCGAAACAACTAATCTTCCTTTTTTATCTTTTCCTTCCCAATAAGCACCGATTTCTTCCAAAATTTCTTTTTTTTCGTATCTTCCGGGAGTAGTCAATTTCTTAGTATTTAACTCTTTCTCAAAAATCAATTTACCCTTTAAATTATAAATTTTCAAATTTGCCCATCGAGAAGGGTTTTTTAATCTCAAAGGAAAATAAACTTTTTCACTCTCCGTTTTTTTAATAAAAGGTTGAGGATAGATATCACCAATTTCGTCTTCCTGGTAGGAAACAAATTTTTCGGGATAAATTTTTAATAAAGAATCAATATTAGGAATTCCATAACCTAAGGTACAAGAAGGAATACTTTCACTGGCTGTTTTGAATAACGCTTCTCTCACTTCTTCTATTTTCCAATGTGGATGGGCTTCCAAAATTAAAGCACAGAGTCCAGCAACCAAAGCAGTAGCGGAAGAAGTTCCGATTGAATATTCAAAGGCACCATCTTCATCAGGTTTGGCAACAACCGCATTATATGCTAAAGCAACTAAATCGGGTTTAATTTTACCATATTTAGCAGTTGGACCAGCACCACTTCCACGCCAACAAGAGGAATCAGGCATAACTCCACCAATTGTAAGAACTCCTTCTGCATCACCAGGTGCTACTAAATAAGGTTTGGGCCAAGGATATTTTAAACTATCAGAACCACGATTTCCCATTGCGGTTACAATTATTAATCCTCTTTGAGCAGCAATGTTTGCGGCTAAAGAGGTTATTGCTGTCCTACCATCAAACATACTATCTTCATACCAACCTCGGTATCCCAAAGAAGAAGAAATTATTTGGGCACCATTTTTTTCACACCATTCTAATCCTTTTACCCAATTATCCTCTTCAATAATATATTCGTAATATTCACCGGTTTTGTATTTATATTCTTCAGTTTTGGCAATTAAAAATTCAGCAGCCGGAGCCACTCCAATTAAATATCGAGGTGCATAACCAGCAATCAATGAAACCATTCGAGTCCCATGATAAGGCTGCTCTTTGAAATCCTCTTCTTCTTCATAATCGGTATTATCATCTCCCTGAGAATTGTAAATTAACCAAATATCGTTATTAAATTCGTAAAGAATTGGATTATAAAGAAATTCGTTAGTATCATTAAACAAAATATTTTTACTATCAAAATCTAAGAGATAAATATTTGAATCCATTTCATAAATTAAATAAATTTTATTTTTTATTAAAAAATCAAAATTACCTAAAAAAGCTCTATCTTTTAAAATTACTTCTTTTTCTTTCCACCTTTCTCCAAAATTAGTTGAATAAGAATAAACTAAATTAATTAAAGGTGGATTCTCGCATTCCTTTACTAAAAGATAAATAGTATCCTTATTATTTTTGATTTGAAAATCAGAAACATTGGAAAAAGAATTTAAACTATCTAAACGATAATTTTCTCCATCATTAGTTTTTAAATAATAAATCTTACCTTCTTTGGATAAACAAAAGATATAATAATTTAAACTATCTTTAAAAAGAATGACGGGCTTCTTTATCTTTTGATTAAAGGAATGAACCGTTTTTGTCTTTTGCCAAATAATTTCTAAACCAATAATATTTGCTTTTTTAATCTTTAATATTGAATCTTTATATATAAAGGCAAGATACAATTTATCATCAGAATAAAATAAATAAGGTTGACTACCGTTTTCTATTTTGAATGCATTTTGAAAATCGGTATAATAAAAATAACTAAAGTATATTTCTTTATTTTTTTCATAAGAATCTGAGCCATCAAAGGCAATAAAAGTCATATTGGTTTGGTTATTGGTGAGGGAAAAATTATGAAAAACTATCTGAGGTAAATAATAAGAAATTGATTTTATTGGTTGCCAATTATCTCTTTGGTGATAAGTATAAACGAGAGTTCTTTTTGGTATCCCTAAATATTGAGTGTCAGTTATAAAAAAGAGCGAAGGTAACTTTTCACCATTAACATTAAAAAGATAATCTACTTTTGGATTTTCTATCATTCGAAAATTTCTTAAATTTGGAATACTCTCCTTTTGAAAATTCTTAGATTTTTTAGCAAGAAAAAAATCACCACCAGCAAGAAAATCATGCTCTTTTATTACTTTAATACCTTCTACTGCTCTATTGACCGTAGTATCGTCTGAACTTTTTCTTTTCCTTTTTAAACCGGTATCTAATAAACCTATTCTCACATTAGACCCATATATTCCTTTTTTGTGAACCTTATCTACTCCCAGCATAGCAATTTGACGATAAGAATATCCATAAAAGACAGTATCTTTATTTTCTTTTTCTAATTTTATACTTTTTGGTACTTGAAAAGTTATTGCTTTTAAAGGGCGAATATCATAGATAAAAGGTAAATTTTTTAACGAAGATAAGACCTCTTTGGGAATTTCGCAACTTACACCATTTATCCAATTAGAAACATATCTTATCTTTATCCCTAAATTTTTTAATTCTTCTATATATTTTTCATAAACTGGTAGATCATAAAAATCAGAAATCTTTCCTAAAGTATTTAATCTTCTTTCAATTGTTTTGGGATGAAACTTACAATCAAATTTTTCTAAAATATTATTATATTCTTTCTCAGTAAAAAAACCTTTATCAGTAAAAAGCACCCAATATCTTTCATTATTTAAATTCATCAATTTTTTATAATCCAGATTTAAAGGAGGACGATAAAAATTATAATAAAAAAATAAGAAAAATATTAACATTTTATTAATCCTTTTATATTAATAACTTAATCCTCTCCAAAAAGAAAACCAACGAGTACCAAGAAAAACACTGATAAATATTATTCCAATTATTAAACCAACGATACCTAAAATTAGATATAACTGACCGATTTTTTTAATTTTTGTTTTTTTCAAAGAAAGAAAAACAATTCCTAAAAGAATTCCAATAATTGGACAAAAAAAAGATAAGAAGGCACCATAAATAATTCCCATTAAAGTAAAAAAATCAATAAAGAAATTAAGTTTTTCAAAATTAATTTGATTATTCTCGTTATTCATTTTTCCTCCGTTTTTTATTATTTTTTTCTACCCCGCGCAGGAGTCGAACCTGCAGCCCTCGGATTAAGAATCCGATGCTCTACCAATTTGAGCTAGCGGGGCAGTAATTTAAATGCGCCCGGCGCGACTCGAACGCGCAACCTACGGGTTCGAAGCCCGGCGCTCTTTCCAATTGAGCTACGGGCGCAAATAGGTGAGCGACGGGAGTCGAACCCGCAACCCGTGGAGCCACAGTCCACTGCTCTACCAATTGAGCTACGCTCACCATAAAATAATCGCGCCTGGAGGGATTCGAACCCCCGACCGTCGGATTAGAAATCCGATGCTCTCTCCAACTGAGCTACAGGCGCCTATCGGGGAGACTGGATTTGAACCAGCGACCCCCTCGTCCCAAGCGAGGTGCGCTTGCCAGGCTGCGCTACTCCCCGATTTATATTATAAATATAAAAAAATTTATCTTTTAGTCAAGTTGAAAATTAAACAGTTAAGAGGTTATATAAAGATTGAGGTTATATAAAGATTGAATTAAAATAAAAATTTGAATATAATTTATAATGTATGAAATTTTTAATTAGGAGGAAAAAATGAAAAAAATTAATTTTATATTATTTTTTTGCCTCTTTCTTATCTCCTCTTTTTTAAAAAGTGAAGAAACAAAAATGGAAGCCAAAGTATATTTCAAAACCGCCGATGAACTTTTTACTAAAATGGGAAAATTATTCTCCCAATTAGATATTGTTACTGTTGGTGAAGAAGAGGAAAGTTATTTCCTTACAATTATTACTAACCAAAAACAAATTGAAGAAATAAAAGAAAAAGGATTTAAAATAGAAATAACTTACTATAATATTAAAGATAAATTTAAAGAAATGACTGGAGTTGATCCAGATGATCCTGAACTCCTTAGAGACTTTGGTTATTTCTTCACTTATTGGGAAATGATTGACACCATTCAGAGATTAGCAAATAATTTTCCTCATTTAGTAAGAATTTATGAAATTGGCAGAAGTCATCAAAATCGTCCTTTATGGTGTGTAAAAATCAGTGATTACCCTGATTCTAACGAAAATGAACCGGCTGTATTTTTCAATGCCGCTACCCATGCCCGAGAACCAATGGGAGTTTCTATACTTATTTACTATATGACTTATCTTTTAAATAATTATGATCCAACCAACAGCAATAATTTAATAACTTGGCTTATTAACAATCGTGAAATCTATTTTGTACCTGTTATGAACCCCGATGGCTATGTTTATAATTCCGATTCTGGGGGTGCTGCGGCTAATTGGCGAAAAAATAGAAGAATTATTCAATCTCCATATGTCGGTGTTGATTTAAATAGAAATTATGGTTATAAATGGGCATATGATAACATCGGCTCTTCACCTAATCCAAGTAGTGAAACCTACCGAGGACCGGAAAGATTTTCTGAACCAGAAACAAGAGTTGTAAGAGATTTTATGCTTTCTAAAAAAATAAGAGCCCAGATTGATTATCATACTTATGGTAGATATAATATGTATCCCTGGGGATACGACACCTTTACTCCGCCTGATGTGCGAACTTTAAGAGAGGTTGTTGATTCTTTTAGATTATACAATAATTATTCTGCCTCTCGAACTGGACAAATTGCTAAAGTTTTATATACTGCCAATGGAAGTTCGGTCGATTGGGAATATGCTGATACTTTATGGGAAGGTGAAAGAAAATTCATTACTTATGCTTTCACAATTGAAGCTTCTATCAACGATTTCTGGTACGGCTGGAATGATAGTGCCTTTATTAGACAAGAATGTGAAAGAAATTTAGGAGTAAATCTCTATCTTACTAAAGTTAGTGGTGCTTTTTTAGAAGTGAAAAATATAAAGATTTATGACTTTTTTGGTAATCAAGATAGTATTTTAAATCCAAATGAATCTGCTTATATTTATCTTACGATTAAAAACCGAGCAATTCATCCTCTCGATTCTGTTTATAATCTATTTATCAAACCAACTACCGAAAATCCTTATTTGATTATTATTGATACTATCTTTAATTTCCCAAATATTATAAGAAATGATACCCAAATTGGTCTCTTTAAAGTTTATGTTAAAGAAGAAATTCCATCAGAAAGTGTGATGATAAATCTTAACTGTAATTATTTAAACGATAGTTATTTTATAAATCAAATATTAAAATTTAAAATTTTTGTCCAATCTTCTCAATTAGTAAAAGAAAAAAGAAATATTAAAAATATTATTTCTTCTGATTTCTGTGAAAAATATTCTTTTTATTTGCCCACTGGTCAGAAATACAAAGGCAAACTTAAAAAGGGAGTCTATTTCTTTTTAAAAGAAAATAAAGGATATAAAATTTTGATAATAAAATAGAAAAGAACAATTAGAGTAGAAAGATAGATAAACCAATCACCGAACTGACGATATATAGTATTTTTTAAAGGCATTTTTGCATAACCGAAAATTATTTCTTCTTTAAATAAATCTGACTTCTGATAAACCCGCCCAAAAGGGTCACAAAATAGACTAATTCCATTATTGGCACATCTTACCAAAGGCACTCCATTTTCAACTGCCCGAGCAATTGCCAATTCATAATGTTGATAAGGACCAAAAGTCTTTCCAAACCAGCCGTCATTTGTAATATTGACAATCATTTTTGCACCTCTTTTTACAAACTCTCTTATTAAATCAGGAAAAATTGATTCAAAGCAAATTGCACAACTAAAAGAAATTTTATCTGTTTGAAAAACTGTGTAATTCTTTCCCTTGGAGTAATTTCCCATATCTTCCGTTTCAATTAATTTAAAAATTTTTATTTTCTCACGATAAGGAATTCTTTCAGAAAAAGGAACGAGCCGCATTTTTCGATACTCACTAATTATTCCTCTTTGGGGAGCAAATAACACTGCTCCATTATAATACCTAAACCCCTTTTCGTCCTTTTCATAACGAGGAGTACCGATAAAAAGATAGCAATTATAAGTATCGGCAATACTTTTTAAAAATTCTTTATAAGGAGAATCAATAGTAATATCAATCAAAGAAGCAGTTTCTGGATAAATTATTAAATAAGGTTTTTCTTTCACAGCCTTTTTAGTCATAAATACTAATTGAGTTAATAACTTAATTTGCTCTTCTTTTGTGCCTTTTTCTTGAGGTGAAACGTTTGGTTGCAAAAGAGCTATTTTAAAGTAATCAGGCAATATTTTGAGACGCGAAAAATAATAAAAAGTGGATAAACCGACAACCAGAATTATTAACCAAAAAAAGAGTTTCCTATTATTAATAAATATTACTTTGTAAATCATAAAATTAATAAAAATCACCAAAGCCGAAACTCCGTAAATCCCCCAAAAAGAAGCAGTATTTAAAAAAATCAAATTATTTGTTTGAGTATAACCAATTAAACCCCAAGGAAACCCGATTTCAGATTTTGTTCTAATAAACTCTAAAATTGGTAAAATAAGAGGAGCAAAATAAAGAGAAGTTATTTTTGTTAAATAAGAAAATAAAGCAAAATATAAAGCCAGATAAAAAAAAAGAACTATAATTCCGATAAATAATAAAATTTTTGTTAAAGAAGTAATTTGTGGTCTCAAAAAATAAAGCCACCAAAGATGAGCAATAGAAAATAAAAAACCATAGATAAAACCATAAATAAAAGTTTTTTTGGGAGATAATTTTTCAATATAATAAAATAAAGGTATAAAAGAAAAATAAGCGACAAAAAATAAGCTTATGGGTGCATATCCCAAATTAAGAATTAAAGGAGATAAAAAAAAGACTAACTTATTGAAGAATTTTGACTCTTTTCCCTTCAATTTTTAATCTACCTTCAGCAAAGAGTCTAATTGCCATTGGATAGGCAATATGTTCTTCTTTCAAAACTTTTTTTGCTAATGTTTCCGGGGTATCTTCATCTTCTACCGGAACTATTCTTTGGATAATAATTGGTCCACCATCAACATCCTCAGTAACAAAATGAACGGTACAGCCGGAAAATTTTGCTCCACTTTCTATTACTGCCTGATGAACTTTTTCACCGTATAAGCCTTTAAATGCTGGTAATAAGGCTGGATGAATATTCATAATTCGGTTTTGATAATATTTTATAAAATAAGGAGTTAAAATTCTCATAAATCCAGCTAAACAAATTAAATCTGGTTTAAATTCTTCTAATTTTTTAATTATCTCTTTTTCAAATTCTACTCGGTTTTTATTTTTGTGTGAGATTACAAAATTAGGGATATTATACCTTTGAGCCCTTTCTAAAGCATAAACTTTTTCCACATTACTAATTACACAAACAACTTTGCCTGGAATAAAACCGTTCTCACAAGCATCAATAATCGCCTGTAAGTTTGTTCCCCGACCAGAAACTAAAACAGCAATTCTAATCATTAAACTAAATTTTTTTAATTTCTTCTATTAACTTTTTAACATCTAAAAAATTAATTAAACCAGTTTCAATTCTTAAAGAATGATTAACAACACTAATACCAACGTTAGCACTAATTATTTCAATACTTTTAATATTTTTTTCTTTTAATAAAAAAATTATCTCGGAGTTCAAAAGTTCGTAAAGATTTTTGTATCCTTTAGAATTTAACTTTGTTAGAGCACCTCGAATAAGAATATTTAACTTTTTCGCTAAATTGGGAATAGCATCACGGTAATAATTTACTATTGCTAACTTATTCGTTGGTTCTGAAATAAAATAAGCAATTTTCTTTTCTTCATCAACAATTAAATTAATATCTTGATTAAGAAAAGACATTCGGAAATTGTGTCGTAAAGGAATTTTATTCACTAAAGCGTTGGAACAAAAGGGGCCAACAATTTCTTCTTTTTGTAAAATTTTCTGAGCTTGTTTATCAGCACGCACTTCATTAATTCCATAATTTTTAAACGCTTGACAAAGACCGACAATTTCATGAAAAATAGGAATATTTTTTAAAATTGCTCCGCAACCAATTTTTTCGTTTAAATATTGAGAAGAAATAATTAAAAATTTTTCTTCTTCTCTTTTAATCATTTTTCATTTCTAAAAAATTATAAAATTTTTCTTTATTCTCCTCTTTTAAATAATAATTCACATTGCCCAGAATTAATTTATTCTCTAAAACCCATTCAATTAAATTTTTATGAGAAATAAAACGGTAATAAAACTTTTCAGGCTGAGGTTTTTGAAATAAATTATCAATAACCATCGCCGTTAAAATATAAGGAGCACTATTGAGAGTAATCTGATAACCTGCAGGATAAATATCTTTTTCCGGAATTATTTCAATATTCTTAATGTTTCCTTCAGAAAAAAGTTGATAAGGATCAATTTGAGGTAAAAAACCAATTTTATAAGCCAAAATTCCTATTCCAGCATTTTCTAAAAGATTATCTTTCTGCCCTCCTTTCATTACCATTCTAATTAAAAAGTTCTTTACTTTAAATTTTTTTATTAACTCTTTAAAAACCTCTTTAACCAAAATCTTTCCAAAACCTTTTCTTTGATATTCTTTGAAAACATACACATCGTAAAGAATTCCTTTATTGCCTTCCACTTCGCCAAAACTCTCACCAATTAATTTTTCATTCAAAAATAAAGAAATTTTTACGCCTTTTTTAAGTTCCAAAATTTTTAATTCATAATTATTCATTTCCCTAAATTAGGGTTTAATCTTATTGCTTTTTCTAAACATTCTGCTGCTTCTTCTTTTTTTCCTAAATCCCGATACAAAAGTCCTAAATTGTATAAACCAATATAATTATTAGGCTGCAGACTTATCAATTTTTTATAATATTGAATTGCTTTTTCTTTTTTGTTCCATTCAGTATAAAGTCTTCCTAATTGAAAATAAAGTAAAGGGTTTTTTTTATTTAATTTTAACGCGCTAAGGTAATTTTTTTCTGCTAAAGGAAAATTTTTTTTCTGGAGGTAAGCATTTCCTAAGTTAAAATAGGCTTCAAAATAATTTGGTTTTAACTCTAATGCCTTTTGAAAATTTTCAATTGCTTCAGATATTTTATTAAGATTCAAATAAATATATCCTTGATTACAATATACCTGTGGTAAAACATTTTCTTTCTCTTCTTTAAGAAGATCAAAATTTAAAATTTTTTCATATATTTTTAAAGCCTCTTCATATTCTTGTTTTTTTGCCAAAATATTTCCTAGCAAAAGATAATTTTCATAAGAATCAGAGTCAATTTCACATAAAATTTTAGCTATTTTTTTAGCATTTACCAAATCTTCCTTTGAAAAATAAAGTGAGGAAAGATTTCTTAAAGTTAGAAGATATTCGTTTTTTAATGACTTTTTACCTTCTAAAATTTTTCTTAAAAATTCTAAATTTCTAATTGCCAAATTATAATCATTTATTTTACCGGAATAAAAATTAACATAATAACTAAAAAATTGTAAAAAAGAAATCGTTAATCCAAAATCTATTGGAACATAAGAAAGGGGTGAAGAATAAGAGATCTCCCAATAGAGTAATCTATTATTTACTTTTATTGCTAAAAGAAAATCCTTTTCCCTTTTGATAAAATTTATTAAATAATTAAACCTTTTTAAAATATAGGCTTCAATAATTAGAAGATATAAAAAAGGTATTTTTCTTTTCATTTGGTAATAGAACATCGCCTCTTTAAAATTTATAAAATTTTCTGTTATTTGAGGCCGTAATTCTAATAAAGTATCTCTTAATGCCATAAGAGAGTTTAATCGATAATTTTTTTCTTTATTAATTTTACCAAAATTTTTTTCAAATTTTTCTTTAACCCCAAAATAAATCTTACTGATTTCTAAACTGATCTCTAAAGCATCATTAAGATTTAGAGAAGATATAATTATTAAAGGATAAATAAAACCAGAAGCCTCTCCAATTATTTTTTCGATTGCAATAATTTTTTCTTCACAAAATTCTGGTTCTTTTAAAAATTCTTCGTAAGAAAAAGAGGAAAACCTAAAAATTTCTTCCATTTTTTCTTTCTCATCTTCTGAAAAAAATTTCTCTCCTATGGTTATTTTTTTTAATTCTTCTTTTTCTTTTTCATTCAATAGAATTAATCCCTCTTTTTCTTTATTAAGTAAACTAACGGCCTCTTTTCTTCTTTTTTCTATCTCTTTTTTTAAAAATAAAATATAATTTTCCATAAGTTATTAATTATAAATTAAATCTTCAAAAAATCAAATTATTTTTAAAATCTAATAAATCTTGAAAAATTGAAATTATTAAGTAAAATATATTGAAAACATGCGCCCGTAGCTCAATTGGAAAGAGCGACGGACTACGAATCCGTAGGCTGGAGGTTCGAGTCCTCTCGGGCGCAAAAATTTTATGAAATTTAAAGATATTTCTTTTATGGAAGAAGCAATTAAAGAAGCCGAAGTTGCTTTAAAAGAAAATGAAGTGCCGGTGGGAGCAGTAATAGTATATAAAAACAAAATAATTGGGAGAGGATATAATCAAATGGAAAAATTGAAAGATCCAACTGCTCATGCTGAAATGATAGCAATTTCTTCGGCTTGTAATTATTTAAAAAACTGGCGATTAGAAGAGACAACAATCTATATTACCTGTGAACCCTGTTTAATGTGTATGGGAGCGATTTTATTATCACGAATAAAAAGAATTGTTTACGGGACCAAAGAAGAGAATTTTGGTTTTTTCTCTAATTATCCTAATTTTTATAAAGCTATTAAAGAAAAAATTGAAATAATCAATGGAGTAAAAGAAGAAAAGACAAGAGAGTTGTTGAAAAAATTTTTTGAAGAAAAAAGAAAATGATAAAAAATTGGAGAGGTGGCCGAGTGGACGAAGGCACGCGACTCGAAATCGCGAACCCACAAAAAAGTGGGTCGGGGGTTCGAATCCCTCCCTCTCCGTTTTTTATATTTATAATTTTTAATTTTCTTTTTAGTGAATCCTATGTCATAAAAAAGAAGGAAATTTTAAAAGAACCAAAATTCTATCAACAAGTAATCAGAAAATTTTCTAAATATAAATCCCGAAGAAATAAAAATGTGTACTCCTTGTCTAAAAAAGTTATTTCTGGCAAAAGAAATATTGATACAATTAAAGTACTAGCACTCCGAGTAGAATTTTTAGAAGATGATGATACTTTAACAACCGGCAACGGGAAAATGGATTTAATGGGGTTTTTGAGCGAAGAAGATGGCCTTTATTACGATCCGCCTCATACCAAAAAATATTTTGAAAATCTTCTATTAGGATTAAGAAATTATTTTTGGTATAATTCTTTGGGAAAATTACATATTGAATTTAAAGTAATGCCAGAAGGAGTATTAGAGGCTTATCAATTACCTCATCCTATAAAATATTATGGCGATACTATGTGGAAATGGCCTAATTATGATTTTCGGGGAGTGGAAATGGGATTGTGTCGGTTAATGGAAGATGTTTTTACTATTGCTGATCAAGATACAAATATTAATTTTAGTGACTATGATTATTTTATAATTTTCCACGCTGGTTCATGTGCCCAAACTGATATAAAAGAAAATTCGCCTTTTGATTTATGGGCGGCAACAATTAATGGTGAGGCATTAGAATATTATTTAGGAAAATCTTACATTGAAGTAGATAATGGGAAGAAAAAAATTGATATTTGTTGTATTTTACCAGAAATGACCCGACAAGATACTTTGTATAACGGAATAATAAATTATGGTGGTATGATGGGAATGCTGGGACTTCTTGCTCATGAATTTGTGCATCTTCTCGGTGGGTATGATTTATATGATGTGAGTGGTTATTCTATGGGAGTTGGTGGTTGGAGTTTAATGGGATATGGAGGTTGGCTTGGTAGTTATGATTGCCCGCCAGGAATTATTCCTTCTTATCTTGATCCATTCCACAAAATTTTATTTGGTTTTATAGAGCCCAAGATTATTAATTTATCAACAGAGAGTTTATCGTGTTTTACAATGTGTATGGATTCTCTTTTGTTTTCCCAAAAAGAATCTTTGCCTTTTATTTACAAAATTCCAATTTCTGAAGAAGAATATTTTCTTATTGAAAATCGCCAAACTGACGTTCGTAAAAAAGATACAATTGTTGTTAAAAGAGACCATGGTATTGTTATCGGTGTTGAAGATGGTGAATATGATTTCTTTCTACCGGGCAGCGGGATATTAATTTGGCATATTGATGAAAAAATTATTAGAGAATACGGTCCTTATAATGCAATAAATATAAATCCTGCTCATAAAGGTGTTGATCTGATAGAAGCAGATGGAATTCAAGATTTCGATAAATTTATTTATAGGGATTATTATGAAATAGTTGGTTCTAAATATGACCCATTTTTTAAAGGTGGTTTTTTAGATAGTTTAACAGAAAATACAGAGCCTAATAGTGATAGTTATTATGGAAAAACTTATTACCGTTTTTATATCCATTCTGAACCCGATACTATTATGTATTTCTCTTTTCAAAACAAATTATTAATAAAAGAATTGACAAAAAAATTTTCTGAACCTTTATTGTCTCCTATAGCAATAGATTTAAATTGTGATGGAAAAAAAGAAGTAATTATCCCTTGTTCAACGGGTGTAATCTATGCATACGAACCTGATGGTACTCCTTATTTGGGTTATGAAATTCTTTGCCAATTACCTTCAGAAATAACCATAGATTTATCGGTGAGTGACATTACCGGTGATAGTTTATTAGAAATTATAATTGCCTCTTATGATCGTATTGTTGTTTTGGATGCTTATGGAAATTTTCTTTTTGATTTATTTTTAAATGGCGAAATAAAAAGTGAAGCATTACTTTATGATATTGATAACGATAATAAAAAAGAGATTATTTTGGGAACCGAGAAAGGTTATCTATATGTAATTAATAGGGATGGAAGAATAAAAGAAAATTTTCCTATAAAACTTATGGGGAAAATAAAATTAACACCGGCAATTTGTGACTCTCAAATTGTTGTTCTTACAGATGATAATCGATTATATTTAATATCTTTTGATGGGAATATAAAAACGGGCTTTCCGATTTCTCTTTCCAATTCTCCTTTCTCCTCTCCTTCATCTCCAATTGTTTTTGATTTTGATAGCGACGGAAATAAAGAAGTTCTTTTATTAATTCCCATTAATTTAAATTATAAATTATTTATTATCACAGGGGAAGGAAATATAAAATATTCTTCAAAAGAAATTATGGAATATCCCTCTTTCTCCTCTTTAGCAATTGGCGATATAAATGATGATGGAAATTATGATATCATTGTTTTTAGTAAAAATAAAATATTTGCCTTCAATTATAATCTTACTTTGATAAACAATTTTCCCATTGTTTTTGATTCTACCTATCTAAAAGAAATCATTTTAGATGGTTATCTTTTTTATGAAAAAATACCTTTCTATTTCTATACTTCCCCAATTCTTAGTGATTTTGATGGTGATGAAATATGTGACATTTTTATTGGACTTCCTAACTTTGGTTTTTCTATAAATAATCGGCAGAAATTATTTACTAGCGGAGGAATAAAAACCGTTCCCTTTGTTACTGATTTAGATAATGATTCTTTTGTTGAATTGATTTTAACCACTAATAATAATCATTTATATGTTTATAAAACTTTTGGCAAAGAAAATGATATATTTTGGCAAACAAAATTAGCAACTACTGAAAGAGATGGCAGAGTTTTAAAGAAATTAGAAAAAAAAGTTTCTACTCCTAATAAATCAATTATTAATGATATTTATATCTATCCTAATCCCATTACTATTAACGATGAAAGGGGTTATTTAAGATTTCGTCCAACTGTTGAAATAAAAGAAGCAAAAATTGAAATTTATGATTTTTCTTTCAAAAAGGTATGGGAAAATAAGATAAATAATTTAAAAATTACAAATCTTGAAGAAGAAGTTGAAATTGATATAAAAAAGTTTAAGACAGGCGTATATCTTTTGAAATTGGAAGTAAATTCTCAAAATAATAAAAAAGAAATAAAGTATTATAAATTTAGTGTTGTAAAATGAATTTTCTTTTAACAATCTTAATAATTTTTTATTTTGGACAAGGAATAAAAGATTCAATTATTAGAAATGATTTTTTAATTAATGACGATGATATTGGTGGTGCTATTCAAGAAATTCCTAAAGGTGCTTCTTATGGTGGGAAAATAGCAATTACTTTTGGTGATTTTCGAGATGGTAATTGTTCACCTTATTTTTTAATTCTTAACTTAAATGGTGAAAGATTAATTGAGGAGAAAAGAATCAGCGACGATGGTGGATTAAGATGGAAAGGTGAACCTGCCGTTGCTTTTTTTAATAACCGAATTGTAATTAGTTGGGAAGATAGAAGAAATTGTAATTCTGATATTTATTATCAGGTTTATGATTCCTTGGGAAATGAAATTTCTAATAACCGAAAGGCAAACGATGATAATACTCAAAAAGACCAAAGAGGAGTATCAATAGCCTTCTTACCCGACAGAAAATTTGTAATTGTTTGGGAAGATTGGCGAAATGATTACGGTGATATTTATGCCCAAATCTTCGATGAAAACGGCAATAAAATTGGTAATAATTTTCGAGTTAATGATGACCCTATTGGATTTGCTTGGCAATATTCGGCACATATTGGTGTAAAAACTAACGGAGAGTTTATTGTTGTTTGGGAAGATGGTAGAAACGGCAACTGGGATATTTATTGCCAAATCTTTGATTTTAATGGAAATCCTATCGGTAGTAATTTTAAGATTAATGATGATAATACTCCTTCTTGGCAATTTTCTCCACGAATTTATGTTAATAAAAATAATTATTGGTTAGTTGTATGGGAAGATGAAAGAAACAATAATTGGGATATTTATGGTCAAATTTTCGATTCTTTAAATAGAAGGGTAGGTAGCAATTTTATTATCAATGATGATAATACTTCGAGTAACCAAAATTTACCAAGTTGTGCAGCTGATACTTTTGGTAACTTTATTATTACCTTTGTTTGTAATCGAAGGAGCAATCCCGATATTTACAAACAAAGAATAACCCAAGAAGGAATAAGGATTGGAAATAATGAATTAGTAAATGATGATGCTTCTAACTCTCTTCAAACTTCACCTTGGGTAGTTTATCTTTCTAATAACCATCATCTAATTGTGTGGCAAGATAAAAGAGAAGGAAATTATGATATTTTTGCCCAATTTTATGATGGAAATAATATAAAAATCGGTAACAATTTTAAAATCAATAGTGATATATTTTCCTCTCACCAAAGGTGCCCATTTATTTCCGCAAATCAGGAATTCTTCGGAGTCTGTTGGGAAGATGAACGTGAAGAAAATTGTCATATCTATGCTACCTTTTTTGATACATTAGGGAATTTTTTAACCACTAATAAGAAAATCAGTGAAAGTAATTATAACTTTTTTCCTTGTTTAGCAATTAATTCTTATAACAAAGCCATTATAAGTTGGGTAACTGTAAGAGGAGCAGATACTGATATCTATGGCCAAATAATAACTCCTTTCGGGAATGTAATCGGTAATAATTTTAAAATAAATGATGATACCAATAACAGTTTTCAAGATTGGCCTATTGTGGCAAGTTCTCAAGATGAAAAATTTTTAGTAATTTGGACCGATTACCGTGAAGGAAGAGGAAAAATTTATGGGCAATTTATCGATTCTCTCGGCAACAAAATTGGGAATAATTTTAAAATAAGTGACAATAATGAAGGAAATGCTTTGTATGGATTTGTAACTTTTGCTTTTACCATTCCAATATATGTTTGGATGGATAACCGATTAGGTGAGTATAATATTTATTTAAAAATTGATAATAACCCAAGTATTTTGGTAAACGAAGAAACAAATGGTTTTCAAGGTTATCCTACTTGTGCCTTTAAAGATTCAATAATTGTGGTTAGTTGGGAAGATGAAAAAAATGGAAATACTGATATTTATTGCCAAATTTTTAAAATTAATGGTGAACGGGTCGGTAGAAATATCTTAGTAAATGACGATAATACTAACTATGATCAATACTCACCTTCCGTCACTTTTACTAACGATGGTGAATTTATTATTACCTTTTCTGATTTTAGAAAAGGATACGGCGATGTCGACATTTATGCTCAGAGATTTGATTATTATGGCAATAAGATTGGTAATAATCGATTAGTTCATGTACCTGATTTGTTTTTTGGGAATAACCAATGGACGTTATCCCAAAGTGTTTCAATAATAAATGATAATATTTCTTTTTGTTGGGTAGATAATAGAAGACATAAAGGTTGGGATATTTATGCAAAAATTGTAAAGAAGAATTATTTATTTTTACAAGAAAATAAGAAAACGGAAATTATTTCCCGATTAGATTTTCAAAAGAAAGAAATTTTTTCAATAATTGGAAAGGTTGATAAAAAAAATTTAAAAAGTGGTATCTATTTTATAAAAAAAGGTAAGGAGTTTAAAAAAGTTATTTATTTAAAAGGAGAAAAAAAATGATTTTTCCTTTGGTTACTTATATTTTTAGTTTAAAATTTCAATTTTTTGCCTTATCTTCATTAATCGTTCCTGGTAGCGGTGAATTATTTTTGAAAGAAAAGAAAGGTGAATATTTTATCTATCCTGACATATTATTTCTCTCTTTTTATAGGGTCTTTAATTTCTTAGCAAAAAGAGATAATCAAAACGCCAAAATTTTTGCCTGTCAGTATGCAAAAGCAAATTTTTCCCAAGAGGAAAAATATTTTAATCTTTTAGAAATTTATTCTTCTAACGAAGAATATAACGAAGACGTTTTAAGGGATGCACGAAATCTTTTTCCTGATGATCCAGAAAAACAGAAAGAGTATTGGAGGAAAAATGGTTATTTTGGTAATAATGCTTGGCATTGGGAAAATGATTCTTTAAGACTTAATTATTTTAGAAAAAGAAGAGAGGTAAGAAATAAAAAAATGATTTCTTCTTTTTTTCTTTCTGGTTCGATTTTATTAAGGATTAGTTCTTTTTTCAACTGTTTATTTCTTAATAAAAATAAAAATCTCTCGTTAGAATTTCTTCCTTGGGCTTTTAAAATAAGTTATAATTTTTAATATGGAAACTTTAAAAACCGATATTTTAGTCATTGGTAGTGGTATTGCTGGCTTGTGGTATGCCTATAAAATTGCTGATTTTGGTAGTGTTTTATTAATTACTAAAAAAGAGAGTAGCGAAAGTAATACCAATTATGCTCAAGGTGGAATTGCGGCAGCCATTGGGGAAGATGATTCACCAATTATCCATTATGAAGATACAATCAAAGCAGGAGAAGGTTTAGCAAAAGAGAACGTTGTTAAAATTGTGTGTGAAGAGGGGCCGAGACTTGTTTATGAATTATATAATTTAGGTGTAGAATTTCTCACTTATTATAATTCTTTCGGTAAATTAAGATTTGAATTAGGAAGAGAAGGTGGCCATTCGCGAAAAAGAATTGTTCACGCAAGAGATTATACCGGTTATGCAATTGAAAAAGTATTAATAAATAAAGTTAAGCAAAAGAATGTTAAAATAATAGAAAATTGTTTTCTTGTTGACTTATTAGTAAAAGATAACACCTGTTTTGGTGCCTATACTATATATCAAAAAGAAAAGAAATTTATAAAAATATTATCCCATCTCACTTTACTAGCAACTGGTGGTTTAGGACAAATTTATCTTCATACAACTAACCCACCAATTGCTACCGGTGATGGAATTGCCATTGCTTTTGAAAAAGGAGCAAAAATAGCCAATATGGAGTTCATTCAATTTCATCCTACTTCTCTCTATGGCAGAAGAATTAATGGCCGTTCTTTTTTAATTTCGGAGGCAGTAAGAGGTGAAGGTGGAATTTTAAAAACCATTGATGGCAAAACGTTTATGGAAAAATATCATCCCTTAGGTTGTCTAGCTCCCAGAGATATAGTTGCCAGAGCAATTGATAATGAATTAAAGGAAAGAAAAGAAAGTTACGTTTTGTTAGACCTCACCCATTTAAATCCTCAAAAAATAAAATCCCGTTTTCCTAGGATATATCAAACCTGTTTAGAATTTGGAATTGATATAACGAAAGAACCAATTCCAGTTGTACCGGCTGCTCATTATATCTGTGGTGGTATTTTGATAAATGAATACGGAGAAACTAGTATTAAAAATTTATTATCCGCTGGCGAGACTTCCTGCTCAGGAATGCACGGTGCTAATCGTTTGGCATCCAATTCTTTATTAGAATCGTTGGTATTCGCCGAAAGGGCATATTTAAGATCTCAGGAATTATTAAAAGGAAAAATAGAATTTAAAAATTTTAAATGGAAGATTAAAAATCTCATTGCGGAGAATAAAAAGACGGAAGAATTGGTAAAGGAATTAAAGAAAATAATGTGGGACAAAGTAGGAATTGTTCGCAATGATAGAGATTTAAAACAGGCAATAGAAGAGTTGTATCAATTAAAAGAGGAGATTTATAAAATTTTAGAAAAAGGGATTAACATCTCTTCTTTAGAAGCAAAAAATATGATTATCAGTGGTTTATTAATTGCTTATTCAGCAAATGTCAGAAAAGAATCCCGAGGACTTCATTATAATATCGACCATCCAGAGAAAGACGATATCAATTTTAAGAAAGATACAATTTTAACAAAAAATGAAATCTTTAGATAATTTAATTAAAGATTTTTATTATTATCTTTTATTAGAAAGGAAATTAAGTAAAACTTCTTCAGAATTTTATTTAAAGGATACTCAAGAATTTTTAGATTGGATAAAAAAAGATTTAAATGAGATTTTTGAAGAAGATATAAAAAGATTTATCTCTCATTTAAGAGCAAAAAAAAGAAACCCCTCCACAGTTGCCCGAAAACTTTCTTCATTAAGATCTTTTTTTTACTTCTTAAATAAAGAAGAAATAGTACCACAAAATCCTTTAGAAGATATTGAAACTCCTAAGATAAAAAGGAAACTGCCCCAGGTATTAACTATTGGAGAAGTAGAGAAATTACTTAATACTATAGAAACAAAAAAGGACAACGAAAGTATTAGAGCAAAAGCAATGTTTGAATTGCTTTATGCAACTGGTATGAGAGTTTCAGAGGTTCTAAATTTAAAAATTAATGACTTAAACTTAGAAGAAGGATTTGTTAGAGTAATTGGTAAAAGAAATAAAGAAAGGATTGTTCCGATTGGTGAACCAGCCATATTAGCAATAAAAGAATATCTAAATTTTGTACGACCTTCCTTTTTGAATAAGAAAGATATATCAAATCCTTATCTCTTTTTAAACCAAAAAGGGGGGAAACTTACCCGTATGGGTTTTTGGAAGATCTTAAAAAGATATGTAAAATTAGCCGGTATTGAGAAAAAAATCACTCCTCACACTTTTCGTCACACCTTTGCGACCCATCTATTAGAAGGCGGTGCTAATTTACGAATTGTCCAAGAATTATTGGGTCATTCCAATATTTCAACAACCCAAATCTATACTAAACTAAATAAAGAATATTTAAAACAAATCTATAACATTTTTCACCCAAGAAGATAGGATGGGGAAAATCTGCCCCTATTTTAATAAATGTGGAGGTTGTGATTTACAAGATCTACCGTACGAAGAGCAGTTAAAAAGAAAAATAAATTTAGTGAAAGAATATTTAAATACTGATATTAATGAAGTATTTCCTTCTACTTATTTTCACTATCGCAACCGTATGGATTTTGCTTTTTTTAGAAATGGCATTGGTTTAAGAGAAAAAGGAAAATGGTATAAATTTGTTGATATTGAATATTGTTTAATTGCTAAAGAGAAGATAAATAATCTTTTAAAAGAAATAAGAGAATTTTTTAAAGAAGTTGATAGTTTTGATATCAAAAAACATCTCGGTACTTTTCGTTACGCAGTAATTAGAAGTTCTTTAAATTCTACTATTTCTATTGTTATTAACCAAAATAGTCCCTATAAAGAAAAAGCAATAGAACTAATTAAAAATTTTGCTTTTATAACTTCCGCTGATAATCTTTTAGTTTGTGAAGTACCTCCCAACACTGATGTTAGTATAAGCGAAAATTATCATGTTATTAAAGGAATCGATTTACTATATACGAAAATAAAAGAAAAGGAGTTTTATTTTCATTCTCAGACATTTTTCCAAATAAACGATGAACTTACTGATAAACTCCATCAATATGTAAGTAAAATTTTAGAAAAATACGAGACTAATAATGCTTATCTTTTAGATTTTTATGGTGGAGTAGGTGTTTTTGGAATTATGAATAGCGAGAAATTTAAAGAAGTTATTGTAATTGATAATCATCCTCTAGCCTTGAACTTAGTGAAAAAGAATAGTGAGTTAAATAAAACAAAAAATATTTATCCCATTTTATTAGAAGATAAAAAAATAAAAGAAATAAATTTTAAGAATCCTTTATTTGTAATTTGTGACCCACCTCGAATTGGCATTCACCCTAAAGCAATAAAATATTTAAATAATAAAATTAAACCAAAATTGATTATATATATCTCTTGCAATCTTATTCAACTGGTAAGAGATTTAAAAGGGTTCACAAATTATAAGATAAATTCTGTTGCTTTTTTTGACTTTTTTCCACAAACAAAGAATGTTGAATTGGCTGTTGAATTAATACCAATAAAAAATGATTGATTTTTTATAAAATTTTTGTAAAATAAAAATAAAAAATTTAAAGGGAGGAAAAATATGGCTGAAAATAAAGAAATTTACTACCCACCAAAAGAGCTTGTGGAAAATAGCAATATTAAAAAGTTTATGGATAAACACGGAATTAAATCATTAGAAGAACTTTTGGATAAATCACAAAAAGATATTGAATGGTGGTGGAATGAAAATGCGAAAGAATTAGAATGGTTTTCTCCATGGGAGCGTGTCTTAGAATGGAATCTACCCTTTGCTAAATGGTTTGTAGGAGGAAAAATTAACATCGTCCATAATGCTCTTGATCGACATATCAAAACCTATCGGAAAAATAAAATTGCTTATATTTTTGAGGATGAACCTGGTGAAGTGGAATACTGGTCTTATTATAAACTCTACAAAGAAGTAAATAAATTAGCAAATGCTTTGAAAACACTTGGAGTAAAAAAGGGCGACCGCGTGACAATTTACTTGCCAATGATTCCTCAATTACCGATTGCGATGCTAGCGTGTGCCAAAATAGGTGCTATCCATTCGGTTGTCTTCTCTGGTTTCTCTTCCCAAGCTCTAAAAGATAGAATTGTGGATGCGGAAGCAAAGGTGTTAATCACTGCTGATGGTGGATATCGTCGTGGCAAGATTGTACCTTTAAAAGCAAATTCGGACGAAGCATTAAAAGAATGTCCGACAGTTGAAAAAGTTATTATCTATAAGAGAACTGGTGAAGATGTTCCGATGAAAGAGGGTAGAGATTTATGGTGGCATGAAATTACGGAAAAAGAGAGCGACTATTGTGAGACTGAAATAATGGATTCCGAAGATATTTTATATATTCTCTATACCTCAGGAACTACTGGTAAACCCAAAGGAGTTGTCCATGTGCACGGAGGTTACGCGGTGGGTACTTATACTACTTTAAAATATGTATTTGATATAAAAGATGAAGATATTTGGTGGTGTGCAGCCGATATTGGTTGGGTTACTGGCCATAGTTATATCGTTTATGCACCATTAATGCTTGGTGCTACCTCCATATTATATGAAGGAGCACCCGACTACCCAGACCCAGGAAGATGGTGGAAAATAATCGAAAGAGAAGGGGTCACAATTTTATATACTTCTCCGACTGCAATCAGAATGCATATGAGATATGGTGAGCAATGGGCAAATAAATATAACTTATCAACTTTAAGATTACTTGGTTCAGTTGGTGAACCTATCAATCCGGAAGCATGGCGATGGTATTACAAAAATATTGGTAAAGAAAGATGTCCGATAATGGATACTTGGTGGCAAACAGAAACAGGTTCATTTGTAGTATCACCATTACCCATTACACCATTAAAACCAGGCTCGGCAACAAAACCCTTACCTGGATTTAATGCTGATGTTTATACATCCGAGGGCAAAAGAATAAAACCAAATGAAAATGGATTTGCAGTTATAACTTCTCCCTGGCCTGCAATGTTAAGAACCTTATACAAGGATCCGGAAAGATATAAACAAGTCTATTGGTCAAGATTTCCTAATGTCTATTTAACCGGCGATTCTTGCACCATTGACGAAGATGGTTATTTCTGGTTTAGAGGAAGGGCTGATGAAGTATTAAATGTGGCTGGCCACCGATTAGGAACTGCCGAAGTAGAAAGTGCATTGGTCGCTCATCCTGCGGTTGCTGAGGCAGCAGTAATTGGTATTCCTCACGAAGTGAAAGGTGATGTTCCTAAAGCCTTCGTGGTCTTAAAAGTAGGCTACACGCCGTCGGAAGAACTCAAAAAGGAATTAAAAGAATGGGTGGCAAAAGAGATCGGACCTATTGCTCGACCCGAGGAGATTGAATTTCGTGATAAACTACCAAAAACAAGAAGTGGTAAAATAATGAGAAGATTATTAAAAGCCGAAGCTCTTGGTTTACCCCTCGGCGATATTTCCACCTTAGAAGAATAATAAATAACAGAGGGGAAAACAATTTATGACTAAAAATCGCTGGTTTATAATGATTGGTGCGGTTTTAATTCAACTCTGCTTAGGTGCCATCTATGCGTGGAGTGTGTTTAGAAAACCATTACAAGGAGAACCGTTAAATTTAACACCTACCCAAGCAACATTACCATTTGCTTTTGTCCTAATTTCTTTCGCTTTAGCAACAATAATCGGTGGCAGATGGCAAGACAGAAAAGGACCAAGAATTGTCGCAATAACCGGCGGTATACTTCTTGGTTTAGGACTTATTCTATCTGGACTTTCTAAATCTTTCTTAGGAATTTTATTATCCTACGGAATATTATCCGGTATAGGTATTGGTTTTGCCTATGTCTGTCCAATTTCGGTTGGTGTGAAATGGTTTCCAGACATGCGTGGATTAATTACTGGAATTTCTGTGGCTGGCTTTGGAGCAGGTGCCTTAATCGTTGCCCCTATTGCCAGAAGTTTGATAGACACCGTAAATGTCTTTAATACATTTATTATTTTAGGAATTTCCTTTTTAATTTTAATAATGATCGGCGCTCTAATTTTAAAAAATCCGCCCGAAGGATATCAACCAGAAGGTTGGATGCCACCATCAACTTTTCAAGCAACTATTTACAATTATTCTTCTTCTAAGATGCTTAAAACTTATCAATTCTATCTAATCTGGCTCATCTATTTCTTTGGATGTGCTACCGGCTTAATGATAATTGGTCAAACATCGCCAATTGGCCAAGATTTAGCAAGATTAACAAAAGAGACAGCTGCCTTTGCTGTTAGTCTTCTTGCTATTTTTAATGCTTTTGGGAGAATCTTTTGGGGAAAAATCTCTGATTTAATTGGTAGAATAAAAACCCTTTTCTTAATGTTTCTTATTTGTGGTATTGCTGTCTTTTTATACACAATAATTCCTTCTCTTCCTTTTTATTATTGGATAGGTGTCTCTTTAGTTGGTTTATGCTTTGGTGGTTATTTAGCAGTCTTTCCGGCAATTACTGCTGATTTTTATGGAACAAAAAATGTTGGAATGAATTATGGACTCGTCTTTACTGCTTACGGCGTTGGTGGACTTCTTGGCAATATCTTTGCTCCCCAAGTTTTGGAAAAAACAAAAAGTTATAATTTGGCATTTATTGTTACAGGATTTTTATGTATTTTAGGAGCATTAATTGTCTTTCTAATTAAACAACCAAAAAGGGGTGAAGGATGAAAAAAACTAAAAAACAGGTAAAGAAAAAAGTTAAAAAAAGAAGTATAAAAAAGATTATAAAAAAAGTAAAAGAAAGAATTTTAACTAAAGAAGAACTGATTGAAAAAGCCAAGAAACCGGGAGAAGATGCTTTAAAACTTCATCCTTTTTATAAAGGTAAAATAAAAATTACTGCTAAATGTGCCATTAGAAGTTTTGATGATTTCGCTATTTGGTATACTCCTGGTGTTGCTGAGCCTTGTAAAGATATTTTCAAAAATCCAGAAAAGGTTTGGGAACATACTAATCGGTCAAATTTAATTGCTGTCTTAACTGATGGAACAAGAGTTTTAGGACTAGGCGATATTGGACCGGAAGCCTCTTTACCAGTAATGGAAGGAAAGGCTTTACTTTTTAAATATCTTGGTGGTGTTGATGCGGTACCAATTGCCGTAAGAACAAAAGATCCTGATAAATTTATTGAAATATGTAAACTTTTAGAACCTTCTTTTGGTGGTTATAATTTAGAAGATATTGCTAAGCCAAAATGTTTTTATATTTTAGATACCTTGAGAAAAGAACTGGATATCCCAGTTTGGCATGATGATCAACAAGGAACCGCGGCAGTAACCTTAGCAGGATTAATCAATGCTTTAAAGATTGTCAATAAAGATCCAAAAAAAGTTAAGATAGCAATGATTGGTGCCGGTGCTTCCAATATTGCTTGTTTAAGGGTTATGGTGGCTTATGGTTTTGACCCGGGAAATATCGTGATGTGCGATACTCACGGTATTATTTATAAAGATCGACCTGATTTTGAAAAACATTTTCCTTACACAAAAGATTTAGTTTCAAAAACCAATGCTGAAGGCAGGAAAGCCGAAAGAATCGAAGATGCAATTAGAATCGCTATGGAAGATATGGATGTGGTAATTAGTTATTCTAAACCCGGTCCAGATGTAATCAAAAAAGAATGGATCCAAAGAATGGCAAAAGATCCTATTGTGTTTGTTTGTGCCAATCCAGTTCCAGAAATCTGGCCTTGGGAAGCAAAAGAAGCCGGAGCAAAGATTGTTGCCACCGGTAGAAGTGATTTTCCTAACCAGATAAATAACTCTTTAGGATTTCCAGGAATCTTTAGAGGCACTTTAGATGTAAACGCTAAAACAATTACGGACGAAATGTGTATTGCTGCGGCTGAAGAGTTAGCAAAAGTAGCAGAGGATAAAGGTTTAAGGGAAGATTACCTAATCCCAACAATGGATGATTGGGAAGTATTTCCAAGAGAAGCAGCGGCAGTCGGTATGAAAGCCATTGAACAAGGAGTCGCCAGAATTGTAATGGATAGAAATAGTTTATATAAAAAAGCATTAGAAACAATTAAAGAAGCAAGAAAAGAGATTCAATTTCTAATGAAAAAGGGATTTATCAAAAAACCACCAAAAACCTTAATAAAATGATTATTTGAAAATACTTTTTCTTTCCGGCGAACCTTCTGGTGATTTATATTTAAATTATTTAATAGAGAATTTTAATAAGTTATATTCCAATATTCAATTATATGTAATTGGCAATAAAGAAAATTTAAAAGGCAATTTTCAACTATTACTTGATACTAAAAACTTTGCGGTAGTTGGTTTTTATGAAGGAATAAAAAAGTCTTTTTTTCTTTTACCCTATTTAAAGAAGATCGAAAAGAAAATTAAAGAAATAAAACCAGATATTTTTATTCCTATTTCTTTTCCTGGTTTTAATCTTCCTCTAATAAAAAGAGTCAAAAATAAAAAATTAAAAATTATTTATTTTGCACCACCTCAAATTTGGGCATGGGGAAATTTTAGATACAAAATTTTAATGAAATATATAGATAAAATTATCTGTCTTTTTCCTTTTGAAAAAGAATTTTATAATAAGTTAGGAATAAAAGCAGTTTATTTAGGAAATCCTTTATTAGAAATTACGAAAATAAATTTGACAGAAAAGGAAATTAAAGAAAAATATGGAATAAAAGAGAAAAAAATTTTGATTTTAATGCCCGGTTCAAGAAATGAAATAATAAGAAAGAATTTGCCTTTCTTTTTAAGAGTTTATGAAAAATTAAATAAAGATTTCGAGATAAAACCCTTTATTTTAGGACTACAAAATTTAAATTACCGAAAATACAATTTTTTAAATCTACCAGTTATTTATGAAGACCATTATGAATTAATTTCTATCTCCGATTTAGTATTTACCTGTTTAGGAACAAGCACTTTAGAAATTGCCCTTTTAAATAAACCATTTATTAGCATCTATTTCCCTTCTCTTTTTACTTTATTGATTAGCAAATTTTTAGTAAAAATAGAATACTTCTCATTGCCCAATATTTTATTAAAAGAAAAGGTATTTTTAGAATTTATTAATCCGAAAATAGAAGTAATAATAAAAAAGGCAACGGAGATTTTGGAAAATAAAATTGACTATCAACCCTATTTTGAAAAAATTAAAGAGGCTTTAAATAAAAAAGAAATAGCAAAAAGTATTATTAATGAGATATTGATTAATTAAAAAATTTAAGCTATAATTTATATAAATAAAAGGAGGGGAAGGATGAGGAAGGGATTAATTCTTTTATTTTCTTTTACTCAAATTTTACCACGCTGGACAATACCAATAAATATTTCTAATAATTATTATCCTTCTTTTTTATCAATTAATAATGCTACCAATTTAATAGTTGATAAGGATAATAATATCCATTTTATTTGGTATGATTATACTCCCTATTTGAATTATCCTATTCCTCAAATATATTACAAATTTTATTCTCCTAAAACTGGATTTAGTGAAAATTACTGCGTGAGTGATAAAGAAAACGAAATTGCCTATTTTCCGACAATTGCCTTAGATTCTTCAAATAACCTTCATTTAATATATGTCGCTAAAAATAATTATTATTATTTAAGATATAAAATAAAAAGCACTTCTCGCTGGACTGAAAGTGAAGTTATTGATTCTTCACCAACTGGTATATATCAACCTTCTATCGCTATCTTTCCTGATGGTAGAATTGGAATAACCTATTGTAAACTTTACAATTCTTTTTATCAGGTGTTTTATAAAGAAAAAAATGAAAATGGTTGGCAACCAAGTGTTATGTTAACAACCAGCAATTTCCACAAATATTATCCCGCAATTGCCATTGATCAAAATAATAATGTTCATATTGTCTGGCAAGGAAAAGAACGAGGAATTTCCAAAGACCAGATATTTTATCGAAAAAGAAATAATAACAATAATTGGGAAGAAATAAATTTAATCTCTGAGGGTTTTTCTACTTCTCAATATAATCCAACAATCATCACTGATAAGGAAAATAATATTCATATTTCCTGGTATGGCTATCATCCGGAACAAAGTATCTATTATCGGATTTATTATCGTTGTAAAAATAATAATGGTAATTGGGAAAATGTTGATACCCTTGCCGGCGCTAATGAAAATTTTAATCGCTATCGTTTTTATCCCTTTTTCACCTTTGATGAGGATAATAGAATATATCTTGTCTGGTTTGGGCAAGAAAATACTTCTTACTATAAAATTTGGTTAAGAGTAAAAGAAAACGGTATTTGGCAGGAAAAAATGCAAATCCCTGATAACTATCCAAATGGGTCTGTCTATTATCCAAAAATTTTTGGAATTAACTCAAACTATCTTCATCTTGTTTTCTATGATTACCGAACGAGCAATGCAGAAATCTTCTATTTAACGACCCAACCTTATGATATTGGAATAAATAAAATTATCTTTCCAAAAAGATATAATATGAAAGGAATTATTACTCCCCAAATTGAAGTAAAAAATAATTTTAATACTTACCACACTTTTAAAGCCCTATGCGAAATTTTTGATAATAATAACCAAAAGATTTATATTGACTCCCAATTTAAAAGTATCAGTGGCTTAGATTCTATAAATGTAAATTTCCGAGAATATAACTTCCAAAGAGAAGGTGATTATCTAATAACTTTTTCATTAAACCTAATTGATGATACGATAAGAGAAAATGACACCCTTTCCAAAATTTTCACGATTGGAAAAGCAGATATTATTTTAAAAGAAATAATTTCACCAAAAGGAGTAATTCCTTTTGATATAAACCAAAAGATAATCCCTCAATTAAAAATTATGAATAATGGCGAGATAAATCTCTCTTTTTATCTCTATTTCCAAATCAAAAAGGATAACCAAATATTATATTATGATTCTAATTATGTCTCAAACCTTTTACCAAATGAAGAAAAGATAATTCAATTTCCCTCATTATCAATCAGTGATTCAGGAAATTTTAAAACTTATGGTTTTGCTAATTTAGAAGGTGATGTCAATCCGATAAATAATAGCATCAAAAATCAATATTTTATTTTAAATAAAGGCTCCCAATATTGGTATTTATTAAGAGAGATGCCTTCATTACCGAGTGAGCGAAAAGTTGGCAAAGGAAGTGCTATGGCAGTGGCTTTTGATACCTTAATCTTTGCTTTGAAAGGAAATAATACTAACGATTTTTACTGCTACAATATCAACACTGGCTTTTGGGAAATTTTAGAACCTCTCCCCTGTCTACCGGCAAAAAGGAAGAATGTAAAAGATGGTGGTTCAATTGTTTTTGATGGTGAAAAATATCTTTACATAATAAAAGGTAATAATACTAGAGAATTTTGGCGTTATGATGTTTTTACTAAAAATTTTGAAATCCTACCAGAAATTCCCGGTGATAAAAATGTGAAAAAGGGCGCTGATTTGGCATCTTATAACGGAAAAATTTATCTTTTAAAAGGTAATAATACCAAAGAATTTTTGGTGTTTGATACTATAAATAAAATTTGGTCTCCAATAAAAGAACCACCTGCTAAAAAAGGATTTAAAGAAGGAAGTTCTATAATTATTTGTGAAAGTATCCCCGCAATCTATCTATTACAAGCACAAATGAATTTATTTTTCCGCTATCTCATTGAAAAAGATAGTTGGGAATCCCTGCCTTCCTTACCTTTTGAACATCCTTTCGAAAAGAAAAGGAAAAAAGTAAAAGATGGTGGTTGTTTAGCAATAAAAGATAATATTATCTATGCAATAAAAGGCGGCTCAACAAGAGAATTTTGGTGCTTTAATCCCTATATTAACAAATGGCTTCCTTTAGAAACTATTCCCAAAGGTCCTTATCAAAAAAGTAGCAAAAGCGGAACAATTGTTGCCAATAGTTTTGGTGTCTTCTTATTAAAAGGGAAAAATGAAAACGAATTTTGGGTCTGGATCGGTCTTCCCAATTTTGATTCAACCTTTGCTGTAAAGAAAACCGAAAAAAGAAATATTCAATCCGAAAATCTCGCTAACTTAATAAAGAAAAATTATGTTATCTATGATCTTACCGGTAGAAGAATAAAAAATAAAAAAGAGATAAAAAGAGGTATATATTTCCTAAAGAAAGAGAAAAAATTTATAATTCTTAAATAATTCTTATAACTTTCTCTACTAATAACTTAACTAAATTAATTTTAGGTGACTTTTTAATAAAAAATTTTTAGGCTGAATAAAAGAAAACTTAAAAGCCTTAATTTAAATAGACCAAAAAGCAAATTGAAAAGATATTTTTATAGGTTATAAATAAAAGACCTATTAAGCCGAGAAAAAAGGAACCGAGGAAGTAGTTCCCTATCTTTATACCGAAATTAATTTAAGTTATATAATTTCAATAACTTAATATTAAAAATCCTTTTTTAAAATTATTAGTATGGGATGCCAATTGATTAAGAACCTAAAATCTTGGCAACATCAGTTACTTTATCTTCTTCTTTTAAGGTGATAAGTTTTACACCGCTTGCCTGACGGGAGAGTTCTTTGATTTCGGAAACTTTTAACCTTATAACTGTTCCTTTTAGAGTGCCAATAATTATCTCGTCTTTTTCTTTAACACTAATTACTTTTATTAAATCTCCGGTTCTTTCAGTTATTTTTATACCTATTACTCCTTTACCGCCTCTTTTTCTTTTAGGAAAAAGTTTATAACTCACTAATTTACCAAATCCCCTTTCACTAACAAATAATAGTTTTTCATCTTCCTTGATGATTGTTCCTGAACAGACTTCGTCATCTTTTTGTAATTTTATTCCGGAAACACCAACAGCATTTCTTCCCATTTCTCTCACATCCCTTTCCAAAAATCTCAAAGTCTGTCCCTTTTTAGTAAATAACATAATTTCATTCTTACCATTAGTAATAAAAGTTTCTACTACTGAATCATTCTTCAATAATTTTATTGCAATTATTCCAGTTTTTCTTGGATTAGAAAATTCTTCTAAGGAAACTTTCTTAACTTTTCCCAAAGCAGTTATCATAAAGACATAATTCTTTTTATTGAACTCTTTTACCGAGAGAGTAGCGGCAATTTTTTCTTCTTTTTCTAATTCTAAAAGATTAACAATTGGTCTTCCTTTTGATTGAAAAGAACCTTCCGGAATCTCATAAACCTTTAACCAATAGCATTTACCTTTATTTGTAAAAAATAACAAATAATCTTTTGTTTGGGCAGTAATTAGATGCTCCACAAAATCTTCTTCGCTAATTTCAGTTCCGCTTCTTCCTACTCCTCCCCGACTCTGTTTCCGATAAGAAGAAACTGACATTCTTTTAATATATCCTTTATGGGTAATCAAAATCGTCACATCTTCTTCAGCGATCAAATCTTCTAATTTTAATTCTTCTACCTTTCCTTCAACTATATCAGTCCTTCTGGTATCGCCATATTTCTCTTTCAATTCTAACAACTCTTTCTTTATCTCTTGCATTATTGCTGGTCGAGAAGCGAGTAAAGATTTTAAACGAGAAATTTCCTTTATTGTTGCCAGATATTCATCTTCAACTTTTTTCCTTTCTAAACTTGTCAATCTTGCCAAACGCATATCTAATATCGCATTCGCTTGCTTTTCAGTTAATTTAAACTTCTTCATCAATCCCTCGCGGGCTTTTTCAGTATCCTTAGAAGATTTAATCAAATTAATCACTTTATCAATATTGTCTAAGGCAATTTTAAATCCTTCTAAAATATGGGCTTTTTCTTCTGCCCTATTTAATTCGAACTTTGTCTGTCGATAAAAGGTTTGATAGCGAAATTCTAAAAAGGTTTGACAGATTTCTTTTAAATTCATCAATTTAGGAACATTATTAATTATTCCTAAAAAGATAATACCATAAGTTTCCTGAAGGGGTGTGTGGGCATAAAGTTGAGATAAAATTATTTCTTTACTTACATCTCTTTTTAAATCAATAACAATTCTCATTCCATCCCGATCTGATTCATCTCGTAAATCACTTATCCCTTCAATTTTCTTTTCCTTTACTAATTCAGCAATCTTTTCAATCAAAGCGGATTTGTTTACTTGATAAGGAATTTCGGTAATCACAATCCTTTCTCTGCCACCTTTCGCCTCTTCAAATTTGACTCTTCCGCGAACAATAATTTTACCTTTACCAGTAAGATAGGCTTCGGTTATTCCCTCGGTTCCCACAATTATTCCACCGGTCGGAAAGTCTGGTCCTTTGATATACTCCAAAAGTTTTTTATCCGAAATATTAGGATTATCTATTAAAGCCACTAATCCATCACAAATTTCTTTAAAATTATGGGGAGGAATGTTAGTTGCCATTCCAACAGCAATTCCTGAAGCACCGTTTAGTAAAAGATTGGGAAAAGTTGTAGGTAATAACACCGGTTCTTTCAAACGAGCATCAAAATTTGGAACAAAATCGACGGTATTTTTCTCAATATTTTTAAGCATCTCTTCGGCTAAAGGAGTTAATCTTACCTCAGTATAACGATAGGCAGCCGGTGCATCGCCATCTATTGAACCAAAATTTCCCTGCCCCTGGATTAGGGGGTAACGCATTGAAAAATCCTGCGCCATCCTCACTAAAGTATCATAAACTGCCATATCGCCATGAGGATGGTATTTACCTAAGACATCGCCAACAACCGTTGCTGATTTTTTAAAGGGACGATTAGAAAAAAGACCGAGTTCGTACATCGAATAAAGAATCCTTCTTTGCACCGGTTTTAAACCATCACGAAAATCGGGCAATGCCCGACCGATAATAACCGACATTGCATAATCTATATAAGATTTTTTTATTTCGTCTTCTATGTAGACCGGAATTATCTCTTCTCTCATGGTTTTATATTATAATTAATTTATATTATTATAATTAATTAAATTGAATTTTCAAATTAATATTATTAAAATTATTAGGATGTTTAAAATTAAAATGAGAGAAGAATGGTGTAAAGGATGTTATTTTTGTATAGATATTTGCCCAAAAAAAGTATATACTTACTCGGAGGAATATCATCCCAAAGGATTTAAAAAAGTTAAAATAGATAAAGAAGAAAACTGTATTGGCTGTCTCCTTTGCGAAGAACTTTGTCCTGATTTGGTAATTACTATTTTAAAAAATGATAAAGAAGGTTAAATCTTTATTAACTCCTGGAAAATATTTTCTTCAAGGAAATATTGCTTGTGCTGAAGGAGCATTAGTTGCTGGTTGTCGATTTTACGCTGGTTATCCAATAACTCCTTCTTCCGAAATTATGGAACATATGGCAAAAAGATTAAAAGAGGTTAATGGTTATTTTATCCAAATGGAAGATGAAATTGCTTCTATCTGTTCAGTTATTGGTGCCTCTTGGAGTGGAATAAAAGCAATGACCGCCACAAGCGGACCTGGTTTTACTTTAATGTTAGAAGGAATCGGCTATGCCATTATGACGGAAACTCCTTGTGTAATTGTTGATGTTCAAAGACAGGGACCAGCAACTGGTCAGGCAACACGACCAGCCCAAGGAGATGTAATGCAAGCAAGATGGGGAGCTTCTGGTGATTACCAAATTATTGTCCTGGCTCCCTGGTCAGTTGAAGAAATGTATTATTTAACAATTGAAGCATTTAATTTCTCAGAAAGATTTAGAATTCCAGTAATAGTGTTAAGCGATGAAATTATTGCCCATTTAAAAGAAACATTAACAATAAAAGAAGAAGTTATAATTTATGAAAGAGAAAAGGATATTAATAAACCTCCCTTTTTAGGCAATGGTAAAATTCCGCCTATGCCCTCTTTTGGTGAAGGAGCAAATCTTTTAGTTACTGGTTCAACCCATAATGAATGGGGAGTAAGAAAAGCCTTTGACCCAAATTCTCAAGAAAAACTTTCTTCTCATTTAATAAAAAAGATAAAAAATTATGAAGAAGAAATTTTAAGATATGAAACCTATTTTATTGAAGATTGTGAATATTTAATTATTGCCTTTGGCAGTGTTGCCCGGAGTGCCTTAAAAGCAATTCAAATGTTAAGAAAAGAAAATGTTAAAGTAGGTCTCTTTCGACCAATCATCCTTTGGCCTAGTCCAATAAAAAAAATAAAAGATTTAATAAAAGATAAAAAAATTATTGTCTGTGAAATGAACCAAGGACAATTAATTGAAGAAGTTAAAAAACATAAAGAAGAATTATTTAGTTTATTCAAAACAAGAGGCGAAGCAATTTATCCTTATGAAATCTATGATTTTATAAAAAGTATATGAGCGAAAAATTATATAAATACTTAAGAGAAGAAGTTTTCCCTACTCCCTTTTGCCCTGGTTGTGGACATGGAATTCTGTTGCAAACGATATTAAGGGCAATTGATGAGTTAAATATTGATATTAAAAAAATTGTTTTTGTTTCTGGAATTGGTTGTGCTGCTTGGATACCAAGCCCCCATTTTAAAACTGATACTTTACATACTTTACATGGTAGACCATTAGCATTTGCTACTGGTATTAGGCTCACTCGTCCTGATTTGGAGATAATGGTAATTAGTGGTGATGGCGACTTAGGTGCAATTGGTGGTAATCATCTTATCCACACAGCCCGAAGAAATCTTAAAATAATTACTATTTGTGCTAACAATAGTATTTACGGAATGACCGGTGGCCAACTATCGCCAACAACTCCCAAAGGGATTATTACCGAAACTTCGCCTAATGGAAATTGGGAAGAACCTTTTGATTTATGTGCGTTAGTAAAAAGTTGTGGTGCTCAATTTGTCTGCCGTTATACGGTCTTTCATACTAAACCTCTAAAAAGGGCTATCAAAAAGGCTTTTGAGATTGATGGCTTTAGTTTTATTGATGTCATTTCACCTTGTGTTACTCATTATGGAAGAAGAAATAAAATGCCTACCCTCTTTGATTTCTATCAATTTATTTTAAAAAATATTATTTCTTACGAAAAGGCAAAAAGTTTAAGTAAAGAAGAATTAAAAAATAAAATTATAATTGGTGAATATGAATAAAGATTTGGAAATAAAAATTAGCGGCACCGGTGGTCAAGGCATTATTGTGGCAGGCGAAATTCTTGCTAAGGGAGTAGTAATAAAAAATTATAATGCTAGTATGATTCCTTCTTATGGTTCTCAGGTAAAAGGTGGTTGTGTGGAAGTTCAGATAATTATTAGTAAAGAATTTATTTCTGCGCCCTTTGTGAGTGACTTAAATATTCTTGGTGCCTTATCCCAAATTGGTTATGATAATAATTTAGATTTAATTAAAGAAGAAACAATAATTTTTTATGATAATATTTTAGTAAAAAATGTAAAAGATATCGGCAAGCATATTCCTATTCCTGCTACTAAATATTGTTTAGAAAATTTTAACACACCTTTGCCAGCAAATTTATATTTTATTGGTTTTTTGGCAGGATATTTAAAAGAGTATTTGGATGTTTCCCATTTAGAAAAGATTTTAAAAGAAGATAAAAAATTATTTACCGAAGTTAATTTAAAAGCATTAAAAGCTGGTTATCTATATTTTAAAGAAAAGGAGGTATAATGATTAAAACAAATAAAGAAAGATTACCAATTATCTCAGTAATTGGTGAAATTTCTATGCCGACAAGAAGATTTCCTTATACCGTAAGTCATGAGGGAGAATTATTTTCTTTTCCGGGAACTGGTGGTATCACTTACAATGTAAAAGTTGGTGATAAAGTATTTGGTTGGGTTGGTGACCATATTGAGCCAGGGGTATCAATAAAATTAAAAGATGAAAATGAAAATCGGGCATTAAATACTTATGCCTGTATCGGTAATGAAGCGATCGTTGTTAGTGGCGATGGTAAAGGAAGCAAAGGTTATGTGACTGGTAAACACGGTGGAATTGAACATATTTTAGTATATTTTCCTGAAGATATTTTAGAAAAATTGGTAATTGGTGATAAAATCCAGATAAAAGCAAGAGGGCAAGGATTAAAGATTCAAGGTTTAGAAGATGTGATTTTTTATAATTTAGATCCAGAAGTTTTAGAGAGAATGGTTGATATCGGTTTAAAAATAAAAAAGGGAGTTTTATATTTTCCAGTTACCCACATTATTTCACCAGCAATTATGGGAAGTGGTTTAGGAAGCATCGCTACTTCTTCGGGCGATTATGATATCACTACTCAAGATAAAGAGAGTATAAAAAAATATGGGTTAGAAGATTTAAGATTTGGTGATATTGTTGCTTTAATTGACACTGATAACCGCTATGGTCGTTGTCTTAAAAAAGGTGCGATATCTATTGGAGTGGTTGTCCATTCTAACTGTATAATTGCTGGTCATGGTCCAGGAGTGACAACTATTGCCACTTCAGTTAATGGTAAAATAAAACCGGTTAAAAATAAAAAAGCAAATATTGGTTATTGCTTAGGAATTCTGGAATGAAAAATAAACGAATATCTTGGGATGAATACTTTATGAAGATTGCAGAAATGGTTGCGAGCCGCTCTACTTGTTTAAGAAGAAAAGTTGGTTGTGTAATTATTAAAGATAAAAGAATTTTAGCAACCGGCTATAATGGGGCACCGAGTGGTTTACCCCATTGTGAAGAAACCGGTTGTTTGAGAGAAAAATTGAAATTAAAAGCAGGAGAGAAAATTGAAATTTGTCGAGGAATTCACGCTGAACAAAATGCCCTAATCCAAGCAGCCGCATTTGGTATAAATGTTTCAGGAGCAATCGTTTATACTACCCACCATCCTTGTATTACTTGTACCAAAATGCTTATTAATGCTAAAATTAAAAAAATTTATATAAAAGAAGACTACCCTGATAAACTCTCAAAGGAGATGCTAAAAGAAGCAAAAATAAAAGTAATTAAACTGAAATAATGTTCTTCTTGCCTTTTTCCTTATTATTTTTCCTTATTTTATTATTTTTCCCTTTATTTTTTCTGCTTGTTCCTTTTGGAATTATTAATATTTCTTTTCAAAAATTAGGCTTATCACCAGAATTCGGTTTTTTATTTTTTCTATTATCATTAATTGGTAGCGGAATAAATATCCCCATAATTGAAGAAAAGGTTTACCAAGAAAAAGATATTTATCTTCCCTATCCTTTCTCTTTATTTTATCGCTTACCAAAATATCAGAAAAAAATTATCGCCATTAATTTTGGTGGCTGTATTATGCCTTTACTACTTTCTCTTTATCTTTTATCAAAGGTACCTCTTATTTCAGTAATAATCTGCACTTTTTTGATGACTTTAATAAGTAAATATTTAAGTAGACCAGTGCCTGGAATCGGCATAATTATGCCAGCGATAATTCCGCCAATATTTTCTGCTATTTTTGCTTTGATTTTTGGGCAACCAAATCCGTCACCAGTGGCTTATATTTCTGGTGTCCTTGGTGTTCTTATTGGCGCTGATTTGCTAAATTTATCAAAAATAAGAAAAACAAACTATTCAATCCTATCCATTGGTGGCGCTGGTGTTTTTGATGGCATTTTTCTTGTTGGAATTATCGCAGTTCTTTTAATTTAAAATCTTGACAATATAAAAAAATTCATTATAATTAACTATGATTGAAACTTCCTTATTAAAAATCACCGAAAAAAGAATAAAAAAAGAAAAGCCAGCTTTTGCTGCAAAGATTATTAAAGAAGGAGGAGTGGTATCTTTTCCAACTGATACCATATATGCCTTAGCCACCAACGCTTTATTACCAGAAGCAGTTTGTAAAATTTATCGTCTTAAACAGCGATGCTTAAGTGAACCCTTACCAATTTTTATTTGGCAAAAAGAAGAATTAAAAAATTATGTAAAAGAAATACCAAAAATTGCCGAAAGGCTAATTGAAAAATATTGGCCTGGACCTTTAACCATTATTTTTTATAAAAAAGAAGGAATCTTTCCGGAAATCCTTACTGCTGGTAATGATAAAATTGCCATTAGAATACCTAATACCCAAATCGGTCTTTTAATCTTAGAGGTAGCAAAAATCCCAATTATCGGCACTAGTGCTAATATTTCCGGAGGAAAATCACCGATAAAAGCAATTGATGTTATTCAAAATTTTTACGAAAAAATCGAGTTAATCATTGATGGCGGCGCCACTCAATATAAAAAAGAATCCACCATTATTGATGTGACAACAAAAATTCCGGAAATACTAAGATTAGGAGCAATAAGTGAAGAAGAGATAAGAAAAGTAATTGGTAAAGTAAAAGTAAATCTTAAAAGAGAAACTGAACTAAATTTTCCTTCCCAAATTTATATTGTTCCTTATGAAAATTTAAAGGATTTTGGTAAAAAAATAAAAGAATTTTTAAAGAAAGATAAAAAAGTTTTAATTCTTAAAAGTGAAGAAAACCAGGATAATTTTAAAAATGCAAAAGAAATTATTTACGGAACCCATAAACATCCCGAATCTTTTGCCATTAATATCTTTCCGATCTTAAAGAAATCTTTTGATTTTGATTACATAATTATTGAAGGAGTAAAAGAAGAAGGTATCGGAATCTCTTTAAATTCCTTATTCAAAAAAATCGGTAAATTTCTAAAATAAATGACCATTAAAAAAATATATAAAATTGGTTGCTGTGGATATCCAGTTGCTAAAAAGAAATATTATGAAAATTTTGATTGTATTGAATTAAATAGCACTTTTTATCAACTACCTAAAATAGCGACGGCAGAAAAATGGCGAAAAGAAGTTAAGAGTGATTTTGAATTTATTGTAAAAGCCTTCCAAATTATTACCCATCCAGCAACGAGTTTGACTTATAAAAGATTAAAAGAAAAGATAAAAAAGAAAGAGAATTGTGGATTTTTTAAACCCACCGATGAGGTTTTTGAAGCCTTTGAAAGAACTTATCAAATATGCAAAATTTTAAACTGCAATAAAATCCTTTTCCAAACACCGGTAAGTTTCAAGCCGACAAAGGAAAATTTAACTAATCTAAAAAAATTTTTTAATATAATAAAAAAGAACTATCCAAAAGATTTAAATTACATTTTAGAAGTCCGAGGAAAAGAATGGGAAGATAAAATTATTAAAGAGATTTGTGAAGAATTAAATCTAATTCATTGTGTTGATCCCTTAAATAGAAAACCAGTATTTGGTAAGTTTAACTATTTTCGACTTCACGGAGAATATAAAAAGGGAAAGATAATTTATTATCATACCTATCAAACCGAAGAATTAAGAAAGATAAAAAATTATTGTGATAAGGAATTAAATTATGTAATGTTTAACAACTCTAATATGTTTTTAGATGCGATAAAATTTAAAGATTTAGTCGGAATTTAATTGAAAAAATCTTTAATTATGGTATAATATTTTAATATGTTTAAAAAGGAGGAATAATGAAAAAAACTATCTATTTTCTTTTTATTATCTTTTTTTCATTGAATGCTCATAGTTTTATTAAATCAATTGAATTCTCTAAAAGTTCTCTTATCTTAGAAGAAAAGGATGGATTTGTTATTCCCCAACTACAAGATTATCCCTTATTAAATGAACCTGGCTATCCTTTATTACCTAATGTGCCGGTTTATATTCTTTTACCTAATGGAGCAGTTAATTATAATATTAGAATTGTTGATTATGAATATGAAATAATTGATTTACCAAAAAGAATCTATCCTGCCCAAGAACCAAAACCAATCTCTTCTAAAAGAAATTATCCATTTGTAGGTCCAAAAGAAGAGATATATCAATCAACAATTTATCCGGAAGAAATTTTTATAAAAATGCCGATCGGCATAAAATCAAATTTCAAAATAGCACCGATAATCCTTTACCCAATTCAATATCTACCAAAAGAGAATAAAATAAGGTTTTATAAAAAAATAACCTTTGAAATCAATTCTGTTTTGAATTTTAAAGAAAAACTATCCCTTACACCTTCTCAATATCAAACCTTTGTTAGTGATATAGAATATCTTATCTTAAATAAAGAAGATATTGAAACTTTTTCACCAGCAATAAAAAGTCTACAAAATGAAGTTGATTATGTTATTATTACTACTGATGCCTTAGCAAGTTATTTTACACCTTTTATCACTTATCAAAAGAAGAAGGGTTTTAGAATTGAAATAAAGACAACTTCTTATATTAATGGTAATTATCCTGGTAGGGATTTACAGGAAAAAATAAGGAATTTCATTATTGATTATTTTAATAATCGCGGTTTAAAATATGTCTTACTTGCTGGTGACAATGCCCAAATACCAGCAAGAAGAGCAAGAGCAGTAGTCGGTAATACTACGGGAAATATCCCTTGTGATTTATATTATGCTGATTTACAATGGTCTTGGGATGGCAATAGAAATAATATCTTTGGTGAAATGGGTTCTGACACAGTTGATCTATTCCACGATGTCTATATTGGCAGGATATCTTGCGAAAACAGTAGCGAAATAAATACCTTTATAAATAAAACCTTAACTTACGAGAAAAATCCACCTACTGATTATTTAAAGAAGGTTTTATTGCCTTCGGTAATGCTTTGGAGTCAATATCCTTATCACGGCAGGATTGTAAACGAATCAATTGCTAATATTACGCCTTCGGGATTTTTTGATGCCCAATTAATTGATCCATCTTCTTATCAAATGTTTGATTCAATTAATCGGGGTTATCATTATTGCCATCCCGCAGCCCATGGTGATGATGTGGGGCTTTATCATGAATCAGGAATACCAATCTATACAACTTCGCAAGCAAACTCACAGACAAATAGCACTCGTTTAACAATTATGAATTCCATTGCCTGCTATCCGGGAAATTTTGAATATAGCGATTGCCTTGCCGAAGTATTGATGAATAATAGTAATGGTGGTTGTGTAGGAGTGATAATGAATTCAAGATATGGTTGGGGAACACCGCCAATAATGGGACCTTCGGAAAAATTAAGTGTAAGATTTTATGATTTTCTCTTTTTAAGAGATTCTATTGAAATTGGTAAAGCCCATAGCCGTTCCAAAGATTATTACCAAGCAAGTGCCCAAGCAAATAATGTTTATCGTTGGTGTGTTTACGAACTTAACCTTTTTGGCAATCCCTCTTTGCCTTTGTGGACAGATATTCCTATTAATCTAACTATTCAAAAACCTGATACTATTCAAACTGGCTCCCAGACATTGAGAATAATCGTTCGAAGCCAAGGGCAACCAATTGGAAATGCAAAAGTTGGTGTCTATAAAGAAAATGAAGTTTTAACATCCGGCTATACCAATAACCAAGGTATTTTAGATATTCTTATTAATCCCATCACACCGGGGTATTTATATGTAATGGCTTATAAGAAAAATTATTATCCAAAAGAAGAAAGTATTTATGTTATAACTGGCACACCCCGACCACATATTATCATCCAAAATATTATTGTTAATGACTCAGGACAAGCAAATCCTAATGGTCGTCTTGACCCTGGTGAAACAGCAAAAGTATACATCAGGGTAAAAAATGTTGGCACAGCACAAGCAACAAATCTTATTGGAAGATTAAGAACCCAAAGTAATTATATTATTCTTTTAGATACGATAAGCAACTACGGCAATCTTTCACCAAACGATTCTAATATTGGCGATTTTTATAAAATTTATGCTTTATCAACCACTCCACCCGGAACTTTTGTAAATTTTGAAATATTTCTTCAAGCCAATGAAGGAAACTGGCAATATAATTTTGATTTACAAATTGGTAGATTGCCACAACCAAGATATGTCTATTTAAACCATGATACTGGTTATTGTCTTTTAACAGTAACTGCTCTCGGTGGTGTTGGCTATCTAACTCCTCCTTCTTTTGACCAAGGTAGCGGTTTTAAATATCCAAAAACTTCTTCGGTCTCTGCCCTTTATTATGGCTCATTAATGATGGGCAATAGCGATAACTATGTGGTTGATAGATTTTATGGTCGTCCAGCAACAAATATTAATACTGATTTTAGATTAAGAGATAGTATTGAAATTCTTACTTCTCCCTTAGGAGATCAGGTTTATTACTGCTCTTTTGACGATGGCGCCCATCAAACACCTAAAGGAATAAGAATATACCAAACAACAATCCAAAATAGAAATATCGGTTATGATGATTTTATAATTTATCTTTTGGATATCAAAAATGAGGGAAGCCAACAGGTAAATAATTTATATTTTGGTATTATCGGCGATTTTGATGTAAATCCTTCTTCACCAACTTCGGATATTGCCCGAAGCGATACGATAAAAAAACTTATTTATATGAGAAACTCCCAAAATCAAGATCCAACCGTTGGTTTCAAACTATTGTCAAATTCACCATTAGCAAACCTCTTCTGTGTTGACCATGCCCGTTATGTTTATCCGGATACTTCGCTATCCGAAGGAACAAAATTCAGAATTCTCAATGGCACATTAAGGCAATGGCAAAGCAACCGTACCTACGATTGGTCAATTTGTCTATCAGTCGGTCCATTCAATTTGGCACCAAATCAACAAGAAAGAGTTGCTTTTGCTATCGTTGGCGGTCATTCAGAAAACGCTTTTATTATTAATGCGGATTCTGCCCAATCCTATTATAATTACCTTTCAGAAATCTGTGAAAGAGAAACTAAAAAATCAATTAAACTAAATTCTACTTTCCTTATTAAAAAATCCGATAAGATTATTATCCATTCTCAAGTAAAAGAGAAAGCAACAATCACCCTTTATGACCTAACCGGTCGAGAAATCAGAAGATTTATAAAAGAAGATAACAAAAATAAATTTGAAATACCAATAAAAGAATTTAAGAACGGAATCTACTTTTTGAAAATAAAAGGTGAAAAAGAAGAGAATTATCGGATAGTTATTTTAAAATAATAACTTTATAAAATCTATTTTCCTTTCTTTTAAAATAAATTCCTTTATGGGTGATTTTATTTAACAATGAACCAAAAGGAGAATAATAATCTTCCTTACTTAAAGATTTTATTCTTTGATTATTAAATTCTTTAATTCCGGTTGTTGAAATGTAAAGAAATTGAGAATCTCGCAGAGTGGTATCTGATAAAACCTTTACTTTAAAACAAATTATTCCGTTTCCCGGACTACCATTAGGATAACAAGAAAGACTTATTGATGTATCAATTTCATTCGGATTTAAAGTATCAAAAAAGGGGTCGGGCACTTGGACACATCTTCCTTTAACACATAAAAGATAAAACCAATTTTGTGGTGATTGATAAGGAATTGCCTTTAACTCATAAACTTCTCGATGATTGCTTGTATTTTTTAGAAAAAATTTAAAATTTCCAAAAGAATCTACTGGAATACTAACTATAGTATCGGTAAGACAATAAAACTCAAACTGAGAAAATAATAATAAAATAAATATACTCATCATTCCCTCCAATGATAGAAAGTGCTGTTTAATATTTCTTTATTATTAAAATCTTGTAAGAAAACAACTAATTTTGTCTTCTTTAAAGGATTAGGAAGATACAAAGGGATAATTAAAGAATCTCCATAATTTAATTCCACCTTTTGATTAAAAAGAAAACCACGATAAACATTATGATAAACCGATTCCTTAGCACCAATCTGTTTAAAAAAGAGCGAATCAAAAGTAATTAGACCCAAAAGTCTTAAATCGCGAGATAATAAAGTATCGCAAGCAAAAAGAATAATCTTTATTGTATCATTACTTTCCTCTAAATTTAATAGCACTTTTAATTTTTTACTTCTCTCTTTTAGAATTTCCTCTTTATAAATAGAATAATTTAACGATGGGTCTTCACTTCTTATTGGACCACTGCCATTAAAAAATACTGCTGGCTCACCACCTTCTTCATAATAAAAACTTCTTCGCTCCTCCACATCTTCCGGACTCAAAGTATCACCCAATAATCTTCGATGATAGGCAACTACAATTAGTGAATCTTTAAATTCTTTTCTTAAACTTTCTAAACTAACTTCTGCATAAGGACAATAAGGACAACGAGCAAAAGTAAATAATTCACCCAAAACAACTCTTTCACCTTTAAACTCCCTTTTTGGTGCTTCTGAGCAGGCAAGAATAAGAAGAAAAATTATAAATATTTTATTAAATCTCACTTCATAATAATCACTTTCTTTAAAGAATTATCATTATATTTTAAAAAGTAAACTCCATAAGAATTAAACTTCTTATCAACTACTCTTCCCTCAATATTAAAAATCTTTTCCAATTTCGGAGTAGTAGTTTTTAGATTATTATTTTTTTCTTCTTTTATTGCTGGCAAAGGAATTCCCACTTCCTTTCCATTATGAATCTCTTTGGTATTATCGTCCTGGAAAAAGGCAACGATTGTACACTCCCTTTGGCGCCAACCATAAGGAACAGTAAAGTCATAGGTATCACAAAAAGATTCTCCTAATTGTAAGGAAAGATATTGACCGCTGGCGTCGTTAGGAAACATATCTAAACAGATATCATAAAGATGATCTTGGTTCTGCCAATAATAAAGAGTTTCTTTGCCAATAAGC
>CALHQW010000005.1 GCA_938040315.1 uncultured bacterium
AATCCATCTTTTTATATTTCTTCACCATCGATAATAGACAATTCTGTTGCTCCACAAGGAAATGAGCAATTATTTATCTTAATCCCGATATCGGCTGGACTTAAAATTAATGAGAAAGATAAATTTGATTTTAAAGATAAAATATATAGAACAATAGAAGAAAAAATGGGAATATCTAATTTGAAAAATTTAATAGATTTTGAAAAAATATTTGAGGTTAATGATTTTATAAATTATTATAATTCTTTTCAAGGAACCGCGTTGGGGCCGATTCATAATTTAAAACAAACCCTTTTTAGACCCAAAAACAAGAGTAAAAAAATTGATAATTTATATTATGTTGGAGGCTATGTTAACCCGGGGATAGGAATGCCAATGGTAATTGCCTCAGCAATAATTACTTATAAAAAAATACTAAATGACTTTAAAAATGGTAAATTTTAAATAGATATAATATATTGACCAAATCATCGGCAAAAGTGTATTAATATATGGAAAAATTTTATAGACTTTAAAAATTTTATTTTGGTTATTAATAAATTTTAAAGACAAAATCATTAAAATTAAATAGGGAATAAATCCAATTAAATATATGTAACTATAATCAGCTAAAATTAAAAAAGCGAAAAAATATAAAATTAAACATAGATATATTGTTTTTTTAGCCCCTAAAAAAGTTGCAATTGTATGAAAACCAGCTTTTTTATCAGCTTCAATATCAGGAACAGCAGAATAAGCATGCATTGCCATCGCCCATAATAAACCAAAAATAAATCCTAAAATAGGAAAAGGCTTATCTGGATAAATTAAGTAATATCCAAAAATTCCAGTGAAAACATAAAGGTTAGCTGAAAAAAAAGAATCAAAGAAAGGTTTAGTTTTAGCTCTAATTGGTTTTGCCGAATAAAAGGTAGCAAAAAACAAAAATAAAAAAAGTAAAATATTCTGATATAAATTTAAGTAAAAAATTGAATATATTACAAACGGCAAATTGAAAATAATTATTAAAGAATAAACTCTTTTATGTTTTTCAGGAGTAAGTAGTTTCTCATATTCTACTTTTTTAGGATTTAATTTATCAGTTTCATAATCAAAAATGTCATTAATTCCATAAATTAAAAGATTGGCTGGAAAAAGAAAATAAATAAAAAATACCCAAAAATTTAAATTTAAAAAATCAGTCAACTCTTTAGCCGCTATTAAATAACCAACAAAATATGTTCCTAATTCATAGATCCAAAATCTTGGTCTTGATATCGATAAGAATTCCTTAAAATTAAAACTTTTATTCATAGATAAAGTTTTATTCTTTTGTTCTAAATTTATTATAATTTATGTGAAGAACAAAAATTTTACTTGATCACTATGGGATTAAAGATAAAAAGTTAATTTCTTATTTTGCGCCTCGAGAAATAGAGATGCAAGTTTTGCCAGGGCCATCAGCTTTTTTAACATCTTTAGTTGGTTCAGGATTTCCAACCGATAAATTTTTGTTTTTAGGATTTTTGCCAAAGAAAGGTTTGGAAAATTACTTAAAAAGATTTAAAGATTTAGAAGCAACAATAATTTTTTACGAATCACCCCAAAGAATTCTCAAAACCTTAGATGTTATTGAAAAAATTTTTGGAAATATTGATATTGTCATTGCTCGGGAAATTTCCAAAATTTATGAAGAATATCTAAGAGGCAAGCTAAATGAAATTAAAGAAAAATTAAAAAATAAAAAATTAAAAGGAGAAATAACAGTTGTTTTGGGGAGTTAATGACAAATCTTAAAAAGGAGGCGTTTTAACTTATCGTTATTTTAGGAATTGTTAGCTTATTAAGCGATACTACCGTCTCTTACAGTTGGAAAGGTAAAGAAAGAAATGAGAAAACAAAAAAGATTTGCCAAAAGTATGGCGTAAAATTTGTTGAGGTATTTGAAAACTTTTTAGTTCATCCGGAAGAAATACCTGTAAAAAAAGTTTGTACATCCTTTTACAAAGAGTGGGTAAAAAGATTAGATCTTGAAAGTTATGATCTTCGTCACTTTGTTGTTCCCAAGCTAAACTTACCAAAAATAGAGAACATAGAAGCAAAACTGAGAGGCAAAATTTGTGACTTTCCTTATTTTGACCCTGCAGATTGTCAAAAAAGGCTTGAGAGTTTTCCATTTGAAAATTACGAAAAAACTAAGGAACTATCCATCTATAGATGGTTCATCTAAGCTATCTCCTTGCATTAGATTCGGCATAATCTCCCTTCGGGAGATTTTCAAAAGGGTGAAAGGGAGAAGCGAACAATTTATAAAGGAGTTAGCATGGAGAGAATTTTGGTATCACATAGCCATAAACTTTCCAGAAACTCAAAAGCTTGAATTTTTTGAGGAGGGGACAACGGGGTATCCTATAATTGATGCCGGTATAAGACAGCTAAAGGAGGAAAAATGGCTTCATAATAGGATGAGAATGATACTTGCAAGCTTTTTAACTAAGGTTCTCTTAGTTGACTGGAAAATTGGTGAAGAATTTTTTAAGAAACATCTTTTAGATTATGACGAAGTTGTGAATGTAGGAAACTGGCAGTGGAGTGCTTCCGTTGGGGCAGACCCTAAACCCTTCAGACTCTTCAATCCCATCCTGCAGGCACAAAGATATGACCCAGAATGCCAATACATAAAAAAGTATTTAC
>CALHQW010000006.1 GCA_938040315.1 uncultured bacterium
TTATTTTATTTTTATAATTTAGAAAAAGCCGGGGTGGTGGAATTGGCAGACACACACGTTTGAGGGGCGTGGGCCTGAAAAGGCGTGCGGGTTCAAATCCCGCCCCCGGCATTCTTATTTTTTATGATTTACCGAGTTGAAATAAAAAAGAAAATCTTCGATAACGAAAGCGAAATCCTAAAAAGAGAATTAATCGAAAATTTTAATCTCAAAATTGATGACTTGATTATTGTCAAAGTATTGCTCTTTAACACCTCTCTTAAAAAAAAAGAAATAGAAAATATTGTAAAAAACCTCTTCTTAGACCCAGTAGTTGAAGAATTTAAAATCGGTAAGTTTAACTTCCAAGGATATAAAACTATTGAAATTGCTTACAACTTAGGCGTAACCGACCCAGAAGAAGAACAGGTAATAAAAAGTTTAAAGGAATTTGGTTATCCCTCTTTACAATTAAAGATTTTAAAAAAATACTTATTTAAAACAAAAGAAAAGAAGAAAAAATTAGAAGAAATTGCCAAAGAGCATTTTTATAATCCCTTAATCCAACATATCATTAAAGGTAAAATAAATTATCTGTTTTTGAAACCAAAAGAATATAATTTTAAGTTAAAAAGAATTAAGATTTTGAATAAGAAGAAGAAAGATTTGTTAAAACTTAGTAAGAAATTTAACCTTTCTTTAGAAGAGTTGCTGGCAATCCAAAAATATTATAAGGGTTTAAAAAGGGAACCAACCGATATTGAAATCGAAACCTTTGCCCAAAGTTGGTCAGAACATTGTAAGCATAAGACAATGAAAGGTGAGGTTTATTATAAAGGAAAAAGAATAAGAAATTTATTAAAAGAAACAATTTTTAAGGTTACGGAAGAGTTAAATAAACCTTATGTCCTTTTAGCCTTTAAAGATAATTCTGGTGTTATTGAGTTTGATGAGAATTATGGAATAAGTTTTAAAGTAGAAACCCATAACCATCCCTCAGCAATTGAACCTTATGGTGGCGCAGCAACCGGTATTGGCGGTGTAATTAGAGATTGTTTAGGAACCGGTTTAGGTTCAAAGCCAATTTTAAATACTGATATTTTCTGTTTCGGAAAATTGGATATTAGTAAAAAGGAGATTCCTTATGGCGTCCTAACACCAAAAAGAATTCTCAAAGGAGTGGTAAGTGGAGTAAGAGATTACGGAAATAGAATGGGAATACCAACTGCCTCTGGTGCGGTATATTTTCATAAAAATTTTTTATGTAATCCTTTAGTCTTTTGTGGGACCTTAGGAATTATTCCGAAAGATAAGATTGAAAAGAGGGTTATTCCTAACGATGTAATAGTGTTGGTTGGTGGTGATACTGGTAGAGATGGTATTCATGGCGTTACTTTTGCTTCTGGTGAATTAAAGAGGGAATCAAGGAAAGTGGCTTATTCAGCAGTCCAAATTGGTAATCCGATAGAGGAGAAGAAAATTGTTGATGTTATTTTACAAGCGAGGGATGAAAACCTTTTTAATGCGATTACTGATTGCGGTGGTGGTGGACTCTCTTCAGCAATTGGTGAACTTAGCGAAGAAACTGGTGCCGAGGTTTATTTAGAAAAAGTTCCCTTAAAATATGCCGGATTAAGTTATACCGAAATCTGGATTTCTGAATCCCAAGAAAGAATGATTTTATTTATGCCAGAGAAAAACTTTGAAAGATTTAAAGAAATCTGTGATTTACATAATGTAAAAGCAACTATTATTGGTAGATTAAGGGATGATAAGAAATTGATTTTAAAATATGAAGATAAGGTTGTTGGTGAAATAGATTTAGATTTTCTTCATAATGGAATGCCCCAAGTAAAAAGAAAGGCAATTTGTAAAAGAAAAGAAAAATTAGCAAAGATTGATTGGGAGATAAAAGATTATAATCAAGTTTTAATAGATATCTTAAAAAATGAGAATGTTGCCTCTAAAGAATGGATTATTAGACAATATGATTTAGAAGTTCAAGGAAGAACGGTTTTAAAACCCCTTTTAGAAGGTAGTCCTTCTGACGGAGTAGTTTTAAAACCATTGAGGGACAAGGATATCGGAATAGCGGTTGCCTGCGGAATAAACCCTTCTTATGGCGAGATATCACCCTATTGGATGGCAGCATCAGTTGTTGATGAGGCATTAAGAAATATTACTTGTTTGAGCGGTGATATCAATAGAACAGCAATATTGGATAACTTCTGTTTTTCTAATCCGGAAAGAGAAGAAGTGATGGGTGATATTGTTGAGACCTGTTTTGGGGCCTATTTTGCGGCCAAAGGTTATGGTGTTCCTTTTATTTCTGGTAAAGATTCTTTATATAATGAGTTTAAAAGTGGTAAGAAAATAATCACTATTCCACCAACTTTATTAATTTCAGCAGTTGCCTTTGTTCCTGATATTAATAAAACACCAACCACTTATTTTAAGAGACCAAAATCAAAAATTGTTTTGGTCGGCGAGACCTACGATGAACTCGGTGGTTCAATATATTTTTCTTTATATAACAAAAATTTTGGTAAGGTTCCAAGAGTAAATCCAGAGAAAGGAAAGAGAATTATGGAAAAGATTTTTCAAGCAATCAATCAAGGTTTAATCATTTCTATTCATGATTTATCAGAAGGTGGTTTAGGAGTTAGTTTGGCAGAAATGACTTTCACGAATAATTTGGGCTGTAAAGTTGATTTAGAAAAAGTTTTGTTAGGTGAAGAGATTAAAAGACCGGATATTATTTTATTTTCTGAGTCTAATACCCGTTTTCTTTGCGAAGTTGCCGAAGATAAAATTGAAAAATTTTTAAGTTTTATGGGTGATATAAAATTGGCAATTATCGGTGAAGTATTAGCAGAAGGGCGATTGATAATTAACTACCAAAACAAAAATCTTGTTGATTTAGAAATAAAGATTTTAAAAGAAAGTTGGGAAAAAGGATTAACCTCCAAGATTTAGAAAAGATACCTGATTTAACCTTAGTTGGTATTGTTAAAAGAAAGAAGGATTTTGAAATTATTAAAAAGGAAAAATGGTATCGGATACCAGTAAAAAGCGCTCCGAAAGAGATTTCTCAAATTAAATATCTTGCCTTTTATTTTCCACAAATCTTTGGAGAGAAAAAATGGCAGATTTTATATTACGGAAAAGTAAAAAAGATAGAAATTTTGAAGAGAATTGATTTATTACCTAATGAAAAAGTCCATCCCAATGCCTTAGAAGATTATTATAAGATAAATATAGAAAAATTAATAAAATTAAAAAATCCGATAGTTTCTCAAAGAGGACGAAGAATTGTTTTTATTATTACTACTTTAAAAAAGTTATTAAATAGTAAAGAGATAAACGATTTATTTATCACTTCACCAATTGAGGAAAAACTTTATTGTGAATTAAAGAAAAATAAGATTCCTTGCGAAAGGCAATACTTTGTAAAAGAGGGCAACGATTTTTATTCTTTAGATTTTGCTATCTTTGGTAAGAAGGGAAAGATTGCTATTGAATGTGATGGTGAGAAATACCATTTAAAAAAGAAAGCAATTCTTTACGATCGGGAAAGAGATAACCAATTAGTAAGTGCTGGTTGGCGGATATTAAGATTTTATTCTAAGGATATCAAAAAATCACCAGAGAGATGCATAAGATTGATAAAGAAGACGATAGAAAGAATATCTTGACTTTTAAAATAGTTTGTTTTATAATAAACTAATTAAATGGAGGAAAAAATGGAGATAAGAGTTGGTAAGGTTACTCATTATTATTCCAAAATTGGTGTGGCGATTGTGGAGATAACTGATGAAAGTTTAAATATTGGCGACACGATTAAAATAAAGGGACATTCAACCGATTTTACCCAAACAGTTGATTCCATGCAAATTGAACATCAGCCAATTAATAAAGCCGAAGTGGGCAATATAATCGGTTTAAAGGTAAAAGAAAAATGTCGAGAAGGCGATATTGTTTATAAAGTGTTACCCTAATAAAAAAGGAGGAAGATGGCAAGGAGTAAAAGTAAACAGAAAAGAATGAGGCATATAAGATGGTTAAAATTCAAAAGAAGGATCGAAAAGAAAAAGGAATTAGAAAAATTAATGTCTCAAAATATTAGTCAAAATAAAGAAGCCGAAGTAACAAGCGAAAACAAAGAGAATAAAGAATAGGTGCGCTTTCTTTATCGGATTACCGATAGTAGTGAAGGAGTAATTAAGAAGGTCTTTCAAGAGCTTCTTAATTTTTATCCCAAAGATACTAAGAATGATTTTTCAAAAATTTATCATTTTGGTAGTAGTGGATTACAGAACCTTTTTGCTTCTCTTATTTTTGGTAATTTGATAAAGCCAAACTCATTTATTCCGCCCCATTTTTTCACCTTAAAAGAATTTGCTTTAACTATTTTGGAAAGAGAAGGAATATTAAGAGATTATAAGATAATTAATAATAGTTTAAAGCCAATTATTATTTTAAATCTTTTAGAGGAAAAAGAAAAAGAGAAAGTTAGTTTTGGTTATAGTGTTATTCTTTCCGAATTTATTAGTGAAATCAAACAATATTATTATGAAGAAGATATAAAGGATAACTTTTTGAAAAAATTAGAAATCTATCCCCAGGCTTATGAGAATTTAGAATTTGCCTTTAAGATAAAAGAAAGATATGAAGAATATTTAAAGAAAAATAGATTTTTAGATGAAGAAGATTGTCAGTATTTAGCAAATAAGATAATTAAAGAAAAGAAGATTAGTTTTCCTTTTTTGGTGATTAATGGGTTTATTGACTTCACTAATTTAGAGAAAAATTTAATTTCTACTTTGATAAAAAATAGTGAATATACTTTTGTCCTTTCTTTGGTGGAAGAAAGTAAAACTTTTGATTTTTATCTATCCTGTGGTGATTTTACCCAGATTGAATATCAAAAGAATTCTTTTTCCAAAGAGGATTTTTTAAAATCACCGATTTATACCTATTCAACCATTGAAGAAGAGATTGAAGGGATTTTAAAAAGAATAAAATTGCGCCATTTTAAGAATGAAAAGGATTTAGGTTCAGTAATTTTAGTTTCTCCTAATTTAAAAAAATATTGTTATATTTTAGAAAGAATCTTTCGGCGACTTGATTTACCTTATGGAATATTCAAAACCTTAAAATTAAAAGACCTACCGCCTTTTTCCTTTTTAATCGATGTTTTGAAAACAATTGATGAGAATTACCCTCGTTTAAAAACTTCTTTAATTTTTTCTTTGCCCTATTTTGGAAAATTTTCTTCCGAAACAAAAAAATATATAAATTACTTATCAAAAATGGCAAGGGTGATTTATGGGAAAAGTGATTGGCTTTCTTTAAAAGATGTTCTTTTAAAAACTAATGATGCTAAAATAAAGGAACTCTTTAAAAAAGGAATAATTGATAGGGTAATGAGAGATATAAAAAAATTTTTTGACCTAACTGAAAATTTAATAGAAAATAAGAGAACTTTAAGCGAATTTGTTTTTGGTTTTCGAAAATTTCTTGAAGAATTAAAATTTCTAAAAGGAAAAGATTACGGAGAGATTATTTATGAGGCGCTTTTAAAATTTTACGAAATTTTATCTAACTTAGAAGATTTTAATATTCCGATTGATTTTCCTAAATTTATTAAGATTATTGATTACCATTTCTCTTATATTCCAGTGAGAATTGAAAAAGAGTTTTCCGGAATTAAAGTAATTGATCTCCACGATTTAGTAATTTGGGATTTTGCTTTTTTGAAAGATTATGAGTTTTATCTTTTTGGTTTAGTGGAAGAAGATTTACCTTCTCATTATCGTCCAGAACCATTAATTCCCGAACATTTGAAAAAGGAATTTAATCTACCCAACTCAGACCTTCATCTTTTTCGAGAAAAGAGTTATTTATACTCCTTTTTAAAAACCGCTTATAAAAATTGTTATCTTTCTACCCATAATTATGAAAATGAAAATCCGGTATTACTGACACCCTTTTTAGAAGGCAAGAAAATAAAACCAAAAGAGTTAGAGCAAATTTTAGGAGTAGAAGAATTTTCAATATTAAAAGGGGAAAGAGAACTTCCTTTCTTTAATATAAAAAAGACCGATATTAATTTAGAAAACTGGGCAACAAAAGAAAAGCCCCTTTCCATAACGGACTTGGTAAAATATCTTAAATGTCCTTTTCAATTCTATTTAGAAAAAGTGTTGGGACTTTCCTTAGAAGAAGAAAAATCAGTAGCAATTGAAAAATGGGAATGGGGAAGGTTGGTCCATTCAGTAATGCAAAAACTTTATAAAGATAAAAAAGTTCCTGAGATTAATGAATTAGAAAAAGTAATTAAAGAGAAATTAGAGGAGGCAATAAGAGAGGAAGTTAGTTTTGAAATTTTACCAATTTGGCAAGATTTTATTAATAAATTATTTAATGAGAAAATAATTCCTCTGGTTTTAAAAGTTGAAGAAACTTTGCGAGAAAAGGGGTTTTTACCTTGGCCAGAAAAGATGGAATATTCTATTGAAGGCGAAATAATTGACGGGATATATTTAAAAGGAAGAATTGACCGAATTGATAGAAATGATAAAAATCGAAGCGTTTTTATAATAGATTATAAAACCACAAAGGAAAAACCTTTTTCTTTAAGAGAGATGGAAAAGGAAAAAGATTTAATCCAAATTGTTGCTTATGCCTCTTTATGGAATAGATTATCTGATTTAAAATATGAAAATTTGGGAATATATTATTTACCGGAAGCCAAATTGAAGGTGCCAAAGGAAAAAGAATTGAAAGGAATGGAGGAATATCTTTTAGTGACAATAAAAGAGGGTGTAGAAAGATTAAGAAGAGGTGATTTTTCGGTTGATAATATAGATGAAAATAAATGCTATATGTGTAATTATCAATTTCTTTGTGAAAGGAGATAAAAAATGGAAGCAAAATTAATTTTGGCACCGGCCGGCAGTGGTAAGACAAAGAGATTAGCCGAAAATTATTTAGCCCTTTTGAAAAAAGGCGTACCAATTGAAAAAATCTTGGCAATCACCTTTACCGAAAAGGCTGCTTACGAGATGAAAGAAAGAATTTTTAATATGGCAAAAGAGGAGCCAGAAATCTTTAAAAAATTGAAGGAGAATTTAAATAAAATCAGAATCTCCACAATTGATTCTTTCTGTCTCTCTTTAATTAAAAGATTTTCTTTTCTTCTAAATCTTTCTTCCTATTTGGATGTGATTGAATATCCCCGAAATCTTCAGGAAAAGGCAATCATCCTAGCTTTCCGCTCCTTAAAAGAAGATGAAGAATTTTATAAACTTCTTCTTGATTTCTTTATCCAATTTAATTTTGAAGGATATAAAAAATTAAAGAGAGATTTTTTGCTTCCCTTTTTTGAGAAAAGATTATTTTCTAATAGAAAAGAAATAATAACTGAAGAAAAACTTAATAAAATAGATAAGAATAATAAAAAAGAAATTGAGAAAATTTTAAGTAGAAAATTGGGTAATATTGCTTTTCGTTTTTTTAAGGAAAAGGTTGAAAAATTTTATGAAGAAGAGAAATTAAAAAGGGAGATTTTAGATTTTTCTGATTTGGAACTTCTTGCTTACTCTCTTCTAAAGGAACATCCCGAATGTAATAATATTTTAGATGCCTTTGATGAGCGAACTGATCATATTTTGGTTGATGAATTCCAAGATACCAATTACTTACAATGGGCAATAATTGATAAACTTACTGAAGAATGGCGAGCCGGCAAAGGTAGAAAATATGAATTGGGAATAAGACCTTCCCTTTTTTTGGTAGGCGATGAGAAGCAATCTATCTATTATTTTCGCGGTGCCAATGTAGAAATAGTTAATTATGCTCAAAAAAGATTAAAAGAATGGTTGGCCAATGAATTCCAATTAGAGATTGTTCAAGAGAATTACCGAAGTTTAAAGGCGATTATTGATTTTACCAATATTTTATTTTCCGAAATCTTTGGCAAAGATTATACTCCTTTTTTAAAAAGAAGAAATAATGAGGCAATCGGTAAAGTGGAGATTATTCTTTTGGAAGGAAATAATAGCACCAGAGAGAAAAGAGAGTTAGAGGCCGAAGTTATTTGCAAAAAAATAAAATCAATTGTGAATAATTTAGAACTTTATAGTTTAAATGAAGAGAAAAGATATATTTGTGATTATAAAGATATTACAATTTTGATTAGAAAAAGAACCCATTTAAGAATATTAGAAGAAAAATTGAGAGAATATGAGATTCCCTTTGTGGTTGTTAAAGGAACGGGTTTTTATGATGAGCCCGAGATTCAATTTCTTTTAAGTTTTATCCGTTTTTTAAATGAACCAGTATCTTCCTATAATCTTTATCTTCTACTAAAAAGTCCTTTGTTTAATTTTAGTGAAGAAGAGATTATAAAAATTAATCAAGAAAAAGGCTTAAATCTTTACGAAAAGTTATTAAACTATTCTCAATATTGTGATAACAATCGGAAAAGGGATATTGAATATTTGAAATCTCTTTTAAAGGAATATCAAAAAGAACGAATGTCGATCTTTATTGAAAGGGTATTAAAAGAAAGAGATGTTTATAAATGGCTAACCGATCCCCAAAGAGAAGCCAATGTGAAAAAGTTTCTAAATCTTTTAGAAAAATTAGAAAGCGAAAATCAATCTCTTTTAAATATTATTCAATTCTTCCAATTTGTTAAAGAAGATGAACCAAAAGCAAATGTCAATACTGAAGAGATGAATGTAGTAAAAATAATGACCATTCATGAAGCAAAGGGGTTACAATTTCCAGTAGTTTTTGTGCCTTTTTTAGATGAATCGGTGAGGTCGCGGTTAAATCAATCCTTTCTTTTTATTGAAGAAAGCGAAGATCGGGTAAGATATGTGGGAGAAGGGATAAAGGAATATTGCCGAAATTCAGAAGATTTTATAATCCATCAAAATAAGGAAGTAGAAGAAGAGAAAAGGATTTTCTATGTTGCTGTTACTCGAGCACAAGACGCCCTTTATCTTTCAGGTGTTTTAAGTGATAGGATAGAGGAATCAAAATTACTTTGGTTGATGGATAAACTCCAAATTAAAAAAGTCGATAATCATTATGAATTAGGGAAAAAAATTGAAGGAGTTAGAATTTTAACTAAAGAGGAGGTGGAAAGAGAATATGAGAAAATAAAGGGAGAAGTAGAAATAAGAGAAGAAAAGAAAATTTCTCCGATAAAAATTGAAAAAATAACTGGATTGAAAAAAGGGATAAAATACATAGAAGTTACTAAAGTCTTACCCAAAGAAAGAAGGCACCATTCTTTAGAATGGATAATTTTTGGCGATGTTTTACATGCAATTTTGGATGAGATAAGTAAGGGTTATTTAAAAGAAGAAGAGATTGAAAATCGAAGTAGAGAACTTTTGAAAAGAAAAGGCATTAGTAATCTTAATTTAGATAAATGGGTAAAAACAATTTGTGAACATTTTCAAAAATTAAAAGAAAAAGATTTATTAAAAATTGTTGAAAGAAAAGAAAATAGTTTTTCCGAGCTTCCTTTTGTTCTCAAAAAGGGAAATAAGTTTTATTCAGGCAGAATTGATAAAATAGTTATTGAAAATGATACCATTTATTTATATGATTACAAAACCTTTCCAGTTAAAGAAAAGGAATTAGAGAAAATTGCTAAAAGTTATTTACCCCAATTAAAGATTTACGAAATTGCTTTGAAGAAAATCTTTAATAAAGAAGTTAAAAAATATATTATTTTTACATCTCTCGGTGAATTAGTCTCTGTCGCATAAAGGACATTGCCAATCAGGTTCTTTAGGAATTGGATGGGGTTGGCCATTACGGTTTAACCGATGCCACAATTCACATTCTAATAAAAAGGCTTCATAAGCAGTTTCGGTTGTTTTTGCCCAAAAATAGGCATAAGCCGCATCAATTCCCCTAACTGTTTCCGTTAACTTTTTTAAAACTCCATAAAGATCTTCATCAGCACGACCAATTTTTATTGGTACTTCCCCATCATTGGATAATAAGAAAACACCAGGCTTTTTTTCGTCTTCAATAAAATAATAATCAATCCATTCTAAACGACGGAATTTAATCCCCTCCATCTCCAACATCATCCCTCCTTTTTAACACACACCTCTATATATATTATAATAAAAAATTTTTAAATGTCAAGAAATTTAATTTTTTGACTTTAAAATCTTTAATTTTATAATTTTTTATATGCTTTTTATTTTTATTATTTCTTTCTATTCAAAATTGGTTATCACCGAAGTGATGGCTAATCCTAAAGGAAAGACTGGAAGATATTATCCGGAAGATAGGAATGAGTTTGTGGAAGTTTATAATGTTTCTGATGATACGCTGGATATAAGTACTTATAAAATTACTGATTTGGATGCCACTGATTCAATTGTTCCTTGGAAAGATTCTTCAATATTGATTAAGTATCCCACATTAAAAATAAATACTACAAAAATTCCTCCTCATTCTTATTGTGTTATTCTTGATCCGGAATACACTTTTCCTGAACCCCAAGGAGGTGAAATCCAACCTTATATTTTTCCAGAAAGTTTAATAATAGTTACTGTCGGAAATACTACTATTGGCAATGAACTTCAGCAGAACGATCCCATAATCCTCTTTTCCTCTAATGATACTTCTACTTTTGGCACACCCTTTGAAAATGATAGTTTTCCAATAAATATTAAAGATGGTTATTCTTATGAAAGAGTATCTTTTTATACTGAGGATAAAAAAGAAAATTGGTTTCCTTCCCTTTGGGAATATGGAACACCAGGAAGGGATAATAGTATTCTTTTCTTTTCTGATCCAGCAATATTAAGTTTAACTTGCAAGGAGTTTGATGAAGAGAGAAATTTTGGTATTTTTAAAATCAAAGTTTTTAATAATGGTTTTGTTAATAGTGAGAGTTTAAAAATTAAAATTTTTAATAATAGTAAATATAAAAAAGAAATCTTTTTAGATATTTTAGAACCAAAAAAGGAAAGCCTGCTTTCTTTAGCAATTGATTCTTTTGATTTTGGATATAATAAGTTAGAAGTAAAATTATTTGCTAAAAAGGATTTTGATACCACCAATAATTATTATTATTTAGAACTATCTTTGTTTAAAAAGAATGAGTATTTTATAATTAAGCCAGAAATATTTTATAAAAACTTAGATAGAATAATAAAATTTGAATTTTCTTTGCCCGAAAAAGGAAATTTAACTTTGGAGATTTTTGATTTAAAAGGAAGATTAATTAAAAAATTTAACAAAAAAATTGATAATAAAGAATTTTTTCTTGTTTGGCAACCAATAGAAGAAAACTTAAAAAATGGTATTTATGTAGTCGTTATGCGTTATAAGTATAATGGTAAAATAATTGAAGAGAAAAAGAGTTTTATAGTTAGTTATGGAGGAGATTAAATTTCTTTGTGATTTTATGCTCGGTAAATTGGCAAAATATTTGAGGATGTTTGGTTTTGATACTAAATATGAAAAAGGAATAGATAAAATAAAAATGGAATTTATCGCTAAAACCGAAAATAGAATAATTATCACAAGAAATAGTTATTATAAAGAGAAAGAAAATTGTTTATTCTTAGAGACGGATAATCCTAAAGAGCAGTTAATCATTGTTCTTGATAAGTTTAATTTATATGAGAAAATAAAGTTAGCGACCCGTTGTTTAATTTGTAATGAGTTAGTAAAAAGAGTAGATAAAAAAGAAGTGAAGGGTAAAGTTCCTTATTATGTTTATCAGACAAAAGATGAGTTTAGTTATTGTCCAATTTGTCAGCGAATTTACTGGGCTGGAACTCATTATAAAAATATGAAGGAGTTTTTAGAAAAAATAAAAAATGCCGGGGGCCGGAGTCGAACCGGCACGGACTTTTAATAGTCCAGCGGATTTTAAGTCCGCTGCGTCTTCCAATTCCGCCACCCCGGCGTTTGAATTAATAATAATGAATTTGAAAGAAAAGTCAAGAAGATGAGAATCGGTATTCCAAGAGGCCTTTATTACTATTATTATCAAGACTTCTTAATTGAATTTTTTAAAAATCTAAAAGAAGAGATTGTTTTATCACCAGAAACAAATCAAAAAATTATTGAGGAAGGTTCAAAACTGGCTCCTTCTGAGATTTGTCTACCAGTAAAAGCATTTTTTGGACACATAAAATATTTGCTTGATAAATGTGATTATCTTTTTTTGATAAGATTTGTAAAAAAATATGTTAATAAATTTCCTTTATTCGGTTGTCCTAAATTTATCGGTTTGCCCGATTTAATTAAAGTAAATTTCAATAACCCTCCTATATTAGAATTGGTAATTGATGAAGATAAAGAAAAAGAAGAAGAAAGCTATCTTTCCCTTTTTTCCAAGTTTAACCTTTCTAAAAAGGAGATTAAAGAGGCATATGAAAAAGCAAAGAAAAAAAATGTGATAAATAATAAATATATTAAAGATGCTGAAATTTTGGTTATTGGTCATCCTTATGTTCTGTTTGATAAAAGATTAAGTTTGGATTTGTTAAATATTTTGAATAAAAGGAAAATTAAATATATTACCAGTTTCCAATTTTATGAAAAGGGTTTTGATTTTGAGAAAGAAAAAGAATATTGCTGGTATTTTCATCGCCACCTATTATTTTCCAGTTATTGGGCAAAAGAGAACAATATTTCTGGTATAATTATTATTAGTAATTTTCCTTGCGGAACTTCACCAGTTATTAATCAACGAATAAAATATATTTGTCAAGATATTAATATTTTAGAATTAATTATTGATGAACATACTCAAAAAGAGAGTTTTTTAACCCGTTTAGAATCTTTTTGGGATATGATTAAAATAAAAAAGAAATGAAAGCAACTTTTCCTTATATGGGCAATATTTATATTCCCTTATCCACTTTATTAAAAAATTTAGATATTGAACCAGTTATTCCGCCACCGCCTGATAAAGAGACTTTAAGTTTGGGCACAAAATATTCACCAGAATTAATGTGTATTCCTTTTAAATTGACTCTTGGTAATTTAATTAAAGCATTAGAAATGGGTGCTGATACAATTATTCATTGTAGTGGTTTTTGGTCTTGTCGTTATGGTTATTATCCCTATCTCCATCATCAAATTTTAAAAGAAAGGGGTTATAAATTTGAGTATATTATTTTAAAAAAAGAAGAATGGCAAAATATTTATTTTATTTTAAAGAAAATTTATAAGAAGGATTATAAGGTTATTAACAAATTTATTAAAGCAATAATAAAAACTTATTATAAATCAAAAATTATGGAAGAATTGGAAAGAAAAGCAATGGAGATAAGACCAAAGGAAAAGAAAAAAGGAATAACTACTAAAGTTTTAAATAAATATTTAAAAAAACTCTATGAAGAGGATAATATTTTTAAAATGGAAAAAATTAAAAAAAGGGGAATAGAGGAGTTAGCAAATTTAACTGATAAGAAGAAAGAGAATTCTTTTATTCCCAAAATAAAGATTGTTGGCGAAGCCTTTTGTGTTGTTGAGCCTTATGTTAATTTTCGAATTATTGAGAAACTGGGTGAATTAGGATTTCATGCTGATCCATTTTTAACTGCTCATTCTTGGCTCGGTTTTCATTCAATAAGATTAGGAAATAATATTTATAAAAAAGTTAGGGAATTGGCAAAAGAATATTGGCAATATAATGTTGGCGGTGAAGATACCAATACAATTGGTCATAGTTTATTAGCAATAAAAGAGGGTTATATGGGTATTATCCATCTTCATCCTTTTGGTTGTATGCCTCAGACAATGGCAAGCGGAATTTTAGAAAAAATAAGTAAAGAATATAATATCCCAATATTAGATATTTCTTTGGACGAGCATACCGCCGAGAATCTAATTGATACGAGACTATCCGCTTTTTGCGAAATTATAAAAAAACGAATTGAATAAGTAAGTTTCTTATTGACTTTTATTTTGTAAATTTATATAATTTAAAGTTAATGTTTAAAATGGAGGTAAAAGATGAAAAAAATACTTATATTTTTTGTAATTTTTTTATTTTCTTTTCTATTCGCAAATAATCCTTCCTTTACTCCTCCTTCCCAAATTGTTGATGACCGAATTCCAGAAGCAATTAACTTAATGGCACCTTCTTTATTAGGACCTTTAAATCTACCCCAGGAAATAAGGTGGCAAATAATTGATTCTTCACCGCCACCTGGTCGTTATTGGTGTCCGGCAACTGGTGTTGTAAGAGATACTATTTACTTTTTAGGTGGAAGGGCTAATGGTGGTTATGCCAATTCAGTTCGTTCAATTTACGCTTACGTGCCAAGTACTAATACCTGGATTACTACTGGTTTGCCAACATTATTAAGAACAAGAAGAGCAGGTGCTGGTGGTGTAATTGGTAATAAAATATATGTCGCCGGTGGAAGAGATTCGACTCATACAACCTTAAATACTTGTGAAGAATTTGATGTAGATACAAAGATAGTTACTCAAAAGGCAAATATGCCAAGTGGCAGATGGGCTTGTTGTGGTGCGGTAGCAAATGGTAAACTTTATGTTATTGGTGATGAGAATAGAACCGGAACTACTTATGAATATGACCCAGTTCAAAATACCTGGACAACAAAAGCCAGTTTACCGGTCGGTAGAGGATGGGCAGCAGCCGCTGGTGCTGGTGGCAAAATTTATGTTTTTGGTGGCTCTGATGCTTCTGGTAATACTCTTAGTGATTGTTGGGAATATGACCCAGTTCAAAATACTTGGACCCAAAAGGCAAATATGCCGGGACCAAGAATTTATCATAGTGCTGTGAGTTATTATGATACAGTGATTTATGTTATTGGTGGTTCAGTTACTGGTAGTTCAAATGCTGATAACCTTGTCTATAAATATCATATTGCAACTAATACTTGGACACAAGAAACACCAATGAATATTCCGAGAGGTTGGTTAATGACGAATGTTTGGAATGGAAAAATTTATGCTACCTATGGTTCTAATACTACCACTCCTACTTATTTAAAAGCCAATGAGGAAGGAAGTTTTATACCGCCGGCGCCAACCGATGTTGGCATTTCAGCAATAAGAAATCCATCAGCAATTGTTGACCCAAATAGTAATATTACTCCGCTTGCGGTGGTGAAAAATTTCGGCACCTCTCCACAATCTAATATTCCTATTTATTGTTGGATTGATTCAAGTAATGTGAGAATTTATAATCAGAATATAAACTTTCCTGGTCCACTAAATCCGGGCGAAACTGCGCAAGTTTCTTTTCCTAATTGGCTTACTGGTCCAGCAGGTACTAATTATCAAATTACTATTTTTACCGCATTAGAAAATGATACTAATAGAATAAATGATACGGTGAAAGGAATTACTACTACTTTTTTAGTAAGGGATACTTTAATTGCTCCTTTTGCTCGGGTAATACCAAATGTTGACGGTAATATTGAAGAATCTGAATGGTACGATGCGTTAAAATGGGATATTTCCGATGTTTTAAATATGCAAGGTAGTGGTGCCCGTCCTGCTGGTAGTGTTTTTCTTTATGTAAAGCACGATTCTAATAATGTCTATTGGGCACTTGACTTTGTAGCAAAAACTACACGAGATAACTATGATCAATTTGGCTGTTATTTAGATGAAAATTACAGCCGGACATGGGCAACCGATTCTTCAGAAGGCAATCATTGGTTTGTGTGGTTAAATCAAGATACAGTTGTTTATCGTGCTTTAATTGGGCCAGGAAATCTTCCAAGTGGTTATTGGGCAAGATGGGTAAGTGGAAATGGTATTTCTCGAGCAAATACCGTTTCTGGTCATCTTCAATTTGAGGCAGTTGTGGCAAAAGGAACACAAAAATGGAATTATAATATCAATCAGACTTCAGACACAGTTGGTTTTTACGTTTATGCCGCCGCCGCTCCGGGTACTGTGATGTGGGGAACTTGGCCAACAACAATGCCCGGTAGTAATTGGAATAACGCTGCTACTTATGGAACTTTGATCTTTAGTGATTTACCTTCTGGTGTAAATGAAGAAAAAACAATTATCTTAAAAGAAATAAAGAAGAATAACATACTAAGAATTCCGCTTTTGGTAAAGAATGTAAGAAGTCTATCTCTCTATGATGTGAGCGGTAAGTTGATAGTAAATCTAAATAACTCTAACGAAAAAAATCTGTATTGGAACGGAAAAGATATGAATGGCAAACTTGTTCCCAATGGTATCTATTTCTTAAAGATAAAAACTGAGGAAAGCGAAATTACTACTAAGGCAATAATTCTTAAATAATAATAAAACTATAAAATATAAAGAGAAAGCGGAAGTCTTTCTCCCGCCTTTTATTTTTATACTATTATCGGAAACTGTATAAGAAACGGTTATAGGGTTATCCCTATACCCTAAAAACTTCTTAATTTATGAGCACCAATAAATATATCCCTTTCTCCTATTATTAATTATCTTATTGATTTTTATTATTAATATTGTATAATAATAAAGTTATGAAAAAATATAAAGGGAGGTTATTATGAAAAAATATTTATTAATCTCTTTTTTATTTTTATCATTAATCTTTGCTAACGAAAGAGAAGTTTCTTATATTGAAAATTTCGCAATTCCCTGTCCTATTTTTAAGCCAGAGATTGTTCCTTTGCCGTCGGGTAATCAAGATTCTCCTGATTATGATACCTTGATTTACGATGAGAATCTTCGGGCAACTGCTTGGGCTTGGAATGCTCGTGGTAATGGTTGGGGAATGAAATTTATATCTCCTGCTCCTAATATTCGTTTATATGGTGCTTTAGTAATGCTGTGGGATACTACTTGGCCTGTTCCCGGTGGCAGAAGATTTTTAGTTAGAGTTTTAAAAGATGATGGTCCTAATGGCGCACCAGGAACCATTGTTTATGAATCAGATACTATTTTAGGAACTCGTGGTACTTGGAATTTTGTTTTAATTGATACACCGATCGTTAATAGTAATTTCTATATCTTTTATATTCAACCCGATTCTTATCCTCTTTGTCCGGGTTTATGTATTGACGGCAATAGCAATGCTCCGGATAATGTCTTATGGCAATATTTGGCAGGAAGTTATTCCATTGATAAAAGAAGAGGAGAATGGATGATAAGGGCAATAATTGATTGGACACCACAAAATAATAACTTGATGACAACTGTTTTTGGTGGAATGCCCTTTGATACTGTTCCAAGAATTAATCTCACTTTAAGAGCAACAGTAAGAAATATCGGAACCCAGACAATTCCCAGCGGTGTGCCGGTGAAGTTAAGAATTGTTGGTCCCCAAGGTTATATTTATGAAGATATTGATCAGGCAACCACAACTAATTTAAATAGAAGACAATCCCAAACAATTACTTTCACTCCTGCCTGGCGTATTCCTGATACCAGCGGAACCTATCAAATAATTGTTTGGCATGAATTTAGAGATGATGAATATCCTTTTAATGATACAATTAAAAGAAGTTTAGGAGTTGCCACTTGGATTACCTATGCTAATTGGAATAATCCTGCTTACCTTACTTGGGGAGGTCCGCAAAGGGCAACAAGATTTAATCCAGCAGATTTTCGTTTAACTTACCCCTTTGAGATTACCCGATTAAAACATCAATTCTATTGGCATCAGCAATATCCCTGGCCAGATAGCATTTTCCAATTTAGAATTTATGCTGATGATGGTCAAACTTTGTTATATGAATCAGATACTATTCGTGCGGTTTCTTATCCATTACATATTGAACATCCGGTTGAACCACCGGTTAGAATAAATTCTGGAACATTTTATGTAGCAGTGATGCCGAGAAGTTATTCTGGTCATCCTTCAACATTAGCAGACAACCAACCCTTAGGAAAATCTTTTTATGGTAGTCCAGGTAGTTGGGTATCTTGGACATATGGTGAATATTTTAATGCGGTTTCAGTGAGGCAACTGGCAGTGATTGAAGAAGTTGATAACTATCCAGTAGAATTTGATGTTACCGAAATTACCAATCCAAAGAAAGAAATAAGGATTAAATGGCAAATTCCAAAAGGCATGTGGGTAAAAATTAGTTTAAACGATGTTGCTGGTAAGAGAGTAAAATATTTTTATAAGACTGCGGAAAATACTGCTCAAAAGGGAGTAATCACATTAGATAATAATACTTTACCAAAAGGTGTTTATCTTCTCCACTTTGAAACATCAACTTATAAGAAGATAAGGAAAATAGTTCTTTTTTAATTTAATTAACTATTAAAAGGATAGAGGAGAGGCTTAAAAATCGCCTCTCCTCTTTATTTTTAAAATCCTCGATATAATCCAAGTTTTTTAGCATAATTGATAACCTCTTCGTATTCTTCCTTTTTAATTCTTCTATTTAATTCTAAATAATGATTTGCTAAATAACAGGGTCGGTACTGAAGCATTATATTCACATAAGAATCTTTAGAAATTTCCTTTACAATAAAATCTGAGATTTCAAAAGACCCAGCAATTTTATTTGGCAAAACTAAATGTCTTATCAATAAACCGCAGTAGGCAATACCATTAACAATTTTTAAATCACCCACTTGGCGATACATTTCTTTTATTGCCTCTTTATTAATTTCTGAATATTTTTTGGCCTTTGAATATTTTAAACCATATTCGTTATTGCTATATTTCATATCAGGCATATAAATATCAATTATTCCTTCTAAAATTCTTAAAATCTCTACTTTATCATAACCACCGGAATTATACACAATTGGTAATTTAAGTCCCTTTTCCTTGGCAATAATTAGGGCTTCTAAAATTTGGAAAATTACATGGGTAGGACTTACTAAGTTAATATTATGACAGCCCATCCTTTGTAATCTTAACATCATTTCTGCCAGTTCTTCCGGTTTTACTTCCCTTCCTTCTACATATTGGCTAATTTCATAATTCTGACAATAGACACAATGGAGATTACAGCCCGAAAAGAAAATCGTTCCTGAACCATTTTCACCAACCAACTCTCTTTCCTCACCAAAATGGGGTCCAAAACTACTCACAATTGCGTATCGACCAATTTGGCAATCTCCTTTTTCATTATTTAATCTTAAAACATTACATTCTCTGGGACAGATTCTACAAGGAGAAAAAAATTTTTCTAACTTCTTTAATCTTTCTTCTAAATTAATTTTCAAAAATTTTGGTTGGTACATTTCTTTAAAAAACTAATGAGACAGTTAATATTATCGGTAATTTTCACTCCTTTTGGTAAGGAACTAAGAAAATATTTGCCATAAGATTTTTCGCGTATTCGCCTATCTAAAATTACAATTGCTCCATAATCTTCTTTACTTCTAATTAATCGACCAAATCCTTGTCGAAATTTTAAAACAGCGTTAGGTAACTGATAATGCAAAAAGGGGTCTAAATTTTCTTTTTTTAATTTCTCTTTAATTCCTTCAATTCTTGGTTCATCGGGTACATCAAAAGGCAAACGGGTTATTATTAAACAAGAAAGGGATTCACCCGGAACATCAATACCTTGCCAAAAAGAGCCAGTAGCAAAAAGAGAAGCATTAATTTCTCTTTTAAATTCGGATAAAAGTTGAGTAGGAGAAGCATCTTCATCCTGTAATAAAATTTTATATTCTTTATATTTTGTCTTATCGCATAACTCATAAACTCTTTTTAATGCTTCGAAACTAGTGAATAAAACCAAAGTTCTTCCTTTTGCGTGATAGATAATATCATCAATTATTTTCGCTGCTTTTTCATAAAAAAATTCTTCTTCAGTGGGAGAAGGAATGTTTTTTTCAATGTAAACTAAGGCTTGTTGAGAATAATCAAAAGGTGAAGGAAAATAATTTTTATCATATTTTTTAATTCCTAAACGAGAGGTAAAAAATTCAAAATTAGAATCTTTTCCTATCCTTAATGTTGCAGAAGTAAAAATTATTGGTATCTCTTTATTAAAAAGATTTTCCTTCATAACTTCTTGAACATCCACTAAGGCAGCATTTAAAGAAAGAGAATTTTTTTCTTCAGCGATCCAAAAAACAAAATTAGCCTTTTCCTTATAAAAATCTTCAATATTTTTTATTTTTTCTTCCACTTCTTTCATCCAAGCAACAAATTCAATGGCTATCTCTTCATTTTCCATTTTTGAAACATCCTTAACGATTTTTTCTTTAAGATTTTTTAAGGGAATAAGAAAATTAGGTAAAATTGTTAAATCACCTTTTATTCTTTTCTTCTTTTCACTTTCAAGAAAATCTTTTATTCTTTGAAAATAATTATTTAAATTATCAAGAACATTAAAAATTTCCCTTTGGTATTCTTTTAATTTTTTATTTTCTAATTTTAAAATTTTTAATAAGCCCTTTTTTGTTTTAGGATTATATAATCGGAAAAGGAGATTTTTAAGATAATTCTCACTGATTGAAAATCCAAAAGAGTTAGCACAAATATCTTCTATTGAATGGGCTTCATCAAAGATTACTGCCTCGTATTCGGGTAAAATTGGATATTTTAAATTAGTAAAGAATAATGCATGATTTACAATCAAAAGATTACATTCTTTCCATTTCTTCCTCTCTATTTGGTAAACACATTCTTTATAATATTTACATTTCTCATTAAGACAAGCTTCTGAGGCGGAAGCGATTTTTTCTTTAAGAAAGGGATAATTTTCTAAGAGATCTATTGGTATTCCTCTATCGGTAGTTAATTGTTCATAAATTTTTTCTTCATCAGAAAATTCAAAAAGTTGATAATTATAAATTTGCTTTATTCTTCTTTTACAAGGATAATTTTCTCTTCCGTAAGCGACTGCGTAAGAAAAATCAAAATCAAATATCTTTTTTGCTAATAAAATATCAGAATTTAAAATTTGGTTTTGTAATACCTTTGTATAAGTAGAGATGATTATTCTTTTGTTATATTTTTTGGCGCAAAAAATTGCTGCTAAAAGATAGCCCAAAGTTTTACCAATACCGGTTTCGGCTTCAATAACTAAAATTTTATTATTTTCTAAAGCATTACAAATTGCCAAAGCATAATCCTCCTGTTCCTTTCTCTCTTCATATTTTTTATTACGAGAAGAAAAAGCCTGTTGAAGATTATATTTTTTAAATATTTCTCTACATTCCATTTATTTTTTTTGAATGTTTTTTTTAATTGCTTCTTTGGATGGAAATTGATATTTTTTTATAAACTCTTCTTCAAAATCAAAAAAATTAATAAAATCTTCTTTTTTATCCTCTTCTCTTTTTGTTAAAATTCCTACTTCACAGAGATTAAAAACAATTTCGCCTATATTATCAGTAGATTTTATTCCCCAATATTCTAAAACAGTTTTTGCTAAAAGACCAAATTCTTTCTGGGCTAATTCTTTAAAACCTAAAAGTAATTCTTTACCAGAAATATGATTAGTAGTTTTTAACTTCCTTTTGGTATATTCTAAGGCATCTAGAAGGAATAAATAAGCCTCTCTTTTATATTGGGAATTTTTTTTAATAATTTCATTGATTTTATCGTTCATACTTTGGCTAAAGCTTGTTCTAAATCTTCGATTATATCTTCGGCATCTTCAATTCCCACTGACATACGAACAAGTCCTTCACTAATTCCTGATTTTTCTAAATCTTCTTTAGAATAAGTAAAATGAGTCATCGAAGCAGGATGCTCAATTAGTGTTGCGGTATCTCCTAAACTTACTGCACAAAGGCATAATTTAATATTATTCATTAATTTTCTTCCAGCTTCTCGACCACCTTTTAATTCAAAGGCAATCATACCTGAAAATCCCCTCATCTGTTTTTTAGCAATTTCATGTTGAGGATGGGAAGGAAGTCCAGGATAAGAAACCCATTTTACTTTTGGATGATTTTCTAAAAACTGAGCAACCTTTAATCCGTTTTCATTATGCTTATTCATTCTTAGGGCTAAAGTTTTCAACCCCCTTAATAATAACCAAGCATTAAAGGGGCTAATTATTGCACCAAAATTTCTAATTAGATTTTCTTTTAAGTTTTTAATTGTTTCTTTATCGCTGATTACTACTCCTCCCAAAGTATCTCCGTGACCGGAGATATATTTTGTAGCGGAGTGAAGAGAGATATCGGCTTTTAGTTTTAAAGGTTTTTGATTAAAGGTAGTAGCAAAAGTATTATCAACAACAACTTTTGCCTCATATTGGTGAGCAATTTCGGAAATTTCTTTAATATCAATAATTTCAATTGTTGGATTTGTAGGAGTTTCAATAAAGATGATTTTTGTTTTTTTATTTATCTTCTTTTTTAATTCTTCTGAAAAATTTTTAGCCCTAAGCCATTCAATTTTAATTCCCAAATTTGAAAGAATAGAAGTAAAAAGAGAATAAGTACAGCCATAGATAGGATAAGAGGCTAAAATTTCCTCGCCAGGTTTTATTAAGGCAAAAATTACTGCACTTATTGCTGCCATTCCAGAAGCAAAAGCGCAGGCGTCTTCTCCTTCTTCTAAAAAAGCCATTTTTTCTTCAAAAGCCCTAATAGTGGGGTTTCCTAAACGAGTATAAAAGTAACCTTCTTTTTCTTTAGCAATAATACTAGCACCTTCTTCTGCAGAAGAGAAGGTAAAAATTGCTGTTTGATAAATTGGTACCGATAAAGAACGTGTAAATTTCTCTCCCAAAATTTCTTTTCCATGAACATATTTAGTAAATTCCCGCATAAATTCTCCTTTTTTAAAAAAATATTAACAAACTACTTTTAAAAATCAATAATTTTTGTATAATATAAAATGAAAAGTAAAGAAGAAATCAGAAAGGAGATTTGGGAATATATGGAGAGAAATAACCTTGTTAGTTTCCCTCGACCTTGTTACGGAAGAATTCCTAATTTTATTGGTAGCGAAAAAGCCGCAAGAAAATTATATGAAATTAAAGAATTTTTGAAAGCCAACGGTGTTTTTTCTGCTCCTGACAATGTTTTAAAGGAGGCAAGAAGAATAGTATTAAAGGAGGGCAAAAGTCTAATTGTTGCTTTACCTCATATTGAAGGGTATTTAGAAATAAAAGGAAGAGAAATAGCCGATAAAGCAATAACAATTAAAAATTTTAAAAAATATGGTAAAGAACCAGAGACTTTCGTTGAAGTTTTTATTCAAGGTAGTGTAGCGGTAGATTTAAAAGGAAATCGTTTAGGAAAAGGAAAGGGATATGGCGATAAAGAATATTATGATTTGAAGAATAAAGGGTTAATTAAAAAGCCTTTAGTAATTACTATTGTTCATGATTGTCAAGTTTTAGAAGATTTTTCTTATTTAGTTGAGCCTCACGACATAAGAGTAGATGTAATATTAACTCCCACAAGAATAATCAGAATTAATTAACAAATTAGTTATTTCTTCTTTTAGAATTTTTAATAGTTGATTTCGGTTTTCAAAAGTTGTTTCGTAGATTTTTACTTTTGGTGATGCTTTTAGATTTTCAATAAATTCAATTTTGGAAATTGGAATAGTGGCAATGATAATTTTATTTAATTGGAAGATTTCAACTATTTTCTCTTTAAAATTTTTGGAAAAAAGTTCCATTTTACCAATTTCATCTATTAAAATAATTTTTCTTTTATTTACTAAGTTTAACTCAGGAATTATTAATTTTTCAAACCTTTGAATATTCACATAGTATTTAGAAATTTTGTAGGGTGAAGGAAAATTGATATGGGCTAAGATTCCTTCGCCATTATTTAAGGTAATAATTTTAAAACCCACTCTTTCATTTTTTTCTCTTATTTCTTCGGTATAAAATCCACAAATATCTTTTAAATCAAAACATAAAGCCAGTTTTTTAATCAAAGTTGTTTTTCCAATACCTGGTTTACCAGTAATTAGGAATATTGATTTGTTTAAAAATTTCATTATTATAATTTAAAAGGGCGGTTAGCTCAGTTGGTTAGAGCGTCGGTCTCACATACCGAAGGTCAGAGGTTCAAGTCCTCTACCGCCCATTAGAAGTTAAAAATTTAAATTAATCTTCCGGAGGAGGATGAATTTTAAGAATTTCAATTTCTGTTAATAAAGGTCGAAAACCTTTTTTCCGGCGATAATTTTCTCTTCTCCGAAATTTAAAAACGATAATTTTTTTCCCTTTAAAATGAGATAATACTTTGGCTTCAATTGAAGCTCCTTTAACTTTTGGTGTGCCTACCCAAACTTTATCATTTGACTTTAAAAATAGTATCTCATTAAATTTAACAATCTTTCCGATTTCTGCTTTAATTCGGGGAATGATTAATTTTTCTCCTTCTTTTACAAAATACTCAAATCCTTTGATTTCCGCAATCGCAAACATTTTATCTTCCTTGTTGTTGAGTAGTGGTTGTTCTTTGTGGAGTTTTTTGAATTTTAGGTTGAGAGGTTAATACCAAACCTACTGATGTGATTAAAAGTAAAGTAGCCACTGCCGAGGTTAGTTTCACCATAAAAGGAGAAATACCACCACCACCAAAAATTGATTCACCACCGCCAAAAATTAAAGACAATCCACCTTTCTCAGGTTGTTGTAAAAGGATAATAAATATTAAAATTAAGCATGTAAAAATATGTAAAATTAATAAAAAAGTAAACATTTTTTTATTTTAACAAAAAATTTTTATAAATCAAGATTAATAATTTGAGCAAATTCATTTAATTTTATACTAACACCACCAATTAAGGCACCATCAATTTCTTCCTCTTTTAATAAATCTTTAATATTATCTTTATTCACACTTCCACCATAAATAATTCTTAAATTTTCACTAATTTTCTTTCCATAATTTTGAGAAATAAACTCGCGAATAAAACTATGAACTTCGTTTGCTTGTGCAGGAAGAGCATTTATACCCGTTCCGATCGCCCAAACCGGTTCATAAGCAATTACCATTCCGTTTAGTTCTTTTATATCTTTTAATCCCTTTTTTAATTGGTTTTCAATAACTTGTAAAGTTTCTCCCTTTTCTCTTTCTTCCAAATTTTCTCCTACACAGAAGACGGGTTTTAGATTAGTACTTAAAGATTTTTTAATTTTTTTGTTTATCATTTCATCATTTTCTAAAAAATATTTTCGCCTTTCCGAATGACCGATTATCACATATTCACAACCTAAAGCAATTAAAAATTGTGGAGAAATTTCTCCGGTAAAGGCTCCTTTATCTTCCCAATGAACATTTTGGGCACCTAATTTGATTTTACTATTTTTAATAACTTCAGATACAGTAAAAAGCGTAGTAAAAGGTGGGAAAATAACAATTTCTTTTTTCTCATTGTTTCTAATTAACTGTAAAAGTTTCTCGACAAATTCTTTCCCTTCTAAATGGTTAAGATTCATTTTCCAATTACCACCAATAAAAACTTTTCTTTTTTTCATTTAACTATCAAGAGCTTTTAAACCCGGCAGTTCTTTTCCTTCCAAAAATTCCAACGTAGCACCGCCAGCCATAGAGAGAAAAGAAAATTTATTAGCGTAATTAAATTTATTTATTGCTGCGATAGTATCTCCACCACCTGCTAGACTAAAAGCACCTTTTTCGGTGGCTTGCGAAATAGCTTTTATAATTTCTCTGGTTCCGTAACTGAAAGGCTCAATTTCAAATATTCCTAAAGGACCACAGAGAATAATTGTTTTTGCTTCACTAATTATTTTTATGTATTGGGCAACAGTCTCTTTGCCAATATCCACTCCATAATAATCCTTTCTTATCTCTTTTATTGAGGTGTTATAATAATCGGCCTTTTGGGAGATTTCAGAGGCAATTAGAACATCAACAGGTAAAATTAACTTTTCTTCTTTGGCTAAATCCTTACCTTCTTTTAGAAGATTTTCTTCATAAATTGATTTACCAATTTCATATCCTAAAGCTTTAAAAATGGTAAAAATTACACCACCGCCTAAGAGAATCTTATCCACCTTTGGTAAAAGATTTTTTATTACTCCTAATTTATCAGAAATTTTTGCTCCACCAATAATTAAAATCGCTGGTCCTTTAACATTTTCTAATATCTTTTTTAAATTTTCTACTTCCTTCAAAAGTTGAAAACCAGCACATTTTTCCTTTATAAATTGAGTAATACCAACGATAGAAGCATGTGCTCGGTGGGAAGCGGAAAAGGCATCATTTATATATACCTCTATCTCTTTCGCTAATTCTTTGGCAAAATTTAAATCATTTTTTTCTTCTTCTTGATAAAATCTTAAATTTTCTAATAAATAAATTTCACCGGGTTTGGCTTTTTTCTTTTTTTCTAAAACTTTCTCACCTACACAATCGTCTAAAAAAATTACTTCTCTATTTAAAAGTTTTGATAAGTGAGAAGCAATAGGAAATAAAGAAAATTCTTTTTTTCTTTCACCTTTTGGTTTTCCTAAATGGGAGGCGATAAAAAGAGTATTAGAAAAATTTAAAATATAAAAAATAGTTTCCAAAGACGCTTTAATTCGTGAATCATCAAGAATTTCTCCATCTTTTAAAGGCACGTTGTAATCTACTCTTAAAAATATTTTTTTGGTTTCTAAATTAACATTTTTTAGTGATCTCATAATATTATTTTAAATTCTTTGCCACAAGTTCAATTAATTCAACTACTCGGCAAGAGTACCCCCACTCGTTATCATACCACGCATATACTTTTACAAAATTACCATCGATTACTTCCGTAAGGGTAGCATCAAAAATACAAGAAAAAGGATTACCAATAAAATCTTGAGAGACAAGTTCTTCTTCAATATATTGAAGATATCTACTTAAATAAGTCTCGCTCGCTTTTTTAAAGGCCTGATTTACTTCCTCTTTGTTTGTTTGTTTCTCAACAACGCATGATAAATCTACTATTGACACATTTGCTACCGGAACTCTTATAGCAATTCCCGAAATTTTTCCTTTTAATTCGGGAAAGATAATACCAATCATTTTTGTGGCACCGCTACTGGTAGGAATTATTGATAGTCCACAAGCTCGTGCTCGCCGTAAATCTTTATGGGGTGCGTCTAAAATTCGTTGGTCATTGGTATAAGCGTGAATCGTGGTCATATAACCGGTAAGAATTTTAAAATTTTCGTGGAGAACCTTTACTAATGGAGAAAGACAATTAGTAGTACAAGAAGCATTAGAGATAATATGATCTTTTTCTGGTTCATAATCTTTTTCGTTTATTCCTAAAACAAAAGATTTAATCTCTTTTTCATCTTTTGGAGGAGCTGTTAGAATTACTTTTTTAGCACCCCTTTTTAGATGATTTTCTAATTCTTCTTTTTTGCGAAATATGCCAGTAGCTTCGACCACGATGTCCACTTTTAATTTTTCCCAAGGTAAATTTTTAATATCTTTTTCATTTAAAACAAGAATTTCTCGACCATTCACCACTAATTTGTCTTTTTCACCTTTAACTTCGTAAGGAATTTGGCGATGAATAGAATCGTACTTAAAGAGATGAGCCAAAATTTTACCATCCGCTACATCATTAATTGCTACAAATTCTAAATTTTTATTTTCTAATCCAATTCTTAATACTAACCTTCCAATTCGGCCAAATCCATTTATGGCTACTCTTACCATTTTTTACCTCCCAAATGATTTTTTATTATAAAGAAACTTGAAAAAAAATCAAGTTTTGGTATTTTTAAATAATGAAAGTAAATTTGGCTGGCTATAACGTAGATACAAAAATTTTAAAAAAAATACCTTCTCAGTATAAAAAGTTTTTAACACCAGAAAGTTTATCTTGTGCTTATGCGCGAATTAGTCGTTATGATTTGCCGATTGATAAATTAAGAGAAATTGCTTTAAAAGAAATTGAAAAAGCAAGAAAGACCAATCAAAGAGTTATTTTTGAAATGGGTCATTCTTCAATTGCTGAACACAGTGTTTTTAATATTGATATTATTAATATATCCCGATTAGCCGTGGAAGAAGTTGAACATTTTCGTTTAGCCTCTTATACCGAAAAATCACAAAGATATGTAAGGTTAAAAGAAGGCTTTTTTATTCCTCAAGAAATAAAGAATACCAAAATGGAGAAAAGATATAAAAAAATAATTAAAAAACTTTTTAATACTTATAAAGATTTCATTCAGAAAGGAATTGCGAAAGAAGATGCTCGCTATCTTTTACCTTTGGCTACTTATACTCAATTAGGAATGACAATAAATGCTCGTAGTTTAGAATATATGTTAAGGAAATTCTCTGCTTCACCATTATTGGAAGTTAAAAAGTTAGGTAAAAAGATTTTTAATAAAGTGAAAAAAATTGCTCCATCCCTTTTAAGGTATTACCAGGCAACTGATTACGAATTAAAAGCCAAAGAAGAGTTAAAAAGTTTTTCTAAAAAAAATTTTCAATTTAGAAATATTGAAGAAGAAATTGAAAATGTTCGATTAGTTGCTTATTATCACAATGACTTGATTCCCAAGGCACTTTTCTATTCTTATTTTGATGGTTCTTTTCCTCAAAATTTATCTTTAAGCATTGAAGAAAAAGAAGCAATTATTAAAAAGAGTTTAGAATATTTGGAATTTTATAACGCTGTTCCTCGGGAATTTGAATTAGGATTTTTAGTATTCGAAATTGTAATAAGTGCTGCTGCCTTTGCTCAATTGAAAAGGCATCGGTTAATGACTTTAATAAGTCAATATTATAATCCAAAATTAAAATTTACTATTCCTCCTTCTATTATTGAAAAAAACTTAGAAAAAGAGTTTAAAGAAAATATAGAAGAAGCGGAAGAATTATTCTATTCTTTGAAAGAAAAATTGGAAATAGAAGAAGCCCAATATATTTTAACAAATGCTCATCGAAAAAGGGTTTTAATCGGTTTAAATCCGAGAGAACTTTATCATATTTCGCGATTAAGAGAAGATAAAGAAGCCCAATGGGAAATTAGAGAAATTGTGCAAAAAATGAGCAATTTAGCTAAACAAAAAATGCCCGAAGTGTTTCTTTTAATTGGCGGTAAAGATAAATACCGAGAAATTTATTATTCTATTTATAATAAATATCCCCAATTTTAAAATTGACAAATTTTTTATTTTTAAATATAATATAAAAGTGAAAGTAAAATTAGGGAAAAAATTTTTAGTTAGTTATTTTATCTTTATTTTTCTACTTTTGGCGATAATCTTTTTTATTGTTTCTTCTTTTCTTTTTCGAAAATTAGAAGAAGCGATAACTTTGCGGTCACGAATTTTTGCTAAATATATGTCCAAAACTCAAGAAGAAAATTGGGAAGGCGGTTCTTACGAATTAGATATAATTTTTGAGGAAGTGATAAAAAAAATTGATTTTCCAGTAATTGTTACTGATGATAAAGGTGAAATCGTTGCTTATCGGAATGTTGGTAAAAATCCAACAAAGGAAAGATTGAGAAGGAAAATAGAAAGTTTAAAAAAAGAGAGACCACCGATTCCGATTTTGGTTAATCTTAGAGATACTACTAAATTTCTCGGTGAAATTTATTATGGTTTATCTCCCTCAGCAAAATTTGTTCGACTTTATCCTTATTATTTAATTTTAATTTTATTGGTATTTATTTTTTTAGGAATTTGGGCAATTTTTGTTTATAAAAAAAGGGAGGAGGAAAAGTTGTGGACTTTTTTAGCTAAAGAAACTGCCCATCAAATGGCGACACCACTTTCTTCTCTAATGGGTTGGCTTTTGACATTAAAAGATAAGATTGAAAAAGAATACTATGAAGAGATATCTTTAGATATAAAGAAAATGGAAACTGTTTTAGAAAGATTTTCGCGAATAGGATTACCGCCCAAATTGGAAAAAATACCGATAAGAAAAATTATTGAAAATGTTTGCCAACATTTCCAAAAAAGAATGCCCTTAAATATTGAATTAATTTTGAATTTAAAAACTAACCCTCTTTTGCCTTTAGATGAAGTTCTCTTCGGTTGGAGTTTGGAAAATTTGTTAAAAAATAGTGTTGACGCTATTGGTAATAACCCAGGAAGAATAGAAATAAAAGAAATTCCCAACGGTGCTTATTATGAAATTCAAATAATCGATAGTGGTGAAGGGATAAATAAAAAAATTAAAAATAAAATTTTTAAGCCAGGCATAACAACCAAAAAATATGGTTGGGGAATAGGATTATCTTTGACGAAAAGGATTATTGAGGAATATCATAAAGGGAAGTTAATATTAAAGGAATCAAAAAAAGGAAAAACTATTTTTTCTATTCTTTTAAGAAAAAAATGAAAATTCTTTGGATTGATGACGAAATCGAACTTTTGAAACCCTTTATTTATTTTCTCAAAGAAAAAGGGTATGAAGTAAGAGCGGTGAGTAATGGAGTTGATGGTCTGAATAAAATAAAGGAAGAAAATTTTGATTTAGTTTTGGTAGATGAGATGATGCCTGGATTAGATGGGTTAGAAGTTGCTCAAAAAATAAAGAATTATGACCCAAGTATTTTTGTTGTAATGGTGACCAAAGTAAGCGATGAGGCTTTTATTGATGAAGTTTATGCTAATCTAATTGATGACTTTATTTTGAAGCCCTTAAATTCAATGCAAATATTAGCGGTAATTAAAAGATTATTAGAAAAGAAAGAAATTTTTAAAGAGAGTTTAGTAAGAGAGTATTTAAGAATTCTTTCAAGTACAAAAAATTTTGAAAGAATAGAGGAATGGTATGATTTTTATCAACAATTGATAAAATGGAGAGAGTATATTGTTCGTTTTTCCCTTGATGATTTAAGAGAAAGTTATGAAGATATTTTAAGAGAAGCAAATGAAAATTTTGCTCAATTTATTGAAGAGAATTATATTTATTGGTTGAAAAATAATTCTGGTCCAATTTTCTCTCACCAGTTTTTTGAAAAGTTTATTAAACCCAATCTAGATAAATTACCTCTTTATTGGATAATTTTTGATTCGTTAAGACTTGACCAAGGAGTTATTATTTATAATATTTTAAAAGAACATTTCTTAATAAAACAAAATTTTTACTGCTCCATTCTTCCTTCAGCAACTCCTTATTCTCGTAATGCTTTATTGAGTGGTTTAACACCCGAAAAAATTTTTAAATATTACCCTAACTATTGGGTTTTTGAAAATACTGGACAAAATCGATATGAAGAAGAACTTTTCCAAAAACTTTTGATGAGAGAAAAAATTTCATTGAAGTATATTTATTTAAAGGTTTTGAAAATAGAAGATTTGATAGAAAAGTTAGATTATCTTTTAAATTCCGATGCTGGGATAATTGTAATTATTGTCAATTTTTTAGATTTTCTTATTCATTCTGCTAAAGAGGGTGTGTTTATCAAAGAAATTGCGGAGAACGAAGATTCTTTATTGGAATTTACGAAAATCTGGTTTAATTCTTCTTGGATATTTCAATTTTTGAAAAAACTAAAACAAAAGAAAAGGAAAATTATTATCACCTCTGATCATGGATTTATTAAAGTTAAAAAACCAACAGTTATCCATGGTGGAAAAGAGATTTCTCTTAATCTTCGGTATAAATCAGGCGGTGGATTAAGGGTTGATAAGAAAGCGGCTTGGCTTTTGGCTCCAAAAGATTTAGAACTGCCACAAGAATTTTTAGGCGAAGAGTATGCAATTTGTAAAAGTGATTATTATTTTATTTATCCAACAAAACCAAGAGAATATGAAAAAACTTATAAATTTACTTATCAGCATGGCGGAATTTCTATGCAAGAAATGATTTTGCCTGTGGGAATATTATCTCCTCTTGATTAATTTTAAAATTTATTTATAATAATAATCAATGTCAGAATTCACATTTTTAGAGATTTTAAAAAAAGAACATTTTTTGATTGAAAGGGCTTTAAGAGTAATGAATATATTTATAATCCGAGAACAATTTTTGGAAAAAGAATTTACTTTGCTTTATCGTTTAATTAAAAATTTTGTTGAAGAAAACCATTGTGCAAAAGAAGAAAGAGTTTTATTTCCACTAATAAGGGAATATGAGATAGATGCACAATTAGTTATGGCCAATGAAAAAGAAAAGAGAAAGGAGATTATTGAAAATTTAGCAACTGGATTAAGAGAGCTTGATAAGGAAAAATTTTTTATGGGCTTGCAAAATTTTATAGAAATTTTTGCTCGCCATATTTTTAAAGAGGAAGGCCTTATTTTTCCTGCATGTGAGGCCCTTTTGTCCTCTGATATAAATGAAAAAATTATTGAAGATTTTAAAGAATATGAAAAAAATGAAGAAAATTATGAGTACTTTCTAAAAATTGTAGAAGATTTAGAAAAACTCATATAATAAATGACTCAAAACAATTATATTTTTATTAAAGGAGCAAGAGAACATAATTTAAAAAATCTTACTTTAAAAATTCCTCGAAATAAAATGGTAGTTATCACTGGAATTTCTGGTTCAGGAAAGTCTTCTTTGGCTTTTGATACTATTTATGCCGAAGGGCAAAGAAGATATATTGAATCTCTTTCTTCTTATGCTCGACAGTTTTTGGGAGTATTAGAAAAACCGGATGTTGATCAGATTGAAGGTCTTTCGCCAGCGATTGCTATTGAACAACGAACCGCAGCCAAAAATCCTCGTTCCACTGTTGGCACCGTTACCGAAATTTATGATTATTTAAGAGTTCTTTTTGCTCGAATTGGTACTCCCTTCTGTCCTTACTGTAATAAAGAAATTGCTCACCAAACCTTAGACCAAATAATTGATCAAATAACTCTTTATCCTCCAAATACAAAGTTAATAATATTAGCACCAGTAATAAGGGGAAGAAAGGGAGAATATCAGAACCTTTTAGAAAAAATTAAGAAAAAGGGATTTTTGAGAGTAAGGGTAGATGGGAAAATTTCTGAAATTTCTGAAGTTAAAAATTTAGAAAGATATAAAAAACATAACATTGAAATCCTTATTGACCGTTTAATTTTAACTAAAGAAAATCAGAAAAGATTAGTTGAATCAGTAGAATTAGCATTAAAAGAGGGACAAGGGTTATGTGTAGTAATTTTTGATGAAAAAGAGGAAAAAATTTTTTCTGAAAAATTTGCCTGTGTAGACTGTGGTTTTTCCTATGAAGAAATTTCCCCCAGACTATTTTCTTTTAATTCTCCTTACGGAGCTTGTCCGAGTTGTCATGGATTAGGAACAAAAATGGAAATTGATCCAGAAAGATTGATTGTTGACCCTAATCTCTCAATTAATGAAGGAGTAATTGAAGTATGGGGTGAACCAAAAGGTAGGTGGTTTACTTCTCTTTTGAAGGCATTAGCAAAAAATTATAATTTCTCTTTAAACACTCCTTGGAAAAAATTACCGAAGGAAGTAAAAAAAATAATTCTTTATGGTACTAATGAAGAAATTCTTGTGGAACATGAAAGATGGGACGGAACTCGTTATCATTTTTATGAAGAATTTGAAGGTGTGATTCCCCATTTAATGCGGATTTATCAAACAACCGAATCAGAAAGTACTCGAGAATGGATCGAGCGGTATATGTCAATTTTACCTTGCCCAGAATGTTTGGGAGCTCGGCTTAAAAAAGAAGCCTTATCAATTAAAATTGCTGGTTATTCTATTTATGATGTTTGTAAGTTATCTATTAAAGAATGTTATCTTTTCTTTGATAATCTGAAAATGAAGGAACAAGAAAGAAAAATTGCTGGTGAGTTGATTAATGAAATTAAAAAACGGTTAAATTTTTTAATTGAAGTTGGTGTTGATTATTTAACTTTGGAAAGAAGAACAGATACTTTAGGTGGCGGTGAAGAACAAAGGGTAAGATTAGCCACACAAATTGGTTCAGGTTTGGTCGGTGTTACTTATATTTTAGATGAGCCAAGTATTGGTTTACATATGAGGGATAATCATAAATTGATTCAAACATTATTAAAGTTGAGAGATTTAGGAAATACAGTAATTGTGATTGAGCACGATCGCGACACAATTTTAAGTAGTGATTATGTGATTGATTTAGGACCGGGTGCTGGTGAAAGAGGTGGTTATGTAGTTGCGATGGGTACACCTTCCGAAATAATGAGAAATCCGAATTCTTTAACCGGAGCTTATTTAATAGGTAAAAAAGAAATTCCTTTACCAAAAAAGAGAAGAATCCATCAGGGAAAATTTTTGGTGGTAAAAGGTTGTAGTGAAAATAATTTAAAAAATGTTGATATTTCCATACCTTTAGGACTATTTGTCTGTCTTACCGGAGTGTCTGGTTCAGGTAAAAGTACCTTCATGAATGATATTCTTTATAAAGCGTTGGCAGAAAAGTTTTATGGTTCGAAAGAGAAACCAGGAAAATTTAGAGAGATTATTGGTTGGGAAGAGATTGATAAAGTAATTAATATTGATCAATCACCAATTGGTCGAACTCCTCGTTCTAATCCGGCAACATATACTAATGTTTTTACACCGATAAGAGAACTTTTTGCTCAGACAAAAGAAGCCAAAATTCGGGGTTATCCTCCTGGGAGATTTTCTTTTAATGTTCGAGGGGGACGATGTGAAGATTGTGGTGGCGATGGAATAAAAAAAATTGAAATGCATTTTTTGCCAGATGTTTATGTGACTTGTGAAGTTTGTAAGGGAAAGAGATATAATCGGGAAACTTTAGAAATAAAATATAAAGGGAAAAATATTTATGAAGTTTTAGAGATGACTGTTAATGAAGCATTAGAGTTTTTTTATAATATACCACCAATCCGAAGAAAATTGGAGATGTTAAGAGATGTTGGATTGGGTTATATAAAATTAGGACAACCGGCAACAACTTTATCGGGTGGCGAAGCGCAAAGAGTAAAATTGGCAAGGGAATTATCCAAAATTGGTACGGGAAGAACTTTGTATCTTTTAGATGAGCCAACTACTGGTTTGCATTTTGAGGATATTCGGCTCCTTTTGATTGTCCTTAATCGCTTAGTAGATAAAGGAAATACGGTGGTTGTCATTGAACATAACTTAGAAGTGATAAAGTGTGCTGACTGGATAATTGATTTAGGACCAGAAGGAGGTGAAAAAGGTGGATATGTTGTTGCTTGTGGTCCTCCCGAAGAGATTGCCAGATGCGAAAAATCTTATACTGGAAAATTTCTGAGAGAAGTATTAAGAAGGCACGGAGTCAAAATTTAGATATTTTTCACAAATCCTCTCAATTTTTTCTGCTTTATAAGTAGATAAATTGATTTCTATCAAAACTCCTTCTATTTTAAAATCTGAATCTGCCGGATTAAGACGGTAATTAATTCCGTAGAGAAGTCTTTTTAAAGAGTCCTCAATTTTCATTCCTAAAACAGAATTTATTGCTCCGCACATTCCCACGTCAGTAATATAGGCAGTTCCTTTTGAGAGAATTTCTTCGTCAGCCGTTGGAATATGGGTATGGGTTCCTAAGACAGCACTTACTCGGCCATCCAAAAAATATCCCATTGCTTTTTTTTCAGCAGTCGCTTCTGCGTGGAAATCAATAATTATAATTCCTTTTTCATTCATTTTTGTTAATTCCTCGTCAATTCTTCGGAAAGGACAGTCTACCGGTTTCATAAATACTCTACCAATAAGATTTATTACTATTACTGGTTTTTCTGATTTTTTAGTTAGATAAACACCCTTTCCAGGGGTACCAAAAGGATAATTTAGTGGTCGGATTATATTTTTTTCTTTTTCTAAATAAGGGATAATTTCTTTTCGGTCAAAACTATGGTCGCCAAGAGTGATACAGTCAATTCCTAAGGAAAAAAGTTCTTCAGCAATCTTTGGAGTTATTCCAAATCCTCCGGCGGAATTTTCACCATTGGCGATAATAAAATCAGGTTGGTATTTATTTTTTAAAATTTTTATTCCTTTGGCGAGCGCTTTTCTTCCTGCTTCGCCACAAATATCGCCCAAAAAAAGAATTTTATAACCCATAGATTAAGTTAATTTTGATTTCTCCTAAGAAAGGTAATTCATTTCTTATCCTTTGTTGAAGAGTTCTTATTAATAAACTTCCCTCTTTTTCATTAATTTTATCTGTATTTAGTAAAATCCGAATTTCTCTTCCTAATTGGAAAGCATAAGCTTTTTTTACTGAATGCGTTTCTTCACAAAGTTCTTCAATCTTGGTTAACCTTTTGAAAATTTCGTCAAATTTAATTGTTTTACCAGCTCCGTATAAATGAGAAAGGTAATTAGCCATTGAAATTAAATAACTTTCTGGATAAGAAAAATCAGATGATTGATGGTGATTAGCAATTGCTTGAATTACAATTTCATTTTCGCCAAACCTTTTGACAAAATTAGCACCGATTAATTGATGGGGTAAATTTTCTTGGTTAGGAAGAATTTTTCCAATATCATGCAGAAGACCCGCACGTAAAACGTTTATTGGAGAAAAGCCGAGATTAAGGGCTAAATTTTTACCAATAAGGGCTACTTCTTTAGAATGGGCAAGAAGATTTTGACCATAAGTAACATAAAAATTCATCTCGCCAATAACTTTTATCAACTCTTTAGGAAAATTTTCAATTCCCAATTCATTACAAGCACTTAAACCAATTTGAAAAGTCTTTTCATCAAACTCCATTAATATTTTTTGGAAGGTTTTTTCAATAATTTCAGTGGTAATTTCTTCGTTATTCATAATTTCATTAATTAATAATTTAGCGAGCATCCTTCTTTTAGGATGAAAAGAAAAAATAAAAATCTTCTTTGGAGTATCGTCAATAATAATTTCTGTACCGGTAAGATTTTCAATCAAAAGCACATTTCGCCCTTTCCGACCAATTAATTTTCCTTTAAACTCTTCATTAGGAATTTCTATCCAGCAAGCCGTATGCTCTTTGGCTGAAGGCAAACCAATTTTTTGGCAGGCTTCTAATATAATTTTTTGAGCAATAACCTTGACCTCTTCATGGACTTTTTCTTTTATTTTCTTTAATTCTTCAAAATGCTCATCCCAAACTTCTTTTTCAAAAGTTTTTTTTAATTCTTCTTTTATTTCTTTAATACTTAGGTTAGAGATCTTTAATAATCGGTTTTGATATTCATTTATTAATTTATCAAGATGTTCAATTTTTATTTTATAAACCTTTTCGGTAGTGAGAAGTTCATTTTCTTTTTTCTGAATACGATTTAACTGAGAAGAATATTCTTTTTCCTTTTTGTGATAAAAACTAATAAGTTCTTCTAATTCTTGCTTTTTTTGTGTTAATTCCTTTAATTTTTCTTCATAGATTTTTAAAAATTTTGTTTTTTCTGTTTCTAATTCTTTTTTAATTTCTTCAATTAATTTTTCTTCTCTTTTTTTATTTTCCTCTTGGAGGTTCTTTTTATACTCATCGAGTTTTTGTTTTTCTTTTTCATATTTTTTCTGCCAAAAATTTTTGGTTAATAAATAAGTAAATAAAAAACATAAAAATAATAAAAATAAAAATAAATACTCCATCTTTTCCCCTTTTTAAAACTTAAGGCTCTCCGTAGCATCGTGTTGGCGATGGTCTCTGAACCCTAAAAATAAAAATTGGCGTCCTAAGGTGGGTTCTATCTTTGGAGGAGAACCTCCTGATAGTAAGCACCATCGGACATCCATTATTTAGGTGTTGGCTCAAGACCATATTTTGCCAATCACGAATACTACCGAGAGCCTTTATTATTTGCCAATTTTTCAATGAGCAAATCTAATCTTTCTTTTAAAACTTTTTCTTTTTTTTCATAGGTGTCAAGTAATTCTTCAATCAGATTAAGGGAACCAAAAAAAATTATTTCGCTAAAATCTAAATAAGGAAACTTTTCTTTTATTTCTTTAACTTTGACTTCTAAAAGATTAAATAAATTTTTTAAATATTCTTCACTCTTATCACTTTTGATTTCATACACCTGATCTAAAAATTGAAGACGATAGATATTCATATTTTAAGTTTACTAAAACTCTTTAATTTTTCAATAATAAATTTTAATTTTTTTAAACTTTTATCGATTTTCTCTTGATAATTTGCTAACGCTTTTTTTAGATTTTTATTTTCTTCTTCTAAACTTTCTTTTTCTTTTAAAATTTTTTCCACCAATTCTTCTAAGGTTTTTAATTTTTTTTCAATTTCGTTCATTTTTTTCTTAATTGAACAGGAAAGTTACTTTCAATAGAAGAAATAATTTCGTTTAATAATTTTTCGATTTCTTCTTTAGTGTAGGGCCGTTCTTGGGGATAGAAAAAAAGACGGATACCCAAGTTTCTTTTGCCTGGCGGTAGCGGTTGCCCAACAAAAGAATCAAAAATTAGAATTTCTTTCACAAAGGAAAGGTAATTTTTTTTAATCCAATTAATTATCTCCTGGGCACAGAAATTCTCTTCGGTGATAAAAGATAAATCTCGATAAATAGGTAAAAAAATGGGAAGGGGCTGATAAATTTTTTCTTTTGGTAAATATTGATAAAGTTTTTCTAAATCTATTTCTGAGTAAAAAATTTCCTCTTCAATTTTATAAGGAAGAAGTAAATTCTCACTTATTTTTCCTAAATAACCAATCTCATCGTCTTTATAAACAATGGCAATGGAAGGAAAGGAAGAGAAAAAGGGATATTTTTTTAATAAATAATCAATTTCCAAAATATTTAAAAAATTAAAAATCTCTTCAATAATTCCTTTTAAATCAAAATAGTCTACCTTTTTAGGTTTCGTATCAAAATTAATTGGTAAATTATTACCGGTTAACGCCAGAGCTAATAGGTATTTCTCTTTTTTATAAACTTTACCGATTTCAAAAATTCTTAAATCTCTATTATTAAAAGAATGATTGTGGGCGATTACCGATAATAAAGAATGAATAAGGGTATTTCTTAAAACCGCTAATTTTTCATTTAAAGGGTTTAACAATTGAATACTCTCTTTTATATTTTCGGGCAAGAGACTAATAGTAATTACCTCATAAAAACCTCTGCCGATAAGAAAATTTCTTAGGTTATTTAAAAAAGCAGTAAAAGGTTGGATGCCACCAATTTTTTTTATTTTTAGATAAAAGAAAGAAGGAAAATTTTCATAGCCATAATAGCGAGCAATCTCTTCTACCAAATCAATTGGCAATTTTAAATCTTGGCGCCAACTTGGCGGTTGGTAAATAAGTTCTTTCTCATTAGTTTTAATAATTTTACCACCAATTTTCTTAAGGATATTCAAAAGATAATCTACAGAAAAATTAATTCCTAAAATTCTTTGGGGATAATTGAAAGGAAGAGTAATCATTTCTTTTTCTAATTCTTTTTTAATTATTTTTCTTTCTTTAATAATTTTTCCATCACTCCAGCGGGCTATTAAGTTAGCAGCATAATCAGCAAAATAATTTAAATTCTCATAATCAATTCCTAATTCAAATCTTCTGGCTGCTTCGGTTCTTAAATTTAGAAAATTAATTCCTTCTCTTATTGCTTCTTGGGAGAAAAAGGCACATTCCAAAAGCACCTCTTTGGTATTTTCAATAATTTCGGTATTTTGACCACCAATTATTCCGGCAATTGCGATTACTCTTTTACTATCAGCAATACAAAGAACCTTTTCGGAAACTTCTCTTTCTATACTGTCAATAGTTTTAATTTTTTCTCCCTTTTTTCCTTGTCGGACATAAATTTTATTTCCAAATATTCTTCTTAAATCAAAGGGATGTAGGGGTTGACCAAATTGGATAAGGGTATAATTAGTCGCATCTACAACATTATTTACTGGTCTTAATCCGGAAAGGAAAAGGCGCCATTGATAAAAGAGGGGAGAGGGTTTTATTTTTAAATCAATAATTTTAGTTGCGATATAAATTGGACATCTTTCTAAATCTTCAATATTTATTTCAATATCATTCTTTTCTTCTATTTCATATAGATTATTGTTTACTTCGGGTAAAATTAAATTTCTATTTGTAAAACAAGCAATCTCACGAGCAAGACCAAAAACAGAAAAGAGGTCTGCTCGATTAGGAGTAATTTCTACTTCCAAAAATAGATTATCAAGATAATTAAAAACCTTCTCACCTTCAACACCCTCTTCAAAAATTAAATAAACTTCATTAGGAAAAGATAAATCACTACCTTTTAATAATCGCTTTTCTTTTAAATGATAACCAACTTTTTCTCCTAATTTCGCTGGAATATTCTCCTTAATTACAAATTCCTCATTACCAATCTTTAAGATGGTTTTATTATTTTCTTTTTCAACAATTGTTGCTAAGAGATAATAAGAAAAATCTTTTAAATAATTATAAAAATTAACTATCTCAATCCCCTTTTTTTCTAATAAATCTAAAAGTTCTTTTTCGTTAATCTTTGGCTCTAAAAATTCATTTAGCCAATTCAAAGTAAGTTTCATAACTTAATAAAGATAATGATTTTTATTCAAAAGTCAAGAAAAGAAAATAAAGCGGGTTGAAAAAATTCCTTTCCTTTTATAAATTTTGTCAAAATAAGATGGGAAATAATATCAGACTCTTGGGAAGTGCTTTCTAATTTACCTTTTAAAGTACTTAATAACATTATTTTTTAGCACTTTCTTTTTATAGTTTTGAAACTCTTATTTTTTGAGATTCAAAGGCTTTTTAATAAAAAAGTTCTGAAGTTTTTTATTTTTCTGTTTTAAAAGTTCTTTATTTGCCATTTTTAGGAAGCCCTACTCCCTATTATACTCCTCCTTCCTACTCTTTTCCTTCTTTCTTCCAAAAGATTTTTGAGATATTAAAACTAATATAGTAAAAAATTGAAAAAAGTCAAGAGAAAAGAAATAAAAAAATTTTATTCTTTTTGACATAAAGAGATTTAAGATTATAATTTTATATCCTTTATAAAAAGGAGATTAAAATGAGAATAGATTTTTTTACATCTGAATCAGTTACCGAAGGGCATCCGGATAAAATTTGTGATCAAATCTCTGATGCGGTTTTGGATGAAATTTTAAGACAGGATGAATTTGCTCGGGTTGCCTGCGAAACTTTTGTTACTGTTGGATTAGTGATTGTTGGTGGTGAGATAACTACTAAGGGATGGGTTGATTTACAAAAAGTTGTAAGAAGTTTGTTAAAAGAAATTGGTTATACAAGCACTAAATATGGTTTATCGGCTGATAATTGTGCAATATTAAATGCTATTGGTACTCAATCACCGGATATTGCTATTGGTGTTGATCGGGGTGGAGCCGGGGATCAAGGTTTAATGATTGGTTATGCTATTAACGAAACAAAGGAATATATGCCTTTACCAATTATGTTGGCTCATAAATTAACAAAAAGATTGGCAGAAGTAAGAAAGAAGAAAATTTTGCCCTATTTAGGGCCTGACGGAAAATCGCAAGTAACAGTTGAATATCGTGATGGTAAGCCAGTGAGGATTGATAGTGTAGTAATTGCTGCTCAGCATACTGAGGATGTTCTTGATAAAACTGGCGAAAAGATGAGTGAAGAGGCAAAAGAAGAGATTATTGAAAAGGTAATAAAAGCGGTTATTCCGGAAGAATACCTTGATAAAAATACTAAATTTTATGTAAATGAAACTGGCAAATTTATTATTGGTGGTCCTCAATCAGATACTGGAATGACCGGAAGGAAAATAATTGTTGATACCTATGGTGGTAAAGTAAGGCATGGTGGAGGTGCCTTTTCGGGTAAAGATCCCACAAAAGTTGATAGAAGTGCTTCTTATATGACAAGATATGTAGCAAAAAATTTGGTAGCAAGTGGAGTTTGTGAAGAAGTAGAAGTTAGCGTTGCTTATGTTATTGGTCGCCCTGATCCCCTTCATATTAGTTTAAATACTTTTAATACGGGAAAAGTAAAAGATGAAGTTCTTTTAAAATTGGTAAAAGAGATGTTTGATTTTACACCACGCGGAATGATTGAATATTTAAAACTAAGAAGACCAATTTATTTACCAACTGCCTGTTATGGTCATTTTGGTCGGAATGAAGAAAACTTTACCTGGGAGAAATTAGATATGGTAGAGGAAATAAGAAGAAAGTTAGGAATTTAAAAAATGAAATTTCATATAAAAGATATTAATTTGTCGCCAATCGGTAAAAAACGGGTAGAATGGGCAGGAAAATTTATGCCGGTATTGAAACTAATTGGCGAGAGATTTGAAAAAGAAAAATCTCTAAAAGGTATAAAAATATCTGCCTGTCTTCACATTACTACCGAAACAGCCAATTTACTTCTTACTTTAAAAAAGGGAGGAGCCATTATTAGCGTATGTGCTTCTAATCCACTTTCTACCCAAGATGATGTGGCTGCTTATCTTGTTAAAGAAATAGAAATACCAGTGTTTGCAATTAAAAAGGAAGATAGAAAAACTTATTATAATCATATTCATCAAGTTTTAGAACAAAAACCGCAGATCACAATTGATGACGGTGCTGATTTAGTTTCAACTTTACACAAAGAGAGAAATGATTTAATGAGGAATATAATTGGTGGAACCGAGGAAACGACGACTGGAGTTATTCGCTTGAAAAATATGGAAAAAGAAGGAGTTTTAAAATATCCGATAATTGCCGTAAATGATTCCTATACTAAATATCTTTTTGATAATCGTTATGGAACAGGTCAATCAACAATTGATGGAATTTTACGAGCAACAAATTTTCTTTTTGCTGGTTCAACAGTGGTGGTTTGTGGTTATGGTTGGTGTGGTCGCGGTATTGCGATGCGAGCAAAAGGAATGGGAGCTAAGGTAATAATTTGTGAAATAGATCCAATTAAGGCATTAGAGGCAAAGATGGATGGCTATGAAGTGATGAAATTAACCGAAGCCTCGCAAATTGGCGATTTATTTATTACTGCTACAGGTAATATTAATGTAATAACCAAAAAGCATTTTCTATTAATGAAAGATGGAGCAATTTTATGCAATGCTGGCCATTTTGATGTGGAGATTGATAAAAAGGGATTAAAAGAAGTGAGTATTAAAAGAAGAAAGATAAGAGAATTCTGTGAAGAATATTTATTAAAAAATAAGAAGAAGATTTATCTTTTAAGTGAAGGAAGATTAGTAAACCTTTCTTCAGCAGAAGGTCATCCAGCAATGGTAATGGATATGTCTTTTGCTAATCAAGCCTTGGCCTGTGAATATTTAGTAAAAAATCACAGTAAATTAGAAAAAAAAGTTTATAAATTGCCTTTAGAAATTGATAAAGAAATTGCTTATTTAAAATTGAAATCAATGGGAATAGAAATAGACAGGTTAACAAAAAAACAAAAGAAATATCTTATTTCTTGGCAAGCAGGAACCTAACTTAAAAATTTTTTACTTATTCTATAAAAACAGGAATTTGGTAAAGATGATAAATAAATTTTTCTTTAAAATAAAAAAGGGTTTGAGGAGATAAGATTTCAATTGTTAAATAATTTATTCCCTTTTTATTTAGTTTTATTTTTAAATAGAAAATATTGTTATTTCTTTTAAATAATACTCTTTGGTTTGAATAATGAAGAAAGACAAGATAATCTTTTAAACTATCTTTTTTAATTTTTATCTCAATTGTAATTGAATCATTAATGGAAAAATTGGGGAGTTCTTCCAAAGAGAAGAAATTTTTAAAGAAACCTGAATCAATAGTAATTGAAAATTTATTTTTTAGATTAATAAAATCAATTTCGGGAGCGGTATCTAAATTTGGGAAGAAAGAGTTTGTAGGTGAGATTTTATAAAATTGATATTTGCCAGATTGTTTTTTAAAAATAATTCTTTTTTTTGCTCGAATAGGATAAATTTTTTCATATTCTTTTATACCATAATTAATTTTTTTTATGCTTTCTAATACCCCGATATCATTAAAAAATATCTGCCAAAGAGAGTCGTATTGAATAATGGCAATTGTATGACGGTTAGAATCTAAATGGGTAATTTCACAAAAGGTGTCTTTATTTTCAATAAAAAATCTTAATGAATCAAAAGAAGAGGTATCGTAACTAAGGCGATAAAAACTAAGGAGATGAGCAATTTTCTCAAAAACTTTTTGATTTTGGTAAGTAGTATCCGAAGGAAGAAGAAAAGAAGAATAGGAAAAATCAATCGGTCTTTTTTCTAAAAAAGAATAAATTGAAATCATTTCTTTATTCTCTTTTAAAATTTGATTAACCAGTTCTTTATCATTTTCAAAAGTATCTTTCTTTTGACAGAAGATAAAAAGGATTATAAAAAATAATATTTTTCTCATAAAATAAAAAAGGGAGACGGATTAAAAAAACCGCCTCCCTTTCTTTTTTAGACTTTAGTGGTTAATTATCAACTTATATCTTTCAGTTAAAGTGTTGGCCTTTATTGTTAAGAAGTAAATTCCGTTTCTTAATTCTTTTGAAATTCGGAACTGGTAATTGTGATTACCTTTTGAGAGATTTTTGTCTAATAAGTTCATAACTATTCTACCATTAATATCGGTCAAAAAGATATTTACCTTTGTCTCTTTTTCTAAACTAATTGAGAGATAAGCACGATTTCTAATTGGATTAGGATAAACTTTTAAATTAAACAACTTATTACCTTTTGTTTCTGCAATACCGGTTTCATCTAAATATCGTCTGGGAACTTGGTGAACAACAAAAGCACAAGTAGCTAAAGAATGTTCACCTTGGACATAGAAACCAGCAATTGGGTCAATTAAATAGGTAATCCAGCACATATCATCAACAATTGGAGCCAAGAAAGGAAATCTTTTTGAAGTTTGATCAGGTTCAGTAATTCTTTTTGGTGGCAACCAAGTTAAACCACCATCAGTAGAAGCAGTTCCCCAAATATCGGCTCTTAGACGTTGGGTTTGAGGTTCATAATTTACTGGGTCAAATTGTTCCCAAACAACATAAAGATTTCCGTTCTGTAAGTTTTGACCAATAGATGGACGACCAGCAAAAATAGCATTATAACCAACGGTTGCCGCTAAAGTATCAGGCATAATTCGGCAGATTCTTGTTAATTCAGGATTTCTTCCCGGAACATAATGCCACATTTCTACAGGAATTATTCTACCAGTATCTCTTATATTAGGCGTGAAGCAAAGGACGAAGTTTGGTCTATCTTCTCGATCAAAGAAACCACCAACCGAAGGTAACCAAAGTTCAGGTAAAGTTTCGCTTCCGGGTGTAAAGATTTCAGGAAATGGGAAAGGAATCACATCGCTCCAAGTTTCGCCACCATCAGTAGAAATTCTATAAGCACCGCTATCCGGTCCTGTGCCATCCCATTCGGTCCAGTAAATCACTACTTTATTACTTATTTTAGAAGCAAAAATTCCTTGGCTATTACCTTGGGGAGCGATTGGTTGTCCAGGTTCAGGAGCGATTAATACTGGTTCTTCAGGGGTTGGCCAATCTCTCATTCTAATATAAAAAATTCTGTCCCGTGCTTGTCCAGGATCGTCTTCCACAGCAGCAACATGGACCCAGCCATTATTTGTAATAGCAATTGGTGGCCAAAGATAGCCTTCTTGACAATCGGCATAATCAAAAATTCCTTGTCCAGGAGCAATATCTTTTCCAATTCTTGGAATAAAACGTTGAGTTCCTGCTACATGTCCAACAATAAATTCATTTCCTTCCATGGGGTTAACATCAAGATTTCCAAAGCCAGCACGAGCATTTAATGCATCAATTCCATCTTGACCAAATGCCCAAGACTGGGTAGCGCGGTCATAAAAATTATATCTCATATTTCTATCAGGAAAAGGACTTGCTTGAAGAGAAGTTATTCCCGTTACGTGAACACCTCTTTGTGGATCATTGTAAATTCTTTGCCATCCATGAGAATTAAATTGCCAGTCATAAGTGGAAAAGAACACCGTATCTACTCTGCCAATAGGTTGCCAAGAAGAAAAAGAATTTCTTTCTTTAATTATTTTTGTTTCCTTTATTTTAGGAAGGTCGGCTTTAAGTTCGGGCGGAAGGGTTTTTATTGGGATAAGATATTCTTTGGGAAGAGCAAAAATAATTAATAAAGGAATAAAAAAGATTACTAATTTACGCATTTTTTTCCTCCTTTTCTAATTTATTATTATTTTTTTCTTATATATTTTATTTCCATCATCAAAAAGGCAGAAATAAGTGCCTTTTCTACCTTTAGTATTCCAGGTTAATTTATAATTTCCTTTTTCTTTTCTTTTATTTTCTAAAATTTCCACCATTTTGCCACTAATGTCAAAAATGGCAATTGTTATTGATGAAGATTGAGATAACGAGTAAGTAATATTTACCTTTTTACTTGTTGGATTAGGGAAAATAGAAAAATTAGTTTTTGGAGAATATTTATTATTCTCTTGTGCAATACCAACTTCAACAAGCAATGTACAAGGAACTCGGAAATAAAGAACTGGATTATTAGTGACTACTCCTTCATTTTGTGGAACACCACCGGCATCTTTGTCATTAATATAAGTAATATGCAGATAACCACCAACAGCAAAAGGCGCTAAGGAAAAATAATCGTCGTCTTCACACATTCCTGGAGAAGCACCCGGACTTGGAGAATTTGTAAGATTTAATACTTCGCCAATTCGTCCTTTTACTCCCCAGGTTCTTCCGCCATCAGTAGAAACTGCTGCATATAATTCACCATTTATTCTTCTTCCTTGAGAAATGTCAGTAGTATCTAAATTACCGACCCAAACACAATAAAGATTACCATAATTATCAATTGCTAATTGTGGTCGGTCAGCCGGTCTTCGCCAAGCATCGTTCTGAACATTAGGATAAGGCGAATACCACCAAGAATCTCCAACTACTTGTAAATGTCCGATACCAGATACCAAAGTTATTCCGGTTTGTTCGCTCCAATGTCTAATTCTTGAAAAACCAGGATAAGTCGCTGGTCCTCGGCTACCAACCATTGATAGGATTTCTGTCCATACTACATGTAAATTGCCATTCAAATCGTAAATGGCATCACAATCTGCATAGGCAAATTCGTGGGGTAAGGTATCGGTTGGATATTGATAATTTGTAATTTGTCTTGGCGGTTGCCAAGTAGCACCTCGGTCATAGGATTCTCTTATCCAAACATTTTGTAAAACTTGTGAATGTCTTTCTGGTAAATTAGAGGTATAAGCAACGACAACTTTGTCTCCATCAGGTTGAGCATATATATCACCAGAAAGGCATGCCATTACCGTGTCATTCATTATTGGCATCCAGTTACTAAAAGTATTGCCACCATCGGTGGAACGAGAGTAATAGAAATCTTCAGAAGCACCAGCAGTTGGTGGTCTTCCATATCCTAACACATGAATAATTCCATTATTGCCAATAGTTCCGTGAGGCCAGATAATTTCATTTCCATAAGGAGAAAGATTTACATCCGGCTCAATGGGATCGCCAAATATTCCAGTTTGAGGAGCAATTTCAATTGTTAAAGCCGAATAAAATACACCTTCTCTTGAATGATGGAAAAAGCAACAAGCCTTTCCATCAGGAAACATTCCAAAAGTTACATAACCTGCCCGATACATACCACTTGCTTGGACACCCATTCCTAATTGGACAGTATCATCAAAATAAGCATTATAATAACAATAACGATTCGGATAAGAAGGATTTGAATCAGGAGAGTGCATCCAATCAAATCCCCAAGTATTATTGGCAAATTCTATTCTTGAGCCAAGGGTGCCGTTAGATTGATAATCAATAAAAGTTCGAGAAAGAAGAATTCCAGGAGAAGTGGTAAAGGTAGGAGAAATGTTAACTGGTAAAGAGATTTTTTCTAAACCAGTAGAAAGGGGAAGAGGAGAATAAAGTTGTTGATGTTTAGGACTCAAAAATTCACTTTTTGGTAAAGAAAATAAAAAAGAGATTAAAAAGATAAAAATACTCATTTTTTTCATATTTTCCTCCTTCTATCTAAGTCTAAATTTATAAGGAATACTTACCCAAACTCTTACCGGCATATCTCTTTGTTTTGCCGGTGTAAATTTTGCTTGTCGAGCAGCATCCATTGCTGCTTTATCAAGTTCCGGATTTCCAGAAGATTTTAAAATTCTCACATCAGCAACACTTCCGTCTATATCTACCAATGCTTCTACCACTACATCTCCTTCATGACCTAATTGGCGAGCAATTTCTGGATATACCGGTTTTGGCAAATAGACTTCTTTTGGTTTTATTTCTACTTTCCAAAAAGGAACAATTGGTATTTCTGTCTCTTCAGTTTTTTTATATATCTCAGTAAATTCAGTTTTTCCTATGGTAGTGACATCTTCAGCCTCTTCACCAGTTTGTGCTTCGGAAACCACTGCGATTTTTGGTCTTTCTACCGGTGGTGGTTCAGCGATTTGTTCTAACTCAGGAGGTAACTGTTCTAAAACAGTACCAATTTCTTTTTTCGGAATATAAGGCCGATAAAAAAATTCTTTGGGGAAAACTATAAAAACTAATAAGACAAAGGCCAAAGCAATTATTAAACCAATTCGAAACATTATTGAATAATATTCATCCCATTCAAAAACTTTATTCATGATTAACCTCCAATTTTTTTATATTCCGTAGCAAAAACAACTTTAAAAGCCTGGGCTTCTTTTAAGGCTTCTAATAGGTCATTTATTCTTCCATAATCCACACCGCTATCCGCCATGATTTCTGCTACTAATTCTGGATTATCAGCGATTTTTAAAAGCATCACATTGGTAACCCCAGCAAGGTCTAATACATTATCATCAATAGTGATTTTTCCTGTTTTATCTACCCAGATATGAACTACATTCTTTCTTTTTATCAATCTTTCCGTTGCCTCTGCTTGTGGTAGATCTACTTTTAATCCTGTTTCCGTTCTTAAAACCGTAGTGAGCATAAAGAAGATAATCAAAAGAAAAGCAATATCACCAGTAGAAGCACTGGGTATCTCGGGAGTTTCTCTTTTTATTAAAAACTTTCTCATATTTTATTCCTCTTTTACCGGCGTTAAACTAATCTTTTCAGCCTTTGCCAATTTTAATTGATCAAAAGCATCAATCATAATTTTATAAGGAGCCTTTCGGGAAACTTTTAAAGCAACAACTAATTCGGGATTTTTGTTTAATGCTTCCTGCACAATTGGTTTAATTTCGGGAATAGTTACTTTTTGTTCCCCAATCAATACTTCACCGTAAGGATTTACGGTTACTACTAAAATATTCTCTTTTTTTACCTTTACCTCGGCTCCTTTTGGTGGCAAAACAATTTTCAAACCTTTTTCTCGAGAGAAAATAGAAGTTACCATAAAGAAAATAATTAGAAGAAAAGCAATATCCCCGGTAGAAGCAGTGGGGATTGAAATTTTTTGTTCTTTTTTTCTTTTAAACATAATAAACATAATTATTGTCGCTTTGTTAAATATTCAATTAAAGTGGCTGCTGAAGTTTCTAAATCTCGAGTGTAACTATTAATTTTCATTTGATAAAGAATATGAATTATTGCTAATGGAGCAGCAATCATTAAGCCCCATTTAGTCGTGATTAATGCTTCCGAAATACCTGATGCTACAACTGCTGGTTCAACTTCACCTACTGCTGCCACTGCCGCAAACGCCCGAATCATACCAGTAACAGTTCCTAAAAAACCAAAGAAAGGAGCAACCATCGTTAATCCACCCATTAGATTCATTCCTCGGTCAAGAAAGCCAAGTTCACTAACTCCGGCTCTTGTTACCGCTTCTTCCATTGCACTTTTACCTTCTTTCGCTTTTTCTAATGCTGCTAAAAGAACTCGAGCTACCGGACTTTTTGTCTTTTGACAAAGTTTAACTCCGCTTTCCACTCCCTCTTTTTCAATTATTGAAATGAGGTTTTGAGTAAATTTTTTAGCATTTAATGAGGCAACGATAAAAAGGGTAATAAACCGTTCAATAATTAAGGCAATACCTAAAATAGCACAGGCTAATAAAAACCACATTATGCCACCGCCTTTAATGAATTCCTGTATCATTTTTCCTCCTTATTTTTTGTTTCATTTACTTAAATATAAATAAAAATAATAAAAAGTCAATAAAATTAAATTTCTTCCAAAAATTTATATTCGTCATATTTAAATTTGGAATTTATTTTTAATTCCAGATGAACTTCGATTTTTTTAATAAGTTGAGTTAATCTTTCATTCCATTCATTTGTTAGGAACTCATAAAGATAGGGCGAGACTAATAAAAGAATTTTTTTCCCCTTTAATCTTTCTGCTTTATTTATTAATTCATTTTCAATTTTTAAACAAACTTCATATCGGTCTAAAATTCTTCCTCTTCCTTTACAAGCAGGACATTCTTCACAAAGAGTAAAAAATATACCTGGCCTAATTTTTTCTCGTGTCATTTCCACTAATCCAAAACGGCTTAGTTTACCAAAATCGGCTTTTGCCCGGTCATTGGTTAAACATAATTTTAATTCTTGATATACTCGTTCTCGATTTTTTAACTCTCGCATATCAATAAAGTCAATAATAATTAAACCGGATAAATCTCGTAATCTAATTTGCCGAGCAATTTCTGCTGCGGCTTCTAAATTTGTTTGCAAGATTAATGTTTCTGGGTCTTCCTCCGATGCAAAACTACCGGTGTTTACATCAATAGTAACGAGTGCCTCTGTTTGATCAATAGTGATAAATCCACCGCTTTTTAAGGGAATTTCTCGTTCCAATGCTTTTTCTAATTCTTCATCAATTTTAAATTTTTTAAAAAGAGGTTCCTTTTCTTCATAAAGAATAATTTTGTCCTTATCAAATAATTCGGGAGTATAATTTTTTATATAATTGTTTATTTCATAATAAAGATTTCGATCATCCACATAAATGGCTTCGGTATCCAGAGTGTATAAATCCCGAATAATTTTTAATGCTAATTTGGGTTCTTTATAAAGCAGTCGGGGAGCCCGAGATTTTTGAAATTCCCTTTCAATTTCTTCCCATTTACCTTCTAAATAATGATAATCCCTGACAATTACTTCTTCCGGCATGTTTTCCGCAGCGGTCCTAATAATTAATCCCCGATTTGCTTTTTTTAATTTCTTTGCAATCTCTTTTAAACGATTTCTTTCTTTTCGGTTAGCAATTCTTTGAGACACACCGATTCGGGAAATCGTGGGGAAAAAAACCACATATTTCCCTGGTAAATGAATAAAAGAAGTTAATCGGGCACCTTTGTCACCGAATTGCTCTTTAACAACTTGACAAAAAATTTGGTCACCAATACTTATTGGTAATTCTTCTTTTTTTATTTTCCTTACTTTTTCGTCTTCCTCCTCTAAATCAATTCCAAATATTTCTTCAGGTATTTCGGCTAAAGGTAAAAATCCGTTTTTTCTTAAACCGATGTTTACAAAGGCTCCCCGTAATCCCTTTACAATATTTTCCACCCGTCCTTTAAAAATTTTTCCTACATTATTTTCAATTCCCTCCCGCTCAATATAAAACTCTACTAAACGATCGTTTTCCAAAATTGCTATCCGCGTATCATTAAATTTATGAGTGATCACAATGATAGTTTTAAATTTAATCATCTTCCAAAGGAGTTATCAATTTATCATTTTTTATTAAATATTGTTCAATTCTTTTGATTAGTAGTAATTTTACAATTTCTTCTTCTAATCCTAAAATTTTGGTGAGAGTAGGATAGAGTTTTACTCCCGACTGAAAAGGTAAAAGAATTTCTCCTACATTATCATAAAGTCGAAAATAATAAGAAGTAGTATTTAAATTTATTTTTTTAATAATTGAATCTGGGAAAAAAATTTCGTATTTCAAAAATTTAATAGATTTTCCTAAACTTGGTTTATCCCTTTTTATTTCTTTAAAATCAATAACTATTAAATCTTTGGGCATAAAATTGCCTAACTCTTTTATTAAATTACCATTATAATCAATTTTTAAAAAAATGTCAAAATATTCACTTTCCGAGATGACTCCAACGGGTAAAGGAGGACCAAAAGAAATTAAATATCGGGGTGAAAACCCTCCTGAATGAATCACTGGTAAGCAAGCGCGCCTGACAGTTCGATAAATTGCTCGAACAATATCTAAATGGGAAGCAAAGCGAAAGTTTTCTCCTACTTTAAATTTTACTCGGACCCTTTTATAAATGGGATAAAAAGCCGGTTGTTTTTTAAAAGAGGGAAGTTTTTTAGAGAAAAAATTCTCTTTTTTGGCAAATTTAAGAGAATCAAAATTTTCTATTTCCTGATTAGATAAAGCTTTTTGATAATTTTCAATAAAAAAATTCTTTGGTATGCCTACATCAATAAATTCCCAAGGTAAATTTCCTTTTAGGTTTTTTTCTTTTAAGTAATTTTCTTTATCAATTTGATTTTTAGAAAAACTATCTAACCAAAGTTGATATTGAAAGTGTTCAGTCCAGTCTTGAAAGATTCCTTGGCTTTTAAATACTTCTTCAATAATTAACGACAGTTTTTCATCACCCCTTGCTAAAATTGCTTGAATTTCTGCTTGGTCTAGATTTTCATATTTTATTCGAATATTTTTAAATTTTACTAAATTTTTTAATGTTCTAATTTTTTCTAAAAGGATGGTTTTATCCTCAAAACTGCAAAATTGAAAAGGGGTATGAGGTTTGGGAATAAAAGGAGAGATAGAAATTCGCAACTCTTTACTTTTAATGTTCTTACCTAAAAAATTTAAAAAATAAGCAATCTCTTTTATATCTTCTTCTTTCTCAGTTGGCAAGCCAATCATAAAATAAAATTTGATTCCTTGCCAGTTATTATTTATTAAATTTTCTACGGCTTGAATAATCTTTTCATTAGAAATTTCTTTGTTGATAACTTTTTTTAAACGGGAAGAGATGGTTTCGGGAGCAAAAGTAATTCCTGTTTTTTTGATTAATCCAAGTTGGTTTACAATATCTTCATCAAAATCTTCGCCGCGTAATGAAGGCAAAGAAAGAGCAACTAAATAGGGATTTAAAATTTCGTTTAAAGAACTTAAAAGCAAAGATAAATTAGGATAATCACCTGCGGAAAAGGAAAGCAGAGAAAGTTCTTCATAACCCGTAGCCTTTATTGCCCTTAAAGCTAGTCTTTTAATTTCTTCAACTGGACGAATTCTTACCGGCCGATTAATAAATCCTGCTTGACAAAAACGACATCCCCGGCCACAGCCACGGGAAATTTCAATAGTTAAATGGTCATGAACGATTTCGCATATTGGTACTAAAGGTGGAAAAGGAAAATCCTCTTCTTTTAATTCTTTTACATATCTTTTTTTTATAATTTTTTCTTTTTTATGAATTAATGGAACATACACACCTTCTAAATTTGCTAAATTTTCTAATATTGCCTTTTTATTATTTTTGAAATTACGATAAATTTCAACAATTTCTAAAATCACTTCTTCACCATCTCCAATAACAAAAGCATCGATAAATGGTGCCATTGGTAGAGGGTTAACCGTACAAGGTCCGCCAGCAATAATCAATGGGTAATTGCTGTTAATCCGCTCTTCGGTGCGGAGAGGTATTTTGCCTAAAGAGAGACAATATAAAACATTAGGATAATTTAATTCCGATTGTAAAGAAAAACCAATAATATCGAATTTAAATAAAGGAAGTTTATTTTCTAAAGAGAAGAGCGGTAAATTATACTCTTTTAATTTTTTGCCAAAATCAATAGCAGGTGCGTAACTTCTTTCACAAATAGTATTCTTATGACGATTTAATTTTGAATAAAGAATTTTTAATCCATAATTAGACATGCCAATTTCATAAATTTCCGGAAAAATTAGACATACCTTAATGGTATTTTTTTTTATTGGAAGGGGAAAAAGGTTATATTCGCCGCCAGTATATCTAATAGGTTTTGTTACAAGCGGCAAAAAATTTAAAAAAAATTTATTCACCTTCAATACTTTCTAAATAATAATCGTCACCCTTTTTCAAAAAAATTTTAAAGGAAAAACATTTTGGACACATATAAGGAAATTCTAAATTTCCTTCCCCATAATAACCACAATTTTTACATTCAATTTCTGGTTTTTCTTCAATAGTGACTATTTGGTTATTCTCGGCTAAAGTATCTTTTAACCCCTCTTTTAACCAAAAAACAAACTGTTCTTTATTGATTAATGTTAAACTACCAATTTTTATATTTATTTTATAAATTTTCTTAATCTGATATTTTTTACAAACTTGATAAATTACTTTAATAAGATGCTGGGCACAGGAGAATTCATGCATTTTTTAAAAAATTTATTATCTTTTCTACCCCTTTGCCTTTACGAGCAACTGTTTCTATAATAGGAATAAAAGGTTTAATTTTTTTGATATCTCTTTTTAATTTAGTCAAAGAAACTTTCATATTTTTTGCTAAATCTATTTTATTAATAACAACCATATTAGCCTCTTTGAAAATATAAGGATGTTTTATCACTACGTAAGGACCTTCGGTACAAGAAAAGACGACAATTCGATAATGAGCACCCAAAGGAAATTCTCCGGGACAAATAAGATTACCCACATTTTCAATAAAAAGCAAATCAATCTCTTTTAAAGGCAGATTTTTTATTGCCTCGCTTACTAATTTAGCATCCAAATGACATTCTTTTCCGGTATTAATCTGGATTACTTGGGCACCATTTTTTTTAATTAGGTCAGCATCAATGGTGGTAGTTAAATCACCAGTAATTACTCCGATTCTATAATCCTTTTTCAATTTTTTAACAATCTGGCACATTAATGTTGTTTTTCCGCTTCCAATTGAACCAAGAATATCAATTGCTTTTATATCGTATTGATTGAAAATTTTTTTATTTTCTTCTGCCAGTTCTCTATTTTTTTTAAGCAGACTTTCTTCTAATTCAATATCAAATATTTCACCACTTTTTGGTTTAATAATTTTCATAATTAAATTTTAATCACAAATTGACTTTTTTCAATAATAAAATTATAATTTGGTAAATGAAACGAATAGTAAATCAAAAAGAAATGTCGGAGATAGATCAGGAATCGGCTGAAAAGTTAGGTATTTCCACAATGATTTTGATGGAGAATGCCGGAAGAAGTATTGTAGAATATTTACAAAGAATTTTTAATATTAATGAAAAAGATTTTTCTCATAAAAATTTCTTAATCTTTTGTGGCAAAGGAAATAATGGAGGAGATGGTTTTGTGGCGGCTCGTTTTTTATTAAATAAAAAGGCTAAGGTTAAGGTAATTTTAATAGGGAAATTTGCTGAATTAAAAGGCAATGCTAAAATAAATGCTGAGCGGTATAAAAATATGGGTGGAGAAATAATTGAATTAGAAAAAGAGGATTTTTCATTAGATTTTCTTAAAGAAAATAAGAAGGAGACGTATATAATTGATGCTATTTTTGGAACAGGATTTAAAGGTGAGATAACGGGAATATATAAGAAAGTTATTGAATTTATTAATCAAATTAATTTTCCTGTGATCGCGGTAGATGTACCTTCTGGTGTAATGGATAATGGTGAAATTGCTAATGTTTGTGTAAAAGCGGATTTTACAATCACAATGGGGTTTATAAAAAGAAATTTAGTTTTACCTCCAGGCCGAGATTTTGCTGGAAAAATATTTGTGGCGGATATTGGAACTTTTTATGATTATTTTAATAACCGTGGTAATACTTATCTAATAGAAGAATCAGATGTAAAAGAATTTCTTCCTAAAAGAGTAAGTTGGGGACATAAAGGAACTTTTGGTACTTGTTTGATAATCGCTGGTTCCAAGGGTTATAGTGGAGCTGCTTGTCTCGCTGCTTTGGGAGCTTTGAAGATCGGCTCCGGGTTAGTATATTTAGCTTCACCAAATACAATTATTGATGTTGTGGAGATGAAACTTACAGAAGTAGTGAAGATTCCTTTAGATTGGGAAGATGGGTATACTTTAGAAAACATAAATAAAATTAATAAAATTTTTTCAAAAATTGACGTTGTGGCAATTGGTCCTGGCATTGGAACTGCTCAAAACACAAGGATGTTTATAAAGAAATTGTTAATCTCAATTAGCGAAAGAAAAATCCCTGCTGTCATTGATGCCGATGGGATTAATTGTTTAAGTGAAGAAATTAATTTGTTAAAAGATTTCGCTAAAAATACTTCAATAATTTTGACTCCCCATCCCGGAGAACTCAGTCGGTTAATTAAAATTTCGCCAGAAAAAATTAATGAAGATAGAATAGAAATTGCTCGTTCTTTTAGCCAAGAATGCGGTGTTTATTTAGTGTTGAAAGGTTCACCGACAGTAATTGGAATTCCCCAAGGAATTGTATATGTGAATCCCACAGGAAACTCAGGATTAGCCAGTGGTGGCACTGGAGATGTGTTAACTGGTTTCATCACAGGTTTGTTAGCCCAAAAATTATCACCACAGAAAGCCGCAATAGTTGGTGTCTATCTGCATGGTCTCTCGGCTGACTTAGCCTTAGAAGAAAGAACTGAATACGATTTTATCGCTTCGGATATTTTGACCTATCTTCCGAAAGCAATAAAAAAAGTTTTGGATGCTTAATTTTTTATTAATTTTAATCTTTACAATTTATAATGAAAAATTATGGATAAATTATTTGGCCTTTGATACTGTTTTAACAATCACGGGAAATGAAAAAACCGTTTATATTGGAACTCCTGATGGAATTTTATTATTTGATGCCCAAAAAATAAAATACTTAAAAACTCTTACAAAATTTGATGGAATTTTAGAAAATTTGAAATTTGTAGTTTATGACCGGGAGATAAACTCTCTTTGGTTAGTAGATAATTATTCCAATATGATGAATTATCACCCAATTACAAAGAAAAAAGAATCTTTTAAGTTAAGGATATTACCAAAAGCAATAGGTGTCGGCAAGCAATTTTTATACTTTGTTGCTAATGGTGATACTTATCAATGGGATAAAAGAAAGAAAAAGTTGTTGAAAATTGAAAATACGAAAGATACCACTATTTTTTGGTACGGTGAAAAGAAAAAGAATTTGCTAAGAAATTTCCCTTTTCTTGCTCCTTATTATTATTTAGATGATAACTTGAATAAATATTTTTATAAAGAAGTATTTTTAACAAACCGAAATTTATGGGTAAGTGCTAGTGGATACGGAATTTTGGTTTTTGATATAATATCCAAAAATTTGGTAAAGGTTTTTCCTTTTAATAAGAGTTTAAGTAGAATCAAAAAAATTTTAAAATTTGACAACACTATTTGGCTATTGAGTAATGATTTCTTTATAAAAACTGCTAATGAAATTTCTGATTGGCGTTTTTATCCAATTAGATATGATAAATTCTATGAAGAGAATGAGCCTTTATTAAAAAATAAATTTTTAGAGATATTTTTTAAAAAGACTATTTCTAATTTTGCTAATTCAAAAAATTCCGTTGCTTGTGCTTTTGAAAATAGTATTTATCTTTTTTTAGAAAATTATTCAGAACCGATTGAGATTCAAGTTCCTTCAAAAGTAGAAAATTTATATTTTTTAAAAGATACTTTAATAATTTTAACCCAAGAGGGTATTTATCTCTTTGATTATAAAGATAACAAATTTTTAGATTTAGTTGATCAACCGGCTGAAGCAAAATTTGGTGTTTTTTCTTTTTTGCCCATAAAAAAGGGCTGGTATTTTGGAATTCGGGGCGGTTTTTTAATATATCAAAATCAAAAATGGGAAAAAGTAATTATCCCGGGTAGTGATTTATCAATACCTATCGAAGAGTTAGCCCATTTTGATAATTTTTTGATAGCAAAAATAAATAATCGAATTCTTTTATTTGACACCAGAAAAAAATTATTTCAATTTTTAACAAAAGAGGATGGTTTAATTAGCGAAAATATTTATTGTTTAAAAGTAGTTAATAATAAGTTATGGATTGCTCATGAAAAAGGCATTTCCCTTTATGATTTAACTTTAAAGAAGAAAAAGAATTAAAGTGAGAAAGAAGATATTTCTCAGCCTTTTATTAGTTTTCTTTTTAATTTTATTAGTTTTTCTTTTATATCAAAAAAAGAAAAAAATATTGTTAATAGAATATCCAAAATATTCCTCTAATTTAGAAAGTAAAACAAATATTCTTTTAATTGCGAAAGATGCTTTAATAATAAGGGGAAAAAAGTTACCAAATGAAAAGGAAGAGTTAATTTTAGAAAAGAAATCAAGAAGTGATATTATTAATATTGTTCACATAGATTTTAATAATGGAAAAGTTAAAATCTTAAATATCCCTCGAGATATGTTAGTGAGTATTCCTAATTATACTAAAGAAAAATCAAAAAAGGATTTTAATAACTTAGATAAAATAACTCATAGTTATTTTTATGGCGGAGAAGATTTATTGATAAAAACGATAAAAAAGAATTTTGATATTGATATTGACCGTTATATAACAATTGATTTTATCAGATTTCAAAAACTGGTTAATCTTTTAAAACCTTTTGTGAAAATCTTCCGAATAAGGAATTTAACAGTGAGTGAGCCAGCGGTTGTTCAAGAACTTTTAAGAAATCGGTATCGGTATCCTCATGATGATATTGACCGGAGTCGCAATTCATTATTTTTTATTAAATATCTTTGTGAAAAAATCTACCCCCAAGTTAATCCTATAAACTTTCCCATTTTTAAAAAAATCTTTTGGGAAGTTTTTCAAGGAGCCACTAATCTTACTGATAGTGATATAAATAAAATTTTTATTGAATTAAAAGAAAAGAACTTTGAACCACAAAAAGATATTGAATTAGGTGTGATGATTGGTTATCAAGCCAATGTCTATTTAAATCGTTTCTCACAAAAGCTTTCCTGCTATTTACCAATTTATGAAGAAATTGAAAAACAGATAAAATATTTTATTTATGATTCAATTAATATTACTCCTAAATTTTATCTTGATGATAAAGAAAGATTTTTTATTCCGGAATATGTGAGAAAGGATTACACTTTATTTTTGGATACAGTTAGTTTAAAAATAAATGTTGAAATTCTTAAATAACTCTTTATTTTATTGACAATTAAAAATTTATCATTATAATAATAACGTGAAAATTCTTAATTTATTTAACGATGAAAGAATCGTGGCAGGAAAGATTGACGAAAAATTGGTGGATTTAACTTTAGAAATTAATGAAGAGGAGAAAGATAAAATCAAGCCAGTATATTTTGATAGTGAGGAAGGAAAGAGTGTCTTTTGGCATTCTTCGGCGCATCTCTTAGCCCACGCAGTAAAATTACTATTTCCTTCAGTAAAATTGGGAATTGGTCCGGCAGTGGAGGATGGTTTTTATTATGATTTTTATAAAATTCCGCCTTTTTCCGAGGAAGATTTTTCTTTAATTGAAGCGAAAATGAAAGAAATTGTTGAGCTAAATTTACCTATTGAGCATTTATATTTGGATAGAGAAGAGGCGATTAAATATTTTAAGGAAAGGGGAGAGGATTTTAAATTAGAGATTCTGAATGAGATACCGGATAAAAAAATTTCAGTATATAAACAGGGTGATTTTATTGACCTTTGTTTAGGTCCCCATTTGCCAACAACTGGAATGATTAAGGCTTTTAAACTTTTAAGTGTTGCTGGTGCCTATTGGAAAGGTGATGAAAAAAATCCGATGTTATCAAGAATATACGGTGTTTCTTTCCCAACAAAAGAAGAGTTAGAAGAACATCTGAAATTCTTAGAAGAGGCTAAAAAACGGGATCATCGAAAATTGGGAGCATCTTTAGAACTCTTTTCTTTTTTTGAAGAAGCTGGTAGTGGTTTAGTTTATTGGCTACCAAAAGGAGCTATTTTACGAAGAATTATTGAAGAATATTGGATTGAAAAACATTTAGAAAGGGGCTATCAACTTGTTTATACTCCTCATATTGGTCGGGAAAAATTATGGCAGATTTCTGGTCACACAAAATATTATAAAGAGAATATGTATTTTATTCCTCAAGAGAACGAAAATTATGTATTAAAACCAATGAATTGTCCTGGTCATATCTTAATTTATAAATCAAAAGTTAGAAGTTATAAAGATTTACCTTTAAGAATTTGTGAGTTAGGTACTGTTTATCGACAAGAGAGAAGCGGAGTTTTATACGGAACTTTAAGGGTGAAAGGTTTTACCCAAGATGATGCTCATATTTTTGTAACTCCGGAAATGGTGGAAGAGGAAATTATAAACATCTTAGATTTTTCTTTGGAGATGTTAAAAGATTTTGGCTTTAAAGATTTTGATTTTGAACTTTCTTTGCGAAGTTTGTCAGAAAAAGAAAAATATATGGGAAGTGAAAAAGAATGGGAGATGGCAGAAGGTTCGTTAATAAATGCTTTAAAAAGACTAAACCTTTCGTATAAAGAGGCTTATGGCGAAGCAACTTTTTATGGACCAAAGATTGATTTAAAATTGCAAGGATTTATGAAAAAAGAACAGGCAACAACAATTCAGTTTGATTTTAATCTTCCTAAACAATTTAGAGTCACCTATATGGGAAAAGATGGTTACCATCATGAAACAGTGATTATCCACCGAACAATTCTTGGCTCTTTAGAAAGATTTTTAGGAATACTGATTGAATATTATGGCGGTATTTTCCCGGTTTGGCTTTCACCAATTCAAGCAGTAGTGATGACCATTACTGAGAAAGAAATTCCTTATGCCCAAAAAATTTATGAAGAAATAAAGAAAGAAAAAATAAGAGTAGAAACGGATTTTCGTTCAGAAAAAATTAATTATAAAATTGCTGAACATGAAAGAATGAAGGTTCCTTATATGATAATAATTGGTAAAAAGGAAGTGGAGAATAATTGGGTTAGTGTTCGAAAGAGAAAAGAAGGTGATTTGGGAAGAATGGATTTAGAAGGAGTTATTAGAATGATAAAAGAAGATATTGAAAAAAGGAGGTAAGTCTATTAACAATAAAAATTGGCGAGTAAACGAAAATATAAAGGCTTTAAAAGTAAGGGTAATTGATGAGAATAAAAGGAATTTGGGAATTATGCCAATAAAAGAGGCTTTAAAATTGGCAAGAGAAAAAAATTTAGATTTGGTAGAAATCGTTTCTAATGCTTCGCCGCCGGTCTGTTATATTGTTGATTATGGTAAATTTAAATATGAACAGCAACAAAAAGAAAAGGAATTAAAAAAGAAACAGCAAAGTTCTGTTTTAAAAGAGATAAGGCTTTCACCAAAAATAAATGAGCATGATTATCAAACAAAATTGAATCAGATAAAAGAATTTTTAGAAACTGGTCAAAGAGTAAGGGTGACAATAATGATGCGCGGACGAGAATCAATTCATAAAGAATTAGGAGTAAATTTAATGGAAAAACTTATTAAGAATATTGAAGAATTTGGTTACTTAGAAGGAAAACCAAAGTTTTTAGGTGAAAGTGGGCATGTTATTCAGTTAACCTTTTTGCCCAGCAAAAGAATTATTAAAAAGGAAGAGGAGAGAAAAGATGAAGTTAAAAACCCATAGCGGTTTAAAAAAGAGAATTAAAGTAACTGGTAAAGGAAAAATTTTACATTGGCGAGCCGGTAAATCTCATTTATTGGCAAAAAAAACCAGCAAAAGAAAAAGAAGGTTGGCATTAAAAAAAGAGTTTAGTAAAAAAGACGAAAAAAGGATTAGAAGATTAATACCAGGAGTTTAGGAGGTGAAATTATGCCAAGGGTAAGAACTGGACCTTCTACGAGAAAGAGAAGAAAAAAATGGTTAAAATATGCAAAAGGTTATTGGGGCGGTAAACATCGACTTTATAAAACCGCACGATTACAAGTAATGAAGGCTTGGCTTTCATCTTATCGGGAAAGAAAGCGTAAAAAAAGAGTTTTTAGAAGATTATGGATTCTTCGACTTAATGCGGCTTTAAGACCTTATGGAATTAGTTATTCTAAGTTTATTCATGGTTTAAAGTTGGCTGATATCTCTCTTAATAGAAAAGCTCTCTCCGAAATGGCAATTAATCATCCTGAAGAATTTGAAAAAATTGTTGAATTAGTGAAAGAAAAGTTAAGTTGATTAAAGAATTAGAGAAAATTATTCAGGAAGCAGAAAAGGAGTTTCCTTTAATAAATAATTTAACGGATTTAGAAAATTTCCGAATTAAATATTTAGGAAGAAAAGGTAAATTAACAACTTTTTTAAGAAAGATAAAAGATTTATCAATTGAAGAGAAAAAAATTATCGGAAAAAGGGCAAATGATTTTAAAGAATATTTAGAAAGAAGAATTGAAGAAAAAAGGGCTTATTTAAAAGAGGAGAAAATAGAAGTTTCTTTTGATTATACCTTACCAGGTAGAAAATTCTTTCTGGGACATAAGCATCCAATAACGCAAGTGATGGAAGAATGTATAGATATTTTTGTGCGGATGGGGTTTAAGGAAGAGCAAGGTCCAGAAATTGAAGACGAATGGCACAATTTTACTGCCTTAAATATTCCGCCTCTACACCCAGCAAGGGATATGTTTTCAACTTTTTATCTTCCCGATGGTAGATTATTAAGAAGTCATACCTCACCAGTCCAAATAAGGGTGATGGAAAAAGAAAAGCCACCAATAAGAATTATTGCTCCGGGTAGGGTTTTTCGACCTGATGATTTTGATGCTTCCCATTCGCCAGTTTTTCACCAAATTGAAGGACTTTATATTGATAAGGATGTTACTTTTTTAGACTTGAAAGCAACAGTGGAAGAATTTTGTCGGATTTTTTTTGGTAAAGAAGTGATTATCAAATTTACTCCTTCTTATTTTCCTTTCACGGAACCAAGTGCGGAGGTGTCCATCTCTTGTTTAAACTGCTTAGGCAAAGGTTGTGAACGTTGTCGCCATAAAGGTTTTTTAGAGATTTTAGGTTGTGGAATGGTCCATCCCCAAGTGTTAAAGAATGTAAATATTGATCCAGAAATCTATACGGGTTTTGCCTTTGGTTTAGGGGTGGAAAGGTTAGCAATGATAAAATTTCAAATTGATGATATAAGGCTCTTTTATCAAAATGATATTAGATTTTTATCCCAATTCTAAAATCCGTAAACAGTTTTCTTAATAAATTGGGCATCCTTTCGCCAGTTTTCTTTCACTTTTATCCAGAGTTCTAAATAAACCTCTTTACCGAAAAAGGCTTCAATTCTTTTTCTTGCCATAATACCTAATTTTTTAAGGGCTTTACCATCTTTGCCAATAATGATTTTTTTCTGAGAAGGTTTTTCTACATAAATTGTTGCTCTTATATAATCTTTCCCTTTTTCTCTTTCTTTAAATTCTTCTACTTCTACTGTTGTAGAATAAGGAACTTCTTCACCATAAAGAGTAAAAATTGCTTCTCTAATAAATTCACTAACAAAAAATCTTTCATTTTTTTCACTAATAATATCAGTTTCGTAATAGGGGTCGCCTTCTTTTAGATATTTGACAATTCCTTCTTTTAGTTCTTCAATACCAACCCTTTTTAAAGCGGAGATGGGATAAATTTCCGAAAATCCCATTTGGTAATAAGTGTCAATTAATGGTAAAAGCAAATCCTTTTTTACCAAATCAATTTTATTTATTACAATCAAACAAGGTTTTTCTTTCTCTTTTATTTTTTTAATTATTTCATTTTCTAATTCATCAGGTGGACCAAAGGGTTCACAGACAAAAAGGGCAATATCGGAAGATTCTAAACTTTCGTTAATCTCTTTTAACATAAATTCCTGTAATAAATATTTTGGTTTTAAAACTCCCGGAGTATCTAAAAAGATAATTTGGTAATCTTTTTCAGAAAGAATACCTAAAATTTTATGTCGAGTGGTCTGTGGTCTCTTAGAGACAGCAGATAAAGGAGTATTTAATAACTGGTTTAATAAAAGGGATTTTCCGACATTTGGTCTGCCAAAAATTCCACAATAGCCAACTTTCATATACCCATCCTTCTAAATTTTTCAATCCGCTCATTTAGAATTTCCTCTTTTGATAGTTTTATTACTTCCTTTAAATTTCTTAAAATTACTTCTTTTAAAATTCTTGCCGATTCATCCCAATCTTGATGGGCACCGCCGAGAGGTTCTTTAACAATTTCGTCAATAACACCAAATTCTAATAATTCCAAAGCGGTTAATTTAAGCATTTCCGCAGCCTTTTCGGCTTTTGTGCCATCCCGCCATAAAATTGAGGCACACCCTTCTGGTGAAATAACTGAATAAATTGCATTCTCCATCATTAAAATCCGATTACCAATCGCAATTGCTAAGGCACCTCCTGAACCACCTTCACCAATTATTACTACAATAATCGGAACAGTTAAAAGGGACATTTCTTTAATAGTCTCAGCAATTGCCTCGGCTTGCCCTCTCTCCTCAGCACCAATTCCCGGAAAGGCACCAGGAGTATCAATAAAACTAATTATTGGTAAATTATATTTTTCAGCAAGTTTCATTATTCTTAAGGCTTTCCGATAACCTTCGGGATGAGGCATTCCAAAATTTCTTCTTAACTTCTCTTTTGTATCCCTTCCTTTTTGATGACCAACAATTACACAACTAAATTCATCAATCTTTCCTATGCCACCAATAATTGCTAAATCATCACCAAATCTTCTATCACCATGAAGTTCAATAAAATCATCAGTAATTCTTTCAATATAATCTAAAGTATAAGGTCTTTGCGGATGTCTTGCTAATAAAACCCTTTGCCAAGGAGTAATTTTTTCAAAAATTTTTTTCTTGACTTTTATTAAAGCATTTTCCAATCTTTTTAATTTATCTTCATTACCCTTTTTCTTTGCTTCTTCAATCTTTTCGATTAATTTTACAATTGGTTTCTCAAAATCTAAATATTCTTTCATCTTATCTTTCCGAAACTAATGCCTAAATGATGAGAGGAAGGTAGCGATTTAAAAATTTGGTAGGCATAAGAGATTTTGAGAATATTTTCTTTTAAAAGTTTTATTGAAAAACCGACCTTAAAACTACTATTATAAAAATTATAACCAGTTTTTAAATCAACTAAAATATGGGGTTTCAATTCTAAGCCTAATTTTAAATAACTCTCTTTTTCTCTTAAATTCTTACTTAATTCTAAATAATTTTTTAAAAAACTTATTGGTGAGATTTTTAAAGTTAGGTTTAAATTGTTTGGTGGATAGAAATTTTGAGAGATATAATGTAATGGTAAAGAGAGATTGGTGAAACTTAAAGAGGTTGTTAGATATTTAATGGGCAAATAGTCTATTCCAAAATCAAAACCAAAAGAATAGTCAGAGTAAATATATAAAGTGGAATAATAAAATTTTAAAGAAAAACCAGCATTAAAATTTTTTTGGATTTTTTTACTTGTGAAAAAAGAGATGACAAAATCTTCGGGAGAATAATAACCCCAAAAGTCTGAAGGATATTTTCCTCTTCTTTCAATTTCGCCGTATTTGAAATTTACTATTTCTAAACCGTAATTGATTAAATCTGTTCCTCTTAAAAGGAGAAGAAAAATTTGGGAGGTGGATAGGGGATAAGAACTATAATCTATTTCCATTAAGAAATCTTTATAATCAGCATATTTAGCAGGATTATGAGAAAGGGAGCCTAAGGAAATCTCTTCTACACTGATACCATTATTTAAAAAATTAAAAGCAAAAAGAAAATTTAATAATATTAACAAGAGATTAAACTTCAATAATTTCCACATTTGCCCTTGGTACTATCACTCTCTTTTTATCTTCTAATTCTATCTCCACCACCCTTACATAAGATTCAGTTTCAATTTTTTGTAATTCAATAGGCAAAGAGACTACCTTGCCAATCTTACCAAAATAAGGCTCTCTTATAATTCTTACCAGTGTGCCAATTTCTAAGCCTTGAGAATATTTAAAAGGATTTTCTTGCATTTTATTGATGTCTGCTTTTTGGGTAACAATTACTTCTGGCCTAATAACACCAGCTCTAATTTGGGTGGCACCATTTATGGAAGCAATTTTCCCTTCTAAGGATTTTAATAAAGAAAAGGTTCTATCAGCCATTTTCATTTGACCAAAACCCTCAGTGATTATCAAAGTTAAATTACAATTCTCTTGACCCGTGATAGCAACACCAATATCATAACCAAGAAAATTTTTTATTGTCTCATCTTCAATACCACCAACAACAATTCCTTTTACACCTATCTCTTTTGCCTTTTTTAAGGCTTCCAAAGTAACCAAAGAACCACCAATCAAAATCTTTCCCTCACAATCTTCATTAATATCCTTTTCGGTTAAAATATCATCAGGATTAGAAGCGACTAATTTTAAAACTCCTCTTCTCTCACCACCAATCCCAAAAATCCCTTGAACTAAACTGGCATAACTTTCAATTACTACTCCTTCATTTTGAATAATCTCTTTTACTATTCCGTCAATATAGGCACTAACTTGAACTGGTTGTGGCGGTTCGCGGATAATTACTTGACCAGTAATTTCCGAAATACTTTCAATCTTTCCTTTAACCGGACTTTTTACATAAGATTTAAAAAGCCCAAAGAAACTTTTAGTAAAAGCAATCACCTCATCTTTTTCTACTTCATCACCTTCTTTTTTTACCATTACCTCTTTTATATCTTCTGGTGGAATGTTTAATAGTCCAGCAACATTAACGGTTTGGACATTTCCGGGAAGATAGGTTTTTGCCACAATATCTTCACCTTTCACTTCGTCACCAATTTTAACCAAAATCTCACCGGCTAAAGGAAGTCTTCTTTCCTTTCTAATTAAAGTAAACTCGGTTACTTTTAACCCCGGAATATAAGCATGCGCCATATAATAAAAATAATAAAATTTCTTGAAAAGTCAAAAAGATAAAACAAATAAAAATAAATCAATAAGACAAAAAAAATTTGGCATCCCATGCCAAAAATTTTTAAGGAGAAAAAATTT
>CALHQW010000007.1 GCA_938040315.1 uncultured bacterium
ACCCTGAAAAAAGTTTTGAAGAAATCAAAGAATTAGAATTAAAAAGTTGGAGAAAATTTGTAAAGAATGATAAGTTATGGGAAGAGGGGATTATAAAAGTAATCTTTCAGGAAGGAACTACTTTGAGACTTTTAATTTCATTTTTTGAGACACAAAAAGATACTCCCTATAAAAAATTGGCCAATAATTTGATTGAAAAAATAAAAAAATATTATCAGAAATAGCAAGTAGTAGAGGAGGCTTTATAGAATGGTTGTTTTAATGAATTAAAACGCTTACAGTTTATAAAGTTATACAAAGCAGGCTTCAAACTACCAGAGGATATTATAAAGGAATACAAATTAGATAAACAATGAAACTGCTCAAGGTCATATCTTGCGCTCAAGGTCATAAACTTGCGTGTGAAGGTCTAACTTTCTTGACATAAAATAAAAAATAGTTAAAATTAAACATAAAGCGTTAAAGAAAGGTAATAAATATGAAACCAACTGGACAATTAGAAGAGGAGAAAATAACAGAGTTGACGTTCAAAATTTTGGTTCTCTTTAGCGAAGAAAAGTTTTTTCGGGTAGGGCTCCTTATAAAAAAGTGGTGATTATGCTTCTTATTCTTTTTGCCAATCTTATATCTTCGCAAATTCTAAATGAAAAATATAAATCAAATACAATTTATATTGAAATCGTAGGACAAAGTGTTGGTTTATTCTCTTTGAATGGCGATTATAGATTTCATCCAAATTTTACTTTTAGGATAGGTTTTGGTTGGGCAATTTTCGGTTATTCTGTGCCCACTTCTATAAATGTTATTACCCAAGCAAAAAAATCCCATCATTTAGAAGTTGGTCTAGGTCCGGTTTATTTAGAAGGCGCCTCGCTCTTTGGAGGCGAACGGAGTAGGGAAATTGTTCTGACCGGATTCTTAGGTTATAGGTATCAACCTAAAGATGGTGGTTTGGTGCTCCGCATAGGATTTACTCCGTGGCTTGATATTGACAAAAGTAAAGTAATTGATCCTGGTCCTCGAAAAGAAGATATTAAATATTACTATGAACTTTTTCCGGTGGGTGGTATTTCAATTGGATATTGTTTTAGGTAAGAGCGGACCTACTAAATCAATTCTTTTATTTTAGAAAATTTTGGTAGATTAGTAGATATTCGGTAATAAAAGAAATTGACAAATTTTAAAAAAGAATTATAATTTAAGTTTAAAATTGGAGGAAAATAATGAGAAGACGAGTTTGTATTGTTGGTGTTGGTATGACACCATTAAAAGCCTTATCGCCAGAAGTCTCTTATAAAGAAATGATGTTTGAAGTAGCCAATAAGGCTTATAATGACTGCGGAATAAACCCAAGAAAAGATGTGGATACCTTTATCTGCTGCTCCGAAGACTATATTGAAGGCACAAGTATCTTTGATGAGTACGTACCAGACCAATTAGGTGGTGCTTTGAAGCAGGTGCACACAATTCCTTCTGATGGACTTTTTGGAGTTTGTGCTGGTATCTTACAAATTTTAACCGGTGAGTTTAAGATTGCGGTTATTGAGGCTCATGCCAAATCCTCTAATATCTTAACTCCTGATGGTGTTCATATGTGTGCTTTAGATCCCATTTATATAAGACCTTTAAATGTCAATCCAATATTTATTGCCGGTTTAGAATACAACTCTTTTTTATATAACCATTTATTTACGAAAGAAGATTGTGCGGAAGTAGTTGTGAAGAATAAGAAGAATGCTTTAAAAAATCCCTATGCCTGTTATGGTGCCAATTTAACGATCGAAGATGTTTTAAACTCTTTTCCAATTTCTTATCCATTAAATGAGTTAGAGATAAGTTCTTATGCTGATGGTGCCTGTGTGGTTGTTTTAGCAAGTGAAGAAGTGGCAAAAGATTTAAAAAAGAAGCCAATCTATATTGATGGATTCTCTTTTATCCAAGGTTCACCAAATTTAGAAGTGAGGTCTTGGGATTTTCCCCGAGCCACTGAGGAGGCAGGTAAAAGGGCATACGAAATGGCAGGAATTAATAATCCTAATAGGGAGATTGATTTTTGTGAGATTGATGATACCTATTCTTATAAAGAACTTCAACATGCCATTGCTTTAAATCTAAATGAGACAATAATTAATCCATCAGGTGGTAGTTTAGGCATGGGTTATATTTATGAAGGAACAGGTTTAATGAGATTAATTATGGCGGTCTTACAATTGCGTGGTGAAGCCGGAAGTTTTCAAGTAAGAATAAATAATGATTTACCAAGAAAAGCAGTTGTCCAATCTTGGCGAGGAATACCAACAGAAAATAGTTGTGTATTAGTTTTAAGTAGAGAATAAAGGAGGAGAATTATGGGAAGAAGAGTAGCAATTGTTGGTGCCGGAATGACTAAGTTTGTAAGAAGGGCAAAAGAGACGGGTAAAGAATTAGCCTATTATGCAGCAAAAGCAGCATTAGATTCTTGTGGTGCTAAATTGAAGGATATTGATGCGGTTGTGTTAGGAAGTGCGCCTGATACTTTTGATGGTGTTCATATGAAAGGTGAATATCTTTCTTGTGGTGCGGGTGCTTTTGGTAAGCCCTATTTAAGATGTTATGTTGGTGGTGGCACAGGTGTTTTTTCGGTAGCGGTTGGTTGGTATTATATTGCGAGTGGAATATTTGATACCTGTTTGGTTGTTTGTGAAGAGAAGATGTCCTCTTATCAACCCCATCCGCAAGGTGCCTTTTTAACAATCTTTGACCATACTACTGAAAGACCTTTAGGACCAAATTTACTTTGGATATTTGCCTTAGAGATGCAGAGATATATGCAGACTTACGGAATTAAAAAAGAAGAGATTGCTCTGGTAGCAGTAAAGAATAAGAAGAATGCCTTAGACCATCCCGCCGCCCAAATTGCCCAAGAGATAACTGTTGAAGATGTTTTAAAAAGTGAAGTTTTATGTTATCCAGTTCAGAGATTAGATGTCTCACCAGTATCAGATGGTGCTTGTGCAATTGTGATGACCAATGAATATTTGGCAAGAAGATTTACTGATAAACCTGTTTGGGTTAGCGGTGTTGGTTGGTGTTTAGATACTGCCTATTGGACAAATAGAGATTTATGTTATCCAAGATATGTAGAAGAGGCAGCAAGAATGGCATATAAAATGGCAGGAATAAGAAATCCAAGAAGGGAGATAGATGTTGTTGAGCCTTATGATCCCTTTGATTATAAAGAACTTCACCATTTAGAAGGGTTATTATTATGTGATAGAGGAGAAGCGCCCCAATTACTTGTTGATGGAAAGACGCAAAGAGATGGTGAATTACCGGTTTGTCCTTCGGGTGGTTTATTGGGAGTTGGTAATCCAATTTCAGCTGCTGGTTTAATGAAAGTTATTGAAATCTTTTGGCAATTAAGAGGTGAAGCCGGCAAAAGGCAGATTGCTAAAAAAGCAAAAAGAGGTTTAGCCCAAGCCTGGGGAGATTTAATGCAAGTCGGAACCGTTGTAATATTAGAAGTTTAAGGAGGTATAAATGAAAAACTTTTTTGCCACACCTTTAAGAGATGAAGATTTTAAAAAGAAAAATTTTTGCTACGAAACTTGGATTGGAAATTGCTTTTATGCTTGGGATTGCGGAAAAGCAATTGGTAGATATTTAGAAGGATTAAAAGAAGGAAAAATATTAGGAGTAAAATGTCCAAAATGTGAAAGGATAATGGTACCGCCAAGAATTTTCTGCGAATGGTGTTTTGTTTTAGTAGAAGATTTTGTTGAATTAAAAGATACGGGAAAGATAAATACCTTTTCTATCTCTTATATTAGTTGGGATATGAAAAGATTGGAAAAACCCCAAATTCCAGCAGTTATTGAGATTGATGGTGCTTCACCGGGTTATGGAATTTTACATTTAATATCAGAAGTGGACCCAAAAGATGTGAAAGTGGGAATGAGAGTAAAAGCAGTTTGGAAAGAGGAAAAAGAAAGAGAAGGAAAAATAACCGATATAAAATATTTCAGACCTTATTAAGGATTAAGAATTAAGAGGAGGAAAAATGGAACAAAAAGAGAACAGAAAGAAAGAGATAATCCATTTTTTTGGGCAGTTGCCAGTAGAAAGTTTATATACTGCGGGAATTGCTGGCGAGCGATTTCTTTTAGGTTTAAAAGAGGGTAAATTTTTAGCAAATTACTGCCCGGATTGTGATTTTGTCTTTTTGCCACCAAAACTTTATTGCGAATTTTGCTTTAGAGAGTTAAAAGAAGAAGATTTAAAAGAGATTGAAAATAAAGGAATCTTACTTTCCTACACCTTTACCCATATTGATACCAATGGTAATAGGTTAGAAAATCCAATTATTGTTGGTGTAATAAAGATGAACGGCACTGATACCGGTTTTGTCCACAAACTTTTAAATAAAATAGAAGATATCGAAATTGGAATGGAAGTGGAAGCAGTCTTTGCACCAAAAGAGAGAAGAAGGGGAAGTATTAATGATATCGTTGGTTTTCAAAGGATAGACTAATGGCAGAATGTGTTTTTTGTCAAATTGCTTCTAAAAAAGCGAAAGCCTACATTGTTTATGAAGATGAGAAAAATATTGCCTTTTTAGATATCTATCCAGTAACAATTGGTCATACCTTAGTGATTCCTAAAAAGCATATTCTTTTTCATACTGATTTAGAACCAGAGGATGCTGGTCCTTTTTATCGAGCAGTTTATCTTGTTAGTAAAAAACTAATGTCGGCTTTTAGACCAGAATATGTATCCCTTCTTATCAGAGGAACAAGAATTCCCCATTTACATTGCCATTTGATACCAAAAATAAGAGATAAAGATAATATCTTTGATAAAATCTTAGATTTACACCATTTTTTACAAGTAAGAATAAAAACTGATTTAGAAGAAAAAGATTTAGAAGATATTGCCAAAAGAATAAGAGAAAGTTAAAAAGTAATAATGGTCAGAGTAAGGATTGCTCCTTCGCCGACCGGTTCTATTCATATTGGTTTAGCAAGAAGTGCTTTATATAATTTTCTTTTTGCTCGGCAACATAATGGTAAATTTATATTAAGAATCGAAGATACTGATCCGACTCGTTCAACTAAGGAATCAGTGGAAGCAATTATGGAAGGGTTTAGGTGGCTTTCTTTATATTGGGATGAGGGACCTTATTTCCAATCTCAGAGGTTTCCTATTTATCGTGAATATGCTGAGAAGTTAATAAAAGAAGGTAAGGCTTATTATTGTTATTGTAGTGAAGAGAGACTAAAAAAAGAAAGAGAAAAGGCCTTACAAGAAAGAAGGAGTTGGCAGTATGATAGACATTGTTTATCTCTTAATAAAGAAGAAAAGGAAAGACTGGAAAGAGAAGGAGTGCCAAAGACAATAAGATTTCTTGTCCCACAGGAAAGAAATGTGGTGTTTAACGATATTATTCACGGAAGAATTGAAAGGAGTGGAAGGGATATTGAAGATTTTATTATATTAAGAGCGGATGGAACACCAACCTATAATTTTGCCTGCGTTATCGATGATGCCTTAATGGAAATTAGCCATGTAATTAGAGCAGTAGAACATATCTCTAATACTTTCAAACAGATTCTTTTATATGAAGCATTAAATTTTAAAATACCCTTTTTTGCCCATTTGCCCTTAATTTTAGGAAAAGATGGTAAGAAACTTTCAAAAAGGCATGGTGCGGTATCAATAATGGAATATAAAAAAATGGGAATTTTGCCCGAAGCATTGGTAAATTATTTGGCACTTTTAGGTTGGTCACCAGGGGGTGATTTAGAAATATTCAGTTTAGAAGAGGCAATAAAACTTTTCCGTTTAGAAAAGGTGAAAAAAGCCAACGCTATCTTTGATTTTCAAAAATTGGAATGGATGAATAGCGAATATATAAAAAGAAGTGATAATAAGCGATTATTAGAAGGCGTAAAGGAATTTTTGGAAGAGAAAAATATTTCTTATAAGGAAGAAAAAGAGGAAAGGCTTTTAGAGATTATTCAATTAAATAAAGAACGAAGTCGAAATCTTTGTGAACTATCTTTAAATATGGGAATCTATTTGAAAGAAGCGATAGATTATGATAAAGAGGCAGTTGACAAATATCTTGACGAAAAAGGAAAAGAAAATTTAAAGGAACTTTTATCAGTTTATGAAAAACTTTCAATTTTTGATAAAGAAACAACCGAAAAGACTTTGCGAGAATTGGCAAAAGATAAAAATAAAAAACCAGCAGAATATATCCATCCATTAAGAGTGGCATTAACTGGTAAATTAGTTGGTCCCCCAATTTTTGATGTTTTAAAGGTAATGGGGAAAGAATTAACAATAAAAAGAATTAAAAAGGCATTAACGCTTAGTTTGGAGAAAAATACCAAAGATAATTAAAGACAAACCGATAATTGTTGTAAAATAAACTTGCTCTTTTAGAACAAAATTGATAAAAACTAAAGATAAAAAGGGAGTAAGATAGATAAGATTATTTATTTTCGCCTTATTTTCCGCCAATCTTAGTGCTTTTAAAAAGAAGAAAAAAGTTATTCCCATTTCAAAAATACCAACGTAAAGGCCACCAAAGAGATAATTAAATTTAGGAAAGGCAAATTTGTTGGTTATTAAAAGAAAAATTATGGAAAAGAGAACACCAAAGAAAAAATTGGCAAAAAGTTTTACTTCTTCTTTTCTTTTATCATTGAGATTTAATATCCAATATAATGCCCAGACAAAAGAAGATGATAATGCCAAAATTATTCCCAAAAGATTAATATTTTGGAAATTAAAAAACCTACCATAAGAACTGATTATTAACACACCAAAAAAACTGATGATTAAAGCCAGAAAATTTAATAATCTAACCTTTTCCTTTAAAAATATTATTGAGAAAAAAGTTAAAACAATAGGCCAAGTGAAATTTAGTGGTTGAGCAAGTTGAGCAGGTAAAAGGGAATAGGCTTTAAATAAAATTAAATAATATAAAAAGGGATTAAGAAAACCAAAAAGTATAGAGTTTAAAAAACCTTGTTTGATGAGGGTAAGACTTTTTTGAAATAATAATAAGAAAAATTGGACAATAAGGGCGGTTAAAGAAGAAATAAATAAAAGTTGATAATAATTTAGATATCTTAAAGAAATCTTAAAAGCAGTTGCCACCGTTGACCAAAAAAGAACTGATAAAATAGCAAAAAGATAACTTTTCTTTATCACCGAAAAATTATATTGAAATTAGTTAGTAAAGCAAGTTTTAAATTTATTGATTTGTAAAAAAAATTAATTATTATTTCAAAATGAGATTAATTAAAATTTTACTTTTATTTTCTCTTCCTTTATTTTCTTTTGAGAAAAAATATGGAAAGATTTTTTATTTTCTTAAAACCCATCAATTTGATTCTAGTATATCTTATCTTAATGAACATCTATTTAAAAATCCAAGAGATTCCTTTGCCTTTTTATATTTAGGAAAAAGTTATCTATTAAAAAAAGATTATGAGAAAGCCAAAGAAATATTTCAAGAAGCAAAGAATATTTTTCCTTCTTTTGACAGTCTTATCTATTATTATTACTATTCCTCTTTTAAAACTGTGGAAAAGGATAGTAGTAAATTGAAGGACATTAGAATTAAGATAAGAATTTATTTAGATAGCCTACTATTAAACCCTACAGAAAAAAATCTTTCTTTCGCTTATCTTTTGAGTTCTTTTTCTGATACTATATATTTGAAAAAGATAAGTGATTTGATTTTAAAGAATTACCCAGAAAGCAAAATTGGTTATGAAATTATTGGTAATATCTTTTATGATAGTTTATATCCTTTATGGTATAATGATACTTTAAAGATAGAATACTTAAAAAGATTTCTCTCGAGATTTAAGAAAACTGAATGGCGTTTTAATGCCTATCAATTTTTATTATCTTCTTTATATAATTTAAAGAATTTAGATAGTTTAATTTTTTATTGCGAAAAGATGGTAAAAGAGATGACAACAGATGTTCGGGCATTAAACTTAGTTGCTTCTTTATATTTAAGATGCGAAACTTTATTTACTAAGGCACTAAACTACTCTTTAAAATCTTTAAAATTAATCAAAAGTTTCAAAAAGCCCAAGAATTTACCCATTGAACAATGGGAACTTATCTATCCGAAACTTTATCCCGATGCTTGTTTTAATATTGCCCGCGCTTATTTCTATTTAAAAAATTATAAAAAGGCAAATAATTATATTAAAAAGGCATTAAAGATAAAATTTGATTTAGATAATGATGCCACCGAAGCACCTTATTACTGGTTTTCGGGGTTAATAAAAGAAAAGAGAGGCAAAATAAAAGAAGCAATTTTTGATTATGGTAATGCTTTAATTTTAGGCGATGTCAATAATTTCTATTCCCAAAAGGCGGAAAGTTCTTTAAAAAGAATTCTTGGTGATACAATTGATTTAATTTCTTATTTAAGAAAAATTTTTAAATATAAAGGTCCAATATTTACTGACCTAACGAAAGAGGTAGGTTTAGCAAATGAAAAAGCCGGAAGAGTTGCTTTTGGTGATTACGATAATGATGGTTATGAGGATTTACTATTAAATGGTAATAAACTATTTAAAAATGATAATGGTAAAAGATTTATTGAGGTGACAGAGAAAGCAAAAATTTATGGTAATAATAATGGTGGTTTGTTTGCTGATTTAGATAATGATGGTTATTTAGATATTGTTTGTATTTCTAATGAGAAGAAAGGTGAGAAAATATTTAAAAATAATGGTGATGGAACTTTTACCGATATGAGTGAGATAGCAAAGATTTATGATGATTATCCAAGCGAAGGATTAGGGATTGGAGACATTGATAACGACGGATTTTTAGATATTTATGTTGCTAATTATGAAATTTGGGAAGAGCAAAAATATTTACCCGATTTTTTATATAAAAATCTTGGTAATTGGCGATTCGAAGATATTTCTGAAAAAGCAGGAATAAGAAGCGTTGAAAATAAAGCCGGAAGAGGAGTAAATTTTGGTGATTATAATAATGATGGTTATTTAGATATTTATGTCTCCAATTATCGGCTTTGTGAAAATTTTTTGTGGCATAATAATAAAGATTTAACTTTTGAAAATAAAGCCCACTATTTGGGAATTGCTGGTGAAGAGAGGGAAGGTTATTATGGACATACAATTGGTTCGGAATGGGCAGATTTTGACAATGATGGTGATTTAGATTTAATAACCGCAAATCTTGCCCACCCTCGATATATCCAATTTTCTAATCGAACAATGTTATATGAAAATAAAGGGAGCAGATTTTTTGACGGGAGAAAGAAAAGAGGAATAAAATATGAAGAAACCCATTCTGATCCCCTTTTTGGTGATTTTGATAATGATGGTGATTTAGATTTATATATTACTTCTGTTTATGAAAATCGTCGCTCCTTTTTATATTTAAATGATAAAGGAAAATTTAGAGATATAACCTATCTTAGTGGTACGAGAGTATTTAATGGTTGGGGATGTGCTTTTAGTGATTTTGATAATGATGGTGATTTAGATTTGATTGTCGGTAGTGGTTCGGGAGTTAAATTTTTTAGAAATGACACAAAGAATGGTAATAATTATTTAAAGATAAAAATGATTGGTAATAAATCTAATAAGAATGGAATTGGTGCTCGAGTTAGCATAAAGATTAATAAAAAAATTTTATTAAGAGAAGTTAATTGCGGTAAAGGAACAACCTCTCAATCATCAACGATTTTACATTTTGGTTTAGGAAAGAAAAAGAGAGTAAATTTGAGTTATCGTTTTTTGGCCGGAAAAGAAAATAATCTAAAAAATGTTGAGGCAAACCAGTTCTTAGTAATCGAAGAAAAATAAATAATCTTTAGTAATAATATTCAGATTATATTTATTTGGTAAGAGAGGTTATAAACAAATAGTAATCTAATTGTTTTTTGGCAAGGATATTCCAATCAAACTGTTTTGCCCATTTTTTCCCATTATTTCCCAAAAAATTTCTAAGATTTTTATTTTTAATTAATTTTAACATTGCTTCAGTTAGTTGGGCTGGATTATCTTTTTCAACCAAAATACCGGTTTGATTCTCAATTACTAAAAAGTTAAGAGGTTCGATATTAGAAGCAATTAATGGTTTACCACATGCTTGAACTTCACAAGCAACCATTCCAAAAGATTCAAAGCGAGAGGGCATACAAACAAATAAGGAATTTTCTATGACCCTTTTCTTCTCTTCTCCGTAGACCGGGGGCAATAATTTAACTTTGTTTTCTAAATTTAAAGAAACTATTAGTTTTTTAATTCGGTTTTCATCTTTTCCTTTACCTACAATATATAAATCTGGTAATTCATCTTTTAAATTTAAAGCCAAATTTTTATAAGCATAAATGAGCGTATCAATTCCTTTTTGTTCAATATCATATCTACCAATAAAAAGAATATAATTTTCTTCTTGAGGAGCAGAAGAGAAAAGAATTTCTTCTATGCCATAGGTAATTATAACGATATTTGTTTTTTTATTAATTTGAAAAATTTCTTTTTTAATTGTTTCTGAGACAGCAATAATATATTTGAAATTTTTGATAGCAATATGTTCAAAAATATAAGAAAGTAAACCTTGTAATTTCTTTAAAAAATTCTTATTTTTCATTTCGTATTTAAAAAATATATTTTGAAAAAGTCCAATAACTGGTTTTTTAGTATAGAAAAAAGAAAAAATGGGTGAATGACTGGAAAAATCTTCGACTAAGAGGTCGTGAGGGATTTTTTTTATATAATAGGGTGCGAAAAGCGAGTAACTTAAACGAGATAAAAAATAATTAGGGGAGAAGCCGATTCTTATATAATTTATATTATCTTTTTTTTCTATTCTTTTACAATTGGGATAGGCACCGGTAATTACCGTAATAGAAATATTTTTAGGAAATCTTCTGTAAATTTCGTAGGTTCTTATTGCTCCTCCGCCACCGCACCAGGGATTATTTAAATCATCGTATATTAAGTGTAAAATTTTCATTTTCTATTTTATTTAAAATTCATAAATTTGTCAATTTTTAAATTGCTAATAACTAAAAAAATATTTTTTAACTAAATAGGAATTGGATAGAAGAATAGATATCGTTATAATTTTAAGGTTTCCTTATAAAGATTTTTTAAATCGTTAATAATTTTTTCCCAGGAAAAATTTTCTTTTACAAACTTATAACCATTTTCTCCTAATTTTTTTGCTAATTCTTGATCTTTTAGAACCTCTAATATTTTTTTGGCCAATATTTTGGGGTCTTTTTCAGGAACTAATATTCCATTTTCATAATCTTTTACAATATCCAAAATTCCACCAACTGCCGAAGCAATAACCGGTTTCTTATATACCATTGCTTCTAATAGAACAACTCCGAGTCCTTCCGTATCGCCTCTTTCATCAATGATCGCTGGTAAGACAAACAAGTCGCAATTTTTATAATAAAAAGCCAATTCTTTATCACTCACAAAACCTTTAAATTCAATATAATCATTAAGTTCTAATTCCTTTGCCAAATTTTCTAAATTCTTTCTTTCACTTCCGTCACCAATAATAATAAGTTTTACCGCTATCTCTTTTAATACTTCTTTTAATGCCCAAATTAGATAATTAACTCCTTTTCTTTTAACTAAACGGCCAACAAATAAAATAATCTTTTTATCTTCTTTTTTTTCTTCTTCACTATTTTCTAAAACTTTTACAGCAGCACTAAAAGGAATAATTTTTATTTCTCTTTCATAATATTTTTTTATTTCATTAGCAGTATAGTTAGAAATAGCCGTAATTTTATCACTTTTTTTAATGATAAATTTTATTAAACCTTTAATAAATTTTGATTTTAGAAATTTAAATTCTACTCCGTAAAAACTACTTATCAATTTAGGCTTTTTAAAAGTAAAAAATTGAGAAATATAAGCAAAGAAGAAGTGGGGAAGAGGCCAGTGGGTATGAATAATATCATAATTTTTCTTTCTTAATAAAATGATTAAATTTAAGATGCCAAAGAAAAGATAAAAAACTAAAAGAAATTTATAGAACCATCCTTTTTTTAATCTATCTGGAACATTTTCTTCGTGAGTTAATTTTTCGTATTTTTTAAAAAAATATCTAAACCGATAAACAGGGATATTAAAGATTTTCTGATTTTTTAAACCAAGATAACTGGATGTGAAAACTTCGCAATGGATATTTTTTTCATTCAATTTTTTTAATGTTTCGATAAGCCAAGGAGTAATAATATCTTTTTCACTACGGGCAAAGGCAGTGGTAATATGAAGAATTTTCATTGATAAAATTTAGGTGAGAGAACTAATATAGGCAGCAAGTTTGCTTTTTATTCGGGCAGCCTTATTTTTATGAATAATTCCTACTTTTGCTGCTTTATCAATAATTGATTGAACTTTGGGAAATAATTTTAATGCTTCTTCTTTATTAGTTATTTTTTTAAGTTCTTTAATAGCATTTTTTAATTTTTCTTTTCTTACTTTATTTCTTAAATATCTTTTTCTATTTTGTCTTATTCTTTTTAATACTGAGAGACTTTTTTTCTTTGCCATTTTTACTCCTAATTATTTTTGATCTGCCAGGGCGCGGAATCGAACCGCGGACTCCCGGATTTTCAGTCCGGAGCTCTACCTCTGAGCTACCCTGGCATTTTTAATTATTTTAAAAAAATTTTTTCTATTGTCAACAAGAAGATGAATAGTATAATTATATTATATGGATAAAAAAGAAATTAAGATTAGTAAAAGAGATTTGCTTTTTGTCTTGCAAAAAAGATTGCCAGAAATTGATTACTTTTTAGATTTAGAAAATGGAGAAATAATTCCTGCTTTTGAAATTACTAAAAAAGATTTTGAAAGATTACAAAAAAGTTTTCCCGCTCGTTTTTATAAAATTAAGGCTTTTAGTGGGAAAGAGACTTTTTTTATTGTAAAAAATTTTATTAATTCAATTAAAGATAAAAAAATAAAGGAGGAGATCAATAATAATCTTCAGCAAAAAGCAACTTATAAAAAATTTAAAGAAGTGTTAAAAAAATATGATAGAGAATGGCAGGAATGGTTATTATATGAAAAAGAAGAACTTTTAAAATATTTTAAAAAAAAGATAGAAGAAAAATTTCCTTTAAATATTCAATTTATTTAGTTTTCTTGACTTTTAAGAAATTTTTATTATAATCATAAACTATGAAAAATTTGATATTGAAACTTCTTCTTTTGATAATTTTGTTTGGAGGGCTTTTCTGTAAAAGAAATCGACCACCGGAGTTAATAGAAGCAAATTTCCCATCAACGGGTAAAGTAAATGTGACAGTTTATTTTAAAATAAAAGCCAAAGATCCGGAAGAAAAAGAGGTAAGTTTTAAATTTGATTTTGGCGATAATACTCAATCAGAATGGTCTCCTTATGTTTTTAGTGAATCAGTATATACTGATACTCATACTTATCAGCATGCGGGTCAATTTGATATAAATGTAAAAATTAAGGATATTGAAGGTAAAGAAAGTGAATGGATAAAAATAGGCAAAATTGCTATCGCTCCTTTAGAAATTGGTGAAATCTTTTGGATTTTTGTTTGTGATGATGATGGTGATACAGCAGCATTTTATTCAACACCAATTATTGATGAACAAGATAGTATGATTTATGTGGCTTGCGAATTTGGTCATTTACATGCAGTTAAGTTTAATGGCGAAGAGAAATGGCGTTTTTCTCCTCTAGAAGAAGAAAAGGTAATTTCTTCGCTTTTGATGGATGATTATAAATATATTTATTTTGTTACTGAAGAGGGTAAATTTCTATCTTTAACTAAAGAAGGAAATCTTCGGTGGGAAAGGGAGTTATATAATAGTTTTTATGCTTCACCTGCTTTAGGAAAGTCTAACGAGATCTATTTACAAAGTGAAGACAGTATTTTTGCTTTTAGTAATACTGGTGAACTTCTCTGGACAAAAAGGCAGGGTGGGGGTAATAATTCACCAACTGTTGATGAAGAGGGAAATATCTATTTGGGTAGCGAAAAAGATAACGCAGTTTTCTCTTTTGATCCCTATGGTATATTAAGATTTAATTTTTATTTTAATTCATCAGTGATTAATTCACCCTTTTTTATTAATAGCAAAGAGATTCTTTTTAGTTTAGAAGATAATAGAGTTATTTGTATTGATATTCGTGGTGAGACATTATGGTCACGAAATTTAGGAGAACCAATACTTTCTTCTGGCATAGTTTTTGATGATTCTACTTTTTACTTAATTACTAAATATGGTAGTTTATTCAGAGGAGATAAAAATGGTAATTTTCTACCAATTGTTTCCGTCTCCTGTGATTTAGTATCTTCCTTGGCAATTTCTGAAGAGAACTATCTCTATTTTCGAGCAAGATGGGAAGACGAGGAATATGATACTTTATATGGTATTGATTTAATTAGCAATAATATAATCTTTCGAACGCCAATTCCCGGCGATGATGAAGCAGAAGACTGGGAGATTATATCTTCGCCCAAAATCGGTCCCGATGGCATAATCTACATAAGTACCGCAAAAGGATTATTCGCGATTGTTGGTAAAGGGAAATTCAAAAATACTGAGTGGTATTCTTTTAGAAAAGATAACAGAAATACAGGAAGAAGATAAATGGAAGATAGAAAATTTTTGCCCGTACCATCGATTCCCGATTTTGTAAAAATTGAACATAAGATTTTAAAATTTTGGCAAGAAAATAATTTTCTTAAACAATTAATGGAGAAAAATAAAGGGAAAAAGAAATTTTCCTTTCTTGACGGTCCGATTACTGCCAATAATCCAATGGGTGTTCATCATGCTTGGGGAAGAACTTATAAAGATATTGTCCAAAGATATAAAGCTCAAAAAGGCTTTGACCAGAGATTCCAAAACGGATTTGATTGTCAAGGACTTTGGGTTGAAGTAGAAGTAGAAAAAGAACTTGGTTTTAAGTCAAAGAAAGATATTGAAAAATTTGGAATTGATAAATTTGTTGAGAAGTGTAAAGAAAGAGTTTTAAAATATTCTAAAATTCAGACCCAACAATCAATTAGACTTGGTCAATGGATGGATTGGGAGAATTCTTATTATACTATGTCGGATGAAAATAATTATACAATTTGGTATTTCTTAAAAAAATGTCACGAAAACGGTTGGATATATAAAGGAGAAGATGTTGTTCCTTGGTGCCCAAGATGCGGAACAGCAATTTCTCAACACGAGATTGTTACCGAGGGTTATAAAGAATTGATTCATCCTGGTGTGTATTTACAATTTCCTATTAAAGGAAAAGAAAGACATTATCTTTTGGTGTGGACCACTACCCCTTGGACATTAACTGCCAATGTTGCATGTGCTGTACATCCAGAACTTATATATGTTTTAATAAAAAGTAATGAAAGATTTTACTATCTACTAAAAGAGAGGTTAAATATTATTGAAGGAAGATACGAAATAATAGAAGAAATTCCTGGAAAAAAGATATTAAATTGGGAATACGAAGGTCCACTAAGTTTTTTGCCAGTGCAAAAAGAAATTAAACATATTGTAATTCCTTGGGAAGGTGTTAGTGCTGAAGAAGGGACTGGCATTGTTCATATTGCTCCAGGCTGTGGTCATGAAGATTTTCTTTTAGGAAAAGAATTTTCTTTGAAAGTGATTTGTCCTATAGATGAAGAAGGAGTTTTTTTAGATGATTATGATGTTTTATCTAAGAAAAGTATTAAAGAGAGTGAGGAAATTATTTTTGAGTTATTGAGAAAAGAAGATAAATTATATAAAATTGAAAAATATTCTCATCGCTATCCAGTCTGTTGGCGTTGTGGTGTTGAGTTGGTTTTTCGTTTAGTTCCTGAATGGTATATTTCAATGAAGGAATTAAGATATAAAATAATGGAAGTAGCTAAACAGGTTCAATGGATACCTTCTTTTGGTTTAGAAAGGGAATTGGATTGGTTAAAGAATATGGAAGATTGGTTAATTTCCAAAAAAAGATATTGGGGATTAGCTTTACCGATTTATGAATGTGAATGTGGTTATTTTGATGTGATTGGCGGTAAAGAGGAACTTAAAGAAAAGGCAGTTGAAGGATATGAGAAATTTGAGGGTCATTCTCCTCACCGCCCTTGGGTTGATTATGTAAAAATTAAATGTCAAAAATGTGGGAATAAGGTTAGCCGTATTCCGGATGTTGGTAATCCTTGGTTAGATGCAGGGATAGTTCCTTTTTCTACTTTACATTATTTAAAAGATAAAGATTATTGGAAAGAGTGGTATCCTTTTGATTTTGCAGTTGAATGTTTTCCTGGTCAATTTCGAAATTGGTTTTATGCCATTTTGGCAATGGCAACAGTTTTAGAAAATTCACCACCCGTAAAAACAATTTTTGGTTATGCCTTAGTGAAAGATGAAAAAGGAGAAGATATGCATAAGAGCAAAGGAAACGTTATTTGGTTTGATGAAGCTGCCGAAAAGATGGGCGCTGATATAATGCGATGGATTTTTGTTTCTCATAATCCTTTTGAAAATCTTCACTTTGGTTATAAACTAGGTCAAGAAGCAAGAAGAAAATTGTTAACTCTTTGGAATTGCTATTCTTTTTTTATTACCTATGCACGAATTGATAATTTTGATCCTAAAAAAAAGGAATGTCAAATTGATTTAAAGAACGTAAAAAATTTTTTAGATAGATGGTTACTTTCCATCACTAATAACCTTATTAAAAATGTTGATTATGCTTACAATAATTATGAATTTGATAAAATACCAAGATTAATTGAGAAATATATTGATAACCTTTCTAACTGGTATATTCGCCGTTCCCGAAGAAGATTTTGGAAATCTCAAATTGATTTTGATAAATGGTCGGCTTATAATACTTTATACTATGCTCTTACCACATTAGTTAAATTAATTGCTCCAATAATGCCCTTTTTGTCGGAAGAGATTTATCAAAATTTAGTTGTAAAAGTTTATGAGAATGTTGAAAAAAGTGTTCACCTTACTGATTTTCCTCAAATTCAAGAAGATTTGATTGATAAAGATATTGAAGAAAAGATGGAATTATGTCGGAAATTAGTTTTTCTGGGAAGAGCCGCCCGTGAAAAAGCGAAGATAAAAATTCGGCAACCCTTAAAAAAAATAATCTTTTTAAATGTTCCTTACAAAGAAAAATTGAATGATTTTATATTTTTGATAAAGGATGAGTTAAATATTAAAGAAATTATTTTTAATGAAGGAAAAGATATTGGTAAAAATTTTGTACGTGTGGAGGAGAATAATCTAGTTGCTATGTTAGATATTAGTTTAGACGAAGATTTATTATGGGAAGGATTTTTAAGAGAATTCATTCATCGGATACAAATTTTAAGAAAAGAGGCGAAGTTTGATATTACTGACCGAATTATTTTGGGATATCAGGCAGATAAAAAAATTGAAGAAATTTTAGATAAAAATATGGAATATATTAAAACTGAAATTTTGGCTGAAGAAATTAGAAAAGAAATTTTGGAAACTAAAGATATTGAAGAGAAGATAGAAATAAATAATCACAAAATTTTGGTAAGTTTAAAAAGGAAGATTTGATTTATGGATAAAAAAACGCTAAAAAAATTCCAAGAGTTGTTAATAAAAGAAAAGGAGAAATTATTAAAAGGGAAAGTTCATATTGACGAGATTCTTAAAAAAAGTTCTAAAGACGCAACGGGCGAGCTTTCTACCTATCGGACTCATATTGCTGATTTAGGAAGCGATACCTACCAAAAAGAAATAGCTGCTTACTTAACAACTCAAGAAACCCAGATATTGATGAAAATTGATAAAGCCTTAAGAAAGATAGAAGAAGGTAGTTATGGTAAATGTGAGAGATGTGATAAAGAAATCGGGATACCAAGATTGGAGGCGATACCTTATGCGGAATTTTGTATTGATTGTCAGAAAGAATTAGAAAAACATCACAAAAGATAATTCCTTTCAATGAAAAATTTTTTGTTAATGATTGAATTTGATGGTCATAATTTTTGGGGATGGCAAGAACAAAAAGATAAAAGGACAGTAGCAGGAGAGATAAAAAAGGTTTTAAAAAAGATTTTCAAAGAAGAAATTAAACTTATTGGTATGGGAAGAACAGATCGTGGAGTTTCGGCTTTAAAATATTTTTGTAACTTTAAAATCTCTTTGAACCAAGAAATTCATTTAGAAAATTTTAAAAAAAGGATGAACTTTCTTTTGCCTTCCGAAATCTATGTTAAAGAAATAAAAGAAGTTCCTTTAGATTTTAATTCTCGTTACGCAGTTAAAAGAAAGACTTACTGCTATTTTGTTACGACAGAAATTTCTCCTGTGAAAAGATATTTTTTTTGGGAGATACCCAAAGCGATAGACATTAAAAAAATGATAGAAGCTAGCAAACTTTTTTTGGGAGAAAAAGATTTTAGTAAATTTTGTTATTACCATGGAAAAGGAATTTGTCGAGTCGAAGAGATTAAAATAATTAAAAAAAATAAAGAAATAATTTTTAAAATTACGGGCAACAGGTTCTTATACAAGATGGTAAGAAGAATCGTAGGTGCTTTGATTGATGTAGGTATTAATAAAAGAGAAATAAAAGATATTGAAAAAGCTTTAGTAGGTGAGCATCATTCATCTTTAACAACTGCGCCGGCAAAAGGTTTAATTCTTTATGATTGTGAAATTGGTTGAAGTTAAAAAATTTTTGACAATTAGGAAAAATTTAGTTATATTTATTAAAAAGATAAGCCGGCATAGCTCAGTGGTAGAGCAGAGGTTTTGTAAACCTCAGGTCGGGGGTTCGAATCCCTCTGTCGGCTTAAGAGATGGGCAGGTACCCAAGTGGCCAAAGGGGGCAGACTGTAAATCTGCTGGCGTGATGCCTTCGGAGGTTCGAATCCTTCCCTGCCCAATAGAAAAGCGGGTGTGGCGCAACGGTAGCGCAACGGCCTTCCAAGCCGTTGGTTGCGGGTTCGAATCCCGTCACCCGCTTTTTAATAAATAATATTGATTTTAAAAAATTATTTGTTATAATTTAAACTTAATTTTGCCCATGTAGCTCAGGCGGTAGAGCACACCTTTGGTAAGGGTGTGGTCGCCGGTTCGAGTCCGGCCATGGGCTTGAAAAATTTAAAATTTTAGTTAAAATTTATTTAATAAAAATAAATTGGAGGAAAAAATATGGCAAAACAAAAATTTGAAAGAAAAAAGCCACATGTAAATATTGGTACAATTGGTCATGTAGATCACGGTAAAACTACCTTAACAGCAGCGATAACTTTGGTGCTAGAGAAAAAAGGATTAGCCAAATATACTCCTTATGATCAAATTGATAAAGCACCTGAGGAAAAAGCAAGAGGTTTAACAATCCAATTGGCTCATATTGAGTATGAAAGTGAAAAAAGACATTATGCCCATATTGATTGTCCTGGTCATGCTGATTATATTAAAAATATGATTACTGGTGCTGCGCAAATGGATGGAGCAATTTTAGTTGTGTCTGCACCTGATGGTCCTCAACCACAAACACGGGAACACGTATTATTAGCACGCCAAGTGAATGTCCCGGCGATGGTGGTATTTTTAAATAAAATCGATATGATGAATGATCCTGACTTAATTGAACTGGTAGAACTGGAGGTTAGGGATATTCTTTCTAAATATGAATATCCTGGCGATAAAATACCTTTTATCAAAGGTAGCGCTTTAAAAATTTTGGAATGTGGATGTGGTAAAGAAGATTGTCAATGGTGTGGTGCAGTTTGGCAATTAATGAAAGCGGTTGATGAATATATTCCTGAACCGATAAGAGAGTTAGATAAACCTTTTCTAATGCCGGTAGAAGATGTCTTTTCAATTACTGGTCGAGGTACAGTAGTCACAGGAAAAGTTGAAAGAGGAAAAATCAGACCTGGTGAAGAAGTAGAACTTATTGGTTTTGGTACTCATATTAAAACAGTAGCTGTTAGTATTGAGATGTTTAGAAAAATATTGGATGAAGGTGTAGCCGGAGATAATATTGGTATTCTTTTAAGAGGAGTAGAAAAAGATCAAGCAATGCGTGGAATGGTAGTAGCCGCTGTGGGCTCTATTAAACCTCATAAAAGATTTCAAGCACAAGTTTATGTATTGAAAAAGGAAGAAGGAGGAAGACATACACCATTTTTTAGTGGTTATCGACCCCAGTTTTACATTCGAACAACGGATGTTACTGGAACAGTAAAATTACCTGAAGGGGTGGAAATGGTAATGCCTGGAGATAATGTAAACTTAGAAGTAGAATTAATTAGTGAAGTAGCGTTAGAAGAAGGTTCTCGTTTCGCAATTCGTGAAGGTGGAAAAACAGTCGGTGCCGGTGTGGTGACAAAGATTCTTGAGTAAAAAATGCGGGTTTTTATTCATTTATCTTGTACTGAATGTAAAAGAAAAAATTATCAGACTACTAAAAATAAAAATAAACAAGAAAAACTAGAGTTAAGAAAATATTGTAAATTTTGTAGAAAACATACGATACATAAAGAAACCAAATAGGCCAGTAGCTCGAACGGTAGAGCACCGGACTCCAAATCCGGGGGATGGGGGTTCAAATCCCTCCTGGCCTGTTTAATGTTTTAAATGAAAAATTTGGTAATTAAAGTGAAAAATTTTCTAGTAGATGTGAAAAATGAATTAAAGAAGGTGTCGTGGTCTTCTCGGAAAGAACTTTTTCAAACTACTTTATTAGTAATTATTTTATCTTTCCTTTTATCTTTGTTTATTGGTTTTTGGGATTTTATATTTTCACGGATTTTAAAATTAATTATAAAATGAAAAAATTTTACATTGTTCGTACTCGTACAGGTAGAGAAAAAAAGGTAAAAGAAATGTTAGAAAAACTGATTATTGAAGAAGAAAAACAAGATTTATTTGGAAGAATTATTGTGCCAACAAAAAAAACTGCTCGATGGTATAAAAAGAAAACCAAAAAATCAGGAAAAAAAGAAGATAATGAGTACCAAATGATTGAAGAAGAAAGAAAACTTTATCCGGGTTATATTGTGGTGGAAATGGAAGAAAATAATGAAGAGGCTATCAAATTAGTTACTTCTGTTCCCGGAATTAGTCATTTTTTAGGAGTAAAAAATAAACCAACTCCCCTCTCAGAAGAGGAGATGAAAATGATAGAAGAGATTGAGAAGGAAAAAGACACTTCGCTTCCCGAAATTCCTTTTTCTCGCGGCGACCATGTGCGAGTGATTAAAGGTCCTTTTGCGGGATTTAGTGGTACGGTTGAAGAAATATATCCTGATAGAAGAAGAATTAAAATGACCGTAACGATTTTTGGCCGAATGACTCCCATAGAAATAGATTTTTTTGAGGTAGAAAAAATTTAAAATGAGGAGATAAATAATGGCAAAGAAAGAAATTGCTAAAGTAAAATTACAAATTCCTGCTGGTCAAGCTACCCCTGCTCCGCCAGTAGGACCAGCTTTAGGGCAGCATGGAGTAAATATTATGGAATTCTGCAAGCAATTTAATGCCCGAACAAAAAATGAGCCAACGGGGATTATTATTCCGGTAGTGGTGACCATTTATTCCGATAAAAGTTTTACTTTTGTTACTAAAAGTCCGCCAGCGTCTGTACTTTTAAAACAGGCAGCTGGATTAGCGAAAGGTTCAAGTGCTCCTAACCAAATTAAAGTAGGAAAAATCACAAAAACCCAATTACGAGAAATAGCAGAAAAGAAATTAAAAGATCTTAATACTAATGATATTGAAGCAGCGATGAGAATTATTGAAGGTACGGCTAAACAAATGGGTATTACAATTGTGGAGGATTGAGAATGAAAAGGAGTAAAAGATATCGCTTTATAAGTGCTAAAATAGATAAATCTAAAGTATATTCTTTGGATGAAGGATTAAATTTGTTAAAGGAAACTTCTAATGCGAAATTTACTGAGTCAGTTGATATTGCTATTAAATTAGGAATTGACCCCAAAAGAACGGATCAATTAGTGAAGGGAAGTGTAATTTTACCTTACGGCACGGGTAAGGAAGTTAAAGTGTTAGTATTAACAAAAGGTGAGAAAGAAAAAGAAGCCAAAGAGGCTCAGGCTGATTACGTAGGGTTAGAAGAATATGTGGAAAAAATAAAAGAAGGTTGGCTGGATTTTGATGTGATTGTGGCCACTCCCGACGTAATGCCAGAAGTGGGAAAATTGGGTAAAATTTTAGGACCAAAAGGTTTGATGCCTTCACCCAAAACAGGTACTGTTACTTTTGATGTGGCAAATGCTGTAAAAAGTTTAAAAACAGGAAAGATTCAATATAAAACTGATAAAACAGGAAATATTCATGCTCGAATCGGAAGGGTAGATTTTGAAAAAGAAAAATTAAAGAAGAACATTATTGTTTTTGTTAGTGAAATATTAAAAGAGAAACCAGCAGGTACAAAAGGTCAATATTTAAAATCTGTTACAATTTCTTCCACAATGGGTCCAGGAATAAAATTAGATATCAAAGAATTACAAGAATTAGCAAGAAAGGAATTGTAAAATATGATTAAAGAAGAAAAAATAAGCAAAATAAAAAATTTGAAAGAAATTTTGCAAAATACCAAAGGAATATATTTTGTAGATTTTACAAATATTCCTGCCAATGAACTTGCTAAAATTAGAATTCGTTTCAGAGAAGAAAAAATAAAAATGATGGTGATTAAAAATAATTTGTGTGAACTTGCTCTTCGGGAATTAAATTATCCTAAAGAAATAGAAAATTTTCTTACTGGACCCACTGCAATAGTTGTTTCGCATGATGAACCAACTAAGATTGCTAAATTAATTAAAGAATTGAAATTTTTAAAATTTAAAGGTTCATTTATTGAAAATAAAATTTTTTATGATAAAGATTTTGAATTCTTAGCAAGTATTCCTAGCAAAGAAGAATTATATTCACAAGTTTTTAGTTGTATTTTATCGCCAATTTTTGAATTTGCTTTTGTTTTAGAAAACAAGTTTAAAGAGTTGCTATTTATTTTAGAAACTTTTAAAAATAAAAAAACTTAAGGAGGTTAATATGTCATCAAAAATTGATGAATTGATTAACATTATTGAAAATTTAACATTAATGGAGCTTACTGAGTTAGTGCAAAAGTTAAAAGATAAGTTTGGAATTACTCAAACTGCTTTTACAGTACCAACAGCTGGTACCATTCAACCAAGTACTTCGCCCGAAACAAAAGAAGAAAAAACTGAATTTACAGTTATTTTAACATCCGTAGGTGATAAAAAAATTCAAGTGCTTAAAGAATTACGTGCTTTAACGAATTTAGGACTTAAAGAAGCGAAAGATATAATTGATAATGTTCCTAGCGTAATAAAAGAGAAAATCTCTAAAGAGGAAGCAGAAAAGATTAAAACTAAATTGGAAGAAGTAGGGGCAAAAGTAGAAATAAAATGAAAAAAATAGATTTTACAAAATTTAAACATTCTTTGGAAATTCCTCCTTTAATTTCTATTCAGTTAGAATCTTATCATAACTTTTTCCAATTTAATAAACCGCCAGAAAAAAGAGAGGAAATTGGGTTACAAAAAATTTTTAAAGAAATTTTCCCTATTGTTGATATTCATAAACGTTTCATTTTAGATTTTGTGAAATACGAAATAAAAGAGCCCCGCTATTCGCCGGAAGAAGCTTTGCAGAAAGGTTTAACTTACGATGCACATTTTTATGTAACTTTTCGTTTTATCAAAGGCACACCAGTTAAAGGAGAAAAAGAATTTAAAATTAAAGATATTATCGAACAAGATGTTTATCTATTTGATTTACCTTTAATGACAAAAGAGGGAACCTTTATTGTAAATGGTAATGAGCGAGTTGTGGTAAATCAATTACACCGAGCTCCAGGAGTTTATTTAATTAGAGAAAAAAATGAATATTCGTTATTATTAGTTCCTCTTAGAGGTGCTTGGTTTGAGATGGTGATTTCCGGCGACAACGATTTTTCAGTTTTGCTAGACCGGAAAAAAAGATTTCCTTTATTTCTTTTTCTTCAAGCTTTAGGATATTCACCTGAGGAAGCATTAGAAAAAATCTATTCTGATATGATAATAGAAAAAGAGATTGAAGTGGGAGATATGATTGTTAAAAAAACAGATTTTGAAGTAATTTCTATGGGTGAGATTGTGACAGAAGGAATTTTAGAATTTTTACAAAAACAAGGGTATACAAGATTAAAATGTTTAAAAAAGGATGCGCCAGGAATAAAAGTAATTCATAATATCTTAAAATCTCACTCTTTTATTGACGAAAATGAAGCTGTGGAAAGAATTTTTAAAAAACTTCGTGGAGTGGAACCTACTCAACTTCACTTAGCAAAAAATCTTATCGAAGGCGCTTTATTTGATATTGCCCGATTTGATTTAGGAAAATGTGGTCGCTTTCGTTTAAATCAAATTTTTAACGAAAATTTACCTTTAGAAAAAACTAATTTTGAAAAAGAAGAACTTTTTAAATTAATTCGACGTCTTTTAGAATTTTATGAAAGACAAATTCCTCCTGACGATGTGGATCATTTAGCATCAAGGCGAGTTCGTTCTGTAGGAGAACTTTTAGAACCCTATTTTCGTAATGCATTTATAATTCTTGTTAACCAAATAAAAGAAAAAATTTCTCAGATAGGGGTTAATAAGATAACTTCTTTAAGAGAATTGATTCAAGGGAAGGTTATTGAAAGTCAAATATTGAAATTTTTTACTCAAAATCCTTTATGTCAATATATGGAACAAGTAAATCCTTTATCTTCTTTGATTCATAAAAGACGAGTTTCTGCATTAGGCCCTGGAGGATTAACAAAAGAAACCGCTGGATTTGAAGTGCGCGATGTCCATTATTCTCATTATGGTAGAATTTGCCCCATAGAAACCCCAGAAGGTGCCAATATTGGTTTAATTAATACGATAGCAACTTATAGCAAAATTAACGAATTTGGTTTTATTACCACTCCTTATTGGCGTGTTAAAAACGGAATAGTAACAAAAGAGATTGTTTATTTAGCACCTTATGAAGAAGAAAATTATAAAATCGCTCAATTTACAACTCCTTTGGATGAGGAAAGAAAAATTATTAGCAAAGAAGTGTTAGTGAGATATCAAGGTGATGTGATTACTGTACCTCGAGAGGAAGTAGAGTTTATGGATGTTTCACCTAAACAACTTTTTTCGCCATCAACTGTCATGATTCCTTTTTTAGAACATAATGATGCTGATCGCGCATTAATGGGAGCTAATATGCAAAGACAAGCTGTTCCTTTGTTGAAACCAGAAAAACCATTAGTTGCCACTGGTGTAGAGGAACAATGGGCAAAAGAAACAGGAGCGATAATAATTGCTGAAGAAGATGGAGAAGTAATAAAAGTTGATGCTGAGAGGATATTGATAAAAACAATGAAAGGTTTAAAGGAATATCGGTTAAAGAAGTTTAAAAAAACAAATCAATATACGTGTTATAATCAAATTCCTAAAGTAAAAAAAGGAATGAAAATAAAAAAGGGCGATCTGTTGGCAGACGGACCTTGTACTGATGATGGGCAATTAGCCTTAGGAAGAAATATTTTAGTGGCGTTTTTGCCTTGGCGAGGTTATAACTATGAAGATGCAATTGTGATTTCAGAAAATCTTTTGAAAGATGATGTATTTACTTCTATTCAAATATTAGAATTCGATATTCAAGCAAGAGAGACAAAATTAGGACCTGAAGAAATTACTCGAGATATTCCGGGAGCAACCGAGGAAGATTTAGCACATTTAGATAAATTTGGAATAGTAAGAATTGGAACGGAAGTTGCTCCAGGAGATATTCTTGTAGGAAGAATTACTCCACGGGGAGAAACTGAGTTCATGCCAGAAGAAAAATTATTAAGAGCAATTTTTGGTGAAAAAGCAGCAAATGTACGCGATACTTCTTTAAGAGTAGAGCCCGGTGTTTATGGTACTGTCATTGATGTCCAAATTTTTTCTCGTAAAACAGACGATCCTTTAGCCAAAGAGATATTTAAAAGAAGAGAAGAAGAAATAGAAAAAAGGTTTAATGAAAAAAAGAACTTTCTTATTGAAGAAAGAAATGAAAAGTTGAAAAATTTGTTGCTAAATGTGATTGTCTCTAAAAATATTAAAGATAAAAAAAATAAAAGAGTAATTATAAAAGAAGGTGAAAAAATAACTGAGGATTTTTTTGTTTCTAATAAAATAGATAAGGTTAAACCTGAGGATTTAATTGACTTAGTAAAAAGCGAGAAAGAAAAAAAAGAAATCGAAGAAATTTTAAAAGAATTTGAAAAAGCTATAAAATTGGTGGAAGAAGAAAGAAAAAATGAGCATGAAAAATTGAAAATGGGTGACGAACTTCCTAGTGGCGTTCTAAAGTGGATAAGAGTATATATTGCTCAAAAACGAAGAATTAGTGTGGGAGATAAATTAGCTGGAAGACATGGTAATAAAGGAGTAGTAGCGAAGATTTTACCAGTGGAGGATATGCCTTATTTACCAGATGGTACCCCAGTAGATATGATTTTAAATCCCTTAGGTGTGCCTTCTCGGATGAATATTGGTCAAATTTTAGAGACATCCTTAGGTTGGGCTATGAAAACATTAGATTGTCAGGCAATCACACCAATTTTTGAAGGAGCGACTATTGAAGAGATTAAAGAACAATTAAAAAGGGCTAATTTGCCAGAAGATGGTAAAACTACTCTTTATGATGGAAGAACAGGATTACCTTTTAAAGAAAAAGTAGTTGTTGGTTATATTTATATGATGAAGTTGATTCATATGGTTGACGATAAAATTCATGCCCGTTCTGTAGGACGATATTCACTCATTACTCAACAGCCATTAGGTGGAAAAGCCCAATTTGGTGGTCAAAGATTTGGAGAAATGGAAGTTTGGGCTTTAGAAGCGTATGGAGCAGCTTATACTTTACAAGAAATGCTTACTATAAAATCGGACGATGTGGAAGGAAGAACGGAACTTTTTGAATCTTTAATAAAAGGAACTAACTTACCTACACCAAAAATTCCTGCTTCTTTTTCCGTATTAGTTAAAGAACTAAGAGGTTTATGTTTAGATTTAATACCAATCAATTCAAAAGGGGAGAAAAAATGAATGAAGAATTTATTTTAGCAGATTTTGAAGGATTAAAGATAACTTTAGCTTCTCCTGAGACTATTAGAAGTTGGTCTTATGGTGAAGTCACAAAACCAGAAACTATCAATTATCGAACTCAAAAACCAGAAAGAGATGGGTTATTTTGTGAGAGAATATTTGGACCGGTGCGGGATTATGAATGTAATTGTGGAAAATATAAAAAAATAAGATTTAAAGGAACAATTTGTGACAGATGCGGTGTAGAAGTAACTACCTCTTTAGTAAGAAGAGAAAGGATGGGACATATTGAATTAGCTGCCCCAGTTGCTCATTTTCTTTTCTATCAAGTACCTCCTTCTAAAATGGGATTATTGTTAGATTATACAATCAATGAAATTCAAGGTATTTTAAACTATCAAATATATGTAGTTTTAGAACCCGGTAATTCTCCTTATCGATTTAAAGATTTAATTGAAGAAGAAGAGTATTTAGAGAAAAAAGATGAATTTGAAGGATTTGTTGCTGCTACTGGCGCAGAGGCATTAGAAGAACTTTTAAAAAGAATTGACTTAGATAAATTAGCAGCTGAACTGAAGGCCAGAATTCCTCATGAGCAATCGCGACGTTTTCAGTTATTAAGAAGACTGCAGATAGTAGAAGCTTTTAAAAACTCTGGAGTTAGACCTGAATGGATGATACTTCGTGTAATTCCGGTTATTCCTCCTGATTTACGTCCTTTAGTTACTTTGGAGGGTGGAAGATACGCAAGCGCTGATTTAAATGATTTATATAAAAGAGTAATTGTTCGAAATAACCGACTAAAACATCTTCTAAGTACTAAAACTCCTGAAGTAATTTTGAAGTATGAAAAAAGATTACTTCAAGAAGCAGTGGATGCCTTATTTAGTAACGAAAGTAAACCAAATCCAATAATTGGAAAACAAAATCGTCCATTGAAATCTCTATGTGAATCTCTTCGTGGCAAACAAGGAAGATTCAGAAGAAATCTTTTAGGAAAAAGAGTTGATTATTCTGGTCGTTCAGTAATTGTTGTCGATCCAACATTAAAACTTCATCAATGTGCTTTACCCAAAGAAATGGCATACGAATTATTTAAACCAATAGTAATGAGAAAATTAGAAGAAATGAAGGTGGCGGATAGTCAGAAAACTGCTAAAGCCTTATATAAAAAAGCATCCCCAGAGGTTTGGAAAGCCCTTGTTGAAGTTACTAAAAATCATCCGGTACTTTTGAATCGTGCTCCTACTCTTCATCGTGTTTCTATTCAAGCCTTTTATCCAATTTTAGTAGAGCATCGGGCTATTGGTATTCATCCATTAGTTTGTCCACCTTTTAACGCTGATTTTGATGGTGATACAATGTCTTGTCATGTACCGTTAACACCAGAGGCTATTTTAGAGTCAGCCACTCTTTTACTTTCTTCTAATAATATTCTTTCACCTGCTCATGGAAAGCCTCTGATGACTCCTACACAAGATATTGTAGCAGGAATTTATTTTATTACTAAAGAGCATCCTCAAGCACCAGCAATTGAAAGAATTTACGATGATTTTTCAGAAATAATAAGCGGTTATGAATTGGGGGAATTTACAATTCACACTAAAATAAAATTTTATTATAAAGGAATTATTTATAATACAACAGTTGGTCGAATAATATTAAATGATATTTTACCAGAAGAATTAAGATTTGTGAACGAAGTATTAAATAAAGATAAATTAAATGAATTGGTTGATAAATGTTATCGAAAATTAGGAAGTAAAAGAACAGCTCAGCTTCTTGACGATTTAAAAGATTTAGGATTTGAAATGGCAACTCGAGCAGGTATATCTTTAGGTATGGATGATATCATTGTGCCAAAAGAAAAGAAAGAAATTATTAAAGAAGCAGAAGAAGAAATTAAGGAAATAGTAGAAAAACATCGAAAAGGATATATTTCTGATTCGGAACGATATAATATGGTAGTAACAATTTGGAATAATGCGACTCAGGAAATTGAAAATAAATTAATGGAAGAATTAGAGAAATCTCAGAATGGTTTTAATCCACTTTTTTTATTAATTGATTCGGGTGCCCGTGGTTCAAAAGCCCAAGCTGTTCAAATTGGAGGTATGCGAGGGTTAATGGCAAAACCTCAAAGAGGAGGCGAAAGGGAAGAGGTAATTGAAACTCCAATAAAAAGTTCTTTTCAAGAGGGTTTATCAGTTTGGGAATATTTTATTTCCACCCGTGGCGGAAGAAAAGGACTAACTGATACTGCTTTAAAAACTGCTGAAGCGGGTTACCTTACGAGAAGGTTAGTGGATGTAGCTCAAGAAGTAGTGATTACTATGGAAGATTGTGGTACCATTTTAAAACAAGAAGTAACCCCATTAAAAGAAGGTGGTGATATCATCGAATCACTGTCCGAAAGAATTATCGGTAGAATTGCTGCCGAAGATATTATTGATCCCATTACCAAAGAAATAATTGTAAAGGAGGGCGAGGAGATAGATGAAGATAAGGCAAAGAAAATCGAAGATTGTGGGATTGAGAAAGTTGCAGTTCGTTCTGTTTTAACTTGTCAAGCACCAAATGGATTGTGTGCAAAATGCTACGGAAGAAATTTAGCCACAGGTAAATTAGTTGATGTAGGTGAAGCAGTAGGGATAATTGCGGCTCAGTCTATTGGTGAACCAGGAACTCAATTGACATTGAGAACTTTTCACGTGGGTGGTATGGCTACTCATATGGTTGAGCAGAATAAAGCCACAGCAAGGTTTGCAGGAAAAATAACTTATCGAGAATTGAAAGTTTCTATTAGGACTGATGGACAAGCTGTTGCTTTAAATCCGGGTAAAATAGAACTTTCTGGAGATAATAGGAAGATTGTTTATGACGTTCCGGAAGGTGCTATTATTAAAGTGGAAAATGGCGCTTCTGTTAAAGAGGAGGAAGTATTATTTGAGTGGGAACCTTATTCTATTTTAATTATTGCTAAGAAAGATGGAAAAATAAGATATAGAGATATTGAATTAGGAAGAACTCTTCAAGAAGATATTGATGAACGAGTAGGAAGAAAAGAGAAACGAATTATCGAAGATCGAGAAAAAGAGAAACATCCTCAATTAGAAATTGTGAATGAGAATGAAGAAGTAGTTGAAACTTGGGAATTACCTAATGATGCTTATTTGGTAGTAGAAGAAGGTCAAAAAGTAAAAGCCGGTGATATTTTAGCAAGATTGGTAAAAGAAATAATAAGAGCAAAAGATATTACCGGTGGATTACCTAAGGTTGCTGAATTATTCGAAGCAAAAAGGGTTAAAGACCCAGCAGTAATAAGTGAAATTGATGGACGGGTCGAAGTATCTTCGCCTCAGATGGGGATGAGAACAGTAAAAGTGGTTTCCGAAGATAATAAAACAGAAAGAAGTTATAAAATTCCTTACGGTAAATATCTTTTAGTAAAAACAGGTGATATTGTAAAAGCGGGTGATAAATTATGCGAAGGTGAAGTTGATCCTCATGATGTATTAAAAGTGAAAGGGTGGATGGCAGTTCAAGAATTTTTGACTAATCGAATTCAAGAAGTTTATCGGCTACAAAATGTTAAAATAAATGATAAACATATTTCAGTAATTGTGCGTCAAATGTTAAGGAAAGTAAAAATTGAAGACCCTGGAGATAGTAATTTTATGGAAGGGCAAATCGTTGATGCTCAAAAGGTGGATTTAGAAAACCAAAAGTTAGTGGCTGAGCATAAAAAACCAGCAAAATACACCAGAATTATTCTAGGTATTACGAGAGCGTCTCTATTAACTGATAGTTGGCTTTCTGCTGCTTCGTTTCAAGAGACCACTCGCGTAATTTCTGAGGCTGCAATCGAGGGAAAAGTTGATTATTTAAGAGGTTTAAAAGAAAATGTGATTGTGGGAAGATTAATCCCAGCAGGAACAGGTTTTCGCGAATTTAGGAAAGTTAAAGTAATCACAAAAATTGAAGAAATTAAGGAGGTAGGCTGATGCCGACAATTAATCAACTTGTTAGAAAAGGAAGAAAAAAAGTAAAGAAAAAAAGCAAAGCCCCAGCTCTGATGGGATGTCCACAAAAAAGGGGAGTCTGTATACGTGTTTATACTACTACTCCTAAAAAGCCTAATTCAGCGTTAAGAAAAGTTTGTAAAGTAAGATTGAGTAATGGTTATGAGGTAATTGCTTATATTCCCGGAGAAGGACATAATTTGCAAGAACACTCAATTGTTTTAATTCGTGGTGGAAGAGTAAAAGATTTACCAGGTGTGAAATATCATGTAGTAAGAGGAGTTTATGATTGTGCCGGTGTAGAGGGAAGGCGACAAAGCCGTTCCCTTTATGGAGTAAAAAAGCCTAAAGAAACTAAAACGTGAGGTGAAAAATGGCGCGTAGAAAAAGAGCGGAAGTGAGGGAAATTCCTCCCGATCCGATATATAATTCGGTTCTTGTTCAAAAATTTATTAATAATTTAATGTGGGATGGTAAAAAAACGATTGCTCAAAAAATTTTTTATGGTGCTTTGGCTTTAATCAAAAAGAAAACTGGCGAGGATGGTTATAATGTTTTTTTAAAAGCAATTAATAATGTAAAGCCAGTTTTAGAAGTGAGACCAAGAAGAGTTGGAGGTGCGACTTATCAAATTCCCGTAGAAGTGTCTGCACGAAGAAAGGAATCGTTGGCGATTAAATGGATTATAAAAGCAGCACGAGAAAGAAATGAATATCGAATGGAAGAAAGATTGGCTAATGAATTGATAGAAGCTTCTAAGGGTACTGGCCAAGCAATAAAGATTAAAGAGACTACTCATAAAATGGCAGAAGCTAATCGAGCTTTCGCTCATTTCCGCTGGTAGAAAATTATTGAAGACTTTAATTGTAAACTTCTATCTCTCTCAAAAAGAGAAAAAAATACTTCCTTATATTGAGTTAATAAGAGATTTTAGTGATTATCAAGTTGTTCCGGAAGATAGATTTAATTTAAGCCTTTTGAAGAATTTAAATTCTATTATTCTCTCTGGTTCACCAAAAATGCTCTCCCGAAATGAATTTAATAAAGATATTTTAGAAATATTAAAGGAAGTGGAAATTCCTATTTTAGGCATTTGTTATGGGCACCAACTTTTAGCAAAAGCCTTTGGTGGAGAAATTGGACGACATGCTGAATATATTGAAAAAGATGAAGAAATATTTATTTTAGATAAAAAAGATATATTTTATAATTTACCGAATAAAATTATTGCTAAAAAATCTCATCAAGAATATATAATAAAATCATCTTTAAAAAAAGATTTAGAAGTTATTGCCTTCTCTAAAAGTTGTGAGGTTGAGGCTATTAGACATAAAAAAAAGAAAATTTTCGGTCTTCAATTTCACATTGAACGTTCAGGAAATATCGGCTATGAAATAATTAAAAATTTTTATCAAAGGATAGTTAAATATTGACAATTTATAAAAATTTGATTATAATTATATATGGTGATAAAGAGGATAATATTAACTTTGATAATATTTTCAATTATTGGCTTTTTTTTATTCAATTTTCAGAATTATCAAAAATTAAATTTTTATAATGAAAAATTTTTAAAAGAAAAAAAAGAACTTACTAACGAAATTTTTTTGTTGAAAGAAATTGCAGTCAATTTAGAAAAATTTCGACTTTTCTTTGAACCTATCTATTTAAATAAAATAAAAGAATTAATAAAAAAAAGTAAAATTATAGAAGATAATAGTTGGAATCTATTCCTTAATAATTTAGATTATTTAACCCAAGCTTTTAAAATTAAAAAAGATGATTTAATAATTTTTACTAAATTTCGTGAGTTTTTGAAAGAGAAAGAAGCAATTTTGACTAAAACTGTGAATAAATTAGAAATAGAGTATGAGAGTATCAAAAGGCAAAAAATTAAAGAATTGAATTTTATTAATAGAATGATTATTTTAGAATTATTTGTTATGGTAGTTTTATTAAATCTTTTCTTGTCCTTTAAAAAAAAGAAAGAAAAAATTTTTGATAATTATTTTTCCTTATTAGAACTTTTAAAAATTGTCAAGGAAAAAATGAATAAATATTTAGAAAAAATAAATTCTTGGGAAAATAAACTAAAGGAGTTTCAAAAATCCTTAGAGGATATCAAGAATTTAGAGGTTCTTAATGAGTATAAAAAAAATTTTACCTATTACTTTCTCAATCTTCAATTAAGTTTATTACAAAATGATCACTCATTGATAAATAAATATTTTACTAATTTTCAAAAAATGAGTGAAAAAATTATTAATTTACTTCCAACAGATGATAGAAAAGAATTGACTACCTATTTTCAAGAAAGTGGCGAAGAGATTAATCTTTTAAAAGAAGAGTTAGTTAATTTAAGTAAGATAATTGGCGAAATTAAAAATTACGAAATTAAAAAATGATTATTGGGAAAGGGTTTTTTTTAATTTGTGAAATTGGTGATAATAAAATAGCTTTGCCTATCTATGGGATAAAAGAAATTTTATGGGATATTGAAGTTTATCCTCTACCAAAAGTCTCTGAATATATTGTTGGTATTTTGGCGGAAGAGAAAAGATTAGGAGCAGTGATAGATTTAGCAAAATTTTTTAATATTAAAGAAGAAACTACTCAAAATATTTTTCTAAAACTTAAAATAAATGAACATTTGTTTTTTTTAGCAGTAACAGATGTTAAAGAGATTTTGGAAATAAAGGAAGAAGAAATTTATCCTTGTCCGCCCTTATTTTCTTCAAATATTCCTAACTATTATATTACTGCTCTCATAAAAAAAGAAGAGATGTTTATCCCGATTATTGAACTAACAAAAATTCTTGATCACGAAGAAATAAAACCATTTATTTCTATTGGTAAATAATCTCCGCTGTTTAAAAGGATAAAATTATTCTTAAAAATACCTTTTATTTACTTAACTTTTTTAAAATATTTATGCTTTAAATTTTTCTTTACTTGATTTTTAAAAAGATTTTATTATAATTTATAAAATTATGAAAACAACAATTTTAACAGATAAAAAAAAGGTTGAAAGAAGATGGTGGCTGGTTGACGCGAAGGGAAAAATTTTAGGTAGATTAGCCTCTCAGATTGCTTTTCTTTTAATGGGAAAACATAAGCCTTATTATACTCCTCACATTGATTGTGGAGACTTTGTGATTGTGATTAATGCTTCTCAAATTAAAGTTACTGGTAAAAAAGAAAAAAATAAAATATATTATTGGCATACGGGGTATCCGGGTGGATTAAAATCAATAACTTTTGAAGAAATGATGAAGAAAAATCCCAAAAGAGTAATTGAATTGGCAGTAAAAAGAATGCTGCCCAAAAATCGTTTGAGGAAAATTCGTTTGAGAAGATTAAAAATTTATTTAGATGAAAAACATTTTCATGAGGCACAAAAAAATTTAATTGTTGAGGCAAAAATATGAATCAATTTTATTTTGCTTCGGGTAGCAGAAAAGAGGGAGTTGCAAAAGTATGGCTTTATCCCAAAATAAACGGGGAAAATAGTAAATTTATTGTGAATAATCAGTCAATAGAAAAATATTTTGGTCGATACGATTTAGTATTATTAGCTCAGCAACCATTGAAAGTTACAAATCTTCTTGGAAAGTTTGATGTAAAATGTGAAGTGAAGGGAGGAGGTAAATCAGGTCAAGCAGGTGCGATTTCTTTAGGCATTGCACGTGCTTTAGTAAATTACCAACCAGAATTGAGAAAAATTCTTTCCGATGCAGGATTATTAAAAAGAGACCCGCGAGAAAAGGAAAGGTGTAAATATGGTTTAGCAAAAAGGAGGAAAAGATTTCAATGGACCAAACGTTAACTGTTAAAGAATTATTGGAAGCAGGTATTCATTTTGGCCATTTATCTAAAAGATGGAATCCCAAAATGGCACCTTTTATTTATGGAAAGAAAAATGGTATTTATATAATTAATGTTGAAAAAACTTTGGAGAGATTAAAAATTGCTTATGAAGCAGTAAGAAAAGTTGCTGAAAGGGGAGAAGATATTTTATTTGTGGGACGAAAACAGCAGGCAAAACCAATTATTGAAGAAGAGGCAAATAGATGCAAAGCCTTTTATGTTAATGAAAGATGGGTGGGTGGCCTTTTGACTAATTTTTCTGTTATAAGTTCCCGGATTGGTAGATATTTAGAATTAGAAAAGAAATTTCAAGAAAAAGATTTTAAAAGTTTGGGAAATAAGGAAATAAGAAAGTTAGAAAGAGAATTTCTTAAATTAGAAAAATTTTATAAAGGATTAAGAGAGATGGAGCGATTACCAGGAATTATTTATGTTGTAGATGTCCGAATAGAGAAAACACCAATTTTAGAAGCAAAAAGAGTAGGAATTCCGATAGTTGCTTTAGTAGATACTGATGGTGACCCAACTTTGGTAGATTATCCAATACCAGGAAATGATGATGCGATGCGTTCAATAAAATTGATTACTTCCAAAATTGCTGATGCGGTAATTGAGGGTAGAAAAATTTTTGAACAAGAATTAAAGGAGGAAATATGAAAGATATTCCTATTGAAAAAATTAAAGAATTGCGACAAAGAACTGGCTCAGGAATTTTAGACTGCAAACAAGCATTAATAGAAGCCAATGGAGATGTAGAAAAGGCGATTGAAATTTTAAGAAAAAAGGGTATTGCAAAAGCAGAAAAGAAAATGGAACGACCCACTGCTGAAGGAGTAGTGGATGCCTATATTCATCCTGGTGAAAAATTGGGGGTATTGGTAGAAGTAACTTGCGAAACTGATTTTGTTGCTCGTAATCAAGAGTTTAGAAGATTTGTTAGAGATATTGCAATGCAAATTGCTGCTACCGATCCATTAGCAATCAGTCCGGAAGACTTACCGCCTCAGATTGTGGAACGAGAAAGAAAAATTTATGAAGAACAATTGAAAAATAGTGGCAAACCAAAAGAGGTAATTGAAAAAATAATTGAAGGGAAATTGCAGAAATTTTATGAAGAAGTATGTCTTTTAAATCAAGCTTTCATTAAAAATCCTGAAAAAAACGTAGGAGTATATTTAAAAGAACAAATAGCCAAATTTGGTGAAAATATAAAAATAAGAAGATTTGCACGGTTTAAAATTGGTGAGTAAATCGCCTCTTTATCAGCGAATTATTCTTAAATTAACTGGTGAACTTTGGCAAAACGAAAAACTTTTAAAAACTATAAGTGAAGAGATTATTGATGTGGTAGAAAATTTATTAATAAAAATTGCAATTGTAACGGGCGGCGGAAATTTTATTCGAGGAAGGATAAATACCCTGAGCGATCGACTCCTAGCAGATCGAATAGGAATGTTAGGAACAATAATTAATGCTTTGATAATTGCAGAATATTTGAAAAAAAAGTTACCTTGCGTTGTTTTCTCTTCTTTTTTCTGTATGCCGATCGTGGAATACTATAATGTAGAAAAAGCCAAAGAGGCAATGGAAAATAGAAGAGTAGTCATATTAGCTGGAGGCACTGGAAATCCTTATTTTTCTACGGATACTGCTTGTGCCTTACGGGGAAGGGAGTTAGAAGTAGATGTGGTTTTAAAAGGCACAAAAGTAGAGGGGGTTTATTCTGATGATCCTTTAAAAAATAAAAATGCAAAATTGTATAAAAAACTTACCTACGAAGAAGCGATTAAAAAAAATCTAAAAATAATGGACCAAACTGCTTTTTTCCTTTTAAAAGAAGCAAAAATTCCTTTAATTGTTTACAATGGAATGAAAAAGAATAATTTGAAAAAGATTTTGTTAGGAGAAAAAATTGGGAGTCTAATATGTTAGAAGAGATATATAATACTACCCGAAATAAAATGCAAAAAACTTATGAATTATTAGGACAAGAGTTAGCAAAAATTAGAACTGGTCGAGCAAATCCGGCAATTTTAGACGGAATTAAAGTTGATTACTATGGAAACCCAACTCCTTTAAAACAATTAGCGAATATTTATGCACCAGAACCAAGAATGTTAGTTATTCAAGTATGGGATAAAAATACTCTACCAGAAGTGGAAAAAGCAATTTATAAAGCTGAGTTAGGAATTACTCCTAAAGTGGATGGTTCTTTGATAAAAATCCCTATTCCTCCATTAACGGAAGAAAGAAGAAAAGAATTGATTAAATTATGTGCTAAACTTACGGAAGATGCTAAAGTTGCTATAAGAAATATCAGAAGAGATGCGAACGATGAAATAAAAAAATTAGAAAAAGAGAAAAAAATTTCCGAAGATGAGAGTAGAATAGGAACCAAAAAAATTCAGGAAATTACCGATGAATTTACTAAGAAAATAGAAGAACTTTTTAAAAAGAAAGAAAAAGAAATATTAGAAGAATAAGTGTCCGAAAAAATCCCCACTCATATTGCCATTATTATGGATGGCAATGGTCGATGGGCTAAAGAAAGAAATTTGCCCCGCTATTTCGGACATCAGGCAGGTGTTGAATCTGTAAGAGAAGTTGTTCGTAATTGCGCTAAATTGGGAATAAAATATTTAACTCTCTTTGTTTTTTCAACAGAGAATTGGGAAAGACCAAAAAGGGAAGTTAATGCTTTGATGGATTTACTGAAAAAATTATTAAAGAGCGAAGCCAAAGAATTAAATGAAAATAATGTCCGAGTAAAAGCAATAGGTCAAATTGAAAGATTACCTAAAGAAGTCAAAAAAAATTTAGAAGAGTTAATTGAATTGACAAAAGATAATACTGGTTTAACTTTAGTTCTTTCTTTAAGTTATGGCGGTCGTCAGGAGATTGTGGAGGCAGTTAAAAAAATTTTGAAAAAAAAATTGGAGCCGGAAAAACTTAATGAAGAAGAATTTAGAAAATTTCTCTACGATCCGGAGATACCCGACCCTGACCTTTTAATAAGAACAGGTGGAGAATATCGAATATCCAATTTCTTACTTTTCCAATCTGCCTATACCGAATTTTATTTTACCAAAACTCTCTGGCCTGATTTTCGTGAAAAGGATTTGTTGTTAGCAATTGAAGATTATAAAAAAAGAAAAAGAAAATTTGGTCGAATTTTAGAATTTGAATAATCTTTTAAAAAGAATAGCTGTTGCTTTACTTTTTGGTGGGTTATTGATTCTTTGTTCTTTTAATAACTTTTTACTTCTCCTTTATTTACAATTTTTTTTATTTATCGCTGGTTTAGAACTTATTAAAATATATCGGTTAAGATTTTTTAATTTCAGTTGGCTTTACTATTTTTATCCTTTTTTAAATGTTTTTTTATTATTATTCTTTTATTCTCAAAAAAGAATAGATTGGTTATTATTTATTTACTTTCTCTTTCTTACTATTCTTACTTTATTAAGAAGACCGATAACAATAGAAAATTTGGTTTTTGGTCTTTTTTATTTTGTCTATTTAGGTATTTTACCAGCCCACCTTTTTCTATTGAAATATTTCATTGATCAAAAAAATTTTTCTCATTGGATTTTTTTATTTCCTATATTTTTTACCTGGTTTAATGATACTATTGCCTATTTCTTTGGCAGTTTATTAGGCAAACATAAGATTGCTAAAGATATTAGTCCTAATAAAAGCATCGAAGGATTAATTTTTAGTATAATTCTTTCTATTCCCTTTACTCTTCTATATTTAAAAAAGATGAATAATTTTATAAATTTAATTATCTTAAGTGTGTACCTAAGTTTCTTAGCTTTTTTTGGTGATTTATTGGAATCTTTAATAAAAAGAGAAGTCAAACTCAAAGATAGTTCAAATTTATTGCTTGCTCACGGTGGTTTTTTAGATCGAATTGATAGTTTACTTTTCACTATTCCAGGATTTTATTATTTTTTAATAAGTAAATAAATGAAGAAAAAAGTTGGTTTTCGGATTTCTCGTTATCAAATTGTGAAATCTTTGTTGCGACAAAAAAGAGTTTTTAAGACTGAAAAAATTTTTGAAAATAAAAAATTGTATAAAAGAGGTAAGAAAAAGGAAGAGTTGAGGAAAATGATAAAAGAAGATATTGAAGAAAATCAATAATTTTAGTAAAATTTTTGGATGGAAAGAGAAGAAGCTTTAAAATTAATTGATAGTTTTATTAAAAATGAAAATTTAAAAAAACATTCATTAGCAGTCGAAGCTTGTATGCGGAAGTTAGCAAATTATCTGAATGAGGATGAAGAGAAGTGGGGATTGTGTGGATTACTTCATGATTTGGATTATGAAGAAACCAGCAAAGATCCAGAAAGACATGGAATTAGAACCATAGAAATTTTAAAGGAGAGAAATTTTAATAAAGAAGAAATCTTAAATGGCATTCTTGCCCATTGTGAAAAGAAAAATCCGGAAAATAATTTAGAAAAAGCAATTTATGCAATTGATCCTTTGACTGGTCTTATTATTGCCTCTTGTTTAATGCATCCTGATAAAAAACTGAGAAGTTTAGATGTTGGTTTTGTTTTGAGAAGGTTTAAAGAAAAAAAATTTGCTGCTGGAGCTAATCGGGAACAGATAAAAAAATGTGAGGAAATTGGTTTAAATTTAGAAAAGTTTATTGAACTGTGCCTCTCGGCAATGCAAGAAATAGCCGAAAGCCTTGGTTTATGAAGAAAAAGCATTTTCAAGATATCCTATTAACTTTACAATATTTTTGGAGTAAAGAGGGTTGTTTAATTTATTCACCCTATAATTCCGAAGTTGGAGCAGGTACTTTTAACCCAGCAACCTTTTTTAAGGTCTTGGATGAAAAGCCCTGGCGAGTCTGTTATCCGGAACCTTCCAAAAGACCAAGGGATGGAAGATATTGCCAAAACCCTTTAAGAGTTCAACAATATTGGCAACTCCAAGTTATTTTAAAGCCGGCTCCTCAAAATATTCAAGAAATTTATTTAAAAAGTTTAGAGGCAATAGGTATTAATTTAAAAAATAATGATATTAAATTTATTGAGGATGATTGGGAATCACCCACTTTAGGTGCCTGGGGTGTCGGCTGGCAAGTGGAACTTAATGGTATTGAAATAACTCAGTTTACCTATTTTCAACAAATGGGAGGATTAGATTTAAAAGTTATTCCGGTAGAAATTACTTATGGTTTAGAAAGAATAGCAATGTTTTTGCAAGGAGTTTTTTCAATTTTCCAAATTGAATGGAATAAGGATTTTACTTGGGGTGATGTCTATTTTCAAAACGAAGAAGAATTCTCTTTTTTTAATTTTCAAGAAGTTCTTCCAGAAGAATATTTAAAATTATTTAATTTTTATGAGAAGGAAGCAAAAAGACTATTAGAAAAAGGTTTAGTTTATCCCGGTTATGATTATGTAATCAAATGTTCTCATATTTTTAATCTCTTAGAGGCCCGGGGAGTTATTAGTGTTTCGGAAAGAGTAAATTATATAAAAAGAGTAAGAGATTTAGCAAAATTAGCTGCTCTAAAATATTTAGAAAAAACCAGCACCTTTTAATCTTTTAATTTCTTTCCCTTTTTAAGTTTTTAAATATCAATAGGTTATTTTAATTTTTTGTTATTGACATTTTTAAAACTAAAAATAAAATTTTATTTATATTGAGGACTGGGCTATGGCAAAAGATTTAATAAAAAGTGGAATTGCAGAAATTGATAATGTTTGGGGTGGATTTAATCCTGGTTACGGTTATTTATTAATTTCCGAAAAGGAAGAGATAAATAGCGAAATTCTCTTAAAATATGTTAAGAGAGTTTTAGATAATAACCAACAAATTTTATATTTTGCTTGTCTAAAAACCGAAGATTTTTTGCAAAAGGCAAGAGAGATTATTCCGGAGATGGATGATTATATAAAAAGAGATCTCCTTTTTCTTCATTTTATTAATCCCGAATTTTTGAAAATTAAGGATGATAAAAAAATAATTTCGGCTTTAATTTCTTTGAAAAAAATTTTGATGAAAGAAAAGGCCAATCAAATAATTATTAATAATTTCCGTTACTTTCTTAATTTTGAAAATTTAGAAAAATTTTATAAAGAAATCTTTGAATTCTTTATGGTATTAAAAGAATACTCTTATATGGGTCTTTTTTCTTTGACTAAAGATTTTATTGAACAAAATAATCAAATTTTTTCTTTCTTAAAAGAAATTTCAGCCGGACTAATTTTTTACGAAGAAAATAAATACCATTTATTTTCTCGGTTTTCTCATCAAGAAAGGGTTTTTGAAAAAGAGGAATTTTTTATTCCGGAATTTCCCCAAAACTTAAGCGAGCAAGATGAGTATACGGGACTATATAACTATCAAGGATTTAAACAGATTTTAGATAATTTAATTGAGAAAAAAATTAATTTCGCTCTTTTTGGCTATCAAATTTTAACAGACTTGGCCGACCATTTGAAAAGAATCTTCCTTCATCGGATAACGAAACTTTTGAAAGAAAAAGAGATAAGGGTTCCGGCAATGCGTTATCAAGATAAAGTTTATTTACTTTTTTTAAATAATCAAGAGAAAATTGAAGATTGTAAAAGAATTATTAATGAAGAAGAAATTGCTGGTGGAATAAAGATCGCTAATTTTATTTATTATTATCCGAGAGATTTTCAAACGAGTGAAGAATTGAGTAAAATTTTATGAAGATTATTTTAATTATTTTAATACTTTTCTCTAACAAAGAATTAGAAAAGGCAAAAGAATTATATAAAAAGGGAATATATTTAGAGGCAATTTATTATTTGGATAAATATTTAAAGAAAAATCCGATCGATAAAGAGGCGCAAGATTTAAGAAAAAAAATTTTTTTAGAATTGGCTCTGCCCGATTCAATAGGAAAGAGTAATAATTTTTCTAAATTTCAGAAATCAAAGAAAGTAATTAAAAAAGTGAAAAAGGAATTTGATCATTCTGAAATCCTAGTAAAAGCCCGAAAAGCAAAAGAGGAAGGTGATTATTTTAAAAGCCTTAGTTTTTATGAGGACTTTTTAAAAAAAGATACGAGTGATAAAAAAATTTTTTATGAAGTCGCTCAGGTGAGTAATTGGTTAGGGTTCTTCAATAAAGCAATTTTTTATTATGAGAAATATTTAAATTACTTTCCAAAAGATAAAAAAGCCCGTTATGAGTTGGCTTTAGTATATAGTTGGAATAGTAATTATGAAAAAGCCTTAGCCCTTTTAAAGGATTTGGAAAAGGAAACAAGTGATATTAAAATAGATTTGGCAAAAGCAAGAATCTATAAATGGCAAGCGGATTATTTGAATTCTTACAAAATTTACCAACAATTAAGAAATTCTTATCCAGAAAATGAGGATATTTTAAAAGAATACGAAGAAGTAAAAAATCAAATTGAGAAAAAAGAAAAGCAGAAAGAAAAAAATCAACCTTTATATTCCCTTTCGCCCCTATTTGCTTATCAACAGACCTCTGAGGGTTGGCAAAGAATTTCATTGGGTTCCTATTTTCATTTTAGTTGGAATAGTTTATCTTCCGTTATTTTTTATGAATGGCAAGAAGGTAGTGAAAAAGAAAGTTCTCAAATAATAAATAAAATTGGTTTAAAAAGCAAAGTCAATTTTTTAGATAATCTTTTTCTTACTTTTAATAGTTACTATTTAGCGATAAAAAGAAGTAATGACTTAATTCTTTATGGTAGTAGTATTAATTATCAGACTCAAAAGGTAATATTAAATTTAGAATATAATAAAAAACCAGTTTGGGAAGAAGTTTATAAAATAAATACTTGTTATCATTTATTAATAGCGGACGCTATTTTGGGAAGAGTTTACTATCAACCTTTCAAATTTTTAGGTTTTGAAGGAAGTTATCAGTACAGTCTTTATAGCGATCAAAATGAATTAAATAATTTAAACCTTAAACTAAATTTTTTGCCTTTGGATAATTTAAAATTTGGTTATCATTATTATTTTCTAAATTATCTTCTAGAAAAAACAGAATATTGGTCACCAAAATTTTACGAAGTCCATTCAGCCTTTTTAAATATCTTTGCGGAAAAATTTGCCATTTTTTTTGAATTGGGAAAACCAATAGATTTTTCTTTCTTAGAAAAAAATCTCTCAATATCTTTAAAAATAAAATTAAGTAAGAATTTCTTTTTATTACTGGAAGGTAAATACGGCGAAACTTATTATTACAAAATTGGTGAAGGAATTATTGGATTTGAATATTTATGGTAAAATGAGAGAGAAAAAATTTTTCATTACTTTAATTTTATTAATAGGGGTGACAATCGGCTGTCTCTATCTTTTATCTTTCATTAAAGAAAAAATCAATTTAAGTTATGCCCATATTTTTATGCTCAGTCTCACAGTCCTTTTACTTTCCTTTTTTATCTTATTACTTTTCCGTTATCTAATAATTCTTATTCTTTCTCTTCTTGCCCATTTTCGCTATAAAAGGGAATTACCAAAAGAAGAAGATTTAAAAACTATTTCCATTATTATGCCGGTTTATAATGAAGAAAAGATTTTGAGTACTGTAATTAATTCTTTATTAAATTTAAATTACCCAAAAGATAAATATGAGATTATTATTGTTGATGATGGTTCAAAAGATAATTCTTATCAAATTGCCTATCAATTTTTGAAAAATGAAAAGGGAATAAAACTAAAATTGTTAAGACAGGAAAATCAAGGAAAGGCAAAGGCATTAAACCGGGCGATTTCCGAAAGCCAAGGAGAGATTATTCTCTCTATTGATTCCGATTGTGTTATTACAAAAAATTCATTGATTTATGGCGTGAGACATTTTCGGGATGAAAAGGTTGGCGCAGTTGCTGGTAATGTGAAGATTTGGAATCAAGATAAATTATTTATGAAATTACAGGCATTAGAATATATGGAAGGTTTAAATTTTAACCGGCAGGCATTAAGTTTTTTAAACAAAGTTAATATTGTACCAGGAGCAATTGGATTTTTCCGCAAAGAGATTTTAGAAAAAGTTGGATTATATAACGGAAATATTTATGCCGAAGATTGTGATTTAACATTAAGAATATTAAAAGCTGGCTATAAAGTTATTTATGAACCGAAGGCAGTTGTTTATACGGAAGCACCAGAAAGTATTGCTTGTCTTTTTAAACAGAGATACCGTTGGACAAGAGGTATTTTACAAGCGGTAAAAAAGAATAATCATCTTCTTTATCATTCTAAGGCATCTTTTTCTTTAATTTTAAGTTATCTCCTATTAATTTATGAAGCCTTTTTCTGGCCAGCAATGAATTTAATTGCTCACCTATTTTTCACCCTTTTAGCCCTTCTTTATGGATTTATTCCTTTCCTTTTTATCTGGTGGTTTTCTTTAACTCTTCTTGATTTTAGTTCGGCTTGTTATGCCTATGTGAGTGATAAAAAAAGCGAAAATAATACTTATAATAATAAAAAGATTCTCTTCTCTCATTTACCTCTTTTAGTTTTGATTTATCGTCTTTTTTATCTTTTATTAATTGATACTATTAAAGTTTTTGCTTTCTTAGAAGAAGTTTTGAACTTAGAAATGGGTTGGCAGAGGATAAAAATTGCCGGGAAACTTAATGGTTACTTAGTAAAGGAAAAAGTATGAAAGAGGTAATCACTATTCTTTCGGCAATTGTTTTGGGAGTTACTTTAATTACTCTGATTTTTTCATTAGTAATTTATATTTTATTCCGTTTAAAAATAAATAGAAAAAGCAATTTAAATGATAAAAAGATAACTACTGAAAAGGAAGGAGAAGAAGAGATTTTTATCCGCTATCAGCCGAAAGAAAATGAAAAAAATTAATCTCTGGTTTCTTTTTTTAATTCTTTTTATTTTTCTTTTATTTCTCCTTACTGCTTTCGGACTTACAAAATTAGTAATTAAAAGACCCGAGTTTTATTCAATGGTGAAAGAAGAAAAAGATACTTTATTAACTTATGATACCTTAAAATTATCTTTCTTTAAAGAAGAATATTTACCTTTAAAAGGTTATATAATTACCAATCAAAGTTTTATTTTTGATAACGAGATAAAAATTTTAGAAGAGATACTAAAAGAGTTTCCAGAATTTGATTACCGAATAATTGATGAAAAGATGTTTGAGAGATTACCAGAAGAAAAGGGAATTATTATTTTATTAGAAAAAACAAAATATGGTTCCCAAATAGGGGAGAAAATCAAGGAGAAGGTTTATTCTGGTTGGGGAATTTTGATAATAAAAAATCCGCAGACAAAAGAAGGGGTTTCTTTACTAAGTCATATTGGTGGTGTTATTCCTATCGAGAATAATAAAATTGAATACCAAGAAATATTTCTAAAAGGTGAAACGCCTTTAACTTTTAATATGAAGGTAGGAGATTTTTTAGGTATCCTTGGTGAAAAAAGTTATTTTCTAAGTCCAGTAGAAAGAAGGGTTAATGTTTGCGGTTATTATAAATTTGATAAAGAAGCAATTGTTTACGGTTTTTATAATAAAGGAAGGTATGTTGCCTTAGGCTTTTCTTTAAATAGTTTAACTGGTGATTCTTTTACTCAAAAGAATATCAGAATTTTATTTAAAAATATAATAAATTGGTTAACTAAAAAACCAGCAATTCAAATTAGTTATTGGCCAAACAATAAGGAGTATGCTTTTACTTTTATCTGCGATGTGGAACATCAAAGTGAAAATTGGTATAAAATTAAAGAAATCGTAAAGGAAGGCACTTTCTTTTTCTTAACATCGGAATTTAAAAGTTTTGATAAGAAAGAGATAGAAAATATTGAAATTGCTCTTCATGGTCAAGAGCACGAGCCTTTAAAAGGAAAGGATTATGAAAAGCAAAAAAAGATAATTTTAGAAGGGAAAAATTATTTGGAAAAGAAATTGAAGGAAAAGATTTTTGGTTTTCATCCGCCCCTTTTGATGTATGATACTCTCACTTTGGAAATTCTGAAAAAATCCGATTTTCTTTATCTCCTTACCGAATATAGATTGGGGCTTCCTTTTCTTCCTTATCATTTATCTTCAATAATCTCTATTCCTCAGACAATTCCTGATGATTATGATTTGATGGTAAGAAATGGAATAAAAAACCCAGATACCCTCTTATTTTATTTTATAAAATATATTGAAAACCTAAAAAGAATAAAGGGGCTAATTGTTTTTAGTATCCATACCCATTTATTGGGTAATAAAGATTATCAATCAGTAGTAAAAGAAATTATTGATTTAATAAAAAATGATGAAAATTGCTATTTTGCTAAGGCAAAGGATATTGCGGAGTGGTGGGTAAGAAAATCAAAAATAAAAATTGAATTTAAGGAGAATAGCATGGGTGAGATAATCATAACGAACCTAAGGGATGAGGATATTGAAGGGATTACAATAAAATATTATCCTGCCACTAATGAAGTAATAAGAGGAGAGATTATAATTCCTATTAAAAAATTGATTAACAGAGAAAAAAGAAAAATATTTGTTGTCTATCAGAACAATTGATTTAAAAAATCAAAATTTATAACACCAACTAGATAGATAACTATATAGTATCCTATACAGCCCCCTATTTATTTGAATATAAAATTCAAATTATAAATATATAATTTAAAAAATCAATATTTAAATTTTCTGGTGAAATTTAGGGAGACGATATCTTTTTAATTTTTTCTTTGATACCTAAAATTTTTTGAACAGGCAGATAAGATTTTCTAACAAACCAAGGAAGTTCTTTATATTTTTCATACCATTTTTTTAGCCATTCAATTGTTTCTTCATCGCCCAAATTTCCACTGCCCACTGTTAAATTTTCGATCTGGTATTCAGGATTATTTTTAATTTGATAAAAGAATTTTTCTTTAAAGAATTTGGCAATAAGGGAGGCAGTTTTTACTTCTAAATACTTTTCATCGGCATTTTTTTTAATGATTACTTCGGTTTTCCTTTTGGCTAAATCACTTAAAAAAATCTTTAACCTTTTTCCGATACCGTAATCATCAATCGTAATCCTTAAATCTGTTAAATCCCTTTCTTTAATTAATTTTTTTAAAATAGTTAGATAACCCCTATCCATTAAATAATTAATTTTATATTTATCAATCAATTGGGGCGAAATTTTTTTACCGATAAAAGTTAAACCAGCATCTTTATAAAATAAAATTTTTTTGTAAATCTCCTGCCAATATGAAAAATTATGGCTCTTTTTGGTATCAATCGTTGAGAGAATTTCTTCTAAAAAAGGAAAAAGATTTTTCGGAATAAAGACACCAATTAAAAATAAAGGTCCAAATACTTCACCTTTGTTTGTTTCGTCTAAACCAATGGCGAAATTTCTTTTTAAAGGAACAAATAAAGAACCAGCAATTCCATTTATTTCTTCCCAGGCATAAATAACCTCTGGTGTCTCGCTTTTGGTTGGAGTAGAGTATAAAGTTTTTGTAGAATAATAAGTAAAAGTAGCATCTTTTAACTTTATCCGCCAAATTTCGTAAGAAGAATTTACCTTTTCCTCTTTGCCGCCTTTTGTTAATAAAAGACTTTTTATTCTTTCTGCCTTATTTTTGTTAACTATCCATTTTCTACCGGTCAATTTTTTTCGCCTATCCCCTAATAATCATAAATTCGCTTTTCTCCTTCAATCTTTTTAATTTCGGTAATATCTTGGGTAACTTCAATACAACCCAAATATTCACCATCTTTATTCCGAACCGCAAAATAACGGATATGAACCAATCTTCCTTTATGGGAAATCCAAAATTCTGCTACGTCTCTTTTCCTATTTTTAAAATCGTTTAAAATTCTTTCAACAATATGAATACTTTTGGGTGGATGGCATTGTTGAACTTTCCTACCCAAAACTGCTTTGGTGCGTAAAAATATTCTTTCTTTAGATTGATTGAAATAGCGAACGGTATCGTTTTTATCAACAAAAGTAATATCAAAAGGTAAAGTATTTAAAAGATTTTCTAATTCATCTAAAGAGAAAGCACCCGTTTCAAAATTAATCGGTAAAGTCTCGGAGATTTTCTTCTCCTCTTCTTTTATTTCTTCTGGTTTGACAATCTCTTCCGGTAGAAAACAGCAATAACCAATTTCATTAAATCCCTTTTTAATTTCCGACCATTCTTCTTTGGTAATCACATTCAAAGCGGTTGGAAAGAGTATCTTGTTCTCTTTATAAAAATGAGAATTTAACATTTCAAAAAGTTCCTTTGCCTTTTCTTTTAATAAATTAATATCTTTCTTTTCCCATAATTGATAAATCGCTTTTTTTATCTCACGAATTTTATCATGCTCCATCCACATAATCGCTGGTGGTTGGGTTATTCCGTGTTTTTCCAAATAAGGGAAAAGAACATTTTCTTCTCTTAGATAATGGGATTCTGAATCTTTAAAATGATGAATAATCTCTTCCAATTTTTCATCTATTTTATCTTCCAAAAGAATTTGATAAAACTCTTGGGCATTCTTTAAAAGAAGTTGATGTTCAGTCATTAAAATATAAATTGGGTGTCCTGGTTCAGTTAAAGTCTCTTCTTTTGCTAATTCCTCTTCCATCAAGGCTAAATGGAGCGAACAAAATTTTTGAATCTCCTCTCTATCCATTCCTTCTCTAATTAATTCCTCTTCAATTTCCGCAATTGCCTTTGGTGTTAAACCTTTCAAAGAATCCTTAAATTCCTCTTTTAATTTTTTAACATCTTCGCCCCGGTGGATTTTCTTTATTATTTCTTTCATTAACTCTTTTTTATTTTTTCCAAAAAGTTCACTCACCGTTCCTCCTTTTTTTCAATATCTTTACATAATTTATCAATTTTATCCTTTAACAAATCTCTTATTTTCCGATAAAAATTTAAAACCTCTTCTTCACTACCTTTTACTAATTTAGGATTAGGAATTGCCCAAAATAATCTTTCTTTTACTTTTCCGATAAAATAAGGACAATTTTCTTTAGCATCCTCGCCACAAAGAGTTATTACATAATTAAACTCTTGGTTAAAAAATTTATTCACCAATTTACTTTCTTGTTGGGAAATATCAATATTAATTTCTTTCATTATGGAAATTGCTTTTGGATCAATTGGAGTAATTCGGCTACCAGCGCTTTTGGCTTCACAACAATAAGAATATAAATTATTAACAAGTGCTTCCGCTATTTGGCTCCGACAGGAGTTTTCTTCACAAAGAAAGAGAATTTTAAATTTTTCCATTTTAATAATTATATTTGATTTTTATAAAAATGTCAATTATAATTTAACTCTATGGGAAAAAACAATTTTATTGTTGCCATTGATGGTTACGCTGGTTCGGGAAAAAGTACAATTGCTAAAGAGGTTGCCAAAAGATTAAATTTTTTTTATTTAGATACTGGAGCAATGTATCGGGCACTCACTTATAAGATTATTAAAGAAAAAATTGATTATCAAAAGGAGCAAGAATTAAAAAAAATTCTTAAAAACTTAAAGATTGACTTTAAAAAAGAAAATAAGGAAACAAAAATTTATTTAAATAATGAGGATGTGACTGATAAGATAAGAGCGCCCAAGGTAGAAAAATTAGTTTCGCCAATTTCGGCAATCAAAATTGTCAGAGAAAAGATGGTGAAATTACAAAGAAAAATTGCCCATCAAAAGTCTCTAATTGCTGAGGGTCGGGATATTACTTCAATAGTTTTTCCCAAAGCCAACTTAAAGATATTCGTTGATTGTGAATTAAAGGAGCGGGCAAAAAGAAGGTTTAAAGAAGCAAAAGAAAAGGGTTATAAAGTAAGTTTTTTAAAAGTATTAGAAAATCTTATTCTTCGAGATAAAATTGACCAGGAAAGGGAACATAGTCCTTTAAGGAAGACGCCGGATAGTATCTATTTAAATACTACCAATTTGACCATTGAAGAAGAAATAGATTTAGTAAAATCTTTAATTGAATACCTGTTAAAAAAGAAAAAATGAAGTGGTATTGGCGATTGGGCTTTATTTTAACTTTACCCTTTAATTTTCTCTTTTTAAAGGTAAAAAACAGATATTATTTACCAAAGGGGAAAGGGATTATTGTTTGTAATCACACTTCTAATTTTGACCCAATTTTAGTGAGTTTAGCCAGTTTAGAGGAGTTATATTTTCTTGCCAAAAAAGAATTATTTGGAGTTAACAGGTTTTTTACCTGGTTAATAAAATGTTTTAATGCAATTTCATTAGATCGGGAAGGCATTAATTTAACGGTTTTAAAAAAAGTGGAAGAAATTTTTAATAAAAACCAAAAAATTGTTCTCTTTCCTGAAGGAACTCGTTCTAAAAATGGCAAATTAGGAAAGTTCAAAGATGGCGCCAGTTTTTTGGCATTAAAATTTAAAGTTCCAATTATTCCTTGCTATATTAAAGGTGTAAGAGAATCCTTTATTCCTTTAATTGTTGATCGGGATTTAATAAAATATAAGAGTGGAAAAAAGCAGTTTAAAAAAATTGAGATAACCTTTTTAAAACCAGTTAAAATTAAAATAAATAATACCAATATCAATAAAAATATAATAAAAGATTTAACGAAAAAAATTGAAGAGAAGTTTAAAAAGAATGGCTAAAATATATTTGGTAAAACCTTATGGTTTTTGTAGTGGTTTAAAGAGGGCATTATGTTTGGTTAAAGATTGTGAAAAGAGATATTCCCAGATTTATTTACTAGGTGAATTGCTTCATAATCCAGTTGTGATAAAAGAATTAAGAAATAAAGGTATTAAGATAATAAAAGAAAGGGACATTGATTTTTTTAAAAATCTGAATGAAAAGGAAAAAAAAGAAACCGTAATAATAGTTCGGACTCACGGAATACCAAAAGAAATATTGAAAAAATTAGAAAATTTTGGTATAAATATAATTAATACCACATGCGGATATATAAAGAAAATTTGTATAATAGTAGAAAATTTAAAAAAGGAGGGTTATTGGATTGTGATAATTGGCAATAGTAGGCATCCGGAGGTTAAAACAATTAAAAGTTTCGCAGAAGACAAAGGTTTAATCTATAAAAAAAATTTAAATTTTAAAAATAATTTAAAAGTTGGTGTTGTCAGCCAAACAACTTTAGATGAAACAACTTACCAAACTGCATTAACTCATTTAATTACTGATTTTCCATTAAAAGAGTTAAGAATTTTTAATACCCTTTGTCCGGAGGTTATTAAGCGTCAAAGGGAGATTAAAAAACTTGCTAAAAGAGTTGATTTAATGGTAATTGTTGGTGGCAGAAATAGTGCTAATACTAAAAGATTGGAAGAAATTGCTAAAAGGGAAGGTTGTCAAACCTTTTGGATTTCTACCTTTAAAGAAATGGAAAATTTAAAAAAATTATCCAAGAAATTTGATAAGATTGGCATTGTTTCTGGTACCTCAACACCAGAAAGTTTTGTTGATTTAGTAATAAAAAATCTTAAAGAAGGAGGTAATAAGTGATGAAATTTGAAGATTTATTATCTCAATATACTGTTCCTTTAAAAGAGAAAGAGATTGTTAAAGGAAGAATTGTAAAAATTTTAAAAAATACTGTGCTTGTTGATTTGGGTTTAAAATCGGAAGGCGAGTTGAGTATTAGCGAGTTTTCTGACCCCAGTGAGTTAGAAGAAGGAAAGGAGATCTATGTTTATTTAGAAAAATTAGAAGACCGAGAGGGAAAACCAGTTATCTCTAAGAAACAGGCTGATTTCTTTCTTCGTTGGGATAAAATAAAGGAGAAGTACGAGAAAGGCGAACCAGTAGAAATAAAAGTAAGGAAAAAAGTGAAGGGTGGTTTAATGGGCGAGGTTTTTGGTTTACCAGTTTTTCTACCCGGCTCGCAGATTGATATTAAACCAGTAACCGACCAGGATGCGCTTATTGGTCAAGTTCTTAGAGGGAAGATTATTCAGGTAAATTATCCAAAACAGAATATTGTCGTTTCTCGTCGGGTACTTTTGGAAGAGGAAATTCAAAAGAAGCGGGAAGCCCTATTGAAAAAGATAAAGGTTGGTGATGTGGTGACTGCGCGGGTAAAGGCATTGGCTGATTTTGGTGCTTTTGTTGAGATTGATGGAGTGGATGCTCTTTTGCATGTTTCTGATATTTCTTGGAACAAGGTTGTTCATCCAAGCGAAGTTTTGTCAATCGATCAGGAGATAAAAGTAAAAGTTTTGGCGATTGATGAGAAATCTTATCGGATTACAGTCGGGATGAAACAATTACAGCCTCATCCTTGGGATATGATTGAAGAGAAATATCCAGTTGGTTCACGAGTAAAAGGAAAAGTTACTTCTTTAGCCGAATACGGAGCCTTTGTGGAATTAGAAAAAGGAGTAGAAGGACTAATCCATGTTTCGGAAATGTCTTGGACAAGAACTATTCACCATCCTTCACAAGTTTTAAAAGTTGGTCAAGAAGTGGAAGCAGTTGTTTTACATGTGGATAAGGAGAATCGGCGGATTTCTTTGGGATTAAAGCAAACAATGCCTGATCCTTGGTCAATAGTGGATGAGAAATTTAAAGAAGGTGAGAAGGTTATTGGCAAAATTAGGTCCTATAAAGAATTTGGTGCTTTCGTAGAATTAGAAGAGGGAATCGAAGGGTTAATTCCCACTACGGAGATTTCTTGGACAAAAAAGATAAGACATCCAAAAGAAGTTTTTAAAAAAGGTCAAAAGGTGGAAGCGGTAATTATTGGCATTGATAAGGTTAATCGACGAATTACTTTGAGTGTAAAAAGGTTAAAGGAAGACCCCTTAGAAATCTTTGCCAAAGAATATAAAGTCGGTGACAATCTTAAAGTAAAAATTATTGATACACCAAAAGCCGGTTTGGTAGTAGGTTTACCTTATGGGTTAGAAGGATTTATTCCTAATAGTATGATTGCTCGGGATGAAAATCGGAAAAGGGTAGAACATAAAATCGGCGAAGAAATTGAAGTAAAGATTAGTGGAATTGACAAAGAAAAAAGGAAAATTATTTTAAGTGAGCGGGCATTAAAAGAAGAATTAATTAAAGCAGAAGTGAGAGAAGAGATTGAACCAGTTACTCCTTCTACACCCAAAAGTAAAGAAAGAAAAAGAAAATATACTATTGGTGAAAAGATTAAACGACAAAAAAATAAGGGTGAATAAACTCTATATTAAAACTTTGGGTTGTAAAGTCAATTATGCTGAAAGCGAAGGATTAGCAAATTTTTTTAAAAATCAAGGTTATGAAATTGTGAAAGATGAAAAAGAAGCAAATATTATTTTACTTAATACCTGTGTGGTTACTAAAGAAGCGGAAAAGAATTCTCTTAAATTTCTAAATCGTTATAAAAAGCAAAATTATCAAATCATTCTCACTGGTTGTCTAACTCCTCTCTTAAAGAAAAGACAATTTTCCGAAAATGGACAGATAAAAATTCTTTCCTTAGAAGAAAAACAAAAAATTGTTGAGGGTGAAAGTCTTTTACCTTTTCGTCGTCGGGCTTTCTTAAAAATTGTTGATGGTTGTGATCACTTCTGCCATTACTGTTTAGTGAGTAGAATTCGGGGAAAAATAAGAAGTAGAGATGAAGATGGGATAGTTAAAGAATGTGAGAGATTGAGAAATTTGGGAATTAAAGAGATTGTCCTTTGTGGAATAAATTTAGGACTTTATGGCAAAGATATTGGCACTTCTTTAGAAAATTTACTTTCTCGTTTAGCAAAGGAAATCAAAAATGTGCGATTTAGACTTTCCTCTTTGGAAGTAGATACAATTTCTGAGGAACTTTTATTGTTAATGATTAAACTTGCTAAAGAGGAAATTTTATGTCCCCATTTCCATTTACCTCTCCAATCAGCCTCTGACAAAATTTTAGAAAAAATGGGAAGGCGATATCGGATTAAAGAATATGAAGAAATATTAATGAGAATAATAGAAAATCTACCAGACGTTAATATTGGCTGTGATGTAATGGTTGGTTATTTAGGAGAGGAAGAAGAAGACTTTTTAATCACCTATCGATTTTTAGAAAAAATGCCTTTTGGTTATTTTCATGTTTTTCCCTTTTCTCAAAGACCCCTAACTCCTCTTTATCAATTGAAAGAAACTATTTCGGAAAAAGAAAAAAAACGGAGATTAAAAATCTTGATAGATTTAAGAAGAAAGAAAATAAATGAATATTGCCAAAAATTTTTTAATCAGGTGCGAAAGGCAATTTTGATTGAAAAGGATATTTATTTAACAGATAACTATTTAAATGTTAAAATTTTAAATAATTTTAATAATTTCCGCGAAGAGATTCATATAAAAATTAAAGACTTTTATGTAAAAGATAAAAATTTCCCAATTTTGATTGGCGAAGAATTTAAAGGAGGATAAAATGGTTTATCTTTTAATTTTATTAAATTTTCTCTTTTTAAAAGAAGTAAAAATTGCCTATGTGGATATGGATAAAATTTTGAAAGAGTATCAAGGAGCCAGCGAGGTTTTAAGTCAATTGCGGAAAGATATTGACCAATGGGAAAAAGAGGCTGATTCATTAAAAAATCTGCTTAATAAATCAAAAGAAGAATTAGAAATAAAGAAATTGATCCTTACCGAAGATGGTTTAAAAATTGAGATGGAAAAAATAAAGGAGATTAGTGAGAGGTATAATAATTTTCTTTATGAAATATGGGGCAAAGGTGGTCGTTTAGAAAGAAGGCAGAATGAACTTATAACTCCAGTAGTAAAAAAAATTAGTGAAGTAATCCAAAAGATTGGAGAAAGTGAAGGTTTGACAATTGTTTTTGATGCTAGTGCTGCCAAAGTTTTATATGCTGAGCCTGGTTTGGATATTACCGATTTAGTATTAGGTGAATTAAACCGAGAATATGCTAAAAAGGAAGGAAAAATTGTAAAAGAATTTTTGGTAGGTGTTCTACCAATTTACGAAACCGAACCTCGAGCAAAAGAAGGAAAATTGGGTGATTATTTTTATAATAATTTAATTGCTTTTTTAAAAAGAAATCCCAATATTAAATTAATTAATGTGGAAGATATTGAAAATGCCTTAACAAGGCATAATCTTAAAAGGGATGATAAAATTGAAAGGAATATAGCCTTTCTTATCGGTCAGGAACTTTCTTTAGATTATATTATTTATGGTAATGTTAGCCACACTGGTAAGAAAATTATTTGTGAAACTAAAATTATTGATATAAAAAATAATACGGATCTTTCTGTTGGTAAAGCCGAGGGAGGCAACAAAGAAGAAACTTTAGCAAAATTAAATGACCTTATCGGTCGGGCTTTTTATCGGTTAATAAGATAAAATGTCAAATTCTTTTATTTCTGATAAAGCCCAGATTGCTCACAATGTTTTGATTTATCCTTTTACTTATATCGGCGAAAATGTTTTTATTGATGAAAATACAATAATCTATCCCTTTGTCTGCATTTTGAGAAACACAAAAATTGGTAAAGGTTGTCGGATTTTTCCTGGTGCCTTAATTGGTTTTGATGGTTTTGGTTATGAAAAAAAGGGAGAAGAGTATTTTTTTATCCCCCATAATGGCTGGGTAATTATTGAGGATAATGTTGATATTGGTCCTAATGTGACGATTGCTCTGGCAAAAGAAGGTGAGACCCGAATTGGTAAAGGGACAAAAATTGATGCAATGGTTCATATTGGTCATAATGTAAAAATTGGTAAGAATTGTATTATTATTGCTCAAGTCGGAATTGGTGGTAGTGCTAAAATTGGCGATAATTGTATTCTCGCAGGACAGGTGGGAGTAAGAGACCATTGTGAAATTGGCGACAATTCAATTATCTATGCCAAATCAGCAGTCTTTAAATCAGTACCTAAAAATAGTAAATATTCTGGCATTCCTGCCCGACCCCATTTTTTAAATCTAAAATATTGGGCAAAACTTTTAAAAGATGTTTCAAAAAACGATTAAAAAAGAAGTTATTTTTCGAGGCGAAGGTATTTATTTTAAGGATAAAATTTTGGTAAAATGTTATCCCGCAAAGGCAGATTCGGGAATAATAATTAATAATCAAAAATTATCAATTGATAAAATAACAAACGAAAACCACACAACTGTTTTTAACAATCAAGAAAATAAAATTTTTCTTATTGAACATTTTTTAGCAGTCCTTTTTTTATTAGGAATTGATAATTTAATTGTAGAAATTTTTGGTAAAGAATTTCCCTTTTTTGATGGTAGTGGCAAGGATTATTATTTAAAATTAAAAGATTTAGTAGTTGATTTGGTTCCTCATAAAAAAGAGAAGATAGAAATCAAAAAGAGTCTATTAATTTTTGATAATAATAGTTTTATTTTACTATTGCCTAATAAAGAATTTTCTTGTTTAGTAATTACCAATTTTCCTCACTACCTTTTTTGGCAAATTTGTAAATTAAATAACAATTTTTTAGATATTATTTCTTCCCAAACACCGATTCCTACAAAAATTTTAAAAGAAGAAGATAGAGAATTTTTGAGAAGTTTGGGCTATTTTCCTTATCAAAATTGGTTTTTGGGCAATGGCAAATTTGTTTATCATAAAATGTTTGATTTATTGGGAAATTTGAAGATTTTAAATAAAGATTTAAAAACTAAAATTATTGCCTTTCGTCCTTCTCATCAATTAAATTTAAAATTAGTTAAAAAATTAGTAGATTTATCTAAAGGAGGAAAAAATGGATATTGAAAAGATTAAAGAAATTCTGCCCCATCGCTATCCCTTTTTATTTCTTGATAAAATATTAAATTTAGAAGAAAATAAAATAATTGCCTTAAAACAGATTACTTATAATGAATGGTTTTTTATTGGTCATTTTCCTGATTTTCCGATAATGCCCGGTGTTTTGATGGTGGAAGCAATGGCCCAGGCGAGTGGAGTTTTAATTTATAAAAATTTAGTAATAAAAGAAAAAGATTCGGTTCCTTTGTTTTTAGGAATTGAGAAAATAAAATTTCGTAAAACTGTGAAACCAGGCGATACCTTAATAATTGAAGCGGAACTGAAAAATAAGATTAGCAATATTTTCAAAATTATTGGCAAGATTAAAGTAAATGACCAAATTGTTTGTGAGGGAGAATTGATTTTGGGATTTGAGAAGAGAGAGAAGATATTACAAAATTGAGAAAACTTTCTCCTTGGGCAAAGATATCAAAAAAGGCAATAATTGAAGAAGATGTAATTATCCATCCTTTTACTTTAATTGAAGATAATGTGAAAATCGGCAAAGGAACCGAAATTTTTTCTCATACCGTAATTCTCAAAGGAACCGAAATTGGTGAAAACAATAAAATTTATTCTGGTTGCGTTTTAGGAGTTTTACCTTTTGATTTAAAATATCAAGGAGAAGATTCTTATTTAAAGATTGGTAATAATAATGTTATCCACGAAGGAACGACAATCTCTAGGGCAACAGGTAAAGGTGAGGCAACTGTTATTGGTGATAACAATTTTATAATGGCCTATATCCATATCGCCCATAATTGTAAAATTGGCAATAATAATATTATTACCAATCATACTCAGATTGGTGGTCATTGTGAAATCTTTGATTATGTAAATATTGGTGGTAATTGTGGAATCCACCAATATGTAAGAATTGGCAGTTATAGTTTTGTTGGTGCTTTCTCTTATTTAAAAAAAGATTTATTACCTTTTATGATTGGCGAAGGGAATCCTTTTAAAGTTTATGGAATAAATACTATTGGACTTTTAAGAGCAAATTTTGATAAGGAAAAGATCGCAATTTTAAAAAAATTATATCGGATTATCTATCGCTCTAAATTTAATTTCTCTCAAGCAATTAATTATATAAAAGATAATTTACCAAAGATTCCCGAAATTGAATTGATTATTGAGTTTATTAAACAGACAAAAAGGGGAATCTGTTTAAGAACTTATAAATAATTGACTTTTAAAAAGTTTTAATTTATAATATTTTATGAATTCTCAAATTGAAAGGAGGTGAAAATGAAAGTAAAAAATATTCTTATTATATTTATATTATTTTTTGTTAATCTTATTTTTGCTGGTCATATTATTAAAGAATTCTCTTTTGAGAAAATTGATTTTAAGAAAATTGACAATTATGACTGGATTAATCTGGAAGGTTGTGATGCTCACTTAGAAGAGGTTGGCAAACCAATAATTCCTTTCAAAAATATTAATATCTTAATTCCACCAAGTGCGGAAATTAGTTCCATTGAAATTTTAGAATTAGAAAAAAAAGAACTTCCGGGTAATTATTATCTCTATCCTGCTCAAATGCCCAGACCAATTTCTGAATATGATAAAGAATATCCCTTTATAATTGACCGAGAATTTTATGAAACAAAAGAGGAATATCCAAAGGAGATATATAAAATTATATCAAGCGGAAATAAATCCGGGTTTCGGATTGGCGGAATTTTTATTTTCCCATTACATTATATACCAAAGGAAAGAAAATTAATTCTCTATTCTAAGATAAAGATAAAAATTAATTATGAAGAAGGAAAATATGATATTATTAGGTTAACAAAAAGTCAGCGAGATTTATTCGCTCAGGATTTGAAATATTTGGTAATTAATCCGGAAGATATTGATAGATTTTCGCCACCATTAAGGATAAGTGATAATCCAGATATTGATTATGTTATTTTAACTGATACCAATTTAGTCTCGGCTTTTATTCCATTAAGGAATTGGTTAAGGAAGACAGGTTTATGGGCAGAGATAAGAACTACCCAATGGGTTAATAATAATTATTCAGGAAGGGATTTGCCAGAGAAAATAAGAAATTTCATTAAAAATTATTTTCACACACAAGGTTTAAAATATGTTTTATTAGGTGGTGATGGTGATTATAATAATCCGATTGTACCAACAAGACAAGCAGGTCCTTTGACAGTAAGCGGGTATACAAGATTTATTGCTTGTGATTTATATTATGCGGATTTAGATTGGTCTTGGGACGGAAATAATGATAACCTGTTTGGCCAATTGAAATTTGATACAGTGGATTTATATCACGATATATATATTGGTAGAATTCCGGTTGAAAATACCAATCATATAAACAATTTTATAAATAAATTATTTAGATATTTAAAAACGCCAGACACTACTTATCAGAAGAAACTTCTTTTGCCAGCTGCGTTCCTTTTCTCAGGTTATAATCATATGCAGTCGCAAGACAGTATTGAAAATCTAAGTCCAAGTGATTGGATAGTTAGAAAGATTGACCAAGGAACAAATGATGCAAGGACTTATGAAGTAAGGGATTCAATAAATCAGAAATTCCATTTTGTCCATCTTGTTGCCCATGGAAATTATGCAGCAAGTTGGATATCTTCTCAACCTCAATACCATAGAAATTACACTGGTCAACAAACAAACACCAATGCTTTATGTATAATAAATGCTATCTCTTGCATGCCCGGTGCTTTTGATTCAGCAGTTTCACCTTCCTGCCTTGCCGAATCAGCGTTAAATGCGCCAAACGCAGCAATTGGTGTGATAATGAATACCAGATTCGGTTTTGGGCAACCACCTGCTATGGGTCCTTCGGAACGTTTGGATGGTTAGGTTTTATGACCATTTTTTTACAAGAGATTCTGTAAGATTTTCTCCTTGTCATCAATCTTCAAAAGAGATTTATAGAAATCGTGCTTTTCCTTCGCCCTACTTAGATTCAGCAGTTTGGCGTTGGTGTTATTATGAGTTAACCTTATTTGGTGAACCATCAATGTTAATGTGGAAAGATTATCCAAAAAGAATGGTGGTCTATTTCCCAACTACTATACCCAGAGGAACTCAGGTATTTTCTTGCACAGTTAAAACAGTTACTGGTTTACCAATAGAAAGTGCTCATGTAAATCTTTGGAAAGGAAGCGAAGTTTATCAAAATGGTGTAACCGACGCTAATGGTGTAGTTAATTTTAATATCAATCCAACAGATAGTGGTTATATGTATGTCACCGCAATTAAACCAAATTATATTCCTTATGAAGATTCCAGCAAAGTTATTTTAATTTCTTATGATGTAGCAGTTACGCAGATTATTTCGCCAACCGGAATTATTGATTCTGGTGCTGTAATTACGCCCCAAGCAAAGATTAAGAATTTTGGCATATATCCAGCAAATTTTTCTGCAACTTTTAGAATTGGCACCTTTTATAATCAAACGGTTAATTATAATAATTTACCACCGGGTGATTCAGTAGTTTTAAATTTTCCAAATTGGCAGGCAAATCAAAGGGGGAGCCATACTGTTAAATGCACAGTTGCTTATACTAACGACCAAATTCCAGAAAATAATTCATTAACCGATTCAGTTTTTGTTAGGGTTTTAGATGTGGCGGTTTTAGAAATTATTTCACCAACTGGCATAATTGATTCAGGAAGTAATGTTATTCCCCGAGCAAGAATAAAAAATTATGGTAATGTTAATTCTTCTTTTAATGCCCAATTTAGAATCGGCACATTTTATAATCAACAACAGAATGTAAATCTCAGTCCTGGCGAAGAAAAGGTTATTAATTTTCCCAATTGGCAAGCAAATCAAAGAGGAAATCATACTGTGAAATGTACGGTGGCTTTAAATGGTGATAGAATTCCTAATAATAATTACCAACAAACAAATGTTTTTGTAAGAGTAATAGATGTTGGAGTTACTCAGATTGTTTCACCCCAAGGTAATATTGATTCTGGAGTAGTAATAACACCGCAGGCAAGAGTAAAAAATTATGGAAATGAAAATAGTAATTTCAAAGTGAAATTTAGAATTGGTAATTTCTATTTAGATTCTTTAACAATTGGTCTTGCTCCGGATAGAGAGACATTACTTAGTTTCACTCCCTGGGAGGCAAACCAATTAGGAACTCATATTGTAAAATGCACAACCCTTTTAACAAATGATCTTAATCCTTATAACAATTATTTAACAACACAAGTAACCGTTGGATATAAAGATGTGGGCATTATCCAGATTAATACGCCAGCAGGTATTATTGATTCACCAGGAACAATTACTCCGCAAGTAGTTGTAAAAAATTTTGGTATTTTACCTGTTAGTTTTCCTATCTATTTCAAAATAACCGGTCCAAGTTCTTATTTCAATTCTCAAACGGTTTTAAATTTAATGCCTAATGAAGAAAGGCAAATTAATTTTGCTTTCTGGCCAGTTGGTTTGCGTGGTGATTATTTGGCTACTTGTTCCCTTAATCTTTCGGGTGACCGAAATCCAAATAATGACAAACTGGATACTACTTTTAATGTTCAGGTTAAAGATGTTGGTATCTTATCAATTTTATCACCAAAAGGAATAGTAGATAGTGGCGAAGTTATAACTCCTCAAGTAAGAGTGAAAAATTATGGTTCGGTTAATTTATCCTTTACCACAATATTAAAAATTCCACCAATTTATAATGATAGCCAAGAAATCAATTTGAATAATGGTGAAGAAACAACATTAACATTTAATAACTTTGTCTGCGATACAATTGGTCTTTTTATTGTCAATTGTAGTTTAAGGATTAATGATGCAAATATTTTGAATAATGAAAAAAGAGAGACATTATTTATTGCTGGTGTCGGCGAAAGGGATGTTGGTGTTTTAAGAATTATTGCTCCCTTATATTATGCGGTTAGTGGTGAAATAAAACCACAAGCAGTTGTAAAGAATTTCTCACCAACCTATCAATCTTTTAAAGCATTCTTTAAAATTGTTGATAGCACAAATAATAATATTGTCTATTTTGAATCCACTTTAGTTTTTAATTTAGCACCCAATTATTCCAAAGATATTGCTTTTTCCAATTGGCGCGCCCAGGTTGGGTTATATTCTTTAACCTGTTCAACTTATATTCCCGAAGATGTTAATGGTTTTAATGATGTAATAAAAGGATATGTTAAAGTTGAACCATCTTTACCTGAGCATTGGAATTTATTAAGAGGTTTGCCATTAGGTTTATATTCTAAAAAAGTAAAAGGTGGCGGTGCTTTAACATTTTTAAAACCCAATTTTATCTATGCCTTTAAAGGTAATAAAACAGTAGAATTTTATCGTTATGATATTACCACTGGTTATTGGGAAAAGAAAGCCGATATTCCTTATGCCTTGGATAAGAGAAAACCCGTGAGCAATGGCGGTGCCTTAACTTCTGATTTAGAAAGATATGTTTATGCAATAAAAGGTAATAATACCTTAGAATTTTGGCGTTATGATGCTATTAATGACCAATGGGAAAGACTACCGGATATTCCATTAGGAAGTAAACGGGTTAAAGACGGTTCTGGACTTGCTTACGTGAAAAAGGGAGATAGTTCTTTTGTTTATCTCTTAAAAGGAAGCAAGACAAATGAATTTTACGCTTATTATATTGAAGGTAATATTTGGTTGAATAAAGAACCAGCTCCCTTTGGACCAAGTAATAAACCCTTTAATAAAGGAAGTGCCATAACTTTTGATAATAAAGAAAATATTTACGCCATAAAAGGTGGTTATTTTGAATTCTTTGCCTATAATATTAATACCGGCCTTTGGGAAAGAAAGGCTGATTTACCAATGTTTTATAATAACCGGTTAAAGAAAAATAAGCAAGGTTGTGCCCTAACAGCCAATAACGAAGGAATTATCTTTGCTTTTCGGGGAAATAATACTCTTGATTTTCTTACCTATTATCCCGAAGAAAACCGTTGGTATTATAAAGAACCTATACCTGTTTATCCTTCTGATAAAAAGGTAAAAGATGGTGGTGCTTTAACTTATTCACCTTATAATAATATGATTTATGCCTTTAAAGGAAATAATACTAATGAATTCTGGTGTTATCTCTTCTACGAAGCCATGGCAAAAGGTGAAGAGATAAAGAAAAAAGAAAGCAAGCAAAATGAAATTATCAATTTAATTAATAAAAAAGGAATTTCTAAATATGAAATCTATGATGTTCAAGGAAGAAAAGTAAAAGAGATGAGGAAGAAAGGTTTATATCTTTTGAAAATCTATGATAATAATTCTAATTTAAAGACGATAAAGATTGTAAAAATTAATTAAGTAAGTTACCTATTGATTTTTAAAAAATATCTTTTATAATTTCCTATGGTTATTTTAATAATTATTATTGCTTTAATAATAATTTATTTAATCGCTACTTATAATCTTTTAGTTGTTAAAAGAACAAGAGTAAAGAATGCTTGGCAACAGATTGATGTCCAATTAAAAAGAAGATATGATTTAATTCCTAATCTTGTTGAGACAGTAAAAGGTTATGCTGCCCACGAAAAAGAAATTTTTGAGAAGGTTGCGGAAGCAAGAGCAAAGGCGATGGGTGCCAAATCGGTTAAAGAAAGTGCGGAAGCAAATAATGAATTAACCCAGACATTAAAAACTCTTTTTGCTATTGCGGAAGCCTATCCAGATTTAAAAGCAAACGAGAATTTTTTAAGATTACAAGAAGAATTAACAACTACCGAAAACCGGATTGCCTTCGCCCGACAATTTTATAACGATGTGGTAATGAGTTATAATATCTCTTGTGAGCAATTTCCTTCTAATATTGTGGCAAATATTTTTAATTTTAAACCAGCCGAGTTTTACACAATACCAGAAGAAGAAAGAGAGGCACCAAAAGTTAAATTCTAAAAATACTCTTGATTTTCCAATAATTTTTCTTTATAATAGTATAAAATGTCGGCAACTACCTTTTATGATCTGATAAGAAAAAATAAATTAAAAACCTATTTTTTCGTTTTTGTTATTACTCTTCTTTTAGCAATTATTGGTTATGTATTAATTCAAATTTTTAATTGGGGAATTTCTGGTTATATTTTCTTTGCCTTGTTTATTATTTTTTACAATTTAATTCTCTACTACAATGCTGACAAACTCGCATTAAGTTTAAGTGGTGCTAAACCTGCAACAGTTGATAAGTATTATCAGTTACATAATATTGTTGAAGAGGTAGCGATTGCTGCTGGTGTTCCTAAACCAAAGGTTTATATTATTGAAGATCCTTCGCCCAATGCCTTTGCCACAGGTAGAAATCCAAATAATTCAGCAGTGGCAGTAACAACTGGACTTTTAAATATGATGAATAGGAATGAATTACAGGGAGTTATTGCCCATGAGATGGCACATATTAGAAATTATGATGTTTTACTAATGACTATTGTGGCAATTGTTGGCGGCTTAATAGTTCTTTTTAGGGATTTATTTTTCCGTTATTTTTTCTTTTTTGGTGGTGACAGAAGAGACAGAAAAAGGGGAGAGAGTAATTTTATTTTTCTGATAATTGCAATAGTTTTGGCAATTATTGCGCCGATTTTAGTTTTTTTAATAAGGGCCGCCATATCAAGAGAAAGGGAATATCTTGCCGATGCTACTGGTGCAGAAATTATTAGGGATCCAGAGGCATTGGCAAGTGCCTTGGAAAAGATTGCCAAGGTTAATTTAAAATTGAAAACCGCCTCCGAAGCAACCGCCCATTTATTTATAACCAATCCATTTTTAAAAGATAGATTAAATATTGAAGAACTTTTTGCTACCCATCCACCAATTCATAAAAGAATTGCTCGATTAAGAGAATTAACAATTTAAGAACTTATTTCTTCCTTTTTATAAAGGGAATTATAACTATTAGAAATAGAATTATTCCAGCAATAATTGCACCAATTTTTCCAAGCAAACAAAAAATTGAGACAATTATGCTCGCAATTAAAACACCAAGAAAGATTGCGAAAAAGGATAAAAAGGGGTTTAAACCTAAAATAAAAGAAGCCAAAGCACCAGTCCAAGCACCAGTAGTTGGTAAAGGAATACCAACAAAAATGATTAAGCCTAAAATTTCGTATCTTTCAATTATTTTGCTCTTCCTTTGAGTTCGGGAAAAGAGCCAGTCAAAGAATTTTTTAAACAGATTTATTTTAATAAGGAGGTTAACAATAAATTTTAAAAGAAAGAGAATTGGTAAGATTGGTAAGAGATTGCCAACAATTGAAAGAAAGATGCTTTTTAAAAAGGGAAGACGAAAATAATGTAAGGCAATTGGCAAGGCGCCTCTCAGTTCAATGATCGGTAAAGTAGCAATGATTAAAATAATAAATTCTTTTGTGATATTCTTTTTTTCTAAATGATTTATAATCTCTTTATCCCAAGAAGAAGCAAAAAGAAAATTAGTTAATAAAAGAGTTAGTAAAATAAAAAAAATTTTTTTCACGGCAAACCTTTCTTTTTTCTTAAATAAATATCTAAAATATAAAGAGAAATTAATATTAAATAGATATAAAGATTATTTTGAAAATAGATTTGTAAGTTTATTTTTTTCTTTTCCTCTAAAAAAGTGAAAGTTGTTGGTACATGGGGATAAAGATAAAAATTACCGTCGCTTTTTTGAGCAAGACTTTTTAGAAAGAGACTATCTAAATAAGGAGTTTTCTTTTCTTCTAATTCCGGTAAGATTTTTAATTTTATCTCCTCTTCTTTTATCTTCTCTTTTTCTTTAAAAATAGAGATTTTTAAGGAGATTTCACCAGTATCAGGAGATAAAAAATTTGTTTGGTAAAGTCCATCAGCAATTTCATTAAAAACCTGTTTTATTTCATATTTGGAAATTTCTAAAACCATATTTAAATTTTTCGCTGGTTTACCAATCTCATTTAAAGCAATAACTTTAATTTTTACTTCTTCACCATAATTAAATATTTCTTTGTCTAAAAAGAAATTGAATTGGTATCTTCCTTCTTTTAAAAAAGAGATAAGAGAAAGCAAGAAGTCATTTAATTTTGCTTGTAAAAGTTCATCACCAATAAATAGCCACCGCCAAAAAGGAAAGCCACTAAAGAGAGCGATTATTTTATTTTGATAAAAATGATAAGAAAATAAAGGCGAAGAATCTTTTTCGGTTATTAATAAAATTTGGGTATTTTCTTTCGGTTTTCCTTTTAAATAACCAGCAAAAGGTGGTAGATTGTTAATATCCTTCAGAAGATTTTCGAAAATTATATGTTCCCTCCCTTTTTCTGTTAAACAAAAATAAACTTCCTTTTCTAATTGAATTTTTTCTAAAAAAATGGGTAAATATTCAGAAAAATTAGTAAAGTTACTATTTCTATCAATTAAAAATAAAATTCCTTTAACTTTTTTTATTAAATTATCAATTAACTCCCTTTCTTTATTTTTTACAATATTAAAATCAAAATTATCAAAAATAATAACTTCATAATCCTTTATTGTTAAATTAATATTTTCTTTACCAAAAGTATAAATAAAATCAGTCTGATAATTCGGATTTTCTTCTAACACTCTTTTGATAAATTTTAAATTAAAAGTGGGTTGATTAGAGAGATAGAGGATCTTTGCTAATTTTCTTCTCACATTTATCGTGAAAAAGTACTGATTATTAGAATAATCAATTTCCTCTTTAATTTCAGAAATTTTTAAAGTTAAAAATTTCTTTCCTTCATCAAAAAAAACAAGTTTGAAAGAGTCCTCTAAGATCACATTCTCTGTTAGAAAATTTAATTCTTTTTTTTGAATTATTTTTTCATCAATTATTAAAAAAGCCGATAACCAACCTTTTAAATTGGTGCTTTTTATTCGAAAAATTATTTTAACAGTATCATTAACAAAAGTAAAATTGGGATAGATAACATCAGAAATTGAAAAATCATAAATGATAGGGATGCCAAAACCAATTGAATGGATTGGAAAGGGTAATTTTTCTGTTAAAGAGAAGGAACCAGAATTATGAAGGCCGTCGCTTAAAATCAAAACAATGTCCGGCTTTTTTAAAAAGGAAATGTCAAGAATTTTCTTAAAGTTAGTTCTTTTTTCCTGGCAAGAAAGATTAGTAATTGAGGAAATTTCTTTAATTGTCTCTCCGAAAGTAAAAATTTTAAGATTCTTAATCTCTTTTTTTAAAATTTTTAAAAAATCTATTGCTAAAGGAAATTTTTTTTCATCAGCCATACTTAAAGAAGAATCTAAAAAAACAAAAATCTTTGGCTTTTTAGAGAGAGAAAAATTAAAAGTTATGTCAAAAATAATAAATATTAATAAAACAAGGATAATTATTCGGAGAATAGAAAATTTATTTAAAATATTCATCAATTCTTTTTCTTTCTTTTGTGGGAAATAAAAAAATAGTGATAGTAGTATCCTTTTCAATTATTTTTTCTTCAATACTATAAAATTCTGGTATCCAATCCCAATCAGAATCTAATAAAGAAATAATTTGGTATTTTCCTTCTTTTATTTTTGTTTTAAGAACACCTTTTTTAGTTAAACCAAAAGAAATAAAATCTTCTTTTTTAAAGATAATAATAGCGTTATCCACCAAACTTTCTTCTAAAAAGATTTTTCCAACAAGGTTGATAAATTTAATTGTAGTGTCAAAGATTTGGAAAACTTGTTCACCACTTATTAAATAGTTATTGTCCAAATCTTTTAAAGTTGGTAAAATAAGGAAAGAGCAGAATTCTTTTAACTTTTCTTTAAATAAAAAAGTTAAACTTTTTTTATCATTGCTCCAAACTGTTTCTACTGGTAAAGGTGGTGATAAAAGATAGTAAAGATTAGTGTCAAAAAGGGGTTCAGAAAAATCTATTTTTATTTCTTCTTGATTAATAGTAATATTTTTAATGAAAGGTTTAATGGTGTCAGGATTAGGGTTTCCTTTAAATTTTATTTTCCAACGAGAAAGGTTATTTTTTAAATCCATTACCTCACCAGAAAGAAAGTAATTTACTGATTTTTGTTTATCAGTAATTATTGTTAAAAAATCGTTTTCTACAAAAATATTTTTTATTTTTAAACTCTCCTTTTCCGAAAGAATAGAAAATTTTTCTAAATCAACCTTTGGATAAAGGTTTTCGTTAAATTTAATTTTTATTGTGTAATTATTAGGAATAGAATAGTCTTCTATTTCTGGTGGGAAAATATCGGGATTAGGAGGTGGTAATTTTCGGGCACAGGTGTTTATTAATAGAGAAGATAATAAAAATAAGAAAATTTTTTTTATCATTCTATTATTTTTGTTATTGTTTTAGTTAGACTTTCGTACATTTTTAAATAATTAGGAAAATATTTCTTTAACATCTTTTTATGAAGATTAATCACTTCTTTTTCGTTTCTTGCTGCTGGTCCGGTAATTATTTGTTTAATTTCTTTTTCAAAAATATTTTCAATAGTTGCTGCGACCAAAGGATAAAGGACTTTTTTGGGAATTTTTAATCTTTTGGCAATTTGAAAAGTAAAATAAAGAATTGGAAAAAGAAAATTGGTAATAGTGCACATTAAGTGGTATAAAGGTTTATCTTCTTTATTTATATAAAAATATTTATTAGAAATTTTTTTTACAATTCTTTTAATAACTTCTTTCCCCTTTTTTGTTCCTTCAATAGCAAAATAAGTTTTTGGTAGATATTTTACTGCTTTTTTAAAATCACCAAAAGTTAAAATGGGATGGATGGAAAAAAGATGAATATTCTTTTTTTTTCTCTGCCAATTTAATAAGTCAGCAGGTAATGAGCCAGAGAAATGGCCTAAATAGGTATTTGGTTTTAAATATTTCTCTATTTCTAAATAAACTTTTTTAATCTCTTTATCAGGAGTGGCAACAAAAATTAAATCACAAGTCTTGGCAACCTTTATATTATCAAATTTTTTCATCTTTCTATCGCTAATTATCTTGATTTTAAATCCTTTCTTTTTTAGAAAAAAAACAAAAACTTTTGCTACTCGGCCATAACCGATGAAGCCAATTTTTAGATTTCTTATATTTTTCAATTAAAAATTATATATAAAAAATTTTTTAAGTCAAACTTGTTGAAGATTTTTCAGTTTTTGGTATAATTTACAAAAATAAAAGGGAGGAGAAAATGAAGAAAGTAACCCTGTTAATAACATTATTTTTAATATCTTTTTTATTGGCTGACGAAATAATTCCTAATCAAGTAGTGGTAAAGTTTAAAAAGGAATTTCGTCCCTTTATTAATTTACATTTTAAAGATGGAATTTTTTATACGGGAATAAAAGAATGTGATAAGTTAAATGAGCATTTTCTTGTTAATAAGATTGAAGGAATAAAAGGAAAGCGAGATGAACTTTTCTTAAAATATGGATTTGATTTACTTTATCTTTTTCATTATGAAAAAAATGAAGAGGTTTCTAAAGTAATTAAGGAATATGAAAAATTGGGAATTTTTGAATACCTTCTACCCAATTTAATAGTTCCGATGGATAAAATTGATACTTTTGTTCCTAATGATCCAAGGTATAACTATCAATGGCATTTAAGGAAAACTGATTGTCCAAAGGCTTGGGCTATTTCGCAAGGAGATACCAGTGTAGTGATTGCTATTGTTGATGATGGAATTGATTATAATCATGAAGATTTAGTTGATAATATGTGGATTAATCATCCGGAAGATTGGAATCACAATGGTAGATTTGATCCTTATCCAATTCCTGGTGGTGATTTGGATGGTGTTGATAACGATGGAAATGGATTTGTTGACGATGTTATTGGCTACAATTTTGTTTCCAATAATCCGGATCCTAATCCGGTGCCTTTTGGTGATAACCATGGAACCCTTTGTGCTGGCACAGCCTCAGCGGTTGCTAATAATGCAATTGGTGTTGCTTCTTTTGGTTTTAAATGTCGGTTAATGGCATTAAGATGTGGTACTGGTGGTGGTATAAATATTTATCATGCAATTTCAGCAATTCAATATGCTGCGCAGAATGGCGCCTGGGCAATAAGTATGAGTTGGGGAGGTCCTAATTATTATCCACCATTAAATGATGCCATTCAATATGCTTGGGATATGGGTTGTGTTTTGAGTGCTTCTGCTGGAAATACTTATTCTGGCGGTGCGCCAAGATATCCGGCTTGTTATAACCGAGTTATTGCTACCGCGGCTTCTGATCCCAATGATTATCATTCGGTTTGGGGTGGTGGACAAGAATCAAATTATGCTTTGTGGGTAGATGTTTCAGCACCAGGAACAAATGTATATACAACTGATCTTAATAATAATTATGTAGGTTTTGATGGAACTTCAGCAGCCTCTCCTTGTGTTGCTGGTTTAGCAGGTCTTTTAAAGGCAGCCTTTCCGCAGATTACTAATGCGGAATGTACAACCATGATTTTCTATTCTTGCGATACCATGCCTGATACCCTTTATCGTTATCGACTATTAGGTTTTGGTAGAATTAATGCTGGCAAAGCACTTTCTATAAGAGATAGAGCAGACTTGGTTTTAAGAAGATTTAGAATAAATGATGCAAGTGGAAATAATAATGGTGTTCCAGAAAGGGGGGAGCCGGTTGGTTTGATTATTCAAATTAGAAATTCTAAATTCTGGCAGAACGCCAATAATGTTCGTTGTTCTTTATCAACAAGAAATCCTTATATTGAAATTGTTAAACCAATTGCAACAATTCCTCAAATTATTGCTGGCGATAGTGTTTGGTTAAGTAACGACTCCTTTGTTTTTAGGATGAGAGAAAATGCTCCATCCCAGGTTGTTGAATTTGAAGTAAGAATAACTTCTGATCCTATGCCCTATGTCGAAAAACCTTGGAAATTAAAAATAGTTTGTGGTTTACCAAGAATTATTGTTGTTGACGATGATGATAGAAAAGATTATCAAAGATTTTATTTAGGAACCCTTGATTCAATAGGTGCTTTATATCGTTATTGGTCAATTGATACTTTGGGTTTACCTCCTCAAGATACTTTAAATCGTTATCCAGTAGTAATCTGGTTTACTGGTTTAGATAGTATCAATTCATTAACAGAAAGTGAGAGGGCTCTTTTAACTAATTATTTAAATAATGGTGGCAATTTATTTATTTCTGGTCAAAATATTGGTCAAAATATCGGTTCCACACCTTTCTATGAGAATTATTTAAAAGCCCGTTATGTCGCTCCTAATGCTAACACTTTTTGGATGGTAGGAATTACTAATGATCCAATTGGTGGTGGTGATACGGTTGTTGCCGCAGGTGGTGGCGGTGCTAATAATGCCCGTTCTAACGATATTATTGAACCAATTAATGGTAGTGTACCTACACATTTTTATAAAGATCTACCAAATTCTTATGCGGGAATAAGATATGAAGGAAATTATCGGTTAGTATACTTTGCTTTCCCTTTTGAAGCAGTAGATTATGTGGCTACCAGATATATTCAGAGACCAGCATTATTAAGAAGAATTTTACTTTTCTTTAATGAAACATTACCTTACGCAATTGAGGAAGGAGAGGAAATATTTACTATTGATTTAAAAAAGGATTTTAAAATTTATCCTAATCCAGTAAGAAATTATTTTACTCTTTATGTCAAAAACTCTTTTAATGGCGAAATTTATTTAACAACAATTGATGGTAAGATAATTAAAAAGATCCATCAGGGAGAGATAAAGGCGAAAAAGAGTTTTAATATCACCAATCTTTCACGAGGAATTTATTATCTGACTTTAAAAGAAAAAGGAAAGGTTCAACATTTAAGATTATTGACCTTCAAATAATCTTTCTGCTAATATTGGAGGAAGACCAGCCTTAATTATTTTATCGGCAGCCTTTTTTATATTATATTCAATTCTTCTTATTTCAAAGATATTTGTTTTAGTATCATGGATAGCAAAGCAGGCTTTGGGATTGCCGTCTCTTGGTTGACCAACACTGCCAACATTAATAATGTATTGCCAATTCGGATTTAACTCAATTTTATTTTCTTTAATTATTTCAATTTTTCCGTCATTTCTTCTTGCTACAATTAGAGGAATATGGGTATGTCCAACCAAACATACCGGAAAACTAAAAAAATTGAATTGGGGGATTATATCTTCAACCGTGAAAAGATAGAACCAATCGCTCGGGTCATCCGGCGAAGAATGAACGATATGAAAAGGATAAGATCTGTTTACTAAAAAAAAGGCATCAAGATACCATAAGGATTCTTTGGTTAATACTTCTTGTGTCCAGAGGATGGCTGATTTTGCATAAGGATTAAAATTATCAATGGAAGTTTTATTTAAAACTGCATAATCATGATTTCCGGCAACACCAACCACCCTTTCTTTTCTTAATAATTCAATACATTCATTGGGGTTAGCTCCGTAGCCAACAATATCGCCTAAAAAAATTATCTCATTACAATCTTCTTTTTTTATCTCTTCTAAAACAACTTCTAAGGCTTCTAAATTACCATGAATATCAGAGATTATTCCAAACTTCATTTTTTATTTTTTTATAAATTGCATCAAGAACACCATTAACAAATCTTTTGGCATCTTGATCAGAAAATTCTTTTGCTAATTCGATTGCTTCATCAATGCTTACCTTGGGGGGAATATCATCAAAATAGAGAAGTTCACAGGTAGCGATTCTTAATATCGCTCGATCAATATAAGAAAGACGCTCTAATTTCCAGTTTATTAAATGTTTTTTAATTGTTTTGTCAATTGTCTTTTTGTTTTCCTTTATTTTAGAGATAAGTTTATCAAGAAATTCCAAGTTTTTTTCGTTTAATTTAACTTTTTCTAAAACTTCTTTGGTTACTTCATCAATAGGAAGATTCATCAGGTCATGAATATAAAGAATAGTTAAAGCAGTTTTTCGGGCTTTTCTTCTTAATGGTTCTTTCAAATTTTCTCTTTCAGGTTTGCCATTTCAATTGCTGCTAATGCTGCTAAGAAACCTTTGTTGCCTTGTTTAGTACCTGCCCTTTCAATTGCTTGTTCTAATGTCTCAGCGGTAATAATTCCAAAAATAGTGGGAATACCGGTTTCTAAATAAATTTTGCCAATTCCCTTTGTTACCTCATTGGCAATATATTCCGCATGAGGAGTATCACCTCGAATAATTGCTCCTAAACAGATAATTGCATCATAGGTCTTTTTTTCTGCTAATCTTTTGGCAACACCAGGAATTTCAAAAGTTCCAAAAGTCCAATAGATATCACAAGATAAAGCATTATGTCTTTCTAAACAATCTAAGGCACCCTTCAATAAATTTTGGGTAATAAAATCATTAAAACGAGAGATAACAATAGCAAATTTTTTATTTTTAGCATCTAAATTACCTTTAAATTCTTTCACTTCCATCTTTCACCTCACTTTTTAAATCTCCTAATAAATGACCAAGTTTATCCCTTTTTGCCTCTAAATATTTTATATTCTTCTTATTTGGTTTGATAATTAAAGGTATCCTTTCTACTACTTTTAAACCAAAACCTTCTAACCCAACAATCTTTTTTGGATTATTGGTAAGTAATCTGATTGTGGTAATACCTAAATCAGCAAGGATTTGAGCCCCAATTCCATAGTTTCTTAAATCCGGTGGCTTTCCTAATGCCTTTGCGGAATCAACAGTATCTAAACCAATATCTTGTAATTCATAAGATTTTAGTTTTAAATATAATCCTAATCCTCTTCCTTCTTGTTGCATATATAAAAGGACACCTTCTTTTTCCTTACTGATCATTTTTAAGGCAGTGTGTAATTGCTCACCGCAATCGCACCGGAGAGAATGAAAGACATCGCCAGTAAGACATTGAGAGTGAACTCTTACCAAAACATTTTCTTTTCCTTTTACCTCTCCTTTAACTAATGCTAAATGGAGTTGATGTTCTAATAAATCTTCATAAAGATAAAGAGTAAATTCACCATAAGGGGTTGGTAATTTAGTTACTACTTTTCTTTCAATAAATTTTTCGTTTTTCTTTCTATAAGCAATCAAATCTTTGATAGTAATGATTTTAATATTAAATCTTTTTGCCAATTTGAATAGGTCTTTTAGTTTTGCCATTTTGCCATTTTCTGCCATTATCTCACAAAGAACACCTGCCGGATAAAATCCTGCCAAACGAGCCAGATCAACACTTGCTTCAGTATGACCTGCTCTTTTTAAAACTCCACCTTTGGCTGCTTTTAATGGAAAAACATGACCGGGTCGGGCAAAATCTTCAGGTTTTGATTTTGGATCAATTAGGGCTTTGATTGTTTTTGCTCGGTCGTAGGCAGAAGAACCAGTAGTAGTACCGATTTTCACATCAACCGGAACCGCCATCGGTGTCCCATATTTAGCAGGATTTTTGCTATCAATTATCAATGGTAAGTCTAATTCTTTTATTCTTTCTTCTTCTAAGGCAACACAAATCAAGCCTCTGCCATATTTTGCCATAAAATTTATTTTTTGGGAGGTTATTTTTTCTGCTGGACAGACAAAATCACCTTCGTTTTCCCTTTCTTCGTCATCAACAACAATTACTATTTTCCCTTTTTTAATATCTTTTATTGCTTCCTCAATTGAGGCAAACTTTTCTTTCATTTTCTTTTTAAATAATTTAAATAATAAAATCTTTGAAATATTTTACTTCTCTTTATTTTTTTCCACCATCTCTCATTTTCTGCATACCATTTCATTGTTTTTTCTAAACCCTCTTCAAAATTAGTTGTTGGTTGCCAGTTAAATGTTTTCTCTAATTTCCGGTTATCACAAAGCAACCTTTTCACATGTCCCTTCCTATCTAATATATATTTTACCAAATTTTTTGGTTTTTTAAAATATTCCAAAATCCGAAAAGCAATTTCATTGACACTATATTCTATACCACTGCCGATATTAAAAACTTCTCCTTGGTATTTTTCTATTGGTGCTTCTAAGAATTTTACAATCACTTCACAAAGGTCTTTTACATAAAGGTAATCTCTGGTATTTTCACCGTTACCATAGATAAAAAGGGGTTTGTTTTCTAATGCTTGGGTAATGAAGAAAGGAATTAATTTTTCCGGGTATTGTCTTTCTCCATAAATATTAAAAGGTCGTAAGATAATTATTGGTAAATTATAGGTCATATAGTAGGCGTAGCATAATCTATCGGCACCAACTTTGGTGGCTGCGTAGGGACTTTGGGGATTTAAAGGATGGTCTTCATTGATAGGAATTTTTAAAGCAGTTCCGTAAACTTCACTTGTTGATATATGGATAAATCTTTCACAGGGATAGTTTTTTAATGTTTCTAATAAAGTATAGGTCCCTAAAAAATCGGTCTTGACAAAGATATCAGGATTTAAAAGGGAACGATCAATATGAGTTTCCGCAGCAAAATGGATTACTTTATCTACTTTTTTGAATAACTCCTTCATTAATTTCTTATTATTTATATCGCCTCGGATGAAAGAAAAATTTTTATTTCTTAATAGAGTTTTAATATTCTCTAAATTTCCCGCATAAGTTAATTTATCTACCACATACACATAATAATCTCTTTTCACAAGTTCTTCGGCCATCCAACTACCAATAAATCCGGCTCCACCAGTAAGTAAAACCTTTACCATTCGTAGGGTATCTCCTTTGATTTATAATCTATCCGGTATTCATCTGGATTATCGTAGTTATAGACTTCGGTGGGAATATTTAGTAGATAGGCTGGTTTGTTTCCTAATGGTTTAAAACCGTGTAAAACAAGGGGTGGAATTTTGATTAGTAAAGGATTTAGTTCGCCAATAAAGAATTCATTTAGTTCTTTATAGGTTTTTGAATTTTCCCGATAGTCATAGAGAACAACTTTTGCCATTCCTTTAATAATTGTAAAATAATCGGTTTGAATTTTATGGTAATGCCAGGCTTTCACAATACCTGGATAAGCAACCGAGATGTATACTTGACCAAACTTCATAAAAATATTCTCATCGGAACGAAGGATTTCTAATACAAAGCCCCGCTCATCAGGAATTAGCCTCAGTTTTTTAACTTCTACTCCTTCAATCATAGGTTTTCATAGTTTTAATCTCTCTCTTGCCTTTTTCAATTCTTCTTTATCAGGAAATAAAACTACTTTGGCACATCTTCTCGGTCTTTCTAACATTGCATTAAAGCCTTTTTCAAATTCTTCTAAACTAAATAAATGAGTGATTACCGGGCTGATATCTAATTTTTTACTACTTAAAAGGTTTCTTACTCGATACCAGGTATCAAATATTTTTCTGCCATTTATTCCGTGAATTTGGCAACCTTTAAATACAATGCCATTATTATAATCAAAACCAAAAGGTAGGGGAGAGACCGAGGCAATACCAAAAGCGGTTATTCTGCCACCTTTTCGCACCATTTGGAAGCAATCTAATATGGAATCTTCACTACCGGTCATTTCTAAAGCAATATCCACACCATTGCCGTCAGTAAGTTCTTTTACAATTTTTAATCTCTCTTCTCGGGTTGTTTTGTTTGTCCATACCTGATAATCGGCTCCCATTTTTTTACCAATCTCCATATTAAAATCATATTTACCGAAATGGATGATTGTTGCCACACCGGCAACCTTGGCAACACCAATGGCAAAGAGGGAGATTGGACCATCACCAGTAATTAACATTCGCTTTCCACACACATCGCCATCTTCTCCTAAGACCGCATAGGTAGCATTTCCTAATGGCTCTTGGACAGTAGCAAATTCTGGTGGTATTTCTTTATCATTTTTCCAGCAGACAATTTCTGGAATAGCAAAGTATTCGGCAAAGGCACCGTCACAATCAACACCTAATATTTTCATATGCTCACCAACATGAAATATTCCTAAAAGGGAAGTTAAATCATCAGGATCATAAATATGGGTTTCGGCAGATACATAATCACCAACTTTTATTCTTTTTACATTTTTGCCAACTTCCACAACTTCACCAGCCACCTCATGACCTAAGGTTTGGGGTAATCTTTTTTCACCAATCCTTTTTTGTGACCATTCATCCCATTTATATATATGGACATCGGTTCCGCAGATAGAAGTTGCTTTTACTTTTACTAATACCCAGTCATCAGGAATTTTTGGTATCTCAATTTCGCACAATTCAGCACCAAATTCTGGCTTTACTTTTCTTATTGCTTTCATTTTCATTTTTCCCTCCTGATTAAATCTAAGTATTCTTTAAAAATTTTTACACCAGTGCTTGTGCCGATCCTTGAGGCACCAGCCAAAATTAAACTTTTTGCCTGGAAATAACTTCTTATTCCACCTGATGCCTTAATCTTTATTTTTTCCTTTCCTAATTCTTTAAAAAGTTTTATATCCTCTAATTCGGCACCTTTTGGACCAAAGCCAGTTGATGTCTTAATATATTCTGCACCCGCCTTAATTGCTATTTCTAAAATCTTTATCTTTTCTTCTCTCGTGAGATAACAGGTTTCAACGATAACTTTTACACCGTAAGGTTTTGCTTCTTCTACTACCTTACTGATATCTTCTAATAATAAATCATACTCTTTTGATTTTAAATAGGAGATATTGATAACCATATCAATCTCCTCCGCTCCTTCTTCAATTGCCTTTTTTGTTTCCATCACTTTTATTTCAGTATTTTGATAACCAAAAGGAAAGGATATTGGGATTCCTAATTTTACTTCGCTATTTTTTAAAAATTCTTTTGCGTATTGGGCATAACAAGGAGGCACAAAACAGGTAGCAAAATTATACTCTATCGCCTCTTTACAAACTTTCGCTATCTCTTCTTTTGTTACCTCTGGTCTTAAAAGTGTATGGTCAATATATTTGTTAAAATTCTTTATCTCCTCCATATTCATAATTCATACTCCTTTATCAATTCTAAAATTTCTTTTAAATAAGAAATTTCTTCTTTTTTTAATTCTTCTTCAATATCCCTTTTTAAATTATCAATATTCTTTTCAAACTCTTCTTCTTTCTTCTCTTTATCTTCTTTCAAAAAATAAATCGTTTCGTCGTTAGTATCCCGTAGTTCATATCCAAGATAACTTAAACCTTCTCTTATTTTATCGGCAATATCATATCTTTTATTCTTACGAGCGATTGTTCTTGCCTTTATTAGATTTTCAATATTTATCTTTTCTTCTTTCAGTTTTAAAGTTTCCTTCTCTTGTAATTGGAAACCAAGAAGTTTTAAAGAAGAATAAATTGGTGGGTATAAAGAATAATCTTTTGTTTTAAAAAACTCTTCAATCATTTTGAATATTTCACCGATTGCCATTGGAGTATTTAGGTCATCTAATAAAATATTTACAATCTTTTCAGGAACAATGAATCTAAAAGTAGTGATACCTCTTTTAGCGAAAATAAAAAATTCCTTAATTCTTTGCCATTGGTTTTTTGCTTCTTCTAATCTTTCAATAGTAAATTCGTAGGGTGAGCGGTAATGGGCTTTTAAGAGAAATAGTCTAATAACATCAGGTTCATAAATCTTTAATGCTTCTTTTGCAAGGAAATAGTTTTTTGTGGATTTAGCCATTTTTTCTCCTTTTAAAAGCAAAAGTCCGTTATGGAGAAAGTATTTTACAAACTGCTTACCGGTTACTGCTTCTGATTGGGCGATTTCATTTTCGTGATGAGGGAATATTAAGTCTTCGCCACCGATATGGATATCAAAGGATTCGCCAAGGTAATGCATTGCCATAGTTGAACATTCAATATGCCAGCCTGGTCTACCTCTGCCAAAAGGTGCATACCAATAAGGTTCATCTTCCTTATAACTTTTCCATAAAGCAAAATCAAGGGGATTTTTCTTTTCCTTCTCAATTTCAATTCGGGCACCACTAATTAATTCATCGATCTTCTTCTTAGATAATTTTCCGTAACCTTTAAATTTTTCCACTTCAAAATAGACACCGGATTTTATTTTATAGGCGTATCCCTTTTTTAATAATCTTTGGATGAGATTAATCATTTCTAAGATGAATTGGCTTGCTTTTGGGTAGGCGTTTGCTCTTTTGATATTCATTTTATCACTTATTTCAAAATACTCCTCAATATATCGTTGACCGATATCTCGCCAGTCAGTTTTTTCTTCTTTTGCTTTTTGGATGATTTTGTCGTCAATATCAGTAAAATTTTGGATATAGATAACTTTATAGCCTAAAAATTCAAAAAACCTTCTTAACACATCGGCAAAGATAAAGGTTCTTAAATGTCCCAAATGGGGAGAATCTTGGACAGTCATTCCGCAAGTATAGATACCAACCTCATTTTCTTTCAATGGTTTAAATTCTTCCTTTTGATTTGTTAGGGTATTAAAGAGATACATAAACCTCGCTTTTTAAGATAATAAATAAAAATAAATATAATTAATTATTATATCTTATATTATGATAAAAGTCAAGAATTTAGGACTTTAAGCAGTTTATGTTTTATTCTTGGGAGGTTTAAAGCCTGTTTTTCCCTAAGTTTTAGAAAATTATCAAAATAACTCGGCTATCTCCTTTTTACCTCTTTAGTATTTTAAAGATATTAAAGTATTTGTTAGTTTCAATTTTTATTATGTAGACACCGCTTGGTAGCTGATTCAGTTTTAGCGTTATCTTTTCTGAATTCACAGCAATTTTCTCTTTTATCAAAATTCGACCAGTAATATCAAAAACACGAATTAAAACTGGTTCTTTATTGGCTACTTTGGCGAAGGTTGCTAAATTATTGGAAAGTAAAGTAGAGTTTCTGGTAATCTCGCTTTTGTTGAGAGATATTGGTTCCTCACCGAAGTAGCACCAGAATTCTGAGGTTTTATTACCTTTGATGGCAAAAAATACATTATCACCTGCGCTAACAATATCACCGCCACTTTTGACTTTTTTCTTGCCACTGGAACCAGAGAGCGGGATAGGTTCTAATTCGGACCAGGAATTAGTAGCAATATTGTAGCACCAGAACTCCTCACTATTACCACCTTTTAAAGCATAAATAAAACCATTTTCGTAAGCAGCCGAACCGCCATCCTTGCTTTTTTTCTTTTTACCTGTTCTTCCGATAAATGGCATACCATTAAGTTGGGTTTGTTCCCAAGTGGTAGTTATCAAATTGAATCTATAGAATTCATGGTAACTGGCTTTATGGGCATAGATAAATGATGAATCACCCTCCAAAACTAACACTATCCACGAGCCATTGCCCCATTTATTACTACCAGGCGCATCAGGTAAGATTTCCCATTGATTAGAAAGAGTGTTAAAACGCATGAAATCTCTGGGACCTTTCAAAAGATAGATATATCCGGTATCATTAAGCACCACATAGACCATGTCAGCAACTTTTACTTTCTTACCGCTGTTGCCCAATGGGACATCTGGCAGTTGGTTCCAAGACCCGTCATCAGCAAAGTATTTGAAGAAACCGGAGGTATTATTGCCTTTGGTCATGTAGATATTACCTTGATAATCAGTAATTCCGACACATCCTTTAGAAGGTAGTTTATTTTCTTTTCCTTTTGGAATTGATGATAATATCTGCCAAGTGTCTTTATCAATTAAGTAGCAGTAAAAGTCGGAAGTTTTATTGCCTTTATTCAGGTAGATTTTGCTACTGTTGATATCAATTGCGATCCAGCTACCATCTTTGATTCCCTTATTGGAAGGCGCAAGAGGGACTACTTTCATTTCTTTCCAGCCAACCTCCTGTTTCACATAAAAGTTCTTGCCAACCGAGTCATTCCATGGCCTCATATCTTCTGGAAAATCTATTTTAGCAAAACAGGTATAATTACCTCTTTTTGCCTTCCAAGTTTTGGTAAAGAAGTGGTCTTTACTTTCTTCTGGAGCAAGAGATATCTGTTCAGTAGTATCATAGACAATCATATTTTCCGAATTTAAAATTACAAATCGTAAGTTAAAGAAGGCCGAATCGGTTCCATTATTTTTTACTTTTACTTGCGGAATTATTTCTTTTCTTGACTCAATTAATGTGTCGGGACTTACAATTTCGGTTGGTCCTACATCAATCAGTCTGATTTTTAGAAGAGTTTGGATTTTGTCATCTTCCGGTACTTCGTCATTTACAAACATTGTTGAGCACTTCATAATCCAAGTTCCAAATGTATCTGCCTGGTAAGGTTTAAAAGTAACAATTGTTGAATC
>CALHQW010000008.1 GCA_938040315.1 uncultured bacterium
AAGCAAAAAAGGAATTTTGGAATAGGCATTTGGAAAGTTGTGTAGAATGTTTTGGTTGTCTTTATGTTTGTCCGACTTGCTTCTGTTTTCTTTTGAGTGATTATCAAGTAGAAAATCATTATGAAAGGATAAAAATTTGGGATACCTGTTATCATCCAATGTATGGAAGAGTAGCCGGTGGATTAAATCCACGGGCAGAATTTTATAAAAGGGGAAGAAATCGGTTTGAGTGTAAATTTAGGAATTTTTATTTAGATTATAATTTTTATGCCTGTTCGGGTTGTGGTCGGTGTTTTTCGGTCTGTATGGGAAAGATTGATATTAGAAAGATTTTGTTAGATTTATGAGTGAGTTATTTAAGCCAATAAAGGCAAAGATATTAGATATTATTGACGAGACACCAACAATTAAAACCTTTGTTTTAGAACCAGAAAGAGAGTTTAATTTCTTAGCGGGTCAGTTTGCTGCTCTAACCTGTTTTGGAATTGGTGAGGGCTTTTTTACTCCCTCTTCTTCGCCTTATGAGAAAAGTAAATTAGAATTTACAATTATGAGAGTTGGCAGGGTAACTAATGGTTTATTTAACCTAAAAAAAGGAGATTATGTTGGTTTGAGAGGTCCTTTTGGTAAGCCCTATCCATTAGAGAAATTTGAAGGCAGAGAGGTTTTTATTGTTGGTGGTGGTGTTGGTATGGCACCATTAAGAAGTCTATTTTTGGCATTGCTTCATGATCTTTCTAAATATAAAAAAGTTTATATCAGATATGGTGCTCGGACACCAAAAGATTTGGTATATAAAAATTCCCTTTTTGAATGGCAGAAGATGGAGAAGGTTGATTTGGAACTTACGGTTGATGTTGGTGATGAGAGTTGGCAAGGAAAGGTGGGAGTGGTTACCATTCTTCTTGATGAGATTCCTTGCGATGTGAATACTGCTTGTGCGGTTGTCTGCGGACCACCTTTGATGATGAAATTTACCTTACAGAAATTATTAGAAAAGAATTTTAAAGAAGAGAATATTTATTTGTCAATGGAAAAGAATATGTCTTGCGCAGTGGGAATGTGTGGTCATTGCCGATTGGGAAGATATTTTGTTTGTAAAGATGGTCCGGTATTAACTTGGCAACAGATAAAAGATATTGAAGATCCCTTTATCTAAAATGATAAAGATAAATTGTCCTTTCTGTTTTTTAAATTGTCCTTTAACAATCAGGAAAGAGAAATTTAAGTTTGCGATCTTTTATGAAGGACCGCTTTGTGCTCGCGGTAATGCGATTCCTATCTTGTTAGATAGTCCCAAAAGATTGGCAAACTCCCTTTTTATAAATAATGGAAAGAGAGAAAAGAAAAGTTTTAAAGAGGTGATAGAGGAACTGGTGAGAGATTTAGAAAATTATAAAAAAGAGGAGATTGCCGTTGGTATCGATAGTTATTTAAAGGAAGAGGAGAAAAAGAGAATATATAGTTTCTTTAAATCCTTAGGAGTAGATAATATTTTTAGTAGTTATTTAGAGCCTGATTTATTTTTCTCATTGAAAGTGGATGGCATAAAGTTTGGTGATTTAGAAAGGATTGATAAATCAGATTTTATTTTATTGATTGGCGATGTCTTTGGTAGTTTTCCGATTGTGGCAAGAAGGGTATTGAAAAGAAAATATGAAGATAAGAATGTTTTATTATATGGAATAGATCTCTTTAAAAATCGGGTTAGTGGTTTTGCTAATCAATTTTTAACATTAAAGATTGGCACCGAACCATTATTCTTATTTTTGCTTGCCGAAAAAAGTCAGATAATAAAATCAAAAGGAATTAATATTAAAGAGATAGAAACTCTTTGTGGCATCAATCCCTCTTTGATTGAATTATATTCCGAAAAAATATTGAATGCCAAAAATGGTTTGGTAATAATCTCTTTGGAAGGCGGCAAAAGTTTTGAGCCAATTTTATATTCCCAATTAGCCCAAATCCTTTGTAATAGAAAGACCAATTTATATTTCTTAGGTTTAAGGAATTTCGATTCTTTACCCTTAGATGTTAGTTTTGGTGAAATTTTAGAAAAGATTGAGAAGAGAGAGATAAAATTATTGATAAATTTTGGTGTTAGTTTACCTTTCTTTTATCCTCAGATTTATGAGAGATTAAAAAATTGTGAGAAGATATATTTTAGTAGTTTTTACGAGATGCCTCTTATTGATTTTTCTAATACCTATCTTTTGCCTCAAAGTATGCCAATAGAAGATAAAGATTTAATTCCACCTTATTCGGGAAGCAAGTCAATTTCTCAGATTTTAGAAAGTATAAATCTTTTAATTAAATTAAATATTAAAGATTTTGATTATCCTAAAGAGAGAGTTTATAAAGAGCGTGAGGTTTTAGAAAGATTTAATAATTATCTAAATTTCTATAAAGAGAATAAAGAAAGATTAGAAAATAATTTGATTATAATTGGAAAGAGGGAACCCTTTTATTTCTTAGATATTTTTGAAAAAGATAATTATTTATATGTTGGTAGCGAAAAGGAAAGAAAGTTTTCTTGGGAAAGGAAGATAAAAAGGGAACTTCCCGAAAATATTGGGATTTTAGAATTAGAAAATTTTGAGAATAGAAAATCTTTCTCCTTTTTTGTTGACGAAAAAGAGAAATTTATTATAATTAAACCTTTAATAGAAGAATGAGCGAGAGAAGATATTTATATTTGGATTTAGATTTATGTATTGGTTGTCGGTCTTGTGAATCGGCTTGTCGAAGTTATTTTGAGAATGAAAGAAGGATAACAATAAATGAGATTAAGCCAGGAGTTATTTTATCCCATGCTTGTAAACATTGTGAAGAGCCTTTATGTTTGGCAGCCTGTCCTTTTGGAGTGATAAGAAGGGATGAAGAGCGAAATATTGTTTTTCAAGCAAGTTTTCATTGTGTTGGCTGTAAAAGTTGTGCCTTGGCTTGTCCTTTTGGAGTGATAGAAGATAGTTTGCTTAATCATGTTACCCAGAAATGTAATCTTTGCTACCAAAATGAACAAGGTCCGAGGTGTGCCAATTCTTGTGTTACTGGTGCCTTGAAATTTATCACGGAAAAGGAGATTGAGAAAGTAAAAGTTGGCGTGAGATATTTATCCCGTTCACCCTATTGGCGAAGGGTATGAATATTTTAACTATTTTATTTCACTTCTTTATTTTTCCCGGCTTTCTCTTTTTAGTAATTTTCGGAATGTTTTTAACTTTTCTTGATAGAAAGATAAGTGCGCGGATTCAATGGCGGGTTGGTCCTCCTTGGTATCAGCCCTATTTAGATTTTCTTAAATTACTATTAAAAGAAGTGATTGTTCCGATTAATAGTAGTAAATTTCTATTTTTGTTTGCTCCGGTTTTATCTTTTTTGAGTGCAGTAATCAGTGGCACAATGATTTACTATTTTCTTTTGTATCCTCAGAGGTCCTTTTTAGGAGATATTATTGTTATTTTATATTTTCTCACCTTAGTGCCGGTTGGCTTTATTTTAGGTGCTTCTTCTTCGCGAAATCCCTTAAGTGGTTGTGGTGCCCAAAGAGAGATGATGCTATTAATTGGTTATGAACTTCCCTTTATCTTTGCCTTACTTATTTCTATTGTGAAGGCTGGTGGTAAGATTAAATTGGGAGAAATAATTATGGCACAAAATAATTTATCCTTTCTCTATTCTTGGTCGGGATTAATTAGTTTTCTAACTTTACTTTTTGTTTTTCAGGCGAAATTGGGATATGTTCCTTTTGATATTGCGGAAGCGGAGCAGGAGATAATGGCGGGCACAATTCTGGAATATTCGGGAGTTTCTTTAGCACTTTTCAAATTAGCAAAAGCGATTTTACTTCTTTCTTTGCCCGCATTATTAATTGCCCTTTTGTGGCCGGCAAAAAGTATTTTTAGTTTTATTATCAAATTTTTCTTCATCTTCTTATTAATCGTTTTAATGAAGAATACTAATCCCCGATTAAGAATTGACCAGGCATTAAAATTTTTCTGGTTTATTTTAGGGCCTTTTTCAATTTTAGGAGTTATTTTGGTTTTAAGTGGTTTATGAGTATTAAATTAAAAGCGCTAAAAAAATCTCCCTGGGTTTTCCATGTATCAGCAGCCTCTTGTAATAACTGTGATATTGAAATTTTAGCAGCATTAACGCCGCGTTTCGATGTTGAAAGATTTGGCATTCTTTTGGTTGGTTCTCCAAGGCATGCGGATGCCTTATTAGTTACCGGTGTGATTAATAGGAAGAGTTTGCCAAGAGTTTTAGAGGTTTATAATCAGACACCAAAACCTTGTTTAGTGATTGCGGTGGGTACTTGTGCTTGTGATTGTCATATGTTTAAAGATTCTTACAATGTTGTTGGACCTTATGATAAATATTTTCCTGTGGATGTTTATATTCCTGGCTGTCCACCAAGGCCAGAAGCAATAATTGCCGGTGTTGTTAAAGCATTAAGTAAATTATGAAGGATTTGCTAACTGAGATAAAAAATAGATTTAAAGAAATAGAAGTTTATGAACATAACAAAAGAAGATTATATTTAAAGATTGGTAAAGAAAGAATAAGAGAGATTGCCCATTTTTTACATAAAGAAAAAGGTTTAAGGTTATCAATTATGACCGGTGTTGATACACGAGAGGGAATAGAAATTCTTTACCATTTTTCTGATGATAAGACTGGAACTTATTACACGATAAGAATTATTACTGAAAGGGATGATCCAAAGGTTGATACCATTTCTGATATTACCAAAGCAAGCGAATGGATTGAGAGAGAGATTTGGGAACTTTTAGGTGTGGAATTTGTTGGTCATAAGAATTTAAAGCCTTTATTAACGAGCGAAGATTGGCCAAGGGATAAACATCCTTTAAGAAGGGATTACGAGGGAATATGAGGAGAGTTATTCCTATTGGTCCTTATCATCCTTTGCAAGAGGAACCAGAATTTTTTAAATTGATTGTTGAAGGAGAAAAGGTTGTAGAATTAGAGATAAATATTGGTTATAACCATCGGGGGCATGAGTTTTTATCGCCAAAGATGACCTATGAACAGATTGCTTATTTGGTAGAAAGGATATGTGGTATTTGTTCCAATTCTCATCCTTTGGCTTTTGTGCAGGCAGTAGAAGATGCGGCAAATATTAAAGTGCCAGAACGGGCATTATATATTAGAACAATAAATCATGAATTAGAAAGAATTCATTCCCATTTTCTTTGGCTGGGACTTGCCGGTCATTTTATTGGTTATAATACTGTCTGGATGTGGGCATGGAAATATCGGGAGCCAATATTAGACATTTTTGAAATGGTTACTGGAAATAGAAATCATTATGCAATGAATAAAATTGGCGGTGTGAGATGGGATATAAAAGATGAGCAGATACCAATCATTGAAAATATATTATTAGAAGTAGAAAAGGCAACCTGGATGTTTACCAAGGCAATTTTAGATGATCCGGTAATTTTAGCCCGGTTAAGAGATGTGGGAGTTTTGCCCAAGGAGGTAGCGATTGATTATGGAGTTGTTGGTCCAACTGCTCGGGCAAGTGGTGTAAATATTGATGTGAGAAGAGATGATCCCCATGCTGCTTATGATAGAATTGAATGGGATGTAATTGTGTTTGAAGAAGGAGATGTATTGGCAAAAGCAAAAGTAAGATTATTTGAATGTTTAGAATCAATAAAGATAATTAGGCAATGTTTGAGAAAGATGCCAAAAGGTGAGATTGAGACAAAAGTTGATGAGATTCCCATGGGCGAAGGAATTGGTCGGGCAGAAGCGCCAAGAGGCGAAGTTTTTCATTATGTAAGAACAAGTGGAATGAACCATCCGATTAGACATAAAATTCGGGCACCCAGTTATATGAATATTGCTTCTAATGCCTATGCCTGCGTTGGTTATTCCATTGCTGATGCGGCATTAACTTTGGCAGCAGTTGACCCTTGTTATTGTTGTACCGAAAGAATTTTTGTCTATGCTGATGATAAGAAAATTATGGGATATGAAGATATTCTAAAACTTTCGTGGGAATTGACAGAAAAATTAAAAAGAAAATATAATAAAATATGATTTTAGATAAAAATTTTATAAATCAATATTTATTATTTACTTTTCTTTTGCCTTTTTTGGCAACTTTAATCTATTCTTTTAAAGACAAATTAGTAAGAAATTGGGAATTTTATCTATTTTTGGTTTTGCTTATTTTTTCGAGTTATTTTATCATTTTTTCTAATAATCTTTTATTAATTTATATTTTCTTTGAAATTTCTACATTAGTTGCTTGGCGATTAGTATTAATAAAAAGAGAGAATATTAAAGCGGGCAATTATCTTTTATATTTCAATTTTGCTGGTGCGGTATTGATGTTAATTGGAATTTTACTTATTTTAGTAGAAAATGGTGTAGAAAAGATTAATTTTTCTGCTTTTAATTTAGAAAACCTTTATAATATCTCTTTGATATCAGGAATTTTATTATCTTTTGGTATTTTTACCAAATCGGCAATTATTCCTTTCTATAGTTGGCTACCGGTGGTTTATGAGGTTTCGCCTGTTCCGGTAATTGCTCTTCTTTGTGGGATAGCAGAAAATTTAGGTTTAGTTATCTTTTATAAGATATTTATTGCTCCTTTATTAAATGTGGAAAGTAGTTTTTATTATTTTATTATTATTTTAGCAATCTTCACTTCAATAATTGCTGGTGGAATTGCCTATTTTGAGAAAAAATTAAAAAGGATATTGGCTTATTCAACAATTAGTCAACTTTCTTTAATTCTTTATGGTTTGGCTTTAAAAAATGATTATGGAATTTTAGGTGCCTTAGTCTTAATTCTTTCCCATGCTCTGGCAAAATCGGGATTATTTTTCAGAATGGAAGCCAAAGAAGCGGTAGGAGTTGGTTTCGGATACACCCTTTTATTCTTATCTTTATCTTTAATAGGTATTCCGCCTTTTTTGGGATTTGTTGGTAAAATATTAATTATTATTGGTAGTTTAAAAATAAATATTTTCTTAGGAATGTTAACAATTATTAGTTCGCTTTTTACCTTACTTTATACTTTAAAATTTTATCTAATATTAAAAAAAGAGAAAGGTGAAAATATTATTGCTAATTTTATTGTTTATCTCTTTGCAATTTTATTATTAATATTTGGCGTAATATTTTTAATTTACTCTTTTAAAATTTTATGAGTAGTTTTGAACTTTTGATTATATTACCGATAATTTTGGGATTTTTAGGTTATTTAATTAGTTTTCTAAGAAATGAGTTTTATTTCTTAGGAGCGATTTTAAACTTCTATTACGCGATAAGAATTTTCCTTATTTCCCGAAAAATAGAAGTTACGAGGAAGATTTTTAATATATTAAATTTCAGTGTTGATAAATTGAGTGGATTTGTCTTGTTATTTATCTCCCTTTTTACGCTTCTTATTTTAATTTATTCTATTCGTTATTTAAAATATTATGAAAAGAAAAAAGAATACTTTTATTATTTTCTTTTAATTGGTGCTATTGGTTGTGGAACTGTGTTAGCAGGTGATATTTTAACATTAATAATCTTTTGGGGAATTCTACTTTCTTTAATCTCTTTAATCTTTGGCTTTTTCCAATATGCCACGAAAGAAGGAGGTGAATTTGCTTTTGTAAAGAGTATTTCTATTTTAGGCTTTAGCGATTTTCTATTGATTCTTGGACTTGGTTTATTATTTATTTCTTATGGTAATCTTTCCTTTAATTTAAAATTACCTTTAAATAATACTATAAATATTTTATCATTTATATTAATTACCATTGGCTGTTTTGCGAAGGCCGGTGCTATTCCGCTTCATTCTTGGATACCGGAGATTAGCAAAGTTGCACCAGCACCGACAATGGCGTTTATTCCCGCATCTTTGGATAAACTTTTGGGAATTTATCTTCTTTTAAGAATAAGTTATTATCTCTTTGATTTAAATACCAATTTTGTATTAAAGAATTATTTAATGATAATCGGTTCAATAACGATTTTGGCAGCGGTATTAATGGCTTTAATCCAAAAAGAGGTGATGAAATTGCTTTCTTATCATACAGTATCTCAAGTTGGGTATATGGTGTTAGGAATTGGTACGGGAATTCCGATTGGTATTGCTGGTGGGCTTTTTCATATGCTTAATAATGCAATCTATAAAAGTTGTCTCTTTTTAACTGCTGGACAAGTGGAATTTTGGACTAAAGAGACAAAGATTGAAAAACTTGGAGGTTTGGCACCAAATATGCCAATAACCTTTACTTCTTTTTTAATTTCTGCTTTAGCAATTTCCGGAATTCCCCCATTAAATGGCTTTTTCTCAAAATGGATGGTTTATCAAGGAGTGATCTATTTATATAAAGAAGGAAATTATCTCTTTCCTTTATATTTATTATCAGCAATGCTTGGTAGTATTCTTACTTTGGCTTCCTTTTTGAAATTAACCCATTCAATTTTCCTTGGAGAAAGACCAAAGGAATACGAAAAGATAAAAGAGGTTAATTTCTCATTATGGTTTCCTTCTGCCTTATTAGCCTTTTTATCTCTTTTGTTTGGTATATTAGCAATTCCTTTACCAATAAAAGGACTTATCTATCCTTCTTTACCATTTAGAATTGAAGAATTTGGTTTTTGGCAACCCTTATTAGCATTTATTTTGATTGTTTTAGGAGTTATTGTTGGTTTTGTTATTTATCTGTTTGGTGCGGTAAAAAAGGTTGAAAGAAAAGATATTTTTGTTGGTGGTGAATTATTAAAGGAAGAAGAACGACATTTTTCTGGCGACCAATTTTATTCACCAATCAAAGAAGCGCCATTACTAGAAAAAGGATATGAGTTTGGTGAAGAAGGAAGTTTTGATTTCTATAACTATCTTACTGCGATTTTTAGTGGCTTCTCTTTATTATTTAAGGAAGTGATTGATTATATTTTAGAATTAATCTATCACCAAATCGCCTATTTTTCAGAAATCTTTGGTGGTTTATTGAGAAAAATTCAGTCAGGAATTTTGAGTGATTATTTGTTTGTAATATTTATTGGAATTATTATAATTTTATTAATTTTAATTTTATGATTGAACTTTATATTTTATTGATAATTTCAATTGGTGCGGGAATTGTAGCGGTAGAGATAAAAGATTTACTTGCTTCAGCAATTTCTTTAGGAATTGTGGGGTTTTCAGTAGCGATTATGTTTATTTTAACTCAAGCACCTGATTTAGCGATTGTCCAAATAGTTGTAGAAGTTTTAACAGTAGTTATCTTTGTTGGAGTGATATTAAAGACCACGCATATCGATACCACTTTAGAAGATAAACTAAATGTAAGAGATTATTTAACAAAAGGAATTTTTGCTCTTTTTGGAATATTTTTCTTGCTTTTTTCTATTTTGGCATTAAAGGAACTACCTCAATTTGGAATGCCAATTATGAAAATTGCCTCTCACTATTTAGTAAAAGGTTTTGAAGAGATAAGGGCGGCCAATCAAGTTGCTGCAGTGATTTTAGATTTCCGAGGATATGATACCTTAGGAGAAGCGACGGTTCTTTTTACCTCAGTAATTGGAGTATTAACAATTTTAAGAAAAATTGGAAAGATAAAATGAAAGGAATGACAATTATTGTAAAAACAATAACTAAAATTTTAGTTGGGCTAATTTTTCTTTACGGAATTTATATTATTACTCATGGCCATTTAACACCTGGTGGCGGTTTTGCCGGTGGAGTGATAATTTCTGCTTCTTTTATTCTTTTGATCCTTGCTTTTGGTAGCGAAGAGATTAAAGAGAAAATCGGTTATATTTATTCCTCAATTTTTGAAAGTATTGGTGGGCTTTCATTTCTTCTTATTGCTTTATTTGGTCTTATTTTAGGTTCCTATTTCTTTTACAATTTCTTGCCTAAGGGAAAGGTTTTTATGCTCTTTTCTTCTGGAATAATTCCTCTTTGTAATATTGCTATTGGAATAAAAGTAAGTGCTGGACTTTTTGCTATCTTTTTAGCGATTGCAGCCACAAGATTTATAATGAAGGAGTAGTTATGCTACCTTATTTAGGTTGTATAATACTTTTCTTAATAGGCATCTATGCAATATTAACAAAAAGAAATTTAATTAAAATCGCTATTGGCTTTTGTTTATTGGAATATTCGGTAAATCTATTTTTTGCTTTTATTGGCTATAAAAAAGATGCATTAGCACCAATTTACGCTAATCTTTCCCAGGCAAGAAATTTTGTTGATCCAATACCCCAGGCATTAGTTTTAACAGCGATTGTGATCGGTTTAGGAACAACCGCCTTACTTTTATCAGTTGCTTTAAGGATTTATGAAAAATATAAAACTTTTGATATTAAAGAAATAAAGAGGTTGAAAGAATGAACTATTTGCCATTATTTACTGCTTTGCCTTTACTTGGTGCTTTTTTAATTCCTCTGCTTTCTAAAATATGGGAAAGATTGTCAGATATTATTAGTAATGTTATTACTACGCTACTTTTGATTTTAAGTGTTTATTCTCTTTTCTTATTGCCAATTTTTGGAAAGGTCTATGTTTATGAGATTGGTAAATGGGCAATAAAACCAATTCCTTTGGGAATCGTTTTCACTTTTGATAATTTATCGTTGTTGATGGTTTTGGTTATTAATTTATTAAGTTTTGCTTGCTCTCTTTATTCAATTACTTATTTAGATAATTATACTGCTCGTTGGAAATTTTGGACATTATTTTTATTAATGGTGGCTGGTTTAAACGGTGTTGCGATTACCGGTGATTTATTTAACCTTTTTGTTTTTATAGAAATTTCAGCAATTTCTTCGTATGCCTTGGTTGCTTTTGGTGTGGAAAAAGAAGATTTGGAAGCCAGTTTTAAATATCAGATAATTGGTGAAATTGCCGGTTTGACTATTCTTTTGGCGATTGCTCTTATTTATGCAAAAACTTCAACCTTAAATATGGCTGATATTGCTAATACCTTTGCTAAAGAAAGTAAAGGACCTTTATTTTGGTTTATTATTTCTCTCTTAACTTTTGGATTTCTTATAAAATCTGCCCTCTTTCCTTTTCATTTCTGGTTACCCGATGCTCATTCTCAAGCACCAGCACCGATATCAGCAATGCTTTCCGGAATATTTATTAAAGTAGTGGGTGTTTATGCCCTTTCCCGTTTAATTTTTAATATATTTGGATTAAATAGATTAAATGCTTCCCATTATTTTAATTTACTACTTATTTTAGGAATCTTCTCAATTGTTATCGCTGGTTTTATTGCTTTAAAACAAGAAAATTATAAAAGATTGTTAGCTTATTCTACTATTAGCCAAGTTGGTTATATTTTTGTCGGATTAGGTCTCGCTAATTTTTGGAGTATTACGGGTGCTCTATCGCTAATTTTTGCCCACGCTTTGGGCAAAGGTTTGTTATTTTTAACTGCTGGTCCGGTAGAAAAGGAAGCCGGTAGTTTAGATATTCACCTACTTTCTAATTTCAAAAAACGGATGTCTTTTTATGGAATAGTATATACTTTAGGTGCTCTTTCTTTAGCGGGAATTCCGCCTTTTTTAGGATTTTTTCCGAAAATATTTTTAATTTTGGGAGCAATAAAGGGAAAAAGATTTGAGGTGGCGATTATCTTAGGAATATTTTCCCTATTGACTTTGGCTTATTTATTAAAAATTACCAACAAAGTTTTTACAAAAAAGGAAGGCGAAGAAGTGAAAGGAGTAAGTTCAATAGTAATTAGTTTTCTATTTTTAGTTTTTTTGATTTTTATTCTTGGTCTTTTTTATTTAAATTACTTGGAGCCGAATTTGATTAGTAAAGCAACTGAGGCAGTGATTAGTGGAGTTGAATACGCAAGATTAGTATTGATAAAATGAGTAGGAAGATTGTCTTTTTTATTGTTGCTTTAATTTTATGGCTTTTGCTTACTTTTAGTTTAAATTACGATGAGATTATTGTCGGTGTTATGGTTTCCTTTTTAAGCGCTGTTATTTTTGGTGGTTATTTTATTGAAAATCCAATAAAACTTTTCCAAATTCATCGGTGGTTTTGGTTTTTGGTTTATATCCCCATATTTGCCTATAAATGTTTAGAAGCAAATTTAGATGTGGCTTTAAGAGTTTTACATCCTGGGATGCCTTTAAAACCAGGAATTATAAAAATAAAAACTTCTTTAAAGACGGAGATCGCTAAAACCTTTTTAGCCAATTCTATTACTTTAACACCAGGCACAATGACTTGCGAGATTGATGGCGATATCCTCTATATTCATTGGATTTGGATAAAAGAACAGGATGAGGAAAAAGCAAAAAAAATAATTGCTCAGACCTTTGAAAAATATTTAAAAAGGATTTTTGAATAAATATGAATGTTTTAATTACTCTTTTATCTTTGGCTGCTTTTTTTAGTCTTTATCGGGCATTAAGGGGACCTTCCATTTCTGACCGAGCAATTGCTGTTGACATAATGTCAATTCTTTTTTGTGGGATAACTGCTTTGATGGCTTTTCGTTATAACTTACCTTATTTGTTAGATCTTTCTATTACAATCGCTATCTTAGCTTTTATTGGAACTTTGGCATTAGCAAAATATTTAGAAGGAAGAAATTTAGATGATTAAAAAGGGGCACCTATGTTTTTTTATTATTTAGGTTGGATTTTTATCGTTGTGGGAGTAATTTTCGATCTGTTAGGTGCTTTAGGTTTGGTGAAATTTCCTGATTTATATAATCGCATGCAGGCATCAACAAAATGTGTGACTATGGGAACCTGTGGTATTATGCTTGGTATTTTTCTTATCAGTGGTTTTACTCAAATGGGAATTAAAGCATTAATTTGTGGTTTATTTATTCTTTTTACTATGCCAGTGGCTGCTCATGCTTTATCCCGGGGTTCATTATTTTTTGGAACAAAACTTTGGCATAAAAGTATCGTTGATAAGTTTGGCGAAGATAAAAAATCTTATCCTCAAATAAGTAAAGAAGATGAGACAACCTAAATTAAGAGAATTAAAAGAAGCAATCAAAGCAATTTTTAAAGGTCCTTATACAATAAAATTTCCTCATCAACCAGCAAAAGTTTTTCCTAATTTTCGCGGAAAGATTGTGTTTAATCCTGAAAAATGTGTTGGTTGCGGTGCTTGTGCCGAAGTTTGTCCTTCAAAAGCACGAGAGATAATTGACGATAAAGAAAGAAAAGTTAGAAGGGTTATCCATTACCAAGAAAAGTGTATTTATTGTGGTCAATGTGTGAGATACTGTATAACTGGAGAAGGAATTAAACATACTCCAGAATTTGATTTAGCCTCTTTAAAAAAAGATAATTACAAAAATGAAATAGAAAAGGAGTTGGTATTATGTACCTCCTGCGGTGAGGTAGTTGCTCCTAAAGAACAGATTATTTGGATTGCTAAAAGAGTTGGCACTTTAATTTCAGCCAATCCATCTTTATTTTTAACTTATTATAAAGACCTTGGTTTAGTTTATGAACCAAGAAAAAAAATAGGAGACTTTCCTTATCGGGCCTCTCATTTACAAATTCTTTGTCCTGCTTGTCGAAGAAAAGTCTATATAGAGGAAGTTTGGGGTTATTAAGAGATTTTTATAAAGGCACGAGGATAACCGAAACAATTAGGTAAATTTTTAAACATATGTAATAAATAATTTACTTGATTTTTTTATTCCTTTTATTATAATTTATCATTATGAAAAAAGAAAAATTTGATTATAATAAAATTAAAAAAGAATATGAGAAAGTTGGGTTTAGTGTTGCACGGTTGGCTGAAAAGTTAGGAATTTCTTATAAAAAAGCCTATTATCTTGTTCATTATAAATCTCTTCTGATTGAAGACGAAAGCACCTATGAAAAGATTAAAAAACTTCTTAATAAAGGAGTAGGTTCCATTAAGGAACTGGCAGATAAAATTGGAGTAAGTCAAACAGTAATTCGTTGGCATCTTAAGAAATATCCTAATTTAAAAGAAAAATTTCTAAAAAATCAGAAGAAAGAGATAACTAATAAAAAATAGAATATTCTAATAGATGAAAATTGTTGCCCAAAACCGAAAGGCAATTCATAATTATTTTATTGAAGAAAAATACGAAGCGGGAATTGAGTTAAAAGGAAGTGAAGTGAAGTCAATAAGAGAAGGAAAAATTTCTATTGAAGAAGGTTATTGTACAATTGAAAAGGGCGAAGTGTTTTTAAAAGATGTTCATATTGCTCCCTATGAAAAAGGAAGTGTTTTTAATCCTGATCCAAAAAGAAAGAGAAAGTTGCTGCTTCATAAAAATGAAATAAAAAGATTGATTGGTAAAGTGGAGAGAAGAGGTTATACCTTAATTCCTTTGAAAGTCTATTTTAATGATAAAGGAAAATGTAAAGTTGAAATTGCTTTAGCAAAAGGGAAAAAAAGTATCGATAAAAGAAAGGAATTAAGAGAAAAAGCGCTTAAAAGAGAGGAGCGCTATTACCATAAATATAAATGGTAATAAAAAAAATCTTTTTCCTCTTTCTTTTATTTTTTAATTTTCTTTTTGCCCGAAAAATTATTATCGGTAATGAGTCAATAGAAACCATTGTTTTTGAAGATAAAGAATATTTGTTATTAACAGATTTTATTAAAGGATTAGGTGCTCAATCTTGGCTTATTGAAAACAAAGTTTTTTTAATTCTGAATGACTCTCTAAAGACAGAAATTATTATTGATTTAGAAAAGCCAATAATAAAAATAAATTTTGAAGAAATAAAAGTTCCCTATCCAGTTTTGAAAATTGGAAATAATTACTTTGTATCCCTCTTCACTTGTGAGAAGATTTTGGAAAAAGTAGGCAAAAAAAAACAAGAAATATTAACAGAAAAAATAATACTTATTCCGGAAATAACCGAGATAAAACTTCATGAAAGAAGGGATACTACAATAATTACTTTTTATCTAAACTCGGATGTATATTTTTTCACGAAAAGTTCTTCTTATTTTGATTATGAAATAAATTTTCAGGCGAAATCAAAGGTTAATAAAATTCCAATTATTGGTTATTTAAAAAATTACGAAATAAAAAAAGAAGATGGTTTTAGTATTAAATTTTATCTTAAAAGAGAATGTGATGTTCGGCTTATTAAAGAAAAAAATATTGTGATATTAAAATTTTTGCCTCGTTTGAAACAGGGAATAAAATTAGTAGTATTAGACCCAGGACATGGTGGCAAAGATCCAGGAGCAATTGGTAAGATGGGAACAAAAGAAAAAGATTTGAACTTATCAATTGCTAAAAAGTTAAAAAAATATTTAGAAAAATTTGGTTTGGATGTCCTTTTAACAAGAAATAGTGACGTTTTTCTCTCATTAGGGGAAAGAACAAAAATCGCTAATGATAATAAAGCAGATATATTTATTAGCATTCATTGTAATTCGGCAGCCAAAAAAAATTCTTATGCTAGTGGTTTTGAAGTCTATTTTCTTTCGGAGGCAAAAACTGATTGGGAAAGGGCTGTTGCTCAAGCCGAAAATGAAGTAATCAAGTACGAAATTAATAGGAATGAGATTAATGATGATTTTTTAGCTTTTATTCTTGCTGATTTGGCTCAGCAAGAATTTTTAAAAGAATCCCAGGAATTAGCAGTTGCTATTCAAGATGCGGTGTGTGAAGTTTTAAATATTGAAAATCGGGGAGTAAAACAAGCAGGTTTTTATGTTTTAAAAGGTGCCTTTATGCCGGCTGTTTTAATTGAGTGTGGTTTTTTAAGTAATCGGGAAGAAGAGATACTTCTGCGAAAAGATTGGTATCAAGAAAAATTGGCAAAGGGGATTGCTGAAGGAATAAAAAGATTTATTAACCAAAAGAGATGATCGGCGTTTTTGATTCAGGTTTAGGCGGTTTGACAGTGGTGAAAGAAATAAAAAGATTGATGCCCCCAATAAAAATTTTATATTTTGGTGATACTGCTCGCCTACCCTACGGTGAGAAATCTGAAGAAATTATAAAGAAATATACGCTTGCTGCTTGTAATTTTTTAAAAAAAAGAAAAGCAAAGGTTATTATTCTTGCCTGTCATTCAGCCTCTTCGGTTGCTCTTAATTATGTAAGGAGTAAAATTTCTTTACCAATAATTGATGTGATCCAAGCCGGAGTAAAAGCCGCCCTGGAAAAAACAAAGACTAAAAGAATTGGTGTAATCGGTACACGAGCAACAATCAGATCCGGCACTTATGAAAGAGTTTTTAAAAATTACGATAAAGAGGTAGAAATAATTGCTCGAGCCACACCTTTATTGGTACCCTTAGTAGAAGAAGGTTGGATAAATCATTATATCACAAAGGAAGTTTTAAAAATTTATCTTCAACCTTTTAAAGAAGAAAAAATTGATACCCTACTTTTAGGATGTACTCATTACCCCTTATTAAAAAAACTTATAAAAGAAATATTTCAAAATAAAGTTACCATTGTTGATTCTTCTGAAGCGTTGGCAAAATCAATAATTAATTTTTCTTCCTATAAAAAAATAAAAAAAAGGAAGGAAGAATTAATAATTTATCTTACCGATATTCCACCAGAGTTTGAAAAAATTGCTCGTAATTTTTTAGGTCTTTTGCCCGACAAAATTATGCGGGTATCTCTTCGAGAATAGTGATGATAATAAGAAAGGATGGTAGAAGATATGATGAAATAAGAAAAATAGAGATAAATATTGGATATTTAGAAAACCCTTTGGGTTCTTGTTTAATAAAAGCAGGAAAGACAATTGTTTTATGCACGGTTTGTTACGAAAAAAGGGTTCCGTCTTTTTTATTGGGAAAAAACAGTGGTTGGCTTACTGCTGAATATTCCTTATTACCAGGTTCTACTTTACAAAGAACTCCAAGAGAAATAACAACTTTACGAGTAAATTCTCGTGCCCAGGAAATAAAAAGATTTATCGGTCGTTCTTTAAGAGCAATTATCGATCTATCGGTATTAAAAGAAATAACTATTTTTGTTGACTGTGATGTTTTACAAGCTGATGGTGGGACAAGAACTCTTTCTGTTACCGGAAGTTTTTTTGCTCTTATGGAAGGAGTAAAGAAACTTCTTGCTATGGGAATAATTGAAAAAAACCCAGTTATTGATTATTTGGGAGCAGTTTCCGTTGGAATTGTTGATGGGGAAATGCTTTTAGATTTAAATTACGAAGAAGATTTTAATGCGGAAGTGGATATGAATCTGGTTATGACCGGTAGTGGGAAAATCGTAGAAGTTCAAGCAACTGCTGAAAAAGTACCTTATTCTTTTGAAACCTTTTCACAACTTTTCCAATTAGCAAAAAAGGGAATAGAAGAGATTATTAAGTTGGAGAAAGAATATTTTACCCTTTGATAAATATTGAATCTTTAAAAAAAGAACAAGAAGAAATTGCTCAAAAAATAAAATTAATTGATGTAATAAAAGAAGTAAAAATAATCGGTGCTTCTGATGTGGCTTTTTCTTTTACTTATGGTTATGCTTGTTTTGCTACTTTTACTTATCCTGAGTTAAAATTTTTAGAAGAGGTAATCGTTAAAGATAAAGTTGATTTCCCCTATCTTCCAGAATTCCTCAGTTATCGGGAATTAAAATTTATCATTAAGGCTTATCAGAAAATAAAAAAGAAACCCCAAGTAATTTTAGTAGATGGTCAAGGAATCCTGCATCCCCGGAGAGCCGGTATTGCATCTCATTTAGGAGTAGTTATTAATAAGCCAACAATTGGTGTTGCTAAGTCCTTATTAATTGGTGAAATAAAAGAGAATTTAAAAGAAGATAGATTTTCCTATTTACCAATTTTCTTTAACAATGAGACTTTGGGTTTTGTGTTAAGATCACGGGAGAAAGTAAAACCGATTTATATTTCTCCTGGGAATTTGATTACTAAAGAAAAAGCATTAGAAATTGTTATTAATTGTTGTAAAAAATTTCGAATTCCCGAACCGTTGAGATATGTCCATGCAAGAGCAAAAATGGCAAAATTTAAAGATGAAAAAAGTTAGTTTAAAGGAACTGGCTTTTAGTTTTTTTAAAATTGGTCTTTTGGGTTTTGGTGGTGGAATGGCAATGTTGTCTTTAATAAGAGAATATTTTGTAAGAAAAAAAAATTGGATTAGCGACGATGAATTGCTAACAGCAGTTGCTATTGGTCAAATGCTGCCAGGACCTTTTGTACCTAATTATGTAGAGTTTATTGGCTATTCTTTAAGAAAGGTTAAAGGAATGGTCCTTTCCGTTATATCTTTTTTATTGCCTACCTATTTCATTACCTTAATTTTGAGTATTTTATATTTTCGTTACCAAGAATTAAAAGTAATAGAAAAAATTTATAAATATTTATTGCCGGTAATTCCAGCAATTTTATTTTGGGGTGGATTAAATTTAATAAAAATTTTCTTTAAAAAGAAAGAAATTGGCAATTGGCTTTTTTCAGTAGGAATAATTATTTTGGCTTATTTATTATTAAGTTTAAAAATAGAAATTTTTTTTATAATAATTATTTGTGGTTTTTTAGGAATAATAACAGAATGGTTAAAAGATAAAGAATCCTTACATTTCTTTTTTTCTTTATTGCCATTATTTATCTTATTTTCTCTTTTTTTTAAAATCGGCGCTTTAACTTTTGGTGGTGGTTATGCAGCAATCCCTTTTATTAAACAGGAGTTTGTTGATTTTCGTCATTATCTTTCAGAAAAAGAATTTTTGGTAGGAGTGGGTATCAGTCAAATTACTCCCGGCCCAGTGGCAATAATTGCTACTTTTATTGGCTATAAATTAGGAGGAATTTTGGGAAGCCTTATTGCCACAGTTGCTATTTTTTTGCCTTCGGGAATAATGCTTTATTTTGTAATAAAACTTTATCAAAAAATTAAAAAAAATTTTTATATTCAAAGTTTTTTATTAGGTGTTAAACCAGCAATAATTGGATTTATTTTCCAAACTGGTTTATTTTTCTTTTTGAAAATTATTAATAATTGGTGGTTGATCCTTTCTTCATTAATAACCTTTATATTTTTAATAATTACTAATTTAGAACCTTTTTATATAATTATTTTTAGTATTTTTTTAAATTTCCTTATTCATAAATTTATTAATTTTTAAAGTATGTTGATTTATTGACATAAAGAAAAAAATAGATTATAATTTTATCGTGAGAAAAAATGGTTTCACTTTAATAGAGTTATTAGTAGTAATAATGATATTAGGTATTTTACTCTCTTTACAAATACCTAATGTTAATGTGATGCGGGAGAGAGCTAGGCAAACCGCTGTAAAAGCAAATATGCATTTTTGTCAAGTTGTGATTGAGACTTACCATTTGGAGCAGGGTCATTATGCTGATGATTTTTATGAAGATGGTTATGGTTCCTATTTTCCAGGTGGAGTTTTTGAAGTAAAATTAGGAAAGTTTCCTACCAATCCTTATACTGGTAAGGAATTGACGCCAGAGGATTTTGATGAAGAAGATTATGATAATAAAGAAGATTGTTTTGATACTCGAGAGGATGGTCCTAATGATGTTTGGGGATATGATCCAGGGACAATTAGATATGGAGTATGGTATCCACCAGGTTCTCAATATCCTTCTAATTATGCATTAATCGGTTTTAATATCGCTGGCGAGTCAATAAGAAGTTATAATCCGGAACATGATGAAGTGATAATTTTTGTTTTACATAATTAAATTATGAAAAACAGAGGAGTTACTTTAATTGAATTATTAGTAGTAATTTTTATTATTGGCATTTTAATAAGTTTTTTCGTTCCTCCCATTGTTTCACGGGTTACGCAGAATGCTCGGATTACAGTGGCTAAAAATCGATTATATCAATTGAAGAAGGCTATTGTTGGCGAGGTAGGAGCAAATTACATTGATTATGGTTTTAAAGGTGATGTTGGTAGATTTCCAAGACATTTAATTGAGTTAGTAACAAATCGTCCAGATACATTAAGAGAATTTAATTATCCAGGAAAAGAATCAATCCCTGCATGGAATCCTTTTACAAAAAAAGGATGGAATGGACCTTATGTTCGGGATGATCCAGACCATTCTTTTTTATATGATCCATGGGAAACTCCAATTATGTATCATCTTGGTCCGAATGGTGAAACTTTGGGGTTAAAAAGTGCTGGTCCAGATGGTGAATGGTATGATCCTCAAAGACATCAAACAAATGATGATATTATAATTTTATTTTAAATGAAGAATCGAGGAGTCACGCTTTTAGAATTATTAATCGTAATGGTAATAATTGGAATATTAGCTTCAGCAGCCGTAAAGACTTGGGATGTGACATTAGAAAGACAAAGAATTGAAGAGACGATAAAAGAATTAGACGAAATTGGAAGAGCAATTGTTGGTGATGAGCGATTAACTTATTTAGGAACAAGGGTGGATTTTGGCTTTGTTGGTGATTGTGGAATGTTGCCTAAAGGGTTAATAGATCTTACTAATAGACCAGATTATATAGATTCTTCTTTATGGAAAGGACCTTATGTGAAACCAACCTTTGCAGAAAATCCAAGGGGATTTTTAACTGATGCTTGGGGAGATTCTTATAAATATTATCCAGAAAGTTTAATTATCAGAAGTTATGGAGGTAGTGGCGATGTGGGTTATCAAAAATGGCTCACTAAAAAATTAGCGGGTTCTTTTTCTGATCTTTTTAATAATGAGGTAAGTGGAATAGTATACGATGCTTTTGGCAATACACCAGATTCGATAAAAACTATTAATATATTAATAACTCTTTTTTATCCTCGTGAAGGAAAATTAGTTGTTGATTCACTTCATCCGCGCAGTGGCGGTAATTTTATATATTCTGGTATTCCTATCGGTAAAAGAAAATTAGTATGTGTTTATCGAGATACACTTCAGTATGATTCTATTGAAAAGATTGTCACTGTTTATCCTCGAATTGGAGCAAAAAATATTGAACTGAAATTTAGTCGGGTTAATTTTCAAGAATGATTATGAAAGAGAAAAAAGGGGTCACGTTGTTAGAAATGATTGTGGTGATGGTAATTATTGGTATTCTTGCTGGTATTTCATTAAGTGCAATTGATCGGGTTCGTGAGCGCTCACAAATCGATGAGACAATGGAAGAGTTAAAAAGAATTGGCAAAGCGATTACTGGCGATCCAGAATTGATTGCTGATGGAAAAAGAATAGATTTTGGTTATGTTGGTGATATGGGGAAGTTACCAGACAGTTTGGGTGCTTTGGTAAATAATGAAGGTGGTTTATGGAAAGGTCCTTATCTAAAATTAGATTTTTTAGAAGATAAAGAGAGTTATAAAATGGATGCTTGGGGAAGATATTATCAATACACACCCGAAGATTTAGCAATTAGAAGTTTTACTAACGGTCGTTTTACCTTAACTTATAAAATTGCCGAAAACTATGATGATTTGTTTAATAATAAAATTTATGGCTATATTTATGATAGTGAAAAAAATCCTCCAGGAAATAGGGCGATTAATTTCCGAGTCCTTTGTGAATACCCGAAGGATGGAGAAATAGTATATATAGAATCGATACCTCATCAAGATGGTTTTTTTTCTTTTGGCAATATTCCAATTGGTATTCATTTAATTAAAGTTTATTCTCAAAAAGAAACATTACAAAAACATGTTACTGTTTTACCAAAATCTCAAGTTTTTGTTGAATTTAAATTTCCTGGTATTTTCCGAGGTAATTTAGTTTATGTTGCTAATTCAGCCTCCTCTTTTCCTATTCCTCCAGATACTGCTTTTAATAATTTCTCTTTTGAGTTATTTAACCCCACAACCGAAACAATAAAAATTAATAGTCTTAATTTACTTTCCTTGTCTACTGATACTGTGTTTTATGAATTTATTGTGATTGATAAGGATACGGTGGCTGATTTTGGCGGTGGTATTAGATTTAGAGTTAATCAAAATGTGGAATTTGATAGTATAGTGGTTTTTGTGCCTTATAGTAAAAGGATGTTTACGTTGTTAGGATTTTATGATAGTCCAAGTGGAGGTGTTCCAAAGAGTGTAAAAGATAAATTGGCAAAAATTAGAACCAGTGATGGTTCAGTGAACCAATTTTTAATTCCTTAAAAGGAGGTAAAAGGTGAAAGGAATTGATTTTAAAAAATTATTCAAAACCGAAGGGAAAGGTGCTTTATCAATTGATATTGGCTCCCAGTCAATTAAATTTGTATATATGGAAAAAGACAAAGTTTGTGCTTATGGTTTAAAAGAATTTGCGGAAATTCCTGATATTAGTGGCATTATTAGAGAATTAATTAAAGACCTGAAACCAGCAAAAGTTTATTCTTTTGTTAGCGGTCCTTCAGTAAGTTTGCGTCAGGCGCCTTTTCCTAAAATGTCAAAAAAAGAATTGAAAGATGCTATTCTTCTTCGTTTGGATAAATATTCACCTTTTACTATTGATGAAGCAATTTTAGATTATAAAACCTTAGGAATAATGACCGAAGCAGGTAAAGAGGCTAATAATGTTATGGTGGTTTCAGTAAGAAAAGATATTATTGCTGACCATATCGCTACTTTAAGAAAAGTTGGTTTAGAACCTTCAGCCATTTCGGTTATTCCTTTTGCCTTAGCAGCAGCGGTAAAGAAATTTGGAAATCTAAAAGAAGAAGAAACTGTCGCTCTTTTAGATATTGGTGCTGAATTTACTGATATAATATTTATGAGAAACAAACAATTAGAATTTACTCGGACCGTTACTACCGCAGGAAATTCAATTACTGAAGCAATGACCGTCGCAATTATGACTGAAGAAGGAGAATTGGCTTTAAGTTTGGAAGAGGCAGAGAAGTATAAAAGAATGTACGGTATTCCTGAAGAGACAAACGAAGAGGTTTTACCTAATGGAGTAAAAGTAAAAAGATTATTAAGTTTACAACGTCCGGCGTTAGAGAGATTTTTAGGAGAGGTAAATCGAACTTTTGATTTTTATAAAAGAGAATATAATGTTCCGGTAATAAATCGAATTCTGATTTGTGGAGGTGGTGCTGAGTTAAAAAATTTTAAAGAATTTTTAGAAGAAAATTTAAAAATTAATGTTGAATTCTTTGATCCCTTTAAAATCCATAATCTTTATCTGCCCAATTACCCTCAGAATATTGGTCACCGGTTGGTTGCCTGTTTAGGACTTCATTATGATCCCGAAGCAGTAGACCTTTTACCTTCGGAACTTAAAATTAAAAGATATACTGCTAAAGACTTACAAATAGTGGGTGCAATTGCGGTTGTTTTAATTCCTTTACTTATTCTAATAAACATTGGTTTGGAAGTTCAAAGAGCCTTAGAACAAAATCAAATAAAAAGACTTCAAAAAGAATTAAAGGAAGTAGAAATAATCTCTCAGGAATATACTAACTTTAAAAATAAATTTGACGAATTAGAGGCTCAACAAAAATTATTAAAAAGCATCGTTGGTGAAAGTGAAGTGGTTACCCCATTACTAAGATTTTTCTCAAAAGAAGTGCCAAGTAATATTCAACTTAATACTCTCACGTTCACCGGACTTTCAAAAATTAATCTCAAAGGAATTGTTACTGGTAAACCAGAATATTTGGAAGTGGACCTGGCGGATTTCATGTGGAAATTAGAAAATAGTAAGGTAGTAAAAAATGTGAATTTGATTAGTAAAACAAAAACTTATCTTATTGGAGAAGAAGTTTTGAATTTTGAATTAGAATGTCTTTTGGAGTAAGGAGGTGAGATGAATATTTTACAAAGGAAATGGTTATTTGGTGGATTAATTGTTCTTTTGGTAATCGTTATCATTTTTGTCCTTTTCCTTTATCAACCAAAAATAGCAGGTCGAACAAAATTAAAGGCCGAAGCCAAGGCGTTGAAAAGCAGAATTGAAGAATTAAGAAAATTAGCAAAGGAGACAGAGATTTTGAAATTAAAAATTGCTAAATTAGAAGAAGAGAATAGAGAATTTGTTGCCCGCATTGCGCCCCGCAGTGAAATTTTAAATTTGGCTAAACAATTATCAGAAGAGGCTAAAAAATATAATATAAGATTTATTAGTATCCGTCCACCAGGTTTAGATACCCTTTTAACTCAAGAAACAAAAGAGACTCCTTTAAGACCAATTCCTTTTGAAATCACTTTGCAAGGAAGATATTTAGATATTGGAAAATTTATTGCCGATTTAAGAAAATTTCCTTATTTTATTAAAGTTTACGAACTGGAATTTATTGGCAAAGATGAAATTAAACCATTAATTGAAGCAAGGATTTTGGTTAATATATTTGCTTCCAGTCTGGTAGGAAAAATTTTGTAGGAGGTTTTTATGAGGAAAATAATAGGTATTTTGATTTTGGTCTTCCTTTTGATTTTTGTTGGCTCTCGAGTTCTTAAGAAAAAACCAGTTCAACGAGCAGTTAGGAAGACTCAAGAAGTTGCTGAAGGAAGTAGGCGAGCAAGAAAGGCAGGAAAGAAAGTGGGTGGTTTAGAAAGAAGGGAAAAGAAAAGTAAAGAAGAAAGAAAAAGGGAAAGGGAATTAAGGAAATTAGAAAAAAAACGACTAAAAGAAGAAAGGAAAAGGCAACGACAATTGGAAAAATTAAGAAGACAAAAAAAGAAAAAGTCAAGAAAAAAGAAGGTTGGGATGTATATTTTGCAGGCAATTGTGATGGTGGAAAATACTCCTTATGCTTTAATTGATGGCAAACAATATAAAGTGGGCGACGAAATAATGGGGAGAAGAATTGTAAAAATTGAATCTGACAAAATTACTCTTGACTACTTTGGTGAAATTACTACGGTTCGGGTTGGCGAAGGTTGTGTTCCTTTGGGAACGTTAAAAACTACTAAGAGAAAATAAGTTGACATTTTTGTTTTTTTTATTAATATAAATAATATGCGGCAAAGATTAATTGTATTAATTGGAATTTTAATAGTAGTTTTAGTCCTTTTTACTATCTTAAGACCGAAACCTAAATCAAAAGCGGCAACCATAGCAAGAGAAATTAAACCCAAAGTAAAACAGGAGACTTTAGCCCCATTACCTAGTAGGGAGATAAAAGAAGAGATAAAAAAAGAATCAATAGTTTCTTTGCCGGTTAAAAAGGAAACTTTAACTATTGCTAAGCCATTAGCAAAAAAAGAGACTTTGGGATTGAAACCAATTACTACCCAAGAAGTAATGGAAGATACCGAAAAGTGGGGCGAAGATCCTTTTGTAAGAGATTTTTCTTATCTTGCCGAAATGAAATCGTTAGTTGTTTCAGCAATTACTATAAGCGAAAATGAAGCCTACGCAATAATTAACAATCAGATAGTCCATGTTGGCGATGTGGTGGATGGAAAGAAAGTGGTTGCCATCGAGAAAGATCGAGTAGTTGTAGAAAAGGGTGGAAAAAGATTTACGATTTTTTTAGGTGAATAATTTTAATAAATAAAAGGGGAGGAAATATTATGAGAAAATATATTTTTATATTAATAATTTTAATAACCTTTTCTTTTTCGCAAGATAACTTTTTAAGAAATCTTTATTACGAGGAACTTTTGGAAAAAGTGAGAATCACTTTAAGTTGCGATACTTTTTGCAAATTTCAGACTTTCCTTAATTTATCTCCGCCAGCGATTAATGTTACTTTATTTGGTGTAAAATCTTTGGTAAAAGAGACGATAGAAGTAGCAAAATTTGGTATAAAAAATTTTATAATAAAAGAAGATGAAGAAGGGACAAGAATAAATATAAATTTAGAAGCTCCTTATACCTATAATGCTTTTCGACAAAATAGTTTAATAATTTTGGAATTAAGTAAAGAAACCGTCTCGCCACCTACTGAAAAGAAAATGGTAGAAAGAACAGTTTCCTTAGATGTGAAGGATGCTGATATTATTGATGTATTAAGAATGCTTTCACGCTTAGGAAATATTAATATAATTACTTCGCCAGAAGTAAAAGGAACGGTGACAATGCGTTTTGATAATGTGCCTTTTTCCGTAGCCTTTTCGGCTATTTTACGGGCAGTTGAATGTAACGCAGTTGAAATTAGTGAAGGTGTGATTATGGTAAAACCTTTTAAAAAAGATGTGGAAGGTGAACTTCGTACTCGAGTTTATAATTTAAATTATGCCGAAGCCAGTGATATTAAAAAAGTAATAGATAAATTTCTTTCTTCCAAAGGAAGAGTGGAAGCAGTGGAAAAGAAAGTTGGTGAAGGTGGAGGAAGTAAAAGAACTTCTTATTTAATTATCACCGATGTCCCGGAAAAATTGGCAGAGATTGAAAGATTGATTAGTGAGATTGATCAGCCAGCACCCCAAATTTCTATTGAGGCTAAATTTATTGAAACAACAATATCTTCAGATAAAATTTATGGAATTGACTGGTCAATAAGAACATCAGCCACTGCTACTGTTCCTGATATCGGAGAAGAAATAGCAATACCAATAATGTTTAAGCATTTAATAGTTGGTAAACTTTCTTTTGCTCAAATGTCTGCTGCTTTGGAATTATTACAATCAGAAGGTAAAGCCAAGTTACTTGCTAATCCCCATACCTTAACAATGGATAATCAAAAAGCAACAGTAGAAATGGTTACGAAAGTTCCTTTGTTAGAAGTTAGAGTTGACCCAGAAACTCGGGAAAGAGTATATAGTTGGCGGGAGAGGTCAATAGGTATCGTCTTAACTGTATCACCTCATTTAACAAAAGATGGAACAATTACAATGGAGATAGAACCAAAAGTTGAGGCGATTATTGGTTGGCGAACTGCCGGTGAGCAAGAAGTGCCGATAATTGCTACTCGGGAAGGAAAAACACAAGTGGCAGCAAAAGATGGTGAAGTTATAGTAATTGGTGGTTTAAAACGAGAACAAGAAACCAAAGCAGAGACAAAAGTTCCCATCTTAGGTTCCCTACCGATTTTAGGGAAATTATTTACTCGAACATCAACAAAAAAAGAAGAAAGCGAACTGCTTATTTTTATAATTCCCCGAGTTATAGAAAGTCAAGGATAAAAATAATTCGCTTTAATAATTTAATTTGATATAAATGGAAGAAAAGGAAGAGAAATTCGTTAAAAAAATTGATGAATTATTGAAATATGCGGCGGCTTATGGTGCTTCGGATTTACACATCACTGCTAATAATCCACCAATAATCAGAGTAAATGGCGAATTAAAAAAAATTCCCGGACCTCCTTTAAAAAAGGAAGATACTAAAGAAATAATTTATTCAATTTTAAATAAAGAACAGATTGAGGCCTTAGAAAGAAAAAGAGAGATAGATTTTTCTTATACTTGGGGTGAAGCAACCGAAGGAATGAGATTAGAATATGTAAGCAAAGACCGAATCCGAGCACGAGTAAATGTCTTTTTAGATATGAACGGAATTGGTGCTGCCTTCCGGATTATTCCCGCAAGGATTAGAACCTTAGAAGAATTACCGGCTCCACCAATCGTAGCAGAATTGGTAAGAAAAAAAAGAGGGTTAATTTTGGTTACCGGTCCTACCGGTTGTGGCAAATCAACTACTTTAGCAAGTATGATTGATTTACTTGATAGAGAAAAGGCTTTAAGAATAATTACCATTGAGGATCCGATAGAATATGTTTTTAAAGGAAGGAATTGTTTAATAAGTCAACGAGAAATCGGAGTTCATTCTCGTAGTTTTTCTTCGGCTCTTCGGGCCTGTTTGCGGGAGGATCCCGATGTAATATTAGTTGGTGAGATGCGCGATTTAGAAACTATCTCTTTGGCTCTCACTGCTGCCGAAACGGGTCATTTAGTCCTTTCTACCCTTCATACTAATAATGTCGCCGAAACCGTTGATCGAGTAATCGATGTTTTTCCGGCTGAACAACAAAATTTTATTAGGCATATTTTTGCTAATGTGATTCTTGGTATTATTTCGCAAATTTTGGTTCCAAGAAAAGAAGGTGGTCGGGCAGCAGCGATGGAAATTCTTGTTGGCAGTCCAGCAATAAAAAATCTTATTAGAGAAAATAAATCTTATCAAATTCCTTCACTAGTTCAAACGGGCAATGAACTGGGAATGCAAACCTTAGACCAATCTTTAATTAAACTCTATCAACAAGGAATAATTACTCGGGAGACTTTATTGGAATACTGTATCGATGAAAAATTTGTTAGGAGCGTTTTGAGTGGAACTTTTTAATAGAATTTTTACTTTTATTATTGGTTTAGTTTTCGGTAGTTTTTATAATGTCTTAATTTATCGCACGCCCCGAAAAATTTCCATTATTAAACCAAGTTCCTTTTGCCCCCATTGTCAAAGAAAGATTAAATTCTATGATAATATTCCTTTAATAAGTTTTCTTATTTTAGGTGGTCGATGCCGTTTTTGTAAAAAACCAATCTCTCTTCGTTATCCAATTGTTGAATTGTTAACAGGCTTTATTTTTCTATTTAGTTATGAAAAATTTAATTTCTCTTTAAAAACAATTTTTTTAATATTTTTATTAAGTGCCTTATTAATAATCTTTTTTATTGACTGGGAATTTCAAATAATACCTGATTGGTTAAATTATCCGGGTATATTATTAGGTTTTTTATTTAACATTGAGAGATTTCCTTTATTTTCTTTCTACGGAATTATTGCTGGGATGGGCTCTTTATTAATTTTAAAGTTAATATGGTTATTATTAAGAAAGAAAGAAGCAATTGGTGGCGGTGATATAAAAATGGCAGGATTTTTAGGTAGTTATTTAGGTTATAAAAAGGTTCTCTTTATTATATTTTTAGGAGCTCTTTTAGGATTAATTATCTTTTTAATCTTAGTAGCAATCAGAAAAAGAAATATAAAAGATTATGTACCTTTTGGTAGTTTTTTAGCAATTAGTGGAGTTATCAACCTTTTCTTTGGAGAGTATCTTTTCTACTGGTATCTCAATCTTTTTAAAAGATAATCCTTTTCTTTTCTAATTTAAACTTACCTTCAATTTCCCTATACTCTATGAAAGAATCAATTTTAATATTTTTGCAAAGTTGGCGAACTTTAAATTCATATCCTTGGGGATAAAAAAGGGCAAAATGGGAAGAAAGATGACAAAAGTTTTTCCATTCTTCGGCTTCTATTTCGTTTAAAGTAGATTTAGTTTCCACTTCGGCAATCATAATTACCTTTTCATTCCTCAAATCAATTACTAATATATCAGGATAATAATAGTTACCATTTATACTATATACCCCTCGATGCTTCTCTGGATGATTGGTGTAAGTTTTTAAATAAGGATATTTTTCATTAGGATAACGATAAACAGTCTGTTTTAAACTAATAATTAATTTATCATGAATTACTATTTCCTCGTAAGGCCTCTCAATCATCTACTAAAATATGATGTAAAAAAATTTTTTTGTCAATAATTAAGATTTATAAACTATTCTCCATACAAAAGAGGAAAGATAAAAATAGTTGAGATATAAAAGAAACGGAGATCTTTTATAAGTTATTGATTTTAAGGTACTTACATAATTTTAAAGTTTCCTTATAGGAAACTTTTTTTATTTAGGAATTTTTATTTAAGTAATATAAAATCAATAATTTAGATAAATTTACCCCTTTGGATAGGGGGCTATCTCCTATACCGCCTAGGAGAGTGCTTTATGGATAATTTTTAAGAAAGTAATTAAAAATTGACAATTATTTATTTTGTTTTATAATATTTATAGAATAAATGGAGGAATTATGGCTGGTCATTCTAAGTGGGCACAAATAAAACATAAGAAATCAAAGGTAGATAAGATGAAAGGTAAATTATTTTCTAAATTAGCAAGAGAGATAACGACGGCTGCTCGGTTAGGAGGGGGTAATCCTGAGTTTAATCCCAGATTAAGGGTAGCGATTGAAGCGGCTAAGGAAGCAAATATGCCGAGTGAAAATATTGAGCGAGCAATTAAAAGAGGAACTGGTGAAATCCCGGGCGTCCTTTATGAAGAAATTGAGTTTGAAGGTTATGGTCCAGAAGGAGTAGCAATTATTATTAAGACATTGACGGATAACCGAAATCGAACAGTTAATGATATTCGCCATATCTTTTCTAAATATGGTGGAAATTTAGGACAGACGGGTTCTGTCTCCTGGCAGTTTAAACCGAAAGGAGTAATTATAGTTAATAAAGATAAAGTGGATGAAGAAACGATTTTTAGCATTGCCTTAGAAGCTGGTGCGGAAGATATAAAGACCGATGAAAGTTCTTATCAGATAATTACCTCGGTCGAAGATTTTTCTAAGGTTAAAGAAAAATTAAAGGAAAATAATATTCCGATTGACCATTCAGAATTGACAAAGTTACCTTTAACAACGATTACCATAACCGATGAGAAAGTTGCCGAAAAGATATTAAAATTGATTTCCGCCTTTGAAGAATTAGAAGAGGTTCAACAGGTTTATTCTAATTTTGATATTAATGAGAGTATTTTAGAAAAGTTTGCTGCTAAAGAATAAGGGGTCAAAATTTTAAAATTTCCTAAATTCCTCTGGAAAATAAAACTAAAATTATCTTTTCTTTTTACTATTCTTTTGTTTTTAATTTTAATATTTTTACCAATTTTTTTTAATCTCAATTATCAGTATTTAGGAAAAAGTGTGAATATTACCTATCGCACTATGTTTCAATATTTTATAAAATTATCGCCTCCTTCTTATTTCTTACCAGAAACACCAAAACCATTAATTGCTTTTCTTTCTTATCTTTTTCCACCTTTTTTTAATTACCTTTTTATATCTTTATTAATATCATTAGGTTTTTTCTATTTTTTAAAAATTAGTGAATATTTTTCTAATTCCTTTTTTACTGGTTTATTAGCCTTTCTTTATGCTTTTTTTCTTTTTGAAGATAGTTGGCAGAATTTGCTTACTGGTTATTGGGTCTTTATCTATATTCCGGTAATGATTATTGTTATTTATTATTTTTTAATAAAAGATTATTTAAAATATGGCATATTAAATCTTTTTGCTGGTTTAATTAGACCAGATAGTTGGTTTGTGGCGATTATTTTTCTTTTATTAACATTTTTTTGGAAAGAAAAGAAAAACCGCTTTTTATTATTTCTGCCTTTTTTGGCACCAATTATTTGGCTCTTTTTTGATTATCGTGCTTTTTCTAATCCTTTTTATTCTTTCATTATCACTGCTCGGTATCCAATAATTACCGGAATTCCTTTAATAAAACCAAAAGATTTTTTTGGGATTGTTCTTAGAGATATAAGTAACCAAACGGGTTGGCTCTTTTTAATAATAAGTTTTCTGGCAATTATTTTAATAATTTATTCTCAAAGGAAAAGTCTCAAAAATTATTTAATTTTACTTACAATTATTTTTTCGCCTTTTGTTTTTTATTTCTTTCTTTCCTTTCGGGGAGGTGTTTTACCGATGAGAAGATTTTTCTTGCTCTCTTTATTTTTCTTAGCCTTTTTTTTGTTTCACCTTTTTGATATATTTTTGAAAAAGAAAATTAGTAAGAGTTTATTACCAACGATTTTATTTTTATTTCTCTTTTTTATAAATTTCCCAGTTAATAAAATCCAAGAGATTAAATGGAATTTAAAGGATGAGGAAGAAAAAATAATAGCAATAGAAACATCCATTCCCGTGATAAAAAATTATTTTTTGAGTTTAAAACCAAAATATTTAATTATTCCTTTTAGAAGGAAAGTTCTTTTTGAATATTATCTTCCCGAGGCAAAAGAGAAATTGGAAAGTTTTCGGGAAATAGTTGCTTTAAAGAAAGATATCAAGGATTATGAAAAATCCTTGGCATTTTATTTGATAAAAGATTTTGCTGGGTTAGAGATGTATTTTGATTTTCTTTCCCAATTTCGCGCCCATTTATTGAAAGAAGAGAATTTAATATTTGAACCTTTATTTTCCCATCCCTGGTATCGACTTTATTTTCTTAAAAGAATTGAATAATTAACTACTGAGAAGATAGATAGCTATTAAAGTAAAGATAAATCCTAAAAGATGTTTAAAAGTTATTGGTTCTTTTAAAAAGAAATAGCCCAAAATTACTGGAAAAACAATATAAAGTGATGTGATTGGAAAAACAATGGAAGCCTCTCCTTTACTTAAAGCAAAATAGAATCCAAAGGTACCGATACCAGCAATCATGCCATTTATTAAAGCATATAAAGAAAATTTATTAAAAGGTAGCGAGAATTTAAAAATAAAGAAAAGAAGAAAAAGCACAGTGCCAACATTGGAGAAAAGGGATAAATGGAAGGGATGAAAATATTTTCCCAGTATTTTACTACCAAATCCCCAAAAACCCCAGCCTAATAAAGCAATTAAACAGTAAATCCGATAATCCATATATTCTCAAATATACTCAATCGTGGAGGGTGGCTTATCAGTTATATCATATAAAACTTTTACACAAGAGGGGATTTCGCTAATTAAAGAATCACGGATTTTTATTAATAATTTATAGGGTAATCTTTTAGCCTTCGCCGACAAGGCATCCTTAGATTCAACCGAACGGATAACAATGATATCACCGAGTACTCTTTGATAATCCTTTATTCCCGTTGCCTGGTCGCTTAATAATACTGGAAAAGTTTGGAAACTGCTAATTTTTTCTGTTAATTTTTCAACAATTTCGGTTGCCTTTCTAATGATTGCTACTCTTTCTTCAGTCACCTCACCAAGCACTCGACAAAGCAATCCTGGTCCAGGAAAAGGTTTTCTTTGATAAACCTCTTTTGATAAACCCAGTCTTTTTGCTACTCTTCTCACTTCTGGTTTCAATAAATCCTTTAATGGTTCAATTATTTTTAGACCATATTTTTGGGGATTGATGCCAATTTGGGATAATACATTATGCTGAGTTTTTATTTTTGCTTCGGTTTCAATAATATCAGCCTTAATAGTCCCTTGGGCTAAAAATTCTGTTTTTTCTTCGTTTATTATTTTTTTGAAAACCTTATAAAAGGTTTCACGAAAGGCGATTCTTTTTTCCTCAGGATCGGTTAACCCTTTTAAAGCCTTAAAAAAAGTATCCGCTTCGTAATATACTTTTACTTTAATACCGAATTTTTCCAATTCATCCTTTACAAATTTTTCGTCATCTTTTCTCATCAAGCCGTCATCAATAAAAACTGCGGTTAGATTATCACCAACTGCTTTATGAACGAGCACAGCGGTTGTCATTGAATCAACTCCACCAGAAACTGCACAAATTACTTTTTTATCACCGACAATATTTTTTATTTCACTAACTTTTTGATAAATAAATTTGACAACATTTTTTAACATGTATAATTATAGTAAATTAATAAGAGATGTCAAATTTGGGAAATCGGCCGGATACTGAGAAAAGATTACCTTTATCATCTATTAAAGTTAAAGTATATTTGCCTTTCGGTTTACTTAAAGAAGGCGGTGAAGGAAAAATCCATAAGAATTGTTTATATTCATCCGGTTTTAATTCCAAAACTTGGTGATTAGTACAATGCAAAGTTAAATTTTCTATTTTTAAAATAATATCTTTTAAAATAAATCCCTTTTTACCTCCATTATATACTCCTACTAAGGCTTGATAAGAACTTTGGTGATTAGGAATCTCAATTACAATTGAGTGTTTATATTCGGTTTTTGGGAAAAAATAATAAAGTTTATTTACAGTAATTTTAATTTTTGGTTTAGAAAAGAATGAAAAAATACCAAAAGTCATCCTTTTTAAAAAATAACAAAAATTTCTAAAATGTCAAGAATTAAAATTTTTATCAATTTGATTTTTTCTTTAAAAGTTTTATAATTTTTTATGGATTCCTATTTTGCTAAAATATCTTCTTTGCCCGGTGGAAAGGAATATTCTTTTTTAAAAAGTATTTTAAAAAAGTATAATTTACACACTGTTTGTGAAGGTGCGAAATGTCCCAATTTGGGTGAATGTTTCCGTAGAAAGTCTTTAACTTTTATGATTTTGGGTGATATCTGTACCAGAAAATGTCTTTTTTGTGGTGTGAAGAAAGGGGTGCCTAATAAAATTTTAAAAGATGAACCAGAGAAAATTGCTTTGGCGGTGAAAGAACTTGCTCTTAATTATTGTGTAATCACTTCGGTTAGTAGGGATGATTTAGCCGATTATGGTGCGGAAATTTTTGCCCAAACAATTGAGAAGATAAAAGAGGCATCTCCAAACATCTTGGTTGAAGTTTTAATTCCTGATTTTATGGGTGATTTAGCATCTCTTAAAAAAGTAGTTTTAAAAAGACCAAATGTTTTGGCTCATAATATTGAGACAACTAAGAGATTAACCAAAATTATTAGAGATAGGAAAGCCGATTATTTTCGTTCTTTATGGATTTTAAAAAAGGTAAAAGAGTTGGATGAAAGGATTATTACTAAAAGTGGTTTTATGGTCGGTTTGGGAGAGGATGAAAAAGAAATTTATGAGACTTTGCTTGACTTAAAAGAAGCAAAGGTTGATATTGTTACCATTGGACAATATTTGATGCCCTCCAAAAATAGTTATCCAGTAAAAAAATATTATAAAGAAGGAGATTTTAAAAAATTTGCTTATTGGGGAGAAGAAATTGGTATAAAAAAGGTTATTAGTGGTATCAAAGTTAGGAGTTCTTATTTAGGAGAGACTTATTTCCATTGAAATTTACCTTTAAATTATTATAATTTAAGTTTAAAATAGGAGGTTGATAATGGAAATTAAAAGAATTATGCCTCCCTTAACAGATGAAGTAGTAGAGAGTTTAAGAGCGGGAGACCGGGTCTTAATAAGTGGAATTATTTATTCAGCAAGAGATTTGGCTCATAAAAGATTAGTAGAAGCGATTGAGAAAGGAGAAAAATTGCCTTTTGAATTAAAAGGAGCAATAATTTATTATGTTGGTCCAGCACCAGCAAAACCAGGTTATCCAATAGGTCCTGCCGGACCAACTACTTCGGGTAGGATGGATCCCTATACACCAATTTTATTAGCCCATGGTTTAAAAGGAATGATTGGTAAAGGTAATCGGAGTGAAGAAGTAAAGAAGGCAATGATGAAATATAAAGGGGTTTATTTTGGTGCGGTTGGTGGCGTGGCGGCTTTAACAATGAAAAAGATAAAACAGGTTAAAATAATTGCCTATGAAGACTTGGGTCCCGAAGCAATTTCTGAGTTAGTGGTGGAAGATTTTTCGGTAATTGTGATTAATGATATTTATGGGAATGACTTATATGAATTAGGTGTTAAAAAATATGCAAAAATTTAAATAAGATTATGAAAGAAATAAGAATTTATGTAATGGGAAAAGAATATTTAGTGCCTGAAGGTTTAACAATTATGCGGGCATTAGAGTATTGTGGATTTCTTTTTGTTCGTGGTGCTGGCTGTCGGGGTGGTTTTTGTGGTGCCTGTTCAACAGTTTATCGTAAAAAAGATTCTTTTCGTTTAAAAGTTGGTTTAGCCTGTCAGACAGTGGTAGAGGATGGAATGTATCTGACCCAAATTCCCTTTTATCCAGGTAATAAAGCAATTTATAATATTGAAGAACTTCTTTATGATACCCAGGTGTTTATAAAATATTACCCTGAAATTTTAAGATGCCTTTCTTGTGGTAGTTGTAATCGAGTTTGTCCCCAGGATTTAAAAGTTATGGAATATATCAATGCAGCAATAAGAGGAGATGTTAAAAAAGTTGCCGAACTTTCTTTTGATTGTATTATGTGTGGTCTTTGTGCTTCCCGCTGTCCGGCAGAAATTGTTCAATATTATGTTGGTCTTTTAGGAAGAAGAATTTATGGCCGTTTTATTCAAAAGAAAGCAAAAGAGTTAGAAGAAAGAATAAAAGAAATTGAAGAAGGAAAATTTGAAAAGGAACTAAGAGAATTAATGGCGATGCCTACCGAAAGATTAAAAGAGTTATATGAAAAAAGAGATATCGAACCTGAATAAATAGGAGGTTATGATGTATCCTGATTATATGGAAGAATCAATTAAGAAAGTCGAAAGTACTCGCGAGAGAAGGATTAAAGAAATTTTTACTAAATTAAAAACTGAAGAAAAAGAGGAACTTTTAAAAAATTATCATCCTGATTATAAACCCGGAACTGTCCGGGAAATTAAGATTGGAGTAAATAAAGGTGATTTAGTGGTTAATGAGATTGCTGATATTTTGGAAAGTTATTCTTATTTAAATCCTGAGAATTTTAGAATAAAGAATATTGATTATGATGTTGATGTGTTAATTATTGGTGGTGGCGGAGCCGGAGTAGCAGCAGCGCTATCGGCTTATGAATATACTAACAATATTCTTTTAGTAACAAAATTAAGAATTGGAGATGCTAATACAGTGATGGCGCAAGGAGGAATTCAATCTGCAGACAAAGAAAATGATTCACCAATTATTCATTATTTAGATGTGATAGGCGGTGGCGGATATAAAAATATTCCCAATTTGGTTTATGCTTTAGTTAGTGATGGTCCAAAGATTATCCAATGGTTAGAAGATTTAGGAGTGATGTTTGATAAAAAAGAAGATGGTAATATGATTACTATTCATGGTGGCGGTACCTCTCGTAAAAGAATGCATACTTGTAAAGATTATACGGGAATGGAAATTATGCGAGTAATTAGAGATGAGTTTTTAAATAAGAAAATTAATTATTTAGAATTTACTTGTGCGATTGAATTATTAACGGATGAAGATGGAAAATGTTGCGGAGCAGTATTGTTAAATTTAGAAAATGGGAAAATAATTATTGTTAAAAGTAAGGTAACAATCTTAGCAACGGGTGGTGCCGGTAGATTACATGTTCAAGGTTTTCCTACTTCTAATCATTATGGCGCCACCGCAGACGGTTTAGTATTAGCCTATCGGGTCGGAGCAAAGTTTATTTATCTTGATACTATTCAGTACCATCCTACTGGTGTAGCTTTTCCGGAACAAATGTTGGGACAACTAATTACTGAAAAAGTTAGAAGTCTCGGTGCTCAATTAGTAAATTATGATGGCGAGCAATTTATTTACCCTTTAGAGACAAGAGATGTGGTTGCTTCAGCAATAATTAGAGAGTGTTGGAAAGGAAAGGGTGTAAAAACACCCAGCGGTTATTATGGAGTTTGGTTAGATACTCCTTTAATTGAGATTTTAAAAGGTGAAGGAACAATTGAAAAAGAATTACCAGCGATGTTCCGCCAATTTTTAAGATTTGGAATTGATATGAGAAAGAAACCTGTTTTAACCTATCCAACCCAACATTATCAAAATGGTGGGATTTTAATAAATGAAAATTGCGAAACAAATGTTTTAGGTTTATTAGTTTGTGGTGAAGTGAGTGGTGGAGTTCACGGAAGAAATCGTTTAATGGGAAATTCTTTATTAGATATCCTTGTATTTGGTAGAAGGGCCGGTAAACGAGCAGGTGAACTTTTAAAAGAATTGCCACCGATTAAGAACTTAACTTTAAATCATTTAATTACTTATCATGAAGAACTGAAGAAAATTGGTGTTGAGGAAAATCGAAAGTCACCAAAAATTTTACCTGATTACCGTAAAGAAGAATTTCAACAAAAATTTCCATTTTTAATAAACTTATTAAAGTAAAAGTAAAACCCGAAGATTTTATTGTTAAAGAAGTAGTAAATTTATCTTTTAAAGAAAAAGGTGAATATGGCGTCTATTTATTAGAGAAAAAAAATTTTAATACTTTAGATGTTATTTACTTTTTACAGAAAAAATATAAATTTAATAAAATTTATCGTTTAGGTTTAAAAGACCGTTATTCTTATGCTTTTCAATACTTGGTTTCTAGAACAATAAAAAAAGAGAGTATAAGGGAAAAGAATTTTTCTCTACACTTTCTTGGTTTTTTAGAAAGGCCTTTAAGAAAGGAAGATTTATTAGGAAATTATTTTCAAATTACTATTAGAGATTTAAAGAAAGAAGAAGGGGAGAGGATGATTAATAATTTTTGGGAGGTTGGTGTTAATGGCTTGCCAAATTTTTATGACGAACAAAGAATGGGTAGTGCTCGCCATAAAGAAGGTTTTATTGCTTACTATTTAATAAAAAGAAATTACGAAAAGGCTTTAAAACTTTTTTTAGCGACTCCTTCTGGTTTTGATGAAAGTAAGATTAAAAGATTAAAGGAATTTTTAAAAGAAAATTGGGGGCAATGGGAAGAAGCAAAAAGGTTAGCAATTCGCGAATACGTTCCCGTGATTAATTATTTAATAGACAATAAAACAGATTACAAAGGAGCAATAAAAAAAATTCCTTTTGAACTTTTGAATATTTTTATAAATGCCTATCAAGCCTATATTTGGAATGAAACTTTAAATTTATATTTTAAGAAATTAGAAATTCCTATTTTCCCTGTAAAGTATCGTTTTGGTAAATTATACTTTTATAAAAATTTACCTTTTTTTCTTAGAGAAAAATTATTCAATCTTTTTATTCCTGCACCTTCTTCCAAAATAAAAGAGAAAAATGAAATTATTGAAATTATGGAAGAAGTTTTAAAAAAAGAAAATCTCTCTTTAAAAGATTTTAAAATAAAATTGAAAATACGGGGTCTCTATTTTAAACCCTATTTAAGGAAGGTTATTGTGTTGCCAACACAAATGAAAGTTAGCGATTTATTAACTGACGAATTGTATAAAGGGAAATATAAACTCACTTTAAACTTTCTTTTACCGGCTGGTTCTTATGCTACAATTCTTATTAAAAGATTAATAATTTAAATTTCTAAAATATTAACTTGATTTTCTTTAATATCAAGAAGAGCAATTGTTGCTTTTTCTGTTAAAAGACCACAGGCTTCACCAGGATTAATGAAAAGAATATTTTCTTTTTTTATAATTTCATATTTATGGGTATGACCATAGATAACATAATCTACATCATTTTTAATTTCTTCTTTTTTTAATTTATGGAAAATGAGAAATTTTTTATTACCCAAAGATATTTCTAAAGGTGCTTCCGAAAGAATAAGATTATTTTCTTTTGCTACCTTTAATAAACCTTCCTTTTCGCCGTCGCAATTACCAAAAACTCCATAAAATTTAGTTTTTAGATTAGCAAATTCTTTTAAAGTGAAAGGAGCAACAAAATCTCCACAATGGATAACACCGAGTACCTTATGCTGATTAAAAATTTCTAATGCTTTTTTAACTTTTTCAATGTGATCATGGGTATCAGAAATAATCCCTAAAAGCATTATTTTTTATTCAAATGATAAAATTTTTATTTTTATTTTTCCAAGGATGTTTAAAACTTTAACTTGTTCTTCTACATCACCAACTTTTAAAATTAAATGCACCGGAGAGGCCGGAAATTCACCAAAAGTAGGATCGCAAGAAATCCATTCATTTAGATAAACTTGATTCCATGCATGATAATAAAAGCCATTGCCGGCGTATACTAAACCAACAACCACTCTTGTAGGGATTCCTAAGGATCGACAAAGAGCGGCATACAGAGTAGCATGTTCATTACAATCACCTTCAAGGTTTCTTAGGATTTCAATTGCCGAAGGATAAGAAGTAGTGGCTTTCTTTTTAAGATTTCGGAAAACCCAAATTAAAATTCTTTCCGCAATTGTTTGAGGATGTGCAAGGTTACCAATAATTTCTGATGCTTTTTTCTTAATCAATGGGTGATCAGATTGAATAGTCGGAGTAGACTTAAGATAAATTTTTTCTTTTTCTGAAATTTTAAGTTGTTTAATTTTGGTTAATTTCGGTCTAGTAATTTCAATTATTAACGGATTTTTACTTATAACTTTTTGATTAGGCAAATCAAGGTCTAAATATTCAAAGGAATCTATTCCTTGAATTTCCAATTTTAAAGATTTAAGTTTTGCTGGTTCAGATAAAAAAGTATCTACGGGAATAGAAAAAAAAGAAAGAATATCTAAGAAATCTTTATTCCATTCAGCCATCGCTTTTTGGGGAGATTCTTTAATGCCAATAATTCCACCAGCAGAAATTTCCTTCAATAAGTTTCCTAAGGAATCTAAATAATAAAAAGATTTTACATTTGCCATGGTAATTTCATAAACTAATGTTTTATAAACAGTATCATTTATAATTACGGTATCCCTTTTTTGAAAATTTATTTCCGTCGGTAAAATTGAAAAAAGAGTGAAATCTAAAAGATTGCCTTTCCAATTTTTAAACCCCTGAGAAATGATTAAATAGGGTAATACTCCTATAGGATAAGTATTTTGAGGTAAAATTAAGTATTTTTTAATAATTTCTGAACCAGTTTGGAGAGTGTAGTAAAGAGTGTCTTTTTTAACTTTACCATTTATCTTTAAAACATTTTTCTCAGAAATTTGTTCTGATTCAAAATTCTTTAATTTTAACTTTAAATCGGTTAAAAGAAAGGTATTTACGGTAACTTCTTTTAATTCACACCCAACTTTTAATATTAATTTAATTCGATTGTAAAATTTTATTAAAGAATCGCCCACATTAATTTTTGATAAGGAATAACCAATTTTTGTCTGATTTAAATAATAACTTAACCAATTTTCAACATTTTTAGAAACCGAAACTTTCTTTTGACAATTTATTAATAATATTAAAAAAAATACAATTTCTCTTTTTTTTAACATAGATTTAGTATTTATAATAATTTTGTGCCCGAAGATTTATGAGCGATGTCTTCGACCACCGTATTCGATTAATTCTCTTAACGCTTTAGGATCAAAGGCATTTTGCATTGCTGTTTCATAAGTTATTTTACCCATTTTATAAAGTTCAGCAAGATAGGCATCAAAAGTAATGCTTCCTTCTGCCGAGGCAGTTTGAATTGCCGAAGGAAGATGTTCAATTTTTTTCTCCCGAATTAAATTTCTTACTGCGGGTGTCGCCATCATTATTTCAAAACAAGCAATTCTACCTTTTCCTTCGGCTCTTAAAAGTAGTCTTTGAGAAAATACCGCTAATAAAGAAATTGAAAACTGTATTCTAATTTGATCACGGATTTCTGGAGGGAAAATATCAATAAAACGAGTCACTGTTTCTGTAGCATTGGTAGTATGCAAAGTTCCGATTACCAAATGTCCTGATTCTGCAGCCCAAACCGTTGCTTCAGCAGTAGCTAAGTCTCTAATTTCCCCAACCAGAATGACATTAGGATTAGATCGTAATCCTTTCATTATTGCTTCCCGAAAAGAAGAGACATCAACGCCAACTTCTCTCTGAGTAATAATGCCTGCTTTATGGTCATGAACAAATTCAATAGGGTCTTCAATCGTTAATACATGTCTTGGTGAATTAAGAATATAATCAATAAAGCATGCCTGAGTCGTTGATTTTCCTGAGCCAGTTGGCCCGGTTACTAATATTAAACCATGTGGTCTATCTAATAATGCTTTAATCTTAGGAATGAGGTGAGGAAGAAAACCAATTTCTTCAAAACTCATAATATGTTTAGGAATTAAACGAAGAGCAAGTCCAAAAAAACCTTTCTGTTTATAAATCGCTACTCTAAATCTTCCATATTCTCCAAAATCTAATCCAAAATCTCCTCCACCACCATCATTAATTTGTGCTCTTAAATGTTTAGCATGTTGAGCAGCAATATCTTTAAATTTTTCTGTCATTTCCGGAGTTAAAATTGGTTCGCCTTCAATAGGATAAAGTTTACCATCAATTCTTAATGTGGGTGGGCGTCCAACAGTTAAATGAATATCCGAAGCTTTTCTTCGGACACATTCCATTAATAATCTATTAAAATATTCTTCTACATTTTCTACTTTCATAATTATTTATACTAAATATTTTATTTTATTATTCTAATTAATTATAACTCGAAAATATTAATAAGTCAATAATTTTGATTTTTAAATTAGAAATATTTACTTATGACGAATAATGATTTTTATATCTTTTACTACCTTTAAACCTATTTTTTTATTAATTTTATTAATTAATTCATTTTTAAAATAATTCAATTCTGTTTTCCATTCAGGAGAGGGGACTTTAAGATAGAGAATTTTCTTTTCTAAATCAATTGGCTGTATTTGGGAAGGAAAATTTTCGCCAACGATATCTTTCCATTTAAAGATCACCTCTTTTTCAACTAATTTATCCCAAAGTCCTAATTTTTTAATAACTACTGGCAAAAATTCTTTCAAAGAAGTTAGTTTTTCAACTTTTTCCCTCATTTTTCTAACAATTCTTTTAAGAAAGAAAATTCTTTTAGAATTGCTGGATGGCGAAGTTTTTTTAAGGCTTTTGCCTCAATTTGTCTTACTCGCTCACGGGTTATATTAAAGATTTGCCCAACTTCTTCTAAAGTTCTTTGAATACCGTCGCCAATTCCGAACCGGAGTTTTAAGATTTTTTCTTCTCTTTTTGATAAATAAATTTGTAATACTTTTTCTAACTTTTCATTTAACAAAGAAATCCCAGCCTTTCTTGCGGGAGAGGTTGTTTTTTCGTCAGCCATAAAGTCGCCAATAAAACCAGATTCTTCATCATCTATAGGTTTATCTAAAGAGACACCGTGTTGGATAATTTTTAGATACCTTTCAATTTTTTCTTTACTAATTCCTAATCGTTGAGCGATCTCACTAATTGTTGGTTCTCGGCCAAAATTTTGTAAAAACTTTTGACGCGCATGAGTAATTTTATTAATTGCATCCTGGATATGGGATGGTATTCTTACTGTTCTTGACTGTTCGGCAAGTGCTCTTGTAATTGCCTGTTTAATCCACCAAGTAGCATAAGTGGAGAATTTATAGCCCTTTTTATAATTAAATTTTTCTACCGCTTTTATTAATCCGACATTTCCTTCTTCTACTAAATCTGAGAATTCTAACCCACGATTAGCATATTTTTTAGCAATTGAAACAACTAAACGCACATTACCGTTTATCATTTTATCTCTTGCGGATAAAATTTTATTTTTGTATCTTTCTATATTTCTCCAGGTTTCTTCAACCTTTTCGTAATTTTGACCAAAAAAATTTTCATACTCCTTTAACTTTTCTTTTAAATTTTTAATTTCATTTTTATCTTTTGTGTTTTTTATCTGGTTAAAGATTTTTTGGGCTTCAACCATTTTACGATGAAATTCCTCGACAAATTCATTAATAACAGAATGTTGCAAACTTAAATTTTGGATTCTTCGTAAAATACTTTTCTTTTTTTCTTCAATTTTCTTTAAAACCACTGGTGTCGGTTTTTTCCCCAAGAGTTCTTTAAGGGTAGTAATTAATTTTTTTAAAGCCTTTGTACGACGAATAAAAAGGTATCTTTTGTGAGACATTGCCCAACGGTTAATTAGATATTCATATTCTACTCGGACAATTTGGTCTAAATCTTTTTCTCCTCTTTCTACCGACTCACAAAGTTCGATTAATTTTTCAATAAGTGGCACGCTATTAAAAAGGCAAGAAGTAATCTCCCGATAACCTTCTTCCATTATTTTAGAGTATCTTATTTCTTCTTCTTTAGTTAAAAGGGGTAATTTTGCTAAATCACGAAAATAAAATTTGGTAGCACTCTCAAAAGGTTCTATCGGAACTTTTTTTGGCTTTCTTGAGACAACTTCTAATGGTTCTTCTTCGACAACTTCAATTCCCATTTTATTGAGGTTTAATAAAATTTCTTCTACATCTTCAGCAGTATTTAATTCTTCAGGTAGAAGCAAATTTAATTGGTCGTAAGTTAATTTTTTATTTTTATATTTTAAAATCTCATTATAAAATTTTTCTAAGATAGCTTTTTTATTGTTACTCATTTTCCTCCTTTAATTAAATTTTTTTTGATTTCAACAATTTTTCTTAAAATATTCTCGTTGCTTTCTCCCGAAGTTAGTTTATTGTAAAGATATTCATAAAAATATTTATCTAATAACCGTTTAAAATCTTTTTCTTTTATATTACTGATTAATACTTCTGATGAAAAAGATAAAGAAGCGCATTTCTTTTTGAATTCTTCATTTTTAATTTCTTCTAATATTAGCCCAGTATTTATTTTTTCTTTATCTTTAAAATCTTCAATTATTTTTATTAACTCCTTTATTTCTTCAGGAAAGATTTCTAATGGATATTCTTGAATAAGTGAAGAATATTTGGGATAAACTAATAATATATTAATTATTTGGTCTTCTAACTTTTTTATTTCTACATTAAAAACAGAAAAACTTTTTTCTTTAAAGATATTTAACACTTGTTCTTTCTTAATATGAAAAATTTCACTTATTTTATTTAAATATAGTTCTTTTAGGGTTGAATCGCAAGTAAAATTTATAATTTCTCCAAGTTTTTTTAAAATATTCCTTTTTTCAGAAATTGTTTTGGGATGAGAAATTTTTAGGTAAAAATCAATAAAATCGTAGGGAAAGCAGATAATTTTTTTAAGTTCCTTTACCCCTTTTTCCTTTACATATTTATCAGGATCGTAATTATCTGGGAGAAAAGCAATCAAAGGATTTATCCCCACTTTTAAGGCAATTTCCGCAGCTCTTTTTGTTGCTTCTCGGCCGGCATTATCGCCATCAAATAAAATTATTATTTCTTCACTATATTTTTTTAATAACCTTGCTTGGTCAATCGTAAAACCAGTGCCTAAAGGTGCCACTAAATTTTTAATTCCTTTATCAAAGAGTGAAAGTAAATCAAAATATCCTTCTACTAATATAGGTTTATTTTCTGCTAAAAAATTACGTGTTTGATAAAGACCATAGAGATTTTCTCCTTTTTTAAAAATTGCTGTTTCTGGTGAATTAAGATACTTGGGTTCTATTTTTTCATCTAATACTCTTCCTCCAAAACCGATAACCTTTCCGCGAGAGTTAAAAATTGGAAAAATAATACGATTAAAAAACCATTCATGGATATCCTTTTCTTTTTTATAAGCCAAACCGCTTTTAATTAATAACTCTTCTGAAAAACCTCTTTTATAAAGAGTTTTAATTAAAAGATTTCCAACAGGAGCATAGCCTAATTGGAATTCTTTTATTGTTGTTAACGATAGTTTTCTCTCTTTAATTAAATAATTTAAAGCTTGCGGATAAATAAAAAGTTGTTCTTGATAAAACTTGCTTGCCAATTTAATAACTTCGTAAATTTCTTTATTTTTTTTCTCTTCTTTTTCATCTGCTAAACTTATTTCTATTCCCTCTCTCTCTGCTAAAGATTTTACTGCCTCAAGAAATCCAATTTTTTCATATTTCATTATAAAATGAATGACGTTACCACTCTCTTTACAACCAAAACAATGAAATAGTTGTTGCGACGGATTGACATAAAAAGAGGGTTTAGTATCATGATGAAAAGGGCATAAGGCTCGATAATAATTGCCAACTTTTTTTAAAGGTAGATAGGAATTAATTAATTCTACAATATCACAATTTTCTAAAATTTTTTCAATAATTTCCCTTTTAATCATTTTCTTTTTTTAATAATTTTACCTCCTCTTTTGGAACAGTGATTAAAAATTTTTGGGTCAAAATCTTTAAAAAATTATTTTTAATTTCTATAATTTTACCGACTCTTTTTAATTTTTCAATATATACTTCATCCCCAATTTTTAAGTTCTTTTCTTCATTAAAAGAGTAGAGAAGATTTTTTTCTTTTTGAATTTCTGATAAATTAGTCTCAATAAATTTTTTAGCTTCGCTTATTGCTCCCTTTTTTTGTGCTTTAATTGTTTTTATAAAATTCTCCAATTCTTTTCGAGCGTTTAAAAAGAAGTTTTCTTTTTCTTTTAGAAATTCTTTTTTGTAGTTTTTTAAGATTATTTGTAGTTCTTTGTTTTTTTCTTCATAATTTTTTATTAATTTTTCTAATTTTTCCTCTTTCTCCTTTAATTCTTCAATTTTCTTTTGATATTTTTTTATTTCTTTTTCCCATTCATTTAATTTTGTTTTTATGGTAAAAAAATCAGTTTTTAAATAGTAATGGGCTCTTTCAATAATTGATTTTTCTAAACCGATTGTTTGAGCAATTTCTAAAGCACTTGATTCGCCAGGGATGCCAATAATCAATCGATATGTGGGTTTTTCTTTATATTCCATAGAAGCATTTAAAATTTTTGATGAGTTATGGGCAAAAATTTTTAAACGAGGCAAATGAGTAGTAGCGAAGACGAATGAGTTCTTTTTAGATAATTCTTCTAAAATAGCGATAGCCAAAGCCTCGCCCTCTTCCGGAGAAGTATCTCTACCTAATTCATCTAATAAAATTAATGAATGAGCATCTGCCTTTTCGAGGAATTCTTTTATCTTTTTTATATGAGCGTGAAAAGAAGAAAGCCCTTTTTCCAAAGATTGTTCGTCTCCGATATCAGCAAAAATTTTTTTGAAAAAAGGAATTTTACTATTTATTCCTACTGGAGGATATATTCCTGATTGGGCGAGTAAAGAAATTATTCCGATTGTTTTCAGAACAACTGTTTTGCCACCAGCATTTGGTCCAGAGATTAGAAGAATTCTTATTTTTTGGGGTAATTGAAAGGAAAGGGGGATTACCTCTTCTTTTATTTTCAACAAAAGAGGATGGCGAGCAAAGTTTATTTGAAATTCATTTTTTTCAGAAAATTCAATTTTCTGGCAATGATAATCTTCTACAAATTTTGCTTTAGCATTTAAAGCATCTAAATAAGCGATTGTTTCGCAAGTTTTATTTATATCAGAGTATCTTTTAATTATTTCTTCCGTTAGTTCTTTTAAAATTCTTTTCTTTTCTTCGGCTAATTGGTGATTAATTTTTATAAATAAATTGTTGTCTTCAACAATTTCTAAGGGTTCACAAAAAGCAGTTTTTTTTGTTTCTGAATAATCATGAACAATTCCAGGAAATTTACTAATTAGATTGGTTTTAATTGGTAATACATATCTTTCTCCGCACAAAGTGTAATTATCAATTGTTAAAAAATCTTTTTTTTCTTTAATTATTTTTTTTAATTTATTAATAATTTTTTCTCTTAACTCTTTTATTTCCGAAAGAATTTTTAAAAGTTGTGGAAAGGCTTCATATTTAATTTCGCCGTCTTCTTCAATTTTATCTTCAATTAAGGATATCAATTGTTGATAATTATTAAGATTATTTAAATAAAATGCGAAAGAGGAAGGAAGATTTTTTAAAGGGAAAAAAATTTTGAGTTTTTCTACATTTTTTAAAAAGTTTTTTATTAAAATTAAAATTTTCCCATTAAAATAATAGTTCTTTTTTAGTTCTTCCTTTAAAAACTCTGCTAAATTAAAAAAATTTTTGTAGGATGGTTTTTCTTTTAAAGAAAGATAATATTCCAAATGGCTGAATTCCTTTCTAATTGTTTCTATTTTAGAAAAAGGTAAAGAGTTTAAAATTAATTCCTTTCCTAAAGGAGTTTCACAATAATTAGCAATTAAACTAAGTACTTTGTGATATTCTAAATTTAGTAAAGTATCTTTATCGCAAACCACTTTACATTTGCTGCATTTTTTTTCGCCATCTTCTTATTGCTTCAGCCAGGCGTTTTTTTCTTCTTTCGCTGGGTTTTTCATAATATTCTTTTCTCTTAATATCTTGCAAAATTCCAGCTTTTTCTACCGCCCGGCGAAAACGGCGGATAAAACTTTCGAATGGTTCACCATCATGGACCTCGATTTTTGTCATTTTTTCACCCTCCTTTTTATTTTTTGGTTAATTTTAAATATTATTAAATTCATATAAAATTAAACTAATTGCTACAATTCCTGCTGTTTCACTTCTTAATCTTCTTTTTCCTAAGGTAAAAAGATTTGCCCCTTTTTCTTCAGCTATTTTTATTTCTTTTAGTGTAAAACCACCCTCTGGGCCGATTATTAATAAAATATTTTTAATATTATTTTTTTTATTTTTATTAATAATGTTAGCTAATTTAGTATCGCTATTTTCATAGGCTAAGAGAACTAAATCATAAGAAAAAAAGTTATTAACTAATTCTTCAAAAGTTATTGGTTTATAAATTTCTGGCAATATAGTACCAGCAGATGTTTTTAAAGAAGCAATAGAAATTTTTTTTAATCTTTTCAATTTATTTTCATTTAGCTTAACTACCGTATTTTGAAAATACACAGGAATAAAACCACCGATTCCTAATTCCGTTGCTTTGGCTAATATTATTTCTGTGTTTTCACCTTTTAATGGTGAGCTGGCCAAGGTAATTTTAATAGTAGGTTCCCTTGGTAAAAATTTTTTATTTAAGACTTCTCCGATTAGGTTCTTCTTTTCTATTTTTTTTATTAGAACTTCATATTCATAACCCAAACCGTTAGTTAATTTTATTTTATCACCAATTTTATGTCTCATTACTTTTAAAATATGCTTTGCTTCTTCATTCTTTATTATTATTTTCTCGCCGATTTCTAATTTTTTAGGATAGTAATAAATTTCACAGGATAAGAAATCTCTATTCATTTTGTTTCTTCTATAGGATATCTCGGTGGTGGAGGGGGTTCAGAAGATAGTTTTCTTAATTCTTCTAATAATCTTTTTTCTTCTTCAGAAAGAGAATGGGGGAAAAAAATTTTAATTTTTACTAATAAATCACCGCAAGAGTTGTATCTTCTTAATCCTAATTCTTTAATTCGGAGTATTTGTCCATCTTGGATGCCAGGATTAATTTTAATTTTTTTATTACCCTTTAGAGTGGGAACTTCGATTTCACCGCCAATTAAAGCAGTAGTATAATGAATGGGAACCTCCACCATTAAATCAAGTCCTTTTCTTAAAAAGAGAGGATGAGGAATTTCTTCAAATTCAATAATTACATCTCCCTTTCCATCTTCACCATAATGACCTTCGCCTTTTAAAATTAGATAATTATTTTCAATAATTTCTTTTGGAATTTTAATTTTAAATATTTTTTTCTTTTTAATTCGACCGCTTCCTCCACAGGCTTTGCAAGATTCCTTTACAATCTTTCCAGTTCCGCCACAATAATGACAAGTAGCAATTTTGATTATTTGACTAAAGGCACTTCTTTGAATTTGTTGGATTTCTCCTTTACCTTTGCAAACCGGACAAATAGTTTTTCCTTTGCCACCGATTCCTTGACAATCAGTGCATTTTTCATAACGTTCTAATTCAAAAGTTTTTTCTTTACCATCAGCAATATCTTCTAATGTTAATTTCATTTTTACTCTTATATTACCACCAACAACCTTCCTTTTTCTTTCTCTAGTTGGTCTTGTCCAAATATCAAATATTGATTCTTCTTCAAAAAATCTTTTAAGAAATTCAAAAGGATCAAAACTTTCACCAAAGATATCTCGCCATTCGTCGGTATGGGTAAAATGTTTCCAAGTGAAACCGTCAGGGCCAAATTTTTGAGAGACCCCTTCGTGACCATAAAGATCGTATAATCTTCTTTTTTCATCGTCTACTAAAACTTCATAAGCTTCAGAAATTTCTTTAAATTTCTCTTCGGCTTCTTTTCGATTATTGGGGTTCATATCTGGGTGATATTTTTTTGCTAAACGACGATAAGCCTGTTTAATTTCTTCTTTAGTGGCATTTCGAGAAACGCCTAAAATTTCATAATAATCTTTTTTTGTCTTTTCCATAAGAAAACAAATAAGATGTTTTCTTTATTAAAAATAAAATTTTTAGAAAGTTTTTATTTAACTAACTTTTACTCTTTTTGCTTTTAGTAACGGTTGGGCAGCTTCTTCTAACTCTTTTATCGTTAAGTTAATTTTTTTTGGGTCTTTTTTAATCAGTGCTTTTTTTAGTTTTTCTAGTTTACCTTCAATTTGTTTTCTTTCCTTAACACTCAAGGAGTCGCCATATTTTTTAAGTTTATTTTGGATAGTAAAATATTTAATCCGACCTCGCATCAACGGTTTTTTAAGTGCTTTTAGAGCCCCAATCAGCTCTTTGCTTCCGAATCTCCTTAAAATCCTTTCTTCGATTTGTCTTACTCTTTCTCTGGTGATATTGAGTTTATTGCCAATCGCTTGGAGAGTATGAGGAATTTCACCGCCCAAACCGTATCGTAACCGAATCACTTCTTCTTCTCTTTTTGTTAATGATTTTAGTATTTTTTCAAGTTTTCCATCTAAATTACTTACCATACTTTCTCCTTTTTAAGATTTATTATCTTCATCATAAACTTCGTAATCTTTTTTATCTTTTTCTTCTTTTTGAGTTTGGGTTTCTCGGTACATCGTTTCTGCTAAACGATGGCTTGCCCTTTGTAACTCATCAATTGCTTTTTCTATTTCTTCTTTATTATCTCCTTTCATTACTTCTTTTAACCGATTTAATTTTTCTTCTATTTCTCTTCGATCATTCTCAGAAATTTTATTCCCAAACTCTTTTAAATTTTTTTCAATGGTATAAGCTAAAGTATCAGCTTTGTTTCTTGTTTCTACTAACTCCCGTTTACGTCGGTCTTCTTCTCGATACATTTCAGCTTCTTTAATCATTCTTTCAATTTCTTCCTTTGTTAAACCCGAAGAAGGAATAATTCTCATACTTTGTTCTTTTTTAGTGGCTAAATCCCTTGCAGTCACATGTAAAATTCCATCGGCATCGATATCAAAAATAACTTCAATCTGAGGGACACCTCGTGGAGCTGGTGGAATGCCATGAAGTTCAAATTTTCCTAAACTTTTATTATCGGCAGCCATTGGTCTTTCACCTTGTAAAACATGAATTGTGACAGCTGTTTGATTGTCTTCTGCAGTAGTAAAAATTTGGCTTTTTCTTACGGGGATAGTAGTATTTCTTTCAATAATTTTAGTAAATACACCGCCAAGAGTTTCAATACCTAAAGAAAGAGGAGTAACATCTAAAAGAACAATATCTTTAATTTCACCGGCTAGTACCGCTCCTTGAATAGCAGCACCTATCGCTACCACTTCATCAGGGTTAATTCCCTTATGAGGTTCTTTGCCAAAAAAATCCTTTACTACTTCTTGAACTCTAGGCATTCTAGTTTGACCGCCCACTAAAATTACTTCGTCAATATCTTCTGGTTGCAATTTGGCATCGGCCAAACAATTTTTAACTGGTTCTAAAGTTTTTTGAATTAAATCTTCCACCATCGCTTCTAAACGGGCACGGGTTAATTTTAATTCTAAATGTATAGGTCCTCTTTCGGGATCAGAATAAATAAAAGGTAAACTTATTAAAGTTTCATATTTGGTAGAAAGTTCTCGTTTTGCTTTTTCCGCAGCCTCTCTAATCCTTTGTAAAGCAGTTCGATCCTTAGAGAGATCTACTTTAAATTCTCTTTTTGCTTCTTCTAAAATCCATTGAACAATTCTCGCGTCAAAATCGTCTCCGCCTAAATGAGTATTTCCGTTGGTAGCAATTACTTCAAAGACCCCTTCGCCGATTTCTAAAATAGAAATATCAAAAGTACCGCCCCCTAAATCATAAACAGCAATTTTTTCATTCTTTTTCTTATCTAAACCGTAAGCAAGCGAAGCAGCGGTTGGTTCATTAATAATTCTTAATACTTCTAAACCAGCAATCTTACCAGCATCTTTGGTAGCCTGTCTTTGGGCATCATTAAAATAAGCGGGCACAGTGATGACTGCTTTATCAATTTTTTCGCCAAGATATTGTTCAGCAGCATTTTTTAAATATTCTAATATAAATGCGGAAATTTGGGGTGGTGAATATCTTTTTCCTTCTACCTCTACCCACGCGTCTCCATTATCCGCCGGAACTACTTTATAAGGAACCAATTTTATCTCTTCAGTAACTTCCGAATATTTTCTTCCCATAAAGCGTTTAATAGAATAGATTGTTTTATCAGGATTTATTATTGCCTGTCTTTTTGCAAGGGTTCCAACTAATCTTTCTTTCCCAAAGGCAACTACTGAAGGAGTAGTTCGTTCTCCTTCAGGATTAGGAATAACTACTGCTTGTCCTTTTTCCATTACCGCTACCACAGAAAAGGTTGTTCCTAAATCTATCCCAATTACTCTTTTTCCCATTTTACCTCCTTTTGTCTTTTATTTATTAGACTCATTTAACCTTCCGAAGGATTTTGTTTTTCTTTACTCACAATTACCTGGGCAGGTTTTAAAACATAATCTCTGTAAAGATAGCCTTTACCTACTTCTTCTACTATTTTATCGGGCGGAACTTTGTCTGTTTCTACATATCCTACTGCCTCTGCATATTTTGGATCAAAATCTTTTCCCAATAAAGAATATTCTTTTAAACCGTATTTTTCCAAAATACTTTTTAATTGATTATAGATTATTTCCAATCCTTTTTTTAAACTTTGAAAATTATTATCTAATTGCGAATGAAACAATGCTCGATTAAAATTTTCTAAAACCGGAATGATATCAATAAAAAATTCCTTTAAAATTAATTCCTTTGCAATTAACACTTCTTTCTCCTTTCTTTTTCGAAAGTTATCAAATTCGGCTAATAAACGTAAATAACTATCTTTTAATAAAGTTACTGGTCCTATTTTTTTCTTCTCCATCTTGACTTTTATTATTTTAATATTATAATATACCAAAAAATTTATGATTTGTCAACAAATAAAGATTTAAGGAGGAGACATGGAGATGAGAATAATTGAGATTAAAAAACCGGTTGAAGTAAATGTTATTTTGGGTCAGAGTCATTTTATTAAAACTGTTGAAGACTTATATGAAATAATTATAAGTACTAATCCGAACGCAAAATTTGGAATTGCTTTTTGTGAATCATCTGGGCCTTGTTTAGTGCGTAGCGAAGGTAATGATGAAGATTTGAAAAGTTTAGCAATTGAAAATGCTTTAAACATTGGTGCGGGTCATTCTTTTATAATTTTTTTAAAGGATGCTTATCCAATAAATATTTTAAACGGAATAAAACAGGTTTGTGAAGTCTGTTCAATTTATGCGGCCACAGCCAATCCTTTAAAAGTGATTGTGGTTGACGATGGTGAAGGTCGAGGAATATTGGGAGTAATTGATGGTTTGAAACCAAAGGGTATAGAAAAAAAAGAAGATATTGAAAAGAGAAAAAAATTTTTACGAGATATTAAATATAAATTATGATTTGGATAGAAAACATTAATGAATATGAAGGGAAAGAAATTCTTTTGAAAGGTTGGGTTTATAATAAAAGATCTTCAGGAAAAATAAGATTTTTATTAATAAGAGATGGTACAGGAATAATCCAAGCAGTTTTTGAAATTGGTAAGGTTGATGAAAATTCTTTTGAATTGGCTGATAAAGTTACTCAAGAATCTTTGGTAGAATTAAAAGGAGTTGTAAGAAAAGATAATCGAGCACCAGGAGGATTTGAAATAGTTGCTAAGGAATTAAAACTTTTAAGTCCTTCGGAAAACTATCCAATTACTAAAAAAGAGCACGGTATTGATTTTCTTTTACAACATCGTCATTTGTGGTTTCGTTCAAGAAAGCAGTTTGCTATTTTGAGAATCCGGGCAGAAGTAATTAAGGCTTGTCGAGATTTTTTAGATAATAGAGGTTTTATTTTAGTTGATGCTCCTATTTTGACACCGACTTCTTGCGAAGGGACTACCACTCTTTTTGAGGTTAATTATTTTGATAGAAAAGTGTATCTCTCACAAAGCGGTCAACTTTATAATGAAGCCGCGGCAGCGGCTTTTGGTCGAGTTTATTGTTTCGGTCCAACCTTTCGAGCCGAAAAATCAAAAACAAGAAGACATTTAACAGAATTTTGGATGGTTGAACCGGAAGCAAGTTTTATGGAACTTTTTGATATTATTAATCTGGCAGAAGATATGATTCTTTATATTGTTGAAAGGATTTTGGAAAAAAGAAGAAAGGAGTTAGAAATTTTAGAAAGAGACATAAATCCCCTATTGAATATTAAAAAACCATTTCCAAGGATAACTTATGATGAGGCAATTAAAAAATTACAAGAAAAGGGTTTTAAGATAAAATGGGGAGAGGATTTCGGTGGCGATGAAGAAACATTTTTATCGAACCTTTTTGATAAACCTTTGATAATTTATTACTATCCTGCCAAATGTAAGGCTTTTTATATGAAAAGATTAAAAGAAAATCCAGAAATTTCTTTATCGGTTGATATTTTAGCACCAGAAGGATATGGTGAGATTGTTGGCGGCGGACAAAGAGAAGATGATTTAAAGGAGTTGGAAAAAAGATTAAAAGAATATAATTTACCAAGAGAACCTTTGGAATGGTATTTAGATTTAAGAAAATATGGTAGTTTTGTCCATTCTGGATTTGGTTTAGGAATAGAAAGAACAGTTGCCTGGTTATGCAAAATTAAGCATGTGAGAGAAGCAATACCTTTTCCCAGAATGATCGATAGAATTTATCCATAACTAAGGGAAAAAACTTATAAAAATATGATTTTTCTTATCCCTCTAAAAAAATTATTTTAGGAAGGTTTGTAAAAAATTCTTTAATTGAAAAAGGGCTTTAGCCCGATGACTTATTTTGTTTTTTTCTTCGCCTAAAAGAGCGAAAGTTTTTTTATAACCTTTAGGAATAAAAATCGGGTCATAACCAAAACCTTTATTTCCCATTTCTTTTTCGCTAATATAACCTTCACATTCGCCCTCAAAAAATTTTACTTTTTTAAATGATAAGGCTAAAGCAATTACGCATTTAAATTTTGCCTTTCTTTGCTCCTTTTTTATACCTTTTAATAAACTCAGAACCTTTTTTATATTTTCTTTATTATTTTTCTTTTTTGTAAAACGAGCTGATTTTACACCTGGTGCACCCTTTAAATAATCAATCATTAATCCTGAATCTTCACTAATAGTAATATAGCCAGTTTGTAATAAACCAGTAATTGCTTTTTTGTAGGCATTTTCATAAAAACTATCGCCATCTTCTTTACAAATAAATTTAATTTTCAAATCCCGAGGAGTTAAAATTTCAATATTTAAATCCGAAAGAATTTCCTTTATTTCTTTTATCTTTCCTTTATTATTGGTTGCTAAAAAAATTTTCATAAATATTTTTGATATTTTTTATTTTCTTTTAATATCCTTAAGAAACTTTTTATTTTATCAAATTTCTTCTTATCGCAGACAAAAAGGAGATCCTTTTCTTTTATCAAAATTAAATCCTTTATACCCAAAGAAAAAACTGGCAAATCCTTTGTATAAAATATTGAGTTCTCTGTTTCCTCAATAAAGATGTTGCCAATTTTTATATTACCCTTTTCATCTTTCTCATAATATCTTTCCAAGGCTAAAATCGAACCTACATCGTCCCAATCAAAAGTCGCCTTTACCACCGCAATTCTTTCGGCTTTTTCCAAAATTGCATAATCAACCGAGATGTTTTCGGCTTTTTCGTAAATATTTCCCAATAATTTCTTTTCTTTTTTTGAACCTAAATATTTTTCTAATAGTTTCAAATCTTCATAAAGGGTAGGCATGAATTTTTCTACCTGTTTTAAAAAATAACTTGCTTTCCAAACAAACATCCCACTATTCCAAAGAAATCTTTTACTTTCCAAAAATTCTTTTGCTCTTTCATACTCAGGTTTTTCAATAAATCTTTTTACTAAATAACAACTCAAGTTCTCTCTTTCTTTTATTAGATTATCAATTTCTATATACCCATAACCAGTTGCCGGATAGGTAGGCACAATTCCAAAAGTCACTAAATAATCTTCTTCAGCAATTTGGAAAGCGAAGTTTACACATCTATAAAATTCCTTTTGATTTTTAATCAAATGGTCAGCAGGTAGAACGATAATTAAGGCATCATTAGTTTCTTTGGTAATATAAATTGAAGCTAAAGCGATAGCGATTGCAGTATTTTTTGATTGCGGTTCAATTATTAGATTATTTTTTTTTAATCTTAGCAAATCTTTTGTATTTTTTGCTAAATCTTTGGGAACGATATATTTTTGGTATTTTAGAGGAAGAAATTTACTTATCCTTTTTTGGGTTAATTTTAATAAGGATTCATTATAAAAAAGTTTTAAAAATTGTTTTGGTTTTTTAAATCGACTTAAAGGCCAAAATCTTTCTCCCCGGCCACCAGCAATAATTAGGGCATATTTTTTTAAATTATTTTTCATAATCCTTAATTACTGCCTTTAAAAGACCGGCCCAAAAATTTGTTTTAATAATTAAAGGTAAATATTCCTTCTCTTCTTGAATGTAAATACTTCCTAAAATTTTTGCTTTTGGTTTTGTTTGGGGATAAATTTCCCAAGCATAAAAAGAACCGATAGCGGTATTAATAAATAATCTTCTTTTTTTTTCTAACATTACTTCATAATTTTTTTTATTATAATGAAGAAAACAATTTTTAATCATTTTATTTTCCGCAATAATTTTACGGGTATAAAACCAAAAAGTCAAGATATCTTTCATTTCATTAATTAATGGAAAAATAGTATTATCACTATAAATAATTTTATTTTTTTTATAATCAAAATAAATGCTATCTTTCTCTTTAAAATTTTTTTCATTAATACTTTTATAAACAAATAGAGTTTTAAAATCAAAGTCAGCATAACTTATTAAAGTATCAGCAATTTCTATAAAGGGAAATAAATTTTTATTGGAATTTAAATAACAAGAAAACCGATAGACTTCCTTTTCTTGATAAATTATTTTTTGGCATTCCAATTTTAAAGAACCTACTTTAATAAATCCTAAATAAAGATCATAGTAAATTGTTTCATTTAAAAAATTTAATAAGAAAAAGAGAAACATAAAATAAAAAAGCCCCGAAACTAATCTCTCGGGGCTTTTTTAATAAAGATTTTGGTTTATTGAGTTTTTAACCAACGAAGTCCTTTAACCTTTTGATAGGCAACTTTGATATCTACACGTTTTCCGCTAATTGCTTTGATTAAGATTTTACCAAAGTTATCGTTAGTTGTTTGGTTATCATTGTCTCTATCTAACCAAAGATAGTAAACACCATTTATAGCGATATCTTTTCTTTGAGTTAAGTAATTTCCTGGTGCAGGAGCAAAATTCTCATCATCAAAATTTCCAGAAGCAAGAGATGAAATAGCATTTCCTTTATCATTATAACGAGGAGAGGTATAATCACCAGGGTTAACAATGGACATTGGTGCAAATTCTCCCCGGTCATCAAAGATGTAATCTAAATTTGGCCAGTTTGCTTGATTACCAATTGCCAAAGGAATGGCACCATTGTCTGTTAATTGCAAACCACTGGGATGATTTGGGTCTGGATCACTAGCACCCCAAACAGTTACTTCATTTACTACCGGAGTTAAATCTAATGACCATTTCTCACTTTCTTCATTCTTTTTATAAGCAGATACTTCAATTAATTTTGCTGGACCGATTACATCATAAGAAGTAACTGTTGAGGGAAGCGAGGTATCTCTTACACCATCCACATAAATATAATAACCATCAGCATTGGCTACTTGTGTCCAAGTTAAACGAAGTTTTGCTCCGTTTTCAATTGGTTGATAGGTCACGGTTGGTTTTTCTGGTCTCTCCACTACTTGTTGACAATTAATAAAAATTATAAATAAGAAAACTAAAAAAATAAGTTTGATATACCTCTTCATTTCTCCCTCCCTTTTACTTTCTTGTTGGTGGTTTTACTTTTGGTGCCGGTGGTTTTGTTGCTGGTGCTACTGGTTTTTTCATATGGAATTGTTGATAATGTTCTTCATAAGTAACCTTTAAAGAATCCAAAGTAGCGGTTAGAGTGTTTATCTTTTCCTTTAATTGGGTTATTTCGCTATTTAATTTATCTATCTGTTGAGTTATTTGTTGACCCGGCTGACAATTTAAAAATAATAATATACTTAAAAATAAAAAGAAAGTGATTAAATATCTCATTTTACTTCCTCCTTTTAAATAATTATTTTTTATCATTAAAATAGAATAGCAAATTTTTCAGATTTGTCAAATAGTTTTTTTTCAAAAATTTTTTCTCAATTATTGAATAAAAATGGTTGCCATAATTATATAATTGATAAATAAAAATTGAGTTTTTTATAAAGTTTTCACTTTTTGGATAGATATTTAAAGAAAGAAAGATAAAAAACCAAATTAAAATCAGACCTTTAACTGTTTCTAAAAACCCACCTAAAAGATTATCTAACCAATTTAAATGAAGAACTTTTAAAATTATTGCGAAAAAATAACCGATTAATTTAAAGATAAAGAATAAAATAATAAAGATAGAGAGATAAATTAAAATTTTAAGAAAAAATGAAGGAAGATGATAGGGTTTTAAAAGATTAAAGAGATAATTATAATGTTTCTCAATAATTTTTATTCCCACAATTATCGCGAGTATCGAAGAAATAGAAAAGAAAAATCCCTTTTTGATTCCTTTTATAAAAAACCATACTAAGATAATAAAAAAGATTATTGTTATTAAGATTCCCACCTCCTGCTTATATAATATTATAATAAAAATTTTTTATTTTGTCAATAAATATTTTTTTTATTGACTTTTTCTATTATTTTGTTATAATTTTTAAAAATGTAAAATCTTTGTTAAAGTTTCAAGGATTTTACATTAAAGAAAAAAATGGAGGAAATGATGAAAGTAAAAATTTTAATTATTTTCTTTTTTATTTTTTTAATTCAAAAAAGCGATGCGGGCTTTATTAATGGATTTGATAATTATCAACCACCAAGAGAAGTTAGGGCACCTGTTGAACTTTTGGGAACACTTATTAATCAAGAAGTTGAATATCCTTATGATTGGGGAAGGGATGCTTTGATTGATACCTCACTACTTTACGATTTTGATGGCGATTATGATGAAGATAACGGTTGGCTTTGGGTCGTTTTAGCACCACCCTATGATTCGGTTTTTAGAATATATCGTTCTACTGACCGAGGTATTCATTGGACATTATGTTATGAATTTCGTCACACTCCTAGGAGTTTATATCCAAAAGTCGGCATGGTTCTGGGCAGAGGTGATTCAAATTATGTTTATGTGTTTGTTCTTCATAGGGGTTCCAATAATACTGGTGATATTTTAGGTGTAAAAATCAAATTTGATTTATCCGCTTTTGCTGGTTTTATAGTTACTTGGGATAATGATACAATAAACGATTTCTCGGTCTGTAAAGATTTTCGTTCTAATTATGGATTATATTGTATCGCCAGTAATGAACATCGGGGTGGAAATAATACCAAATTTTATCGCTCTTTTAATTATGGTCAAACTTGGGATAGTCAAACCGGTTACAATATTTTTGATCCCCATATTGTCTTTGGAACAGGTTCCAATCTCTTTTTAACTTCTGTCCGACCAACAAGAGATACTTTATTTTTCCAAAGAAATAATAATTATGGTGCTCCAGGAAGTTGGCGAGATCTCACAATTTTACATTCCAGTGCTTCCCGTAAATATTGTCCAAAAGTTTCTCCAGCCTTTACTACTCCTGATAGTTGGGCAACCACTTGGGTTCTTTATGAGATGGATTGGTTAAATACTGGTGATATTGATATCTGGTATGCGGTTCGTTCCCATGCCTGGGGTGATACCTGGCGAAGGTCTAATATGCTTTCTGTTTCAACACTTTTAGATGAAAGGGTTCCCGATGTTAAATATTATAAATCAATAGGTAATATTTATGTTAATGCTAGTTATATTATTTATGATTCCAGTTATACTGAAACAAGTTATGTCTATTCCCGTTGGAGTGATGCTAATTCTCCCTTTAATTGGCATGAGATAAATAAAGTTAACGATTCAGGAACTCAAGTAGGCACCTGGTTTGGTCCGAAGACCTGTGGTCCGAAGATAATCTATTCTCCTGGTGCTCCGGCTCCGGGTGGTGGTGTATTGTATGCAAGGGGGTATGGTTACTATTTACCAAAAGGTTTATATTTTGATGCTCCTTGGTTTCCAAGTGCTATTGAGAGAGAGAAAGAGTATAAAACAAAAATCTTAAAGATAAATAATATTTCTCAAAAAGAGATTGCTTTTCAATTTACTAAAGAAGTGAGCGAAATTGCGATTTATAATTTAGAAGGTAAATTGGTAAAATCTTTTATCAATAAGGAGAAACAGATTATCTGGAACGGTAAAGATAATTTTGGTAGAGACGTCGCAACTGGTATCTATTTGATTAAATTCAAAACTGATAAAAGAAAATTTACTCAGAAATTTATTTACTTAAGATAAAATAAGGAAGAAGGTTCCGACCAAATTGAGAAATTTTAATGGTCGGAACCTTCTTTATTTTTAGGCAATCAAATTTCGGGCAATAACAATTTTTTGGATTTCCGAAGTCCCTTCATAGATTTCCATACATTTGGCATCGCGATAATATCTTTCTACTGCGTAATCTTTGGTATAACCATAGCCACCGTGGATTTGCACGGCTAATCTTGTTGCTTCAACGGCTACTTGCGCAGCAAAATATTTTGCCATACTCGACTCCTTGGAAAATCGGGGAACTCCCTTATCTTTTAAAGAGGCAGCGTAATAGACAAGCAATCTGGCTGCTTGAATCTTGGTTGCCATATCAGCGAGCATCTCTTGAATCATTTCAAATTCATAAAGGTATTTTCCAAATTGTTTTCTTTCTTTACTATAAGCCAAGGCTTTTTCCAAGGCGGCTTGGGCAATTCCGACTGATTGAGCACCGATGTCAATTCGTGAGACATCTAAGGTATGCATTGCGATCTTAAATCCTTCGCCAATATTTCCTAAGAGATTTTCTTTCGGCACCTTACAATCCTCAAAAATTAATTCACAATTAGCGGTTGAGCGGATGCCCATCAAATCTTCATGTTTGCCAATACTAAATCCTTCGAAATCTTTCTCAACAATCAAAGCACAAATTCCTTTATGTTCTTTCGTTTTATCAATTGTTCCAAAAACAATAAAGATTTTTGCTTCACCCCCATTGGTGATAAATCTTTTTGTGCCATTTAATAAGAAGTAATCACCCATATCTTTTATTGTTGATTCTAAATGGGCTGGATCACTGCCAACATTTGGTTCAGTTAAAGCAAAAGCACCAAGTGCCTTACCGGTTGCTAAAAGAGGCAAATATTTTTTCTTTTGTTCTTCATTACCAAAGGTTAAAATTGGATAAGCACATAAGGAGTTATTAACTGCTACTATCACACCAACAGAAGCCGATGCCTTAGAGATTTCTTCTATCGCAATTGCTAAACTGGTAAAATCTAAACCAGCACCACCATATTCTTCAGGAATAATCATTCCCATTAATCCTAATTCTGCCATTTCTTTAACTATCTCGTGGGGAAATTCGCCAGTCTTATCAATCTCACTGGCAATCGGTTCAATTCTTTCTTGAGCAAATCTTTTTGCAGTATCTTGGATTAATTTTTGATTTTCATTCAATTCAAAATCCATTTTTTCCTCCTTATTTTAAATTTTTTAAAACTTCTTTAGCAATAATTAATTTCATTATTTCTGATGTACCTTCGCCAATTTCACAAATTTTAGCATCTCTAAAAAATTTCTCTAATTCTAATTCTTTACTTATTCCGTAATAGCCGTACAAAGAGAGGGCATAATCACAAATTTTCATAGCAGTTTCTGAGGCATATAATTTGGCGTTGGCACTCTCTTTATCGGCTCTTTCTCCTTGGTTTTTTAATAATGCTGAATAATAGGTCAAAAGAGTAGCACTTTCAATTAAGGTATCACATTCAGCAATTATTTTATACACTATTTCTGATTTTGTTTCATTTTTCTTTTCCCATTCAATAATTTTTTGATAGGCTCTTTTGGCAATTCCTAAGGAAAAAGCAGCAATACTAATTCTGCCACCATCTAATGTTTCCATTATATATTTGTATCCTTCGCCCTCTTTTCCTAAAAGATTTTCTTTTGGACATAAGCAATCTTCAAAAATAAGTTCACACGTAGAAGAGCCCCGCACACCAAGTTTATCCTCTTCTTTCCCAATATTAAAACCTTTAAAATTCCTTTCAATTATAAAAGCAGTGATACCTCTTTTACCCAAAGTTTTATCCAAAGTGCCAATAATTACAAAGATTTCTGCTTCTGCGGAATTGGTAATGTATCTTTTAGTTCCATTTAAAATATAAAAATTATTATTTTTCTTTGCTTTTAATTCAATAGCACTGGCATCACTTCCAGCATTTGGTTCGGTTAATCCCATTGCACCAATCTTTTCTCCTTTTGCCAAAGGTATTAAATATTTCCTTTTTTGCTCCTCATTGCCGTATTTAAAAATTGGAAAAGCACATAAAGAAGTATGGGCAGCAACTGCTAAACCAGTAGAAGGGCAAATTTGAGAAATCTCTTCAATAACAATTGCGTAATGTAGGTAATCTAAACCTAAACCACCATATTCTTTTGGGTAAGGAACTCCTAAATAACCTTTTTCCTTAAGAAGGTTTAGGTTTTCTTTTAATAAAGGAGAATGGTCATCAAGTTCTTTTAAATTCTTTAAATTTTCTTTTACCTCTTCTTGAAATTCTAAATATTTTTTAAAATTATTGAGTTTTAGCATCGGTTAAATATAAAGTCGGTCTTTATCCACTTCTTCTCTTAAAACCTTTAATTCCTTTTCGGTTGGTTCTGGTGTGATTTCAATTTCTTTGGGAATAATCAATTCAAAATCAGTATTTTCAATTATCTTTTCAATGGAAACTCCCGGATGCAAAGAGATAATTTTCATTCTTTTTGTCTCTTCATCAAAACCAAAAAGTCCTAAATTAGAAATAACTCGATAGGGACCGGTATTAGGTGGCAAACCAATTTTTTCTCGGCTATCTTTACCATCTAAATAACCGGGAGTTGTCATAAAATCAAGTTTTTTAACAAATCTTTTTTTATCGTGTTGGCGCATAATAATAATTGTTTTCCAGCAATGGGAGCCCACATCATTAGCACCGCCGCTTCCTGGTAGTCTTACTTTTGGTCTTTCATATTCACCAATAACGGTAGTGTTTAAATTTCCATACATATCAATTTGGGCTCCTCCGAGAAAGCCATATTCAATAAAACCTCTTTGGGCTGTTTCCATTATATCACAAATACCACTCGCAGCAATTCCTTTATAAAAAGTTCTTGAATCGCCAACTCCTAACGGCAATTTCTCTAAGCGGGCACCAGTGCCACCAAATTCAAATACACAAACTAAATTTGGTGCGTAAAGTTTTTGAGCGAGGGCGGCGGCCAGCATTGGTATACCAGTGCCAATAAAAGCGGTTTTTCTATCCTCCATCAATCGGGCAGCAACACAGATAATTAATTCGGTCTCACTATAATTCATTTCTACCTCCCTTGAATCATTTTGCTTAATTTTTCTAATCTCTCTTTACCAATTAAATTTAAATATTCCTCGTGATTCTTAACACCATAAACATATTTATCAAGATATTCTTTTGTTTTCTTCTCATCTTTGGATAATTCTAAAAATTCTTTAATATGTTCTTCGTCTCGCCAATATTTATAACACATCTCACCGGGATGGGAACCATAAGGAGCAACAACAACCGCATCAACTAAATAATAGGGGATAATTGTCCTTTCCGGATATTTCCTTATCTCTTCGTTATCAATTAACTCTTCGCAGGAAATAATCAATCTTTTACAGGCCCGGGCAAATTCAAAGGCAAAACCACTTATTCCATCAATCTGACAATTGCCATATTTATCTGCCCGATGAACATGGATAAAGCCAACATCTAAATATAAAGCCGGTAACAAAACTACCTTCCTTTTAGTAAAAGGGCACTCAACAATCTTTGCTGCACTATATTTAAAGGTATCGGTTCCGAGCATAGAGAAAGTGGGAATAAAAGGCACGCCCATGGCAGCAGCCTTAAAGCGCCAAGCAATCGCCGCATTACTCCATTCAACAGTTTTTACCTTACCGCTTTCAATTGCCCTTCTTAAAATATTGGAAATACCATAAACTTCATAACCAACATAGGTAATATCCATTTCCGAAACCAAATCAGCAGCCAATAATAAATCAATCTCCAAAATTCCTTGACCAGCAACCCTTAAATTCTTTTTGCCTTGTCTTATAACTTCTCTGATTAAAGACATCGGTGCCCGTACGGTTCCATAAAGTTCGGTTCCAATATAATCGCCATCTTTCACAAACTTCTCAATCGCCTCTTTTTCACTCATCACCTTTTCTTTCATTGACAAATCCTTATTTTTGTGGACAAATTCCCGAAACTCAAATGGATCAGAATATTGAATCAATTTACCTTTGCCTTCCTCAATAATCTTCATAAAACCTCCATTTAAAAATTTTATATTATAATAAAGAAAAAAACTTAAAAATCAATAAAATTTAAATTGATTTTTTAAAGAAATTGGTTAAAATTTTTTTAATGCTTAATAAAAGGGAGGTCTTTATGAAAAAAGAGATAGTAGGTATTTTTTTATTTTTAATTTTCTCCTTTTCTTATTCCCTTATCTCACCAGAACTTTCCGAAATAATTAAAACCGCGAAAGATAACGAATTAATTCCGGTAAATATCATTTTGAAAGAGCAGTTTGATAGCGAAATTTTAAATAAAATGGTTGAAGGATTACCGAAAAAACTTCGGCGAGTAGAAGTAGCAAGAATATTAAAAACCTTTTCTTATGAAAAACAGGCAAGCCTCGTTGCCTATTTAAGAACAAAAGAAAATGTCGGTAAAGTGAGGGATATCATCCAATTATGGATCGGTAATATTGTTCATTGTAAAGCGACTAAGGATGTAATTTTAGAATTGGAAAAACGAGAGGATGTTTGGTTTGTTGATAATGATTTAAAATATTGTCCCAATCTATTGCCAAAACCAGAAAAAGGTGATATTACTAAACTTAAAAAATATGATATGACTTATGGAGTGAGAAAAATTAGAGCACCAGAAGTTTGGGCACTTGGTTATACTGGACAAGGAATTGTCGTCGGTGTAATTGATACTGGTGTCAATTATAATCATTTAGATTTAAGAGACCATATGTGGGAGGACCCAAATTATCCTTATCACGGTTGGAACTTTGAGCAAAATAATAATAATCCGATAGATAATCATGGCCATGGAACTCATTGTGCCGGCACGGTTGCTTCTGATGGAACTGCCGGACTCCAATGTGGTGTGGCACCGGATGCGCAAATTATGGCACTAAGGGTAAGAACAGTGGCTGATACAATTGCTGAAAATCAGGTATGGCGGGCGATGGAATTTGTCGTTTCACCACCTTTATCACCAGAAAATGGTGGTGATTTAATTTCTATGTCTCTTGGTTGGATGATATCTTGGAATCCGCGACAGGCAATCTGGCGGACAAATTGTAATAATGTTGGCGCTGCCGGTATTCCGATGATTGTTGCTGCTGGTAATGAGCAATCTATTTCGCCACCAAATTCTTTGCGTTGCCCTGGTAATGTTCCTTCTCCTTGGCGCCATCCCCAAAATGGTGCGCAAGGTGCCCAATCAGATGTGATTTCTATCGGTGCTACTGATTCGCTTGATAATATTGCCTCTTTTTCTTCAAGGGGACCAGTAACTTGGCAAAATGTTCCTCCTTTTAATGATTATCCCTATCCGCCAGGCTTGAAAAAACCAGATGTTTCGGCACCAGGAGTTAATGTTTGGTCTTGTCATTATAATAATAATAGTGGTTATCAACTAATGAGTGGAACCTCCATGGCAACTCCTCACACTGCGGGAACAGTTGCTTTAATGCTTTCTAAAAATCCCGAATTGACACCGAGAGAGATTGATTCAATCTTACAAACAACCGCTGTTGATTTAGGTTTACCAGGCAAAGATACTTTATTTGGTGCCGGAAGGATTGATGCTTATAATGCGGTGATGGCAACGCCATTACCATCTGGTGTAAGATATTATCGTCATACAATTAATGATATGCCACCAAATGGCAATGGTGACGGAATTATTAATCCGGGCGAAATAATTGAGATGCCTTTATGGGTGATAAATCGTTGTGATTATCAGGTTTTAGGTGTCTGGGGAAAACTGGTTTTAGATACAATTGATCCAAATATTACAATTACTGATTCCATAAAATATTTTGGCAATATTCCTGCTGGTGATTCATCTTATACTGGTGAGGATGGTTATAATTTTGAGGTTTCTTCTGCCTGCACAAATGGTTATTCAATTAGATTCAAATTAGAATTAAGAGATACTTTGGATTCCCTTTGGATTTCACCATTAGAGTTAAAGGTTGGCACACCGATTTTATCGCCGATCGGAGTAATTGCTTGGGACCCACCGCCGGGTGGCAATAATAATGGAAAAATTGACCCAGGAGAAACTGCTTATCTTGCTATTGGAATTAAAAATACTGGCTTAGGAAATGGCTATAATGTTTATGCGATATTAAAATCAGCAGACCAAAGATTTGTTATTTTGGACTCTTTCGGAAGTTATGGAACAATAATAAGAGATAGTACCCAATATAATGAAACTGATAGATACCGAGTTTATGCCGGTTCTTCAATTCCGAGAGAATTTCCTGTTCCTTGTACATTAATTATTCATTCCGAAAGTTGGACCTTTGTAAAACCATTTAATATTGTTGTTGGTGAAGTGACAATTATTGACCCAATTCCTGATGGTCCAAGAACACCACCGAGATATTGGGCTTATGATGATATTGATAGTTTCTATGTGGAATGCCCAGATTTTGAATGGGTTGAGATAAGAGATGTTGGTGTGAGATTGCCAATCACTGGTGATGACCAGACAATTCAAATTAACTTGCCGTTTCCATTAAAATATTATGGTGTTCTTTATACTGGTCAATTATCAGTATGTAGCAATGGTTGGATAACTCCAGTATATACCACCTCAACTGTGTGGGTTAATCAACCATTGCCTGATCCGAC
>CALHQW010000009.1 GCA_938040315.1 uncultured bacterium
AAATATGTAAATTTTTTTATTGAAAATAAATTATTAGAAAGAAAAATAATGAAAGCAAAATATCGTTATCGTAAAGGTCTTTTATTAACTAATATAGAGAGATTTAATAATATCTTAGGTAGTATGCACAATGAGATGCCCAAGGTTAGCAATTTTGATAGTGGAAAATGTGGAAATTTAGGCTTGGAGGATGGAAATTTAGTTTTCGGAGACCTAAATTTAGGTTTTAAGGAGTTAAAAAAGCCACCTCCTTATAATGAACATCAAAGAATATGGGAGAAAAAGCGCGAGATATTTAAAAAGTTATTAGAAAAAGGGGTGGAATTACCGAAAAACATAATGGATGAATATAATTTATGGGATTGAGAAGAAGAGATTGACAACATAATAAAGAAAAGTTATAATTAGATATGAAATTTTTTAATAAGGAGGTTTAAATGGGTAATCAACAAAATTTATTAGAAAGTTTTATTAAAAACATAAAATGGGAAATTATATCTAAAATATTTGGTAACACTCACTCTGCATTCATTGGATTAGTTAGCTGTGCGTGGATTTTATCTGATAAAAACAGAGAGGCTTTTGGAGAACTTTCTTATAGAGGTGGAAGAAATAAAAAATGGGATGCCGTTTTAATCGAGAATAATGAAGTTAAAGGAATTGTAGAGGTTGAAGGCGACATTGAAAAAGTCGTTAAAAAGATGCATAGTTTTTTTAACTCTCAGGATGAATATTATAGCAACTTAGAATTTGTATTATTATTTGCATATCCACTTCTACCTTCTTCTTTTATACCACAAAAAGATAATAGAGTCCTTCCAACCTCCAAACAAAAAAAAAAGAATTCTTAAATCTGCCAGAAAGCTATCAAAACTATCAAAGCAATGCCGTAAAACGTTTAAAACGCTTAAAACGTTTATAGTCTTAATTCTTGAAAAGGAGTTTGAAGAGAATTGTCCAGTGGTTAGAAGAAGAAATTTATTTCTTCAATGGTCATCTAAAAGAATTATCGGTTGTTTAATTAAAAACGGAAACATTGAAAAGTGCCTAATTAGGGAAGGAGAGAAAATAGAAGAGGTAAGTGTTAATGCTTGTAATAATTTCTAAAATAAGTCTAAGATAAAAGGCTTGGTTTATGCTCTTTGAAAAATTGTTTTTATGGCAAATTCTTTTATTCATAGAAAGTTAGGTATTATGAGATACAAGGCTCTGCCGTGGTGTCATTTTTTTTAGTTTTAAAGGCAAAAAAATCTATGACATAACTGGCAAGATTATAAAAGAAAATAAACTGAAAAAAGGCATCTACTTCCAAAAAACCGATAAAGGTATAAAAAAGATACTAATTTTAAAATAAAGGAGATTTATAAAGAAAATATAATAATTATAAACTGCTGAAGCGCGCGCCCTTCTTGACATAAGACACAAAATGGTTAAAATTAGGTATAGAATTTTAAAAAGGAGGAAAGAATGGCTAATTCACAAAATTTATTAGAAAGTCTTATTAAAAATGGAAATTGGGAGGTAGCTTTTAAAACATTTGGTAATAACCATAACACATTAATCGGATTAATCGTAGAGTGGTGGACATTATCTTACCCAAACAGATACGCTTTGGAGCCTGGAATTTCGTATCGCCAAGGAGTTAAGGGAGCAGGTAGGTGTGACGCTATCTTAGTTGAGAACCATACACCTAAGGGAATAGTAGAAGTTCAAGGTGTTCGCACCTATAGAAAAGCTATTGAAAGAATGGAAAATTATTTTAACCCTAATTCTCGGGACAAGATTTATAACAAGTTAGAATTTGGGATATTGTTAGTGTATCCAACTGAACCTTCGTTAGAGGGCAGAATTTTCGGAGACCCCAAAATCCCTGAAAATAATATTCTTCAATCTATTAAAGATTTTTCACAACGATATAATAAAACACTCCTAACCTTAATCTTATTAATCTTAGAAAAAAAATTTGAAAAGAACTGTCCAGAGATTAGAAGAAGAAATACATTTCTTCAAATTTCTCCCATAAAAATTAAAGGTTATCTAATTAGGAATACAAAAAATGGAGTTGAGATTGCCTACGAAGAAAGATAGTAGAAGTAAATCAAATCGCAATTTTAACATTGACATAATATAAAATTTAAATAAGGTGTAGAAATGAGAGAAAAAAGGTTTTTTCTTTTAATCTTTTTAATTACTTTTGGGTCTCATTAAATGTAAGGTATATTGGTGGTTATATTTTGGTTCTTATGTATTATGTTGGTCTATAAATTTATGGCGATACAGGTGTATAAAACAATGAAGTAAATCTTTCTTTTAAAGATAAATCTATTTACCAAAAACAAAAAAGGTATGAATTCAGTTCGTAATAATATTTATGGTCATCTAGGGCTTCGAGAGGGATAATATATTTTTCTATCTTTTTGGATTTAAGGTTTTATATGTAAATAGAGATCTTTTTTTCTTTTGAATGAAGAAAAAATTTCGTGGGTGATAAAGAATAGCGGATAAGGGAGTAAAAAATTATTCTCTTTCGGAAGAGATTGACATGAGAAAAAGAATTATTAAAATAAAGTGGTAAATATGTCATTGGCAATTTTTCGTAATTTATGTCCCAATTGTGGAGGAAGTATAAGTTCTGAGCGGTTAGAAGAGGGGCTTGTATGTGAAGATTGTTTAAAAACTGTTGATAACCAAAAATCTTTATGTGAAGTTTTAAAAATAGAGAATAATTTGAAAAATTACCTTTGGGTTTGTAATTTACAAAGAAAAGAGAAAAGTTTTGAAGAGTTTTTTAAAAAACATCTTTCTTTTGAACTCTGGTCTCTTCAAAGACTTTGGGCAAGAAGGATATTTTTAAAAGAGAGTTTTGCCCTCATTGCACCGACTGGTGTTGGTAAAACAACTTTGGGAATAGCGATTGCCCATTTCTTAGAGGGAAAAAGTTATCTTATTGTGCCAACGAGGATGCTGGTTAGACAAATTTTAGAAAGATGTAAGGATTTTAATAATAAAAAAGTTGTTGCCTATCTTGGAAAAAGAAGCGAAAAGAAAGTTATTGAAAGTGGCGATTTTGAAATTTTGATAACGACCAGCGCCTTTCTTTCTAAGAGTTTTGAACTTCTAAAAGATAAAAATTTTGATTTTATCTTTGTTGATGATGTGGATGCCTTGCTTAAATCGAGTAAAAATGTTGATAAAGTATTAAAGTTACTTGGCTTTTCCGAGGAGGATATCAAAAAGGCTTTAAATTTAAATAAGGAGAATTCTTTTGTTGAAGGAAATAAAAAGGGTGTTTTGGTTGTTTCCTCAGCAACTGTAAAACCAAGGACTAAACGAGTTATCTTATTTAGAAATCTGCTTGGTTTTGAAGTGATGCCCATAAAGGTTACTCTGCGGAATATTTGTGATGCGGTGGAATGGGTAAGGGATTTTAAAGAGGCAAAATTAAAACTTACTGATTGGATTAAATTTTTGGGTAAGGGCGGAATGGTTTTTGTTTCTGCGGAATTGGGAAAAGAGGGAGTGAAAGAGATTACTTCTCACCTAAAAAAGGAAGAAATTCCTTCGGCAACTTATGAGGAGTTAGATTTAGAGGATTTTCAAAATGGCAAAGTTTGGGTAGCCGTAGGAATTGCTATTCCTCAAAATCCCTTAGTTCGAGGAGTTGATTTACCAGAAACTATTAGGTATGTGATTTTTATTGATGTTCCAAAAATCAGTTTTCCTCTAAATACCGAGGATCCTAAAAATTTTCTTTCTCTTTTATTAGCCTTAAGAGAAATTAGTGAAAATAGGATCCAAATTGATAATTATTTATTGAAATTAAGAAAACCAACGAGCAAAGGAATTGAAGAGATTGCCCGGTATTTAAAAGAACAATTTAGTAATAAAGAGATTCTTTCCCAACTTGAAAAATCCGAAAATGTCGCCTTATCTCAAAAGGATGGACAATTTTATATTACCTTTGGTGATACCACAAGTTATTTACAAGCATCGGGAAGAACCTCAAGACTTTTTGCTGGTGGAATAAGTCGGGGAATAAGTTTAATTCTTGCTTGGGATAAAAAAGCCTTCAATAGTCTTAAAAAAAGATTGAAATTATTTTATGACGAGATGGAAATTTTAAATAGTAATGAAGTTGATTGGAAGGAGGAATTAAAGAAAGTTGATGAAGATAGGAGATTAATAAGGGAATTATCTAAATCGGAAGGGGTTAATAAAAAGCCGGAAATCCGCACTACCTTGATTGTGGTGGAATCACCGAATAAAGCAAGAACAATTGCTAATTTCTTTGGCACACCCCAAAAAAGAATTGTGAAGGATTTACCAATTTGGGAAGTTACCACTGGTGATAGATTAATTGCCATTACTGCCTCTTTGGGACATGTTTTTGACCTTGTGAGAAAAGAAGGAATTTATGGAGTTATTCAAGGAGATAATAATTTTATACCTGTTTATCGTTCAATTAAGATATGTTTAAATTGCCACGACCAGACTACGGAAGATTATTGTTCTTGTGGCAACTTAAAGGCAAGGGATAAATTAACTTTAATCCAAGCATTACAAGAGATGGCGATTCAATTTGATGAGGTTATAATTGCCACGGATCCGGATGCGGAAGGAGAGAAGATTGGTTTTGATTTAAATTTAGCCCTTAAACCTTTTAATTCCAAAATTGTAAGGGCCGAATTTCATGAGGTTACAAGAAAGGCCTTTCTTTCTGCCCTTCAATCACCAAGGGCAATAGAAAAGAATTTGGTGAAAGCCCAAATTGTTCGGCGTATCCTTGATAGATGGGTTGGTTTTGAATTATCCCAACATCTTTGGCGAGTTTTTAATCGTTATGATTTATCAGCGGGCAGGGTTCAAACACCGGTTCTTGGTTGGATAATTGAAAGAACAGATTTGGCTCGACAAAAGAAAGCCCTCATAACCATCCAACTTGATAATAATATTCATCTCTCTTTTGAATATGAAGATATCAAGAAGGCAAAAGAGTTATTTAAAAAACTGACCGAGGCAAAAATTGAAATTAGTGATTTAAAAGAAGAGATTATCAATCCCTTGCCTCCTTATAATACTGCGACCCTTTTAGCCGATACTTCTGCTTTTGCTTCGGCAACAGAAATTATGGATGTTTTACAAGACCTATTTGAAAAAGGTTTAATCACCTATCATCGGACAGATAGTACTCGGGTTTCTGAAACGGGGTTAAAAATTGCCGAGGAGTTATTAAAGGAAAAATATGATTTATCGCTCTTTCAACCAAGAAATTACGGAACTGCCGGTGCCCATGAGTGCATAAGACCAACCCGTCCCTTAACTGATGAGGATTTAAGACTAAGAATTTCATCAGGTATTATCTCTTTAGAAAATCCTCAACTTTCCCTTAAAATTTACGGAAGGATATTTAAAAGATTTTTGTTATCCCAAATGAAACCAGTTAAGGTGAAAAAGGCTAAAGTTATTTTAAAATTAGAAAATTGGCAACAAGAATGGGAAGTGATAAGTGAGATTATCGAGCAAGGTTTTAATATTCTCTCTCCTATTAAAATCTATCCGGTTAAACCGGGTATGAAAATCACCAATAAACAAATTAGGTATGTAAACAAAGTTATTCCTTTTACCCAAGGTAGTTTAATTGAAGAGATGAGAAAAAAGGGGCTTGGCAGACCTTCCACCTATGCGAAGATTGTCCAAACTTTATTAGAGCGGGGTTATGTGATAGAACGGCAAGGCTATCTATTTTCCACTCCTTTAGGAGTAAAAGTTTATAAATGGCTAAAATTCCGTTTTCCCGAATTTGCTGATGAAAACCTAACCAAAGATTTAGAGGAGAAGAGCGATAAGATTGAGATTGGCGAACTTGACTACCAATCAGTCCTTTGGGAATTAAAGAAGAGTCGCTTATTTTATTATTCAAAATCTCCCTAATTTTCCTTTTCTATAATTTCTTATTCCAACAAATTATTTCTGGCTATGTCTAATGATTATGCTCTTGCCAATTTTTCGTAATTTATGTCCCAGAGGTTGCGAAACTTCTTGTAAAAGGTTTAGATAATGATGATAAAGATATGCCTCTGAAAAAAGTCAAATGGAAGAATTACCACGATAGAGAGTAAGATGATTTGCGAAAATGGCTGGTGGAAGGTCCTAACCTGGACTGCAAGAATATCTAAAAATATAATAAAAAGTTGAAATTAAATTATGGAAAGAGAAAAATTGATTTAATAAAAAGGATGGCTAAAATTTTAAATAGAAGATGCCATCATTAATTTTTCTCTTTTATTCTTTTCAGGCGATAATCTCTGGCTATGTCTATGATTATGAGACAAAGGAGCCTTTGATTGGT
>CALHQW010000010.1 GCA_938040315.1 uncultured bacterium
GGAGTGGCAGAAGAGATATGGTTTTTTATCTAGTGGCAAAGTGAGTGGTGATTGGTTAAGGCCTTGTCCGATAAGGGATCATTTTTTGACTGCTAAGAGAATGATTGAGGAATATGGTGCCCGACCAATTGATTATGCTCCAAGTGAAATTGACAAAGAATATATAGAAGGAATGATAAATTATGATAAAAATTTAGAAAACCTTACTTCTCCTATTTGGCAAAATAAGTATCTTAAAAATAACTAACCCAATTTTATTTCTTTCCATATATAAATATTGACATTTTTTTAAAAATCATTAAAATTTAATGTGAAAATTTTAACGGAGGATATAAATGAAAAAGGATAATTTAAAAGAAAAGTTAAAAGCCTTACAGATGGCTCTTTCCCAAATTGAGAAAAGTTATGGTAAAGGTGCGGTAATGAGGTTGGGCGAAAAAGGAATTAGTGCGGAAGTTGAGGTAATTCCAACAGGTTCGCTTTCGTTAGATATCGCGACAGGAATAGGCGGTGTCCCCCGTGGTCGAGTTGTGGAAATTTTTGGACCAGAGGGTAGTGGTAAGACAACGTTAGCCCTTTCTATTATTGCTCAAGCTCAAAAAAACGGAGGTCTCTGTGCTTTTATTGATACAGAACACGCTTTTGATCCTTCTTATGCTCAGGATTTAGGTGTAGAATTGGAAAATTTATATATCTCCCAACCAGATACCGGTGAACAAGCCTTAGAGATTGCTGAAATTATGACGAGAAGCGGTGCTTTAGATGTTTTTGTGGTTGATTCAGTTGCTGCCTTGGTCCCCCGAGTAGAAGTTGAAGGAGAAATGGGTGAGGCACAAATTGGTGTGCAGGCAAGATTAATGTCTCAGGCATTAAGAAAATTAGCCAGTGTTATTCATAAATCTCACACCTGTGCCATTTTTACTAATCAGATTCGTTATAAAATTGGTGTCGGTGCCTTTGCTAATCCGGAAACCACACCCGGAGGACTTGCTTTAAAATTTTATGCTAGTTTAAGATTGGAAATCAGAAGGATTGGTAGTTTAAAAAAAGGAGAAGAAACAATTGGTAATCGAACAAAGGTAAAGGTGGTTAAAAATAAGTTAGCACCGCCTTTTAAGGAAGCGGAGTTTGATATTATTTATGGCAAAGGAATTGTAAGGGAAGGAGAGTTAATTGATTTAGGTGTCCATTTAGGGATTATTCAAAAAAGCGGTGCTTGGCTTTCCTACGGAGAAATAAAACTGGGTCAAGGTAGAGAACAGGCAATTGAATTTCTTTCTAAAAATTCAAAAATTTCTCAAGAGATAGAAAATAAGATTTATGAACTAACCTTAAAAGAAAAAAAGGAGGATAAAGATGACGAAGAAAGGAAAGATTGATTATAAAGTAACCCAATTAAAGGAATCAAAAAATGGTCGTTATTATACTCTTTTTCTTGATAAGAAAAATGTGGGAACCTTTCTAAAATCAACGGTGAGAAAATTTGCTTTGGAGGTTGGTGATACCATTAGTGAGGAAGAATTAAAAAAGATAATTGAGACCGACCAAGTAAAAAGATTACAAGATTATTCTTTACGACTTCTATCACGAAGAGATTATTCGGAAAATGAGTTCAAAGAAAAGTTATTAAAAAAGGGCTACCCAGCGAACGTGGTTGAGCAGGTGATCAATAACTTAAAGGAACTTGACTATCTTTCTGATAAAAACTTTATTAAAAACTATGTTGCCCATTCTCTCTCTTTTCGGAAAAGGGGAAAAGTAGCAATCAAACAAGAACTTTTAAAAAAAGGTGTTGAGGAAAAGGCAGTTGATGCCTATCTTTCAGAAATTTCTGAAGAAGTGCCTGCCCGTGAATTGGTAGAAAAATATCTTCCGAAGATAAAACGACAATTGGAAAGAAAAAAGGAAAAAAAGAAAATACCTGGTAATCCCAAAAATTATTTGAAAAATAAATTAAAAGAAATTCTTTTGCGGCGAGGATTTACTAGTAGAACAATTGAAAAGGTATTGGAAGAAGTGACCATTTAATTTTTAAAAATCCAAAAATTCTTAAATGAAAGGAAAAGATTTAAGAGAAAGTTTTTTAAATTTTTATAAAGAAAAGGGACATGTAATTGTACCTTCTTCACCGCTGGTACCGAAAGATGACCCAACTTTACTTTTTACTACTGCTGGGATGGTTCAGTTTAAACCTTTATATGCGGGAATTAAACCGTTACCTTACAAGAGGGCAGCTTCTTGTCAGAAATGTTTAAGGTTGACTGATTTAGAGAAAGTCGGTTTTTCACCAAAATATTGCACCTTTTTTGAGATGCTTGGTAATTTTTCTTTTGGCGATTATTTTAAGAAGGAAGCATTAATTTGGGCATGGGAATATTTAACCGAAGTTATAAAATTGGATAAAAAGAGACTATATGTTTCAGTTTTTAAAGAAGATGAGGAGGCCTATAATATCTGGTATAAGATAATTGGCTTAGAGAAAGAAAGAATATATCAACTGGGTGAAGAGGATAATTTTTGGGGTCCAGCAGGCGGCCTGGGTGCTTGTGGCCCTTCTTCCGAGATATATTATGATTTAGGAGAGGAGTTTGGTTGTCAAAAGGAGACCTGCGGTCCTGGTTGCTCTTGTGATCGGTTTTTAGAACTTTATAATGTTGTTTTTCCAATGTATGACCAACAACCAGATGGTAGAAGACTTACACTGAAAAATCGCGGAATTGATACTGGTATGGGATTAGAAAGGTTGGCTTTGGTTTGTCAAAATAAGAAAACTATTTTTGAGACCGATCTGTTTGATTTTATTGTTAAGAAATTAGAAAGAATATTAAATATTGAAAAAAATAAAGAAAATCAAGTCTTCTTTTATGCTGCAAGCGACCATTTAAGAGCATTAACTTTTGCTATCTCGGAAGGTATTTTACCCAGTAATGAAGAAAGGGGATATGTTTTAAGATTGCTTTTAAGAAGATCCTTAGTCTTATATTATAAATTTTTAAAAGAAATTCCCCAAAAACCTTTTTTATATCAAATACCGAGTGAGATAATCTATTATTATATAGATTTTTATCCCGAATTAAAAGAAGGGATAAATAAAGTTCCTTTAATTATCAAAGAGGAAGAAGAAAAATTCCTATCAACAATAAAAAGGGCAATTTTAAAATGGGAAGAGGTTGTTTTTAAAATAAAGAAAGAAAATGAAAAAATAATTAGCGGTGAGAAATTATTTTTCTTACATGATACCTTTGGACTCAATATTGAAATTATGGAAGAATTGGCAAGAAGCGAGGGTTTATTATTAGATATTGAGGGCTTTAAAAATAAATTAAAAGAAAGGGAAAAGGAGAGTAAAAAGGTAATTATCAAAAAAAGTGCACCCCTTCAAACTGCCTCTGCCTTTGTTGGTTATGATAAATTAGAGGTAGAAAGTGAGGTTGTTTCCTTTGAAAAAATTTCTTCCGATGAATATGAGATTATATTAAATCCTAATCCTTTTTATCCCCAAAGGGGAGGTCAGATTGGTGATACCGGAAAAATAATTTATGAAGATTTAGAAATACCAGTGATTGATAGTTATTATCAGTATCAACTGCCGGTTCAGAAAATAAAAATTGATAAGGAATTAGATTTATTAGGAAAAAAGGTTTTTTCCGTAGTTGATAAGGAAAGGAGATACGAAATTATGCGCGCTCATACCGCTACTCATTTATTACATAAGACACTAAAAATAGTTTTAGGAGAAGAAATAAAACAAGAAGGAAGTTTGGTCGAGGCTGGTAGATTACATTTTGATTTCAATTTCTACCGACCTTTAAAAGAAGAGGAAATTTCAAGAATTGAAGAAATAATCTTTGAGAAGATTTTAATGAATATGAAGGTAGAGAAGTTTTATAACTTACCCTTAGAAAAGGCGAAAGAGATGGGTGCGATTGCTTTATTTTTAGATGAATATGGTGAATATGTGAATGTAATAAAGATTGGCGATTTTTCTATAGAAGTTTGTGGCGGAACTCATTTAGATTATACCGGTGAGATTGGAATTTTAAAAATAGTTAATGAAACAGGAATTGCAGCGGGGATTAGAAGGATTGAGGCTTATTGTGGTAAAAGAGCGTTTGATTATCTTCTTTTGAAAGATAAAAAATTAAGAGAACTTAAAAAGGAATTAGTAGTATCCGAAGAGGTCCTTTTAAAAAAGGTAAAGGAAATTTTGGAATCTTTAAAAGAAAAGGAAAGAAATCGAAAAATAATAGTTGAAAAATATCTACCAATGGTTATTAATAATTTAAAAGGTGAGAAGATTTTAGAAAATATTGAACTAATTATTGAAGATTTTTCTTTTTTGGAGAAGGAAGAAATAAGAAAACTTTGTGATTATTTGAAAGATAAAGAAAAAAAAGCGGTTTTTCTTTTTAAAAAGGAAGAGGAAGATTTTAAATTTGTTATTTTTATTAGTAAAGATTTGAGAGAGAAAATCAAAGCAAATGAGTTGGCAAAAAAGCTCGGTGGATTTTTAAACGGTGGCGGTGGTGGTCGGGAAGATTTAGCAGAAGGCGGTGGTAAATTTAAAAATTTATCAGAAATTAAAAATTTTATTAAAAAAATAATCAAAAGTTGATTTTCCTAAAAAATTGATTAAAATTTTTAAAAAGGAGGTGGATAGGGGAATAAAAAGGTTTTAATGAAATCAGTCTTTAAAAAGAATATCTTTCAAATTGATTTAATAGTAAAAAATTGTTATGATTTTTTTATTTTAAAATTATGGCATTGATATTAGAAGGAAAAAGTTTGGCATTTAAAAAAGAAGAAGATTTAAAAAAGAAATTAGCAAATATCAAAGATAAAATCGCTTTTTTAATAATTCAGATTGGCAAAGATAAAAGTACTGAAGTTTATGTGAACCAAAAAATAAAGAAAAGTAAAAATTTGGGGTTTTTGCCAATTTACAAAAATTTTACTGAAGATGCAAAAGAAGAGGAGATTATCAATTTTATCAAAGAGGAACAGAAAAGAGAAGATATTTACGGTGTGATTTGTGAACAGCCGATTCCTAAAAAATTTAACTCCTTAAAAATTATTGAGAGTATTGATAAAGAGAAAGACCTTGACTGTTTGACACCCGATAATTTGGGAAGGTTATTGTGGGATGAAGTGATTTTCTATCCGGCGACACCAAAGGCGATTATTGACCTATTAGAAAATTATGAAATTTCTACTGAAGGGAAAAGAGTATTAGTAATCTCCCGCTCAATAATAATTGGTAAGCCCTTAATTTTAATGCTTCTCAGAAAAGGTAAAAGGGGTGATGCGACGGTTATTTGCGCCCATTCTAAAACGAAAGAATTAAAAGAATTGACAAAGATTGCGGATATTATTGTTACTGCTGTTGGTAAGCCCAATTTTTTAACAAGCGAAATGGTAAAAGAAGAGAGTATCATTATTGATTGTGGGATTAATGTCGTAGAAAAAGAAGGGAAAAAATTTATTGTTGGTGATGCGGATTATCAACAACTTTTAGATAAGGTAAAGGCAATTACACCAGTACCGGGTGGTGTTGGTGCTTTGACAACAATTAATTTATTAGAAAATCTCTTCTTAAGTTATGAAAGAAAAAAGGGAATTTGAAAAATTTTTAAAAGAAGAGTTAAAAAGATATACTAAAAATTATCCCAAAGAATTGAAAAAAGGGATTTTTTATGCGATGACCGGTGGCAAGCGAATAAGACCGTTGTTATTTCTTTCTCTTTTAAATAAGAAAAAAAAGATAAAGAAACGGGAATTAATGAAAATTGCTTTAGTGATTGAATTAATTCATAATTTTTCTTTAGTCCATGATGATTTGCCAGCGATTGATAATGATGATTATCGTCGGGGAAAATTAACTACCCATAAAGTTTTTGGTGAAGGTAAGGCAATATTGATTGGTGATGCTTTATTCTCTTTGGCTTTTCAAATTTTAAGTGATATTAAGATAAAAAATTCTTTAAAGATAAAAATTCTTAAAATTATAACAAAAGCAACAAGCGATTTAGTTTGGGGTGAATTTGAAGATATAACTAAAAAGATAAGAAATAAAAACGAATATGAAAGGATAATAAAGAAAAAGACCGCCTCTCTTTTTAAAGCAATTTATCAAATTGCTGGTTTATTATTAAATCTAAAAAAAAGAGAAATAGAAAAATATACATTTTGTGGCGAGAACTATGGAATGCTTTTCCAAATTGAAGATGATATTAAAGATAAAGAAAAACTTCCTTTTCTTTCAAAATTAAAAGAGAAATATAAAAAACTTTTGGAAGATGGATTTAGAAAAGATTAACCATCAGGAGATTAAAAAACTTTCTATAAAGGAACTGAATGATTTGGCAAAGAAAATTAGAGAATATATTATTGAAGTGGTTGAGAATAATGGCGGTCATTTATCTGCTAATTTAGGAGTTGTTGAGTTGACAATTGCTTTACATTATGTTTTCGATTTGGAGAAAGATAAAATTCTTTTTGATGTCGGTCATCAATGTTATACCCATAAAATTTTAACGGAAAGGGCAAAGGAATTTAGGAATTTAAGAAAGATGGGCGGTATTGCCGGGTTTCCCAAAAGAGAAGAGAGTAAATATGATATCTTCTCCTCTGGTCATTCGGGTGATACCATTTCCGTTGGCGTCGGTCTTGCTCTTTTTAAAAAGGAAGAAGAAAAGGTTATCGTGGTAATTGGTGATGGTTCAATTCAGAGTGGTGTTGCCTTTGAAGGACTAAATTACGCCGGATTTTTACAAGTTGATATGATTGTTGTCCTTAATGATAATGAGATGTCAATCAGTAAGACGCAAGGTGCTTTTAGTAAATACCTAAATAAAATTATTACTGATAAGCGATATTTAAGTCTAAAAAAAGAGTTAAAAACTTTTTTAAATATCCTGCCGGGAAAATTACGGATCGAAGGTGAAGAGTATTTAAAAAGGTTAGAGAGAAGTTTAAAGAGGATATTTTTACCAACTACTTTCTTTGAAGAGATTGGTTTTCGTTATTTCGGACCAATTGATGGTCATTCCTTATCTTCTTTAATAAAAATTTTTGAAAAAGTAAAAGAGATGAGAGGTCCAATTTTAGTTCATGTTTTAACGAAGAAAGGCAAAGGTTATAAAAAAAGCGAAGAAAATCCAGAATATTATCACGGAATAACTGGTAAAGAAGAAAAAACAGGTAAAGAAGAAAAAGAAGGCGGAATATTTTATAATGAATACGTTGGCAAAATTCTTTGTGAAATGGCAAAAGAAAGAAAAGATTTTGTCGTGATTACTCCGGGAATGAGGTTAGGAAGCGGTTTAAAAGAATTTTCCGAAAATTTCAAAGAAAGATTTTTTGATTGTGGAATTTGTGAACAACAGGCTATTAATTTTGCTTGTGGCTTAGCATTAAAGAAGGTAAAACCAATTTTATGTATTTATTCAACTTTTTTATTAAGGGGTTATGACCAATTAATAAATTCTTGTCTATTACATAATTTGCCCATCCTTTTTCTAATTGATCGAGCCGGTTGTGTACCGGATGATGGTGAGACCCACCAAGGAGTTTACGATATCAGTTATTTAAGATTTTTACCCAACATCACTTTTTTTGCTCCCTATTTCTTAGAGGATTTGAGAGAAATGCTCTATTTTGCTTTAGAAAAAAACTCACCAGTTTTTATTCGTTATCCAAAGGATAAAGGTGAATTTAAAAATAATAAAGGGAAAATTGAGCCTGAAATATTGAAAGAAGGAAAAGAGGGAATTATTATTGGTCTTGGTTTTGGAACAAAAATTGGAATGGAAGTAAATAAGAAATTGGAGGAGAAGAATATTAATTTCACCTTAATTGACGCAAAGGTGATAAAGCCCTTTCCTTTTGATTTTTACAAAGATTTATTTAAAGAAGATCTACCAATTTTTGTCATTGAAGATAATTTTAAAGAAGGTGGTTTTGGTGAATATATAAAAAGCAATTTTCCTTTTAAAAAAATATTTAACTTTGGATTTGAAAGCAAATTTTTAGGTGTTGGTAAAAGAGAGGAGTTATTTAAAAAGGAGAAATTAGATTGGGAAGGTATTTTAGAGAGAGTGTTATCAATAATTGTTAAAGAGAAAGTTGATAAGAATGTTTAGGTCTCTTCTTTTAGTTTTCTTATTTTTCTCCTCTTTCTTATTGGGAGAAAATTTTTCTGATACTTTGCGGTTGCGGTTTGATTTCCAAAGAAACTTGGTTTATCTTGAAAAATGGCGGGATTCAGTTTTTTTAGGAGTTATCTCCGTTGAACCTTTGGAAGAATATTTAAAAAGGAGCCTGAAAGAGAAATTTTTGTTTAGTTTTTATCAAGAAAAGAAGCGGAGTTATGAGAAAAGTTTTGGTTATCAGTCCGGTTTGATTCCAGTAATTGAACTTCCCACTTTACCCCTTTTTGGCGAGAGTAGGATAAAGATTTCGGGTGAAGACCGGATTACCTTTGGCGGTCGGCAGACACTCTATTCTTCTCCCTTTTATCAAAGACCTTCTGCTCCAATATTGCCCGAATTAAAAATGAATCAGGAGTTAAAATTGACGGTGACCGGTGAGATTGGTGGCAAAACAAAGATAAATATTGACCACGATTCAAGAAGAATGGAGGCAAAGAATAGGATAAGTGTTATCTATACCGGAACAGAAGATGAAATAATTAGAAAACTGGAAGGTGGTGATATTAGTTTTGGTTTTCCTGCCACGAGATATACCGGTGATATTCCCAGTCATAAGGGTCTTTTTGGTTTAAGGTCCGAAGGTGCCTTGGGACCGATTGATTTTTATGTAGTTGCTTCCCGGGAACAGTCAGAGAAAAAGGATGTGGAGTTTAAAGGTAAGGCAAGTATAAAGATTGATACTTTTTATGATTATGAATATGCCAAATATAAATTTTTTATTATTGATACCAATCCCGATATTTTGTCAAAAATAAATGATCTCCAACTCTTTTATGACGATGGTAATCCCTATAATGATATCCAAACAAATGCCTTAAGGTGTTTGGCAACAATCTATCCGAATTTTCCTGATTCTTTGCCAGTAAATCCGGATGAAAGAATAAAAGCAGGATTTGTTAGGTTGGTGATAAATAAAGACTATTATTTAAGGACTTTGATAATTTTACCTTATGGTGAGATACCAGTTATTGAACTTAATATTTCTGTTGATAATGGTAATCTCGCCTGTTTTTACACCACTTTGGATGGTGAGACCATTGGTGGCAGAAGATATGAAGATTCGCTACTTATCTTAAAACTGATTAAGAAAAAGCGTTTTGATATTAATTCATCCCTTTTTAAATATAATTTAAGAAATATTTATTATTTAGGAGAAAAGAATGTGAAGATAAAGAAAGCAAAGATTTTTAGAATATCGGGTAGTTATTTTACTGAGTATGAGACGGAGGGAGATTATAAAGGTGAGAGTTTTTTAAAGATTTTAGGTTTGGATCCCGATAATGATGGTGAAATTAATTTTCCCTATTTTCAAAGTGGTTATGGCTTAATAGTTTTTCCTTATCTTTATCCTTTTAATAATGAGAAACTTTCGATTAGGGATTCCATTATCTATTTTAAAGAGCCTCTTTCTTATGGTGAAGGTGGAAAATATTTAATGGTAGTAGAATATGCCAGTAGTATTCAAGAGTTTTTTTTAGGAACAACTGATATTATTGAAAATAGTGAGAAAGTTTATATTAATGGTAATTTAGCCCAAAAAGGAAGTGATTACACGATTGATTATAAAACTGGTAAGATAACTTTTTTAAAACTACCGCCCGATGCCGAAATTAAAGTGACTTTTGAGCAATTACCCTTTTTTGCTCCTACCGCAAAAAGTTTTGGTGGTTTTCGAGCAGAAACAAAACTTTTTGAAAATCTAAAATTAGGCTCTTCTTTCCTTTTACGCAGTGAAGGAAGTTATACTGATAAACCAGAGATTGGTTATGAGCCTTTTAATAAAGGAATTTTCTCTTTTAATCTTTCTTATTTAAAAGATTTTGATTTCCTGCGCTGCCAAGCAAGTGGTGAAATTGCCAGTTCTTTTAAAAATAGTAATACCCTTAATAATGCTTATATTGATAATTTTGAAGAGACCTCTTTAGAACATCCCTTAGAAATGAAAGGCTCTTATTTCTTTTTTGCACCAATTCCCTATTTTAGTGATACCCATCATTTTATAAAAAGTTTTCCGAAGATTAAAAATCCCAGAGAAGAGAATTATATTAGAAGAGATTCAATTTTTGGTAGTCAGATTGGTGAAGAGGGAAGAGAAAAAGATAATTATTTAATAATTGAAGTTAATAAGGAAAATAGTAATAATGAATGGTTTGGCCTTTGTCAAGCTTTAAGTCGTGGTAGTTATCTTCAATTGGAGAATTATGAAAATTTAGAAATGGTCTTTCGGATTGATAGTGGTGATTATGATGGTTATATTTCTTTTAGTTTGGCTTCCTATTTGGAAGAAGATGTACCGAGAAGGACGAAGGACGGGCGGATCGTTGGTTATAATAATCTTTTTGATACGGAAGATAAAAATGGTAATAATGAATTGGAGCCGGATGAGGATTGCGGATTAGACGGAGTTTTTGGTATTGACACTTTAAATATTAAAGAGGATGACCAGAATGATGATTATCACTTTTATCTTAATCCCATGGGAACGGAGAAGAACTTTATATTAAATAGTGAAGATATTGATTTTAACGGTTTTGATGGGAAAGGAAATAATCATTATTTTTTTTATACCCTTTCTTTGAATAGTAAGAATATAAAAGAACTTTATAATAATTGGAAGGTTTTAACAATACCATTAAGAATGCCCGATACAATAATCGGCATACCAAATCTTAATGAGATAAGAAAATTGGCTCTTTATTTCCATAATTTTACTAAACCCTTTAAGATGAGAATTTACTCAATAAAATTTAGTGGTGTAAGATGGAAGCGACCAAGATTCTTATCAAAAGAGGTTGATACTTTAATAAGCAAGGCAAGGATATATTCTATATCTAACAAGAATATGCCCAATTACACTTCGCCCTTTAAAGTGAAAAAGGATATCAGAGGTCTTTATTATGAAGCAAGCCTCTGTTTAGAGATTGATTCCCTTTTTCCTTACGATACTTGTATTACCGAGATGTTTTTAGGAACTGGTCAAGATTTAAGAAAATATTCGCAGATAAGTTTTTATTTTCATAAACCAAAGGAGATTGAGGAAAGGGCAATAATGGTATATTTTAGAATTGGACTTGATAGTAGTAATTTCTATTCTCTTACTTTACCATTATTAATAGAAAAAGAGGGTTTTTATAAAATAAGAAAAGTTCCTTATGGTGAAGATTGGTACGAAATCCAAATCTCTTTAGATTCTTTACCCTTAGCAAAGATTGGCAGAGATTTTAAAGAGATAAAAATTAGGGGAGAGCCTTCTTTAAATAATGTCCGTTATTATGCCTTAGGAGTTTGCAATCTATTATCTTCCAAAATTAGTTATAATGTTTGGTTTAATGATTTAAGGGTAAATAAACCAAAGAACGAAAGCGGAATTGTTTATGGTATTAATAATAGTATTAGTATTCCCAATATTGGTTTTAATACCAGTTTTAATATTGAAAAACAGAACCCCTTCTTTTCCAGATTGACCCAAGCGCCAACTCCTCCCAGTAATGATAACTTGAACTACTCTCTCAATTCCTCTTTAGACCTATCAAAAATTCCCTATCTTTCTATGATTGGTTTTTCTTTGCCATTAAGTTATAATAAAACCGGTTCTTTTTCTAAGCCCTATTATTCCCCAAGTATTCCCGATTTGATTTTAAAAGATAATATCTTTGAAGGAAAAAGCGGTAGTGAAAGTTACAATTTCTCTTTAAGAAGAAGCAAAAGTTCGCAAAATCCCTTTTTAAAATATAGTCTTGATGCCTTTTCTTATTCTTTTGCTAAACGGTTTGGTTTTAGTAATCAGCCATTATCTATTGATAGTAGTAATACTTTCTCCCAAAGTTTTTCTTATAATATCTCACCCGATTTGGGAATAAAAATAAAAGATGAGAAGATAAGTCTTTTTCCCAATAATATCTCTCTCTCCCTTTCTTTAAGTGATAATGAGAGTAAAAGAAAAAATCGTTCGAAAGAGAGCGATACTTTTATTAGTCAACCTAAGAGTTTGACAAAGAGTGCTGGTTTTTCTTATGGTCTTACTTATTCACCAATTTCTGATTTAAATATTGAATATTCTTGTGGAAATTATTTTAATCGGCTTGGTGTTTTCAAATCTGGAATAATGAAAGAAAAACGCACTTTCTTAGGAGTTGATGAAGGATTTTCGCGGGATATTGGAATTTCTTATAACTTTTCCTTATTGGAAATCTTAGAACCTAATTTTTCTATTGATGGTAGTTATGATGAGGGTCGGGAAAGAATGCGGGGTGATACTTATACTAATCAGAGAAGAATAAGTAATGACTTTTCCTTTAATTTTGGAACCGATTTAGATTTACCAGAACTTTTTGAGAAATTTAAATTAGAAAAAATTAGCAATTACTTTGATGCTATCAACTTTGATTATAATTTTTCAAGGGGAAGTGAATATCCCCGCATTGATTTTCGCCCAAACCTCTTATACCAATTTGGTTTTTCTGAGAATCTTCCGTATGATTCATCACTAAGGGCAAGGGATCGAGAATATTCTTTGGGATTAGGTAGTTCTTTTAAAATTTCTAATCTTTCTTTAAGGTGGAATTATGAAAAAAATTGGGAAAAGAGTTTTTACGGTCTTTCATCACGACAAGGAAGCAAAGAGATAAAATTTCCTACTCTTGATATTACAATTAGTAATTTAGAAAAATTATTTACCAAATTCCTTTCCTCTTCCCAGATAAATAGTAAATTTGAGAGACGGAAAAGTCTTTCTTCTCGTTTGGCACCGGATGGTAGTTTTATTTTGGAAGAAAGAAATGAAAATATTAATTACAACTTTTCACCATTAATTGGTTGGCAACTTAATTTTAAAAATAGAATGAACACAACAATAAATATCAATTATAATAAAGGCTACAATTATAATGCTTTAAGCAATATTAAAAATTACAATGAAAATAAAGGTTTCTCCCTTTCCTATTCTTATAGTTTCTCTTTAAAAGAGGGAATAAAAATACCTTTCTTCAAAAGAATAAAATTGACTCAAGATATCAATTTTTCTGGTAATTTTAATTACAATTTAAACGAAAATTATTATCTAAGAGAATTGAAAAAGACCTTTCTTTCTCGCTCTGGTAATTACAATCTTTCCCTTTCCTTTTCCTATCAACTTTCTACTTATACTCAGATTGGCTTAAATACTTCCTATTCTAATTCTAAAAATCTTCTAAAACAGGATAAAATCCAATCAATCGACATAAATATGTGGGTATTATTTAGATTTTAATTATGGAGATAAAAGAATTTCAGAAGTTAATTGAAAAGATATATTATAAGAAAGATAAGAAAAGAGGAAAAGAGAGAACTTTTCTTTGGTTTTGTGAGGAGGTTGGTGAATTGGCAAAGGCGTTAAGAAAGGGCAATAAAAAAGCAAAGGAAGAAGAGTTTGCCGATGTCTTTGCCTGGCTTACTTCTCTTGCCAGTTTATACCAAATTGATTTAGAGAAGGCAATCAAGAAATACAAGAAAAGTTGCCCAAAATGTAAAAAGATTCCCTGTATTTGTAAAGAAAAAAAATAATAAAAAAATTTTCCTTATAGGAAACTTTTTATTTTGATAAAATTTTATATAAGTAATGTAAAATAAAATACTTAGATAAAAATAGTATATTGGATAGGGGGCTATCTCCTATACCGCCTTGGAGATTGCCTAAATTACCTTAGAGATTTTAAAACTTGAATTTTTAAACTCTTTTAATAATATTTATTTTATGAGAAGAAAAATTCTTTTATTTAATTTATTTATCTTTAGTTTAATTTTTTCCTTGGAGATAGAAGTTCTTGATACTCCCAATGATGCTGGTAATTCATTGACAATTCTTATTAAAAAACCAGCAGCGGTTGATTATTACGAAGTCTATCGGAAAGAAGAAGGTAAAGAATTTTCTCTTATTGGCAAGTTGACAAAAGAAGAGAGGAGTTTTCTTGATGATAAAGTGATGAGAGGAAAACTCTATACCTATCAAATTGTTGGTGTAAGAGATACTTTTAAAATCTTTTCTAATATTTCTTCGGCGATTGCTAAGGCACAATTTTTTAATACCGCCCGAATTAATGTCTTGGTTGGCATTATTATCTTTTCTTTTTTTATTCTTTATTTTATTAAAAAGGCAAGAAAAGGAGAGAGGCTTTTTATTAGGCGAATAAGTGGTTTAGATGCGGTGGAAGAGGCGGTTGGTCGGGCAACGGAAATGGGAAAACCAATTTTGTTTGTGCCCGGAATTGGTAGTGTGGCTGATATTGCTACCATTGCTGCTTTAAATATCCTTGGTGAGGTTGCTAAGAAAACTGCTGAATATGAAACTACTTTATTAGTTCCTAATCGGGATGTATTGGTTTACACAGTTGCTTACGAAGTGGTGAAGGAGGCTTATAGTAATGTTGGCAGACCTGATGCTTTCAAAGAGGGTAATATCTTTTATATTACTGATAGTCAATTTGCCTTTACTGCAGCGGTTGATGGTATTATGGTAAGGGAAAAGCCAGCAACAAACTTCTTTTTAGGAACTTTTTATGCCGAATCATTAATCTTAGCAGAAACAGGTGCTGCTACTGGTGCTATCCAGATTGCCGGAACTGATATGGTTCCCCAACTACCTTTTTTTATTGTTGCCTGTGATTATACTTTAATTGGTGAAGAACTTTATGCTGCCTCTGCTTATCTTTCCAGAGAACCGCTTTTATTAGGTTCTTTAAAAGGACAAGATTATGGAAAATTGATTATTCTCCTTATTTTGCTTATCGGTTCTTTATTACTTTTACTCTCTTATCTTCCTTCATTTTCATTCTTTTCCAAGATAATTGAATTTTTTAATGTTTCTTAAAATAAAGGAGGTTTTATGCAAAGAAGTTTACCATTAGGTCTTTGTTTTATAATGGGTATTTTAATGATTCTCCAATTTTTTTCTCCCCATCCAATATCCCAACAATTTTTTGATACTATTATAAAATGGATAAGGATAATCTCAGCCTTTGCCTTGGTTTTAGGTGTAAGAAGTATCTCTTTGCGACATATTGAGACAGTAAAAAGAAGGAAAAGTGGATATATTTATAGTATCTTTACTTTATTGGCATTAGTAGTTACCGCGGTTTTGGGTCTTGTTTTTGGAATTGGGCCGAAGGCGCCGATACGCACGATTTTTAATAATATTTTAGTTCCCTTAGGAGCAACAATGTTTTCTATTTTGGCTTTTTATATGGCTTCGGCTGCTTATCGGGCATTTAGAGCAAGGACTATTGAGGCGACCTTACTTTTAATTGCTGCCTTTATTGTGATGTTGGGAATGGTGCCAATTGGTAATTGGATTTCACCCCATTTTCCTTCCATTGCTGAGTGGTTATTATCAGTTCCCAATATGGCAGCAAAAAGGGGAATCCTTTTTGGTGTTGCCTTAGGCGTAATTGCTACTTCTCTTAAAATAATTTTAGGAATTGAAAGAGGCTGGCTCGGTGGCCGGAGGTAATTATGAAAATCTTAGAATTCTTGACTAAAATACCAAGAAGAATTATCTTTTTAATTTTAGCAATCTTTGTTATCTTCCCCTTATTTTATCCTCTCAATTTGACAACAAAAGTTTCAGTAAGAACTCTTGATTTATTTAAGGCGATTGATAATTTAAAGGGTGAGAAACCAGTTTTAATTTCAATTGATTTTGATCCCCAATCAATGCCGGAATTGTATCCAATGTATATTTCAATATTGAGACATTGCTTTTCCAAAAATATTCCAGTTATTGTTCTTGGTTTATGGATTACTGGCGTGGGAATTGGTGAAGAGGGATTAAAAATGATAGCCAGTGAATATAATAAAGAATATGGAAAAGACTATATCTTTCTTGGTTGGAAGCCAGGAATAACCGCAGTGATTTTAGGATTAGGAAGAAGTTTAAAAGAGACCTTTCCAACCGATTATTATAAAAATCCCTTAGAAAGTTTGCCCTTAGCATTAAAAGTAGAGACTTATAAAGATATTCCTTTTATGGTAAGTCTTTCTGCTGGTTCACCAGGATATGGCGATTGGATTGCCTATGCCCAGACAAGATACGGAGTGAAGATCGGTGCTGGTGTAACAGCAGTTTCCGCAGCGGATGCCTATCCTTATTTGCAATCAGGTCAATTGACCGGTCTTTTATCAGGGTTAAAAGGCGCTTCTGAATATGAGTATTTAGTAGAAAAATATGGATATTCTAAGGCCTTTAAAAGCGCTACCCAACTTATGGATTCCCAATCTTTTGCCCATCTTATAATTATGATATTAGTAATAATTGGCAATATTGGTTATTTCTTTTTAAGGAGGAGAAAATGAATATTTCTTTAGATATTTGGACCTGGATAAGTGCAATTTTAACTTTATTTATATTCTCCTTCTTGTATGGTGATAATCCCTTTTATAAATTTGCCGAGCATATATTTGTCGGTGTTTCCGTTGGTTATACAATCGCGATTACTTGGCATAATTTCTTATATCCCGATTTAATCGTTCCAGTCTTTAAACAGGGAAATTTAATAAATCTAATTCCTGCTTTTTTGGGAGTTTTATATTTTTCAGTTTTCTTTAAAAATCTCTCTTGGATGATAAGGATTCCGATTGGTTTTTTATTAGGCTATGGCTCAGGAGTAGCAATTCCAGCAATCTTTCAGGCAAATATCATTAGACAGATACAAGGAAGTTTGTTAACGCCAAAGATCTTAGAGAGAAAAGATTTATTAATTGGTAGTATTATATCTTTATTCGGAATTATTTCTACCATAATTTATTTCTTCTTCTCAAGAGAGCAAAAAGGGGTTTCTAAAATATTAGCAAAATGTGGAATAGTCTTTTTAATGATTGGTTTTGGCGCTTCTTTTGGATTTACTGTGATGGCAAGGGTTTCCTTACTTTTAGGTAGATTACAATTTTTATTAAGAGATTGGCTTGGATTAATTAAATAAAAATAAAAAAGGGCAGGGTTTTAAAACCCTGCCCTATCTATCGGAGAGCCTCTATTTTGGAGGAACTGGTAGAGGCGAAGGAGGTACAAATACTCCAAACATAATAACCTCCCTTTTGAGTTCAATTATATATTACATTATTTATACCAAATATAATATTAAATAATAAATTGAAAATTAATGACTTATAAGAATAAAAAATTTAAAAAAATTTATAATGCGACAAAAATTTTAGATAATTATTAAAAATTTTATAAGTTATATAAAATTAAATATTTTTATAGTGCGACATTTATAGAGATTCTTTAAATTGGGCTCGGTTAATTTCGTATCTTTTTATTAATCTTTGTAATTGTCTTCTATGGATACCTAATTGTTGGGCAGCGTGGGTTACATTGCCTTTTGTATTTTTTAATACTTCAATAATTTCTTCTTTTGATAAAGTTTTTCTATTTATCTTTTCTATATTTATTTTTTGGAGTATTTCTGATAATTGTGGTTTGATTGTTATTAAATCATCTACCGAAATTCTTTTTTTAGTTGCCGCAACAACTGCGTAATGGACTAAATTTTGGAGTTCTCTAATATTTCCTGGCCAGGGATATTCCATTAATACAGAAATTGCTAAATCTTCAAAGCCAATAATTTGTTTATTATAAATTTGAGAAAATCTTTTTAAGAAATGGTTAGCAAAATGGGGAATATCACTTTTTCTTTCTCTTAATGGTGGTAAATGGATAGTGACTGCATTTATCCGATAATAAAGGTCTTCTTTAAATGTTCCTTTTTTTACTTCCTCTTCTAAGTTTTTGTTAGTGGCGCAGATAAGTCGCACATCAACTCTTTTTGTTTCAGTACTACCAACTTTTCTAATTATTTTCGTTTCTAAAAATTCTAAAATCTTTGGTTGGGTATTTAAAGGTATATTGGATATTTCATCTAAGAAGATTGTTCCGCCGTCAGCCATTTCTAATAAACCTTCTTTATCTCTAACTGCGCCAGTAAATGCCCCTTTTACATGACCAAAAAGTTCAGATTCAAAGAGCGTTTCTGTAAGACCGCCACAATTAATTGTATAAAATTTCTTTCCACTTCTTTTACTTTTATTATGGATATATTCAGCAAGGACATTTTTTCCTGTTCCGGTTTCGCCGGTCAAAAGAATAGTGCATTCTGCTGGTGCGACTTTTTCTATTATTTCGTAGATTTTTTTCATCTGTTTTGATTTTCCTAAAATAAAACCTGTTTTTTCATCAATTATTAATCTTTCTTGAGAAATTATTGCATCCCTTTGTATTCTGGTAAAGATACTTGATCTATCAATTGTCGCAGCAAGAAGATGGGCAATAGACATTAATAAACTTCTATCTTCCTCAAAGAAAATATGGGAAGTTATCCTTGAATCTAAATATATCGCACCAATAATTTTATCATTTGTTTTTAAAGGAACGCATAATAATGAACGAATTTTATTTAAAATCACACTCTTGGCATTTTTAAATCTTGGATCATTTAAGGCATCACTTACTAAAATTGGTTCAGGTACATATTTTATTCTTTTTATTGCCGACATTGATATCTGTGTCGCATCTTCTAAGGTTGAATGGTCAATTGCCCTTGCTGCGACCGGTGTTAATTTATCATGGTGAAATAAGAACAAAATCCCCCTTTCCGCACCAGTCGCATCAATTGTTAAATCAATAATTTTTTCAAAAAAGTCTTCTTTTTCAACACCTAAATTAATAATTTCCGAAATCTGATAAAATATTTTTAGATATTGACTTCTTTCAGAAACTTTTAATGTTCCGCTCTTTTCTAATTCTTTAACCTGTTTTTCTAATAAATCAATAAATTCCAAATCCATCTTTGCCTTATAATCTTCAAAAATAACTTTTGCTTCTTCTAAATAAGATTTTAAAGATTGTAATTCTTTGTTATCCAATATTCTAAATCCAATAGTTTCACTTAATAGAAAAACTGGATTTTCAGGAATTTTTTTATAGCCCATTGTTAAAAAGAGCAATGTTTTTGCTATTTCATATTTTATATTTAGTTTTTTATATTGAGAAATAACTGAAAATAATTTTTCTTTTCCCTCTTCTAATTTGCCAAGAAGCATCTGGCAAACTCCTAATAGTCTTTCACCATTTAAATAGGCAAAGATTTCACTTTTTTCCGAGATTATTGATAAAACCTTTTCCGCACACTCCTTTGCTTTTTTGATTTCGCCAAACAGAAGATAAAATTCACCAGAAAATAAATAAAAATCAATTTCATCTTTCTTAATTATTTTTCCTGCCTGTTTTTTTAATTCTTCAAAATAAGAAAAACTCTGAGAAAGATCACCCTGTGCCAAATAATAAAGAATTTTTGATTTATTTAAATGGTAATCTAATTCAAATTTTTGGATTGATTCTTTTATATTTTCTAAGGTATTGAGAATATTTTCTGCCTCTTTTAATTTTCCCATTTTAATTAATAGTTCAAGATAATTTAAGTTTATAGCATAATAATAGTAATCTTTTGGTTGTTTTTCATAAATTTCTATTAATTCTTGATAAATCTCTTCTGCCTTTTGCCAATCATAAAAAGAATATAAACCAGCAAGATTTATTAAGCAGGTTCTTTCTTGTTCAATCATGCCACTTCTTTTTGCTTTATTTAAGGCTTCTTCAAAATAATATCTTGCTTTATCAAACTCATTTTTTGTTCCTAAAATTGAGCCTACTCCAATTTCTGAGGAGATGATATTTGCTACTGATTTTCTTTCTAAACTTTCTTCATAGGATTTTTTATAAATTTTTTCTACTTCTTCTAAATCTCCTTTCGTAAAGAGTAAACTGGCATAAAATTGTTCAAAACGATTGTATAACACTGGTTCAAAATCTTTTCCCATTTCTATAACATTTTTCATAATTCTTAAAGCATCGTCCAATTTTCCTTGATACCAATATAAAATGCTTAAATTATAATAAATACTTGCCTTTATTCTTTTTTCAATTTTTTTCTTTAAATTATTACTTAAATTGAGTGCCCTTTCTAAAGTTTTTTCTGCTTCTGTTAATCTATTAGTTTTGATCAAGGCAAAACCTTTATCGGTTAATAGTTTTATTGCCAATTCACTTTTTAAATCTTTTTCAAAATTTAGCCCTTCATCAAAATAATTAATTGCCTCTTCATATTTTCCTAAAAGAAGGGAGGCCACTCCTTGTTTTCTTAAAAACTTACTAATGATACCTTTTTCCTCTAAAATTTCTTTATCACTGAAGGCAACGCTAATTGCTTGTTTATAGGTGTCAATTGCTTCATTATACATTCCTAATAATTCCCGTAATTTACCAATTTCTTCCAATGTATTAATTCTTTCTATTGCTTTTGCTTGTTTTGGTAAGAATTTTAATTTCATTTCATAAAAAATTAGGCTCTCTTTAAATAGAGATAAATTTTTTGCCTTTTCGGCTGCTAAACTATTATAATATAGTGCTTCTTGCTGATTTTCTCCTTGAGCATAATGGAAGGCTAAATCAAAGATTACTTCTTCTTTATTTTTATCTTCTAACAGTTCTAAGGAGTTAGCAATTTTTTGGTGATACTCTTTTCTTTCTTCATAAAAAATTCCCTCTTGAATAATTACTTCCAATATCTTAGAAGTGAAATAATATTTTGCACCTCTTTCTGATTTTATTGGTTTTAAAAAATTACTATTGATTAAAGATTGAATTTTTTTATAGATAAACTCTTCTTTATAATTTAACGCCTTTTTAATAAGTTCATCGGAAAAGGGTTTACCGAAAAGAGCACCGATTCTTAAAATTTCTAATTCTTCTTTGGATAATCTTTTAACCCGATTTTTAATAATTGTTGAAATATTTGTTGGTAGTGCAGTGAAGTCTTTTAAAAACTTTTCAAATTTCTCTTTATTATAAATAAATTTTCCATCCGTAAAAATTAATATCTCCGATTCTAAAAGGTGATAAATTATTTCAATAATAAATAAAGGATTTCCTCCGGTAAGATGATAAAGGGCATTACTAAATTCTTCCAAATTAACACAAGGAGAAAGTAAATCTTTAATTAAAAGGAAAGTTTCTTCTTCGTCTAATGGTGGAAGTTCAATTAAGGAAAAGGTCTCCTTCTTTTTAAAGAGAGAGGAGAATTCAAGAAGTCTTTCTTCTTTTAGCGAACAGCCCAAAACAAAAATTCCTTCTTTTTCTAAGCCATAGGTGATATATCTAAAAAGATTTAAAGAAAGTCCGTCCATTAATTCTAAATCATCAAAGAATAAGAAAATTGGGCGGTTTTCTTTTTTTCTTATATCAATAATTGTTTGAAAGATTATTTCGTAGAGGGTTAAAAGTTCTTTTTGAGCAGTCTCAATATCCCATTCTTCTAAGTTAAGTTTAAAATTAAGTAATTCTTTATTATATAAAGAAAAAGTTTTTATAAATTGTTCTAAGAGTGAGATATAACGTCCGCCAAGAGAACCACCGGTAAAATTAAAAGTAAGTGCATTTTCTACTTGGGCAAAGTACTTAAACTCTTGTGCTAATCTTGATTTACCAACTCCTCTTTCGCCCAGGATTAAAACAAATTTACTTTTATTTTCTTCTTTAACTTCCTTAAATAGATTCTTTAATTTTTCTAAAAATTCTTCGCGACCGATAAAACTTGTTGGATTTATTCTTTTTTGATAGGTTTTAAATTCAATAGTTTTTTCTTTTTTTAATAAGGGTTTTATAATCTCAAAAATTTCGTAGGCATAATTTGGTCTTTTATTTACATTATAAGATATCAAATTATGGACCAACAAAGAGAATTTTTTTGGAGGAATTGGTAAATTATTCTTTTTTGCTAATTCTTCACAGAAAGGAAGTTTTTCTTTGATAATCATTTCTAAGAATTTTAAGATATTAAAAGAATATTTTTTAGGGCCTTCTTGAGTGATAATTTCATACAAAATAACTCCTAAAGAATAAAAATCAGTTCGTGGGTCAATATAAGTTCCTTTTAATAGTTCTGGTGCGCAATAGCCGATAGTTCCACCAATTTCTAATGAAAGGGGTGCAATTTTTTCAGTAAATCCGAAATCTAATAATTTTATAACCGGTTCCTTTTCATTATATTTATCAATTTTTATTGAAACAAGAATATGTTCAGGTTTTAAATCTCCGTGGATTACCGAAAAAGAATGGATAAAATCTAAAACTTTTAAAATTTCAACAAGAACTAAAAGTAAATCATCATTATAACCATTGGAGAAAAATTTATCAATAGGTAATCCTTCAAAATATTCCATTGTAAAAAATGGTAAAGAGTCATCCGAATAATTAAAATCTAAAACGGCAATAATATTGGGATGATTAAAATGGGTAAGAAAATAAAACTCTTTAGAAATCCTTGAATAATATTCAGGTTTTTCTTTATATTCAGGTTTTAATATTTTTAAAGCAATAACCCGATCACTAATTAGATCTTTTACCTTATAAACCTCACTAAATAAACCATCGCCTAAAAAAGATAAAACTTGATATCTATCTTTTATTAAACTTCCATCCTTAAAACCTGGCATATATTAAATTATAACAAAAAAATTTAATAAGTCAAGAAAAAAATGCGACAAATTAAATTGTCGCAAAAATTTTATAAGTTATGTAAAATCAAATAATTATTAAATAATTTGATTTTTTATTAAATATTTATTATAATAAATTTTATGGAGATACTTCTTGGTTTTTGTCAGTTTAATGTCTATTGGGGTGATAAAGAGAGAAATTTTAAAAAGGTAGAAAGTTTATTTTCGCAGTTAAAAGATAATAACTCTTTAAAAATAATTGTTTTACCTGAACTATTTTCTACTGGCTATCTTTTTTTAGATAGAAAAGAAATTTTTAACTTATCAGAAAAAGTAGAAGGCGAGACTTATCATTTTTTAAAATATTTGGCAAAAAATTACAATTCAATTATCGCTGGAGGATTTTTAGAAAAAGAAAATAATAATTTTTATAATTCCTCTTTAGTCGTCGCACCTGATGGAAGTTATTTGTTATATAGAAAAATCCATCTTTTTAAAGATGAAAAGGATTTTTTTGCCAAAGGAAATTTAAAATTAGGGATTTTTGAGTATAATAACTTAAAAATTGGCACTTTAATATGTTTTGATTATTTCTTTCCAGAGGCTGCGAGGACACTAGCAATAAAAGGAGCAGAAATTATTTGTCATCCCTCTAATTTGATTTTACCTTATGCACCATTAATTACGCAGGTAAGAGCGTTGGAAAACCATATATTCTGGATATTGGCTAACAGAATCGGCATAGAAAAAAGAGGAGATAAAGAATTGAGATTTTTAGGAAAAAGCCAGATTGTCTCACCAAAAGGTGAAATTTTAATAAAAGTAGAAAATGAAGAGACTTTAAAACTTGTGAAAGTTAATATTAATGAGGCTAAAGATAAAAAAGTAACCGATAAAAATGACCTATTTTTTGATAGAAGAACGGAATTTTATGAGATTTAAAAGATATAAGATTAATGTTCTTTGAATATGGAGACGATTTTCTGCCTGGTCTAAGACGATAGAATTTTTACTATCTAATATCTCATCAGTAATTTCTTCGCCCCGGTGAGCAGGTAAACAGTGCATAATTTTATAATCTTTCTTTGCTAATTTTAATAATTCGGAGTTAATTTGGAACCCCTGAAAATCTCTTATTCTTTTCTCTTTTTCATTTTCCTGTCCCATAGAGACCCAAACATCAGTATAGATATAATCACATTCTTTTACTACTTCTTTCGGATCGTTAGTTAAAATAACTTTATCTTTTGAGAATTCAATTATTTCCTTATCAGGTTCATAATTCTTGGGTGTTGCTACTATCATGTTAATTCCCAGGATTTTGGCACCAAGCATTAAGGAATGGCAGACATTATTGCCATCGCCGATAAAACCTAATTTTATTCTTTCTATATTACTTTCTCTTTCCCAGATAGTATAATAATCAGCAAGTGCTTGACAAGGATGTTCATAATCATCAAGGGCATTAATTATTGGTATTGCGCTGTATTCTTTTAATTCCTTGGTGATATTATGGGAGAATGTCCGGACAATGATTAAATCAACCCATCGCGAGAGATTTTGAGCAACATCCTTTATGCTTTCCCTTTTCCCCATTTGTATATCCTGGGGACTTAAATAAATAGAATCACCGCCAAGTTGTTTTAAGGCTGTTTCAAAGGTTACTCTAGTTCTTAAAGAAGGTTTTTCAAATATAAGGACACCAATTCTTCCTTTAAGTAAATTTAAAATCTTCTTTTTCTTAAAAATTTTTTTTAATTCTTTTGTTTTTTTAAATAAAAAAATAATCTCTTTTTTATTTAAATCTCTTAAGGAAATTAAATCTCTTTTCATAAAAAAATTATAAAAAATTATTAAATATTTTCAAATTTTATGGCTCAATGTGGATGTTTACTTTCTTTATAAAATCTAATTTTATTAGTTCTTCTTCAATATTATGAATTATCTTGTGAATTTTCGGCAATGGATAATTTTTCTTGATTTTAATTTCTAAATCTACTTGGTATTCATCATAAAAAGGAAAGATAGATACTCTCTTTATTTCTTTTATTTCTTTTATCTCTTTTAATTTTTGATAGATTAGGTCTTCTAAATTTTCTTTTTTTGAGGAATCTTCTTTTGGTTCTAAATGGATAAATACTTCTTCTACATTTTTTATTTTTTCTTTGATTTCTTTTTCCAAATTTTCGGTAAGTTCGTGGGCAGAAAATAGATTATGGTCTTTATCTAAACTTAGATGGAAATCAATAAAGATTTTCCCACCGCTTCTTCTTGTTCTTATATCATGGGCATACTTACCACCTTTGCTTTCCTTAATAATTTTTTCAATTTTCTCTCTTTCTTTCTCTTCTATTTGAGTATCAATTAAAATCTTGCCTTCTTTAATAAAAATTTTAAAACCACTTATTAAAATAATTATTATTAAAATAAAACTGATAATTGGATCTAATAAAAGATATTTTTCTCCAAAAATAATTGCTAAGGAAATGCCAATCGCTACCGCAATAGAAGAGAAAACATCCGAACGGTGATGATAAGCATTAGCAATTAAAAGAGAATTATTTAATTTTTCCCCAATCTTTTTTGTTATTCTAAAAAGAATTTCTTTTGAGAAGACCGTTAAAAGCGAACCGGTTAATACATAGAAAGAGATTTCCTTAATAACTTTCTTTTTTAAAATATTAATAAAGGTAAGAAAGGAATTATAACCTAAATAAAGAGAGACACTAATCAACATTATTGCCAGCAGCAGAGCTGATAGATTTTCTATCCGATAATGACCATACGGATGGGTAATATCTTTTTCTTTTCGGGAAAGCGAAAGGGAAAAAAGAACACCAAAATCAGTAATCAAATCAGAAAAGGAATGTATTCCATCGGCTACAATCGCTTCACTTTTTCCTAAAATTCCTAAAAATATTTTTAAAAAAGATAAAATAATATTTAAAAAAATACTAATTATTGTTATTCTCTTAGCAGTCATAATTTAATTGGCAAAGGCTTCGATACTAAAATCAGAAGGACCTTCTTTTTGATATTGATAATAGGCAGCACAGGCAATCATTGCTCCATTATCTAAACATAATTCTTTTTTTGGTATAAAAATTTGATAATTTTTATCTTTTGCCAAAATATTTAGTCTCTCTCTTAATCTTTCATTTGCCGCCACACCGCCTACGATGCCAATATTTTTGATATTAAATTCTTCGGATGCTTTATTGATTGCTACTAGTAGATAATCAATTACTGTTTCTTGAAAGGAATGGGCAACATCTTTTTCATTATAAGTAGGATTTTCTTTTAGATAATATAAGACAGCGGTTTTTAAACCAGAAAAAGAGAAGTTATAATTTTTTAACGTTGGAATTGGGAAGTTAATATTTCTTTTACCTTCTTTTGCTAATCTTTCAATGTAAGGACCACCCGGATACGGTTTCTTAAGCATTTTGGCAACTTTGTCAAAGGCTTCACCACAGGCATCATCCAAAGTTTCACCCAAAAGTTGACACTCCAAGTTTTCTTTTAAAAGATATAATTCGGTATGACCACCCGAAATTAATAGAACAATCATTGGTAATGATAAATTCTCATATTCTAAAACTAAGGAATAGATATGACCAACTAAATGATTTACCGCACGAAAAGGAATATTTAAAGAAAAAGCAAGACCTTTAGCAAAAGATAAACCACAAAGTAAAGAACCCATTAATCCTGGTCCATTAGTCACACCAATTAAGTCAATCTCTTTTAATGAAACCTTTGCTACCTTTAAGGCAATTTCGGTAATGGGGAGAATAGTTTGAATATGAACCCTTGCCGCTACTTCCGGCACTACACCTCCGTATTGGGAATGAATAATTTGTGAGGCAATAATATTACTCAAAATTTCTTTACCATCTTTTATTACACCAACCGCAGTTTCATCGCAACTAGTATCAATACCTAATATCAACATTTAAAAAACCTCCAATTCAAACTTTTGGGGTAAACATTTTTTGAGATATAATTGTTTTGGTAAAAGAAATTCTGCTGGCAATAGATACTTCCCTTTTTTAAGATGGGTAGCATCAATTATTGCTTTGATATTTCTTGTTTGTAAGGTTTCTAAAACATTTTCGGGACCGCTAATTATAATTTGGCAATTTTGAGGATTTAATTTTACCTTTTGATTACTAATAACTTTTACGGGAACATTTTTAAATTCCCTTTCCCCGATTTTTACAAAATAAAATTGCACTTTCACTTCATTTTTTTCTAATTGGAAAAAATCTTTATTTGGGTTAATGAGCAAGAGATTTGCTTCCGTATAATATTGATTTTTAGTTGAATCAAAAAATATTTTTAATTTTTTTAAATTTAATGATTCTGTTAAAATTTCTTTTAAGAAATCTAATTCACTTTTTGGCCCTCTTACTTTTATCTCCGCTTCTGATGTTTTTAATAAAAAATAATCCTCCCTTTCTTCTTTTAAAATTGGTTTTATTTTTATTTCCTTCTCAGCAATCTTGTCAATTTCAATTTCTAAATAATTTGGAGAATAAGAAATTAATTTTAAATCTTTAATATTTTTATTTTTTTCTAAGTCGATATATAAACGAAAACGATAAGGAAATTTCTCAATTGGCAGTTTAAAGAATTGATTAAAATCTAATTTATATTCTTTAAGATATTTCTGATTATTTAAAAAATCTTTACCTTTGCCGTTTATTTCACAAAGGATTTCTTTAGGTGTTTGTTTTAATATAAATAAATCAGGAGGAAGATTGTCTATTTTTATTTTCATCTTTATTTTTAAATTATGTTCTTTTTCTAAAACTGCCAAAAACCAGAAAAAAAGGGCAAGGGAAATACTGACAACGGTTATTGTTGGAAACCTTTTTGGCATATTAAACAAAAGGCAATTGCGTAATTCTCAATATGAGAAATTGAAGAATATACTTCTTTATCTTTTAAAAATTCTTTTACCTTTCCTTTACCAAAGATTTTTGGTATTTTATTTATATTTTTTATTTCAATGTCTTTTAAAGGAAATATTTGTTGAGCTGCCTTTATAAAGCTTTCTTTTAGAGCAAATCGACCGGCATAATGGAGATATTTGTTTTTTTGAAATTTCTCACAATATTTAATCTCTTCTTCGGAAAAGACCCTTTTTAGACTTTCTTTTTTTCTATTTTTAACTAATTTTTCCACTCTTTTTACATCAACAATATCAACACCAATCCCATAAATCATTTTTCTTTATTCAGTTGGTCAATGATTTTAATAATTTCAATAATATCATTCAATTCATAATCAGCATTACTCTCTTTAGTATTGAAGGTATCACCATATCGGGCAAAAGCGGTTTTCATACCAACTAATTTAGCACCAACAATATCCCTTTCCTGCCAATCACCCACCATTATTACCTCTTCGGGTTTTAGATTTAATATCTTTAATACCAAAAGAAAAGGTTCTTTATCAGGTTTTTTCTTTTTGGTATCTTCATAAGCAACGACGCAATCAAAATAATGTAAAAACCCTAAATAGCATAATCTCAAATAGGCTTGCAGTTTCGGAGCGTCAGAAACAACTGCTAATTTTAAACCTCTTTTAATTAACTCCAAAAGAGTATATTCAGTATGGGGATAAGGAACCAAATTAAAATCCTTTGCCCGGCGATAGCCAACAATTCCTGCCGCTAATATTTTATAATCAATCTTACCAAGCTTTCTTAATAAAAAATCCTGAAAAACTTCTTGGTATTCAATCCCCTTTTCTTCATAAATCTTATAAATCTCTTTTTTTACTTCCTCTTTCTCCATTTTAAGACCCGCATCAATCATATAATTAACTGCGGATTCAATTGCCAAATCCTTCATTTTGACAAAATCAATTAAAGTATTATCTAAATCAAAAATTACTCCTTTAATCATTGAAAATAGGGAATAAGTTTATTGTAAGTAGTTCTTAAGTGTTCGGAAATAACTTTTGTTTCCGAAAGAAGAGGCATAAAATTAGTATCACCTTGCCAACGGGGTACGATATGAATATGAAAATGATCTTTGACGCCAGCGCCAGCAACCTCCCCTAAATTTATCCCAATATTAAAACCTTGGGGTGACAAAACTTTTTTTAATACTCTGATTGCTTTGGACAAAAGCGAAAAAATATCCAAAATTTCTTCATTATTAAACTCTTCAATTTCCTTTTTGTGGAGATTGGCAACAACCATTAAATGGCCATTATTGTAAGGATACTTATTTAATATCAAAAAGGAATGGGAAGAACGGGTTAAAATAAGATTTTTTTCATCATTATTCTCTTTCAAAACATCACAAAAGATACAACTATCCTTTTTCCCTTTTTCAATATATTCCATTCGCCAAGGAGCAAAAAGATTTTCCATAAATTAAATTTAATAAAAAAATTTTTTAAAATCAATAAAAATCGCTTGACGAAAAATAAAATTTTATTAAAATTTTACATAATGAAGGCCGGGGCAGTAGTTCAGTGGGAGAACGCCTCGTTCGCAACGAGGAGGTCGGCGGTTCAAATCCGCTCTGCTCCAAATTTTTTTTAAATAAAGTAAATGGTTCCTAAAAGAGTTTTCTTTACTAAAGGAGTTGGTAAACACCGGGATCGTCTTTCTTCTTTTGAGGCTGCTTTACGCGATGCAGGTATTGCCCAGTTTAATATTGTTCAAGTGTCAAGTATTTTACCACCGGGCTGTAAAATCATTTCTAAACAACAAGGATTGAGGTACATTGTTCCCGGTGAAATTATCTTTTGTGTAATGAGTACTAATGCTACTAATGAACCTCACCGGTTGATTGCCGCTTCGGTGGGTGTAGCAATTCCTCGAGATAAAAATCAATATGGCTATCTTTCCGAATATCATTCTTTTGGCGAATCAGAGGTGAGGGCGGGTGAATATGCCGAGGACCTGGCTGCTCAGATGTTAGCAACAACTTTAGGAGTAGAGTTTGATCCAAATACCAGTTATGATGAAAGAAAGGAAATTTGGAAAATTTCGGGCAAAATATATCGGACAATGAATATTACCCAAACAGCGATTGGTGATAAAAATGGTCTTTGGACAACAGTAATTGCTTGTGCGGTTTTGATACCATGAAAAAAGAATTTTTAAAAGAACCAACAAAGCCTTTTGAAGTGGATCATAGTGATTCAATATATGATGTTTTAAAAAAAATGGAAAAGATTTCTTTTCAAGGAAGGGCATTGGCGTTGGCTTTGAATATTTGGGAGAAGATGCTTTTAGACGAGGTGATAATCTTTTTCGGTTTGGCAGGCGCAATGGTGCCTGCCGGAATGAGAAAGATAATCGCCTATTTGATAAAAGAGCGGTTGATTGATTGTTTAGTTTCCACGGGCGCCAACCTTTTTCATGATATCCATGAAATAAGAGGTAAATATCATTATCTTGGTAACCCAAATGTTGATGATGCCTTATTAAGAAAACATAAAATTGATCGGATTTATGATACCTTAGCAAGTGAAGAAGAGTTTATTGAGACTGATAATTTCATTATTGCTCTTTGTGAAAAATTTGACCAAAAAAGATTTTATTCTACGAGAGAGTTTTTATATCTTTTAGGTAAAGAATTAAGCCAATTTCCTGAGGAGGGAATTTTGAATACTGCTTATAAATATAATCTTCCGATTTATTGCCCGGCGATTGGTGATTCTTCTATTGGCATCGCGCTAACGGAAGGAAAAAGAAAAGGAAGGGTTGATATTAAATTTGATGTTTTAAAGGATGTTTATGAGACCGCTTATTTAGCCTCTTTGAAAAAGTCGGGGGTTATTTATATTGGTGGTGGAGTACCAAAGAATTTTATTCAACAAACCGAGGTAACCGCTCCTTTTTTAGGATTTAAAACGAGTGGTCATTCTTATGCTATTCAGTTTACAATGGATGCGCCTCATTGGGGCGGTCTTTCAGGATGCACTTTTTCCGAAGCCCAATCTTGGGGTAAAATTGCTTTATCCGCCAAGATGATCACTTGTTATTGCGATGCCACAATTGCTTTACCAATTATTGTTTCTGCTTTGGCACAAAAGAAAATAAAAAGAGAAAAAATTATTCAATTTAAAAATTTAGATAAAGAAAATTTTGAAGTATTTTAAAAGGAGGTAATTATGGCAATTGTTGATATAAGTGTGGTGCCGATCGGCACTAATACTCCAAGTGTTAGTAGTTTTGTGAGAGAGGCGGTTAATCTTATTAAAAAATCTGGTTTAAAATATCAGGTAAATCCAATGGGAACAACCATTGAAGGCGATTTGGTGAAGATTTTAGATTTGGTAAAAGTGATTCATCAACAATTTTTTACTCTTGGTTGCCAAAGAATATTGACAACAATTAGGATTGATGAACGCATTGACAAATATCAGACAATGGAAGAGAAAGTAAAAAAAGCGATTGGTGAATAGGAGGAGATTATGGCTTCTTTATGGGAAAAAGTAAAAAATTGGCTGGAAGATACTACTAAGCAAGTATTAAAGGAGACCGAAGATTTATCAAGAAAGGGAAGATTAAAGATGCAGATTAATTCTTTAAATCGGGAGATTGATAAGAAATTCTCTTATTTAGGTGGTTTAGTTTATCAATGGGTTAACGAAAATAAAATTGATATTACCGATGAGAAAATTAAAGAAGTGATAACGGAAATCAAAAAATTAGAAGAAGAGTTAAAATTAAAGGAGGAGGAATATAAAAAAATTGATTAAAAAGAAAATTAGAATTTATGAAAAAGATATTGTTGACTAATGATGATGGTATTTATTCTCCTTCTTTAAATTATCTTTATGAAAAATTAAAAGATTTAGGAGAGGTTTATGTTTGCGCTTCTGATGAGAATCGTTCCGCAGCCAGTCATTCTTTTACTTTAAGGAAGCCGATAAAAATTTGTGAGATAAAAAAAAATTGGTATAGTGTTTCGGGCACACCTACTGATGCGGTCTTACTTTTTTATCATGCTATTTCTAATAAAAAGGTTGACCTTTTAATTGCAGGAATAAATGATAGTCCTAATTTAGGAGAGGATATTTTATATTCGGGAACAGTCGCCTGTGCGTTAGAAGGAACAATTTTGGGAATTAATTCTTTTGCGGTTTCTTTTGAAAAGAATAATAAGAATTTAGAAATTGCCTTGGATTTAATTTATAATTTAGCAAAAAATATTTTGAAATATGGTTTGCCAAAAAACACTTTCTTAAATATTAATATTCCTCATAAAAAGATAAAAGGGATAAAAATAACGAGATTAGGTAAAAGAATATATAAAGATATGGCGATTCCAATTAAAAAGGGTGATGATTTATGTTATATTATTGATGGTGAAATGGGTTTTGTTAAAAAAAGGGGAACAGATTTTTCCGCAATAGAAAAGGGGTATATCTCAATAACTCCCCTCCATTTAGATATGACTAATTATCAGGTAATAAAAAAATTGGAAAAAAGATTTAAAAATTTAATAAAGATTTAAATGGCTATCAAAAAAATAGTAATAACAACAATTTTATGTGGATTATTTATTTTTCTCTCTTTTTTTATTAGCAAATTAATAAGAAAATTATTGCAAGAAAAGAAGATCGAAAGCCGAATAGTTAAATTGATAGATAATATTGTATTCTATTCAATTTTATTTATTGGATTATTGGTAGTGTTAGGTTATTTAAAAGTAAACATTACTGGCTTATTAGCCGGAGCAGGAATTATTGGATTAACTATTAGTTGGGCTTTAAGTGATATAATGAGAAACATTATTGCTGGTTTACTTTTAATAATTATGCGACCTTTTAAAATTGGTGATAGAATTAATATCCAAGGGTTTGAAGGTATGGTGAAAAGCATAAGTTTAAGATATACCTTAATTGAAAAAGAGGATGGTGAAAAAGTTTTAATTCCTAATGTGAATACCTTAACTAATCCAGTAATTATTAAACAACCAAAGACATAGTTAATTGACTTTAAATAATAATTTAAATATAATATTTAAAAAGCGGGTATAGTGTAATGGTAGCACGAAGCCTTCCCAAGGCTTTAGTGGGGGTTCGAATCCCCTTACCCGCTTTAGAAAATTTATGAAGAAAATAGTTATCTTTCTTTTATTTTTTCTTCAAAGTTTTGCCTTTAAAATTTATTTTGATTATGATAATTGGGAAGTAAGGTTTATAAAAGAGCCCTTAGATATCTTGAAAATTGAAGAGATAAATTATCAAATAAAAAGTTATTTACGTTCACTTATATATGACGATGAGAAAACTTTAGAGCAATTTTTATTTTTAAATCCCAGAATCGAAAGGCAATTTAACCATTTATCTTTAAATTATCAGGAAGAAAAAAGAAAATTTCTTTCTGATGGCAGCCAAATAATTGAATATTCCTTATCTTTAAGACCAAATATTTTAAAGATAATAACTAAAAGAACTGGCGAAGGAATACCAATTGGTGAACTTGCCTGTCCCTTATGTAGGAGACCTTGGCCAAAGGATTTGCCAATTCCCGAAGGAGTAAAACTTATTCCTTATGAAGAAAAAAGTAGCATAAAAGAAAATTATACCGGAATAATTATTGATTGTCGTCATTTATCTTTAAAGCCAGCAATTTTCCCCAAAATTTATAATGAGGATTTAAAAGAAGTTTATTCTGTCAATTTTTGTGATTCCTTAAGTCTAATAGAGAATGGACTTGTTTCTTATGTGAAAACCTTGGAAGAAGCCTATTCCCATAAAAAGGTTGGTTTTTCTCCACTACATATCTCGGCATTAAAAACCTTGGGGAAAAATAAATGTGATATTATGATTTCTAATAGTGATGCCTTAAAGCTCCATAATTCTTTAAATAACCTTAAATTATTAGAAAAAACTCGGGTAATAATTGTATATAAAGATGTCAATACCTTTGAAAAATAATATTATCTATGGTCCGGTAAATTCAAAAAGACTTGGTCGTTCCTTAGGGATTAATATTCTATCAACTACTGAAAAGATTTGTAGTTTTAATTGTATTTATTGCCAATATGGCATAACAAAAAATAGTTCAGGCTCTTTTGTTTCTCCGGAGGAGGTAGAAGAGGCTTTATCTAATTTTTTTGCTAATCCGATAAGAATTGATTATTTGACCTTTTCGGGAAATGGCGAACCAACCTTACATCCGGAATTTGATAAAATCGTTAAAAAGGTAAAAAATATAAGAGATAAATATGCTCCCTCGATACCAATTGCTTTACTTTCTAATTCCTCTAATATCAATAACCTTTCTTTTAAAACTTTGGAAATGGTTGATATAAAGATTTTTAAATTAGATTGTGGTAGTGAAGAGTTATTTTTGAAGATTAATCGACCAATAATAAATATTAGTTTAAAAGAAATTATAAAAGGTTTAAAAAGGGCTTCCCAAAAATTTCCAATAACTATTCAGACAATCTTTATTTCTTTTGGCGAGGAGAATAATTACGAAAAAAAGGCATTAAAAGAGTATCTTTTGAAAATAAAAGAGATAAAACCAGCATTTATTCAAATCTATTCTGCTGATCGACCAGTAGCACAAAATAATGTTAATTTAATAAGTGATGAAAAACTAAAAGAATTAGAAAAAGTTATTTATAAGAAATCGAAAAGCTTAACAAGGGCTTATTTAAATGTGCCCTGCGAGATAAGATTTAGTAAAGGGAAGTGATTATAATTCACAGTTTATTAGAAATCTTTATTTTAATTTTTGGAATTTTTTATCTTTCCTTGGCGATAAAAAAATCAGGTATATGGACATATCCTTTTAAAAGATATCGGCAGTATACCTATTTGCTATTTATCCTTTCCTTAATTGGTTTTATTTTTGGTAAACTTGGGAAAAATGTTAAAAGGATTCCAGGCCATTTTATTTTAGGAGTTATTATTTTAATCCTATTCCTTTTAAATTTAATCTGGGAAGAGAGAAATTATCAAAGAAGACTAATTCCCTCCCAGACCTTTCAACCCTATCTAACTTTGTTGGCTTTATCTTTGATTATTGCTCAAATCTTTTTAACAATATTTTCTTAATGAGACTTTTTCTCTATGCGGACCAAAAGATAAAAAAATTTTTGCCCTTAACTTATTTAAGAAGTTTCTCCTCTTTAAGACTTGGTTTTTTTAAAATTAAGGATTACTTTAAATTTTTATATCCCGATTGGGAAATTATTGAGATTGATAAACTGCCCCAAAATTTGGAAAAGGGACTTTATTTCCTTTCAAGATTTTTACCAAAAGAAAAAATTGAAGAATTAAAGGATAATTTTATATTCAAATATCAAAAGGAGATAGTCGGTTTTTATATCAAAGACGAAAAAGAAAGAAAGGAAATAAATATTGACGGTTTTTTATTAGAAAATCTCTGGGATTTGATAAAATGTCAAAAAGAGTTTCTTCCTGTTTGGCAACTTCCTTTTGAGAAAAGTAAATTTTTTAATGAATTTCCTTATAAAGTTTATGGTAAAAAAGATTTAATTTTCTTAAGCAAAAAGGCGAAAATTTTTGGTGAGTTGATTTTAAATAGCGAAAAAGGTCCGATAGTGATTGAGGATGAGGTAATTTTGAAAGGTTTTAATTATCTTGAAGGACCTTGTTTTATTGACAAAAAGACAGTTGTTGATAGTTGTAAAATAAGACCTTTCACTACTATTGGCTATAATTGTCGAATTAGTGGTGAGATAGAAGCAAGTATTTTTTTAGATTTTGTAAATAAACATCATGAAGGTTTTATTGGTCATTCTTACATTGGTAGTTGGGTAAATTTGGGTGCCTACACAACAAATTCCGATTTAAAAAATAATTATTCTTTTGTGAAAATAAAAATTAAAAATAAAGTTTATGATACCCAGATGTTGAAATTTGGTTGTGTTATTGGTGATCACACAAAGACCGCAATTGGAACTTTAATTCCCACTGGTGCTCTTTTTGGTATCTGTGTTAATATTAAAAAGGGCGGTCCTTGTGAGAAATTTTATCCTTCCTTTTATTGGGATAAAAATAAAAAATGGGAGTTTAAAAAATTAATAGCCACCATTGAAAAGGTTATGGCAAGAAGGGAAGAGAAATTGAATAAAGAATATATAGAATTGTTAAAAAAGATTTATGAGAAAAAAAGACCAATCTAAAATTTCTTTAGGAATAGATATTGGCGGAACTAATATTAAAATTGGTTTGGTAAAAGATAATAAAATTATCAAAAAGGGCTATTTTAAAACCGAAAAGGATTTTGATAATCAAAGTTTTACTAATCATTTAATTAAAATTATTGAAAAATTTATCGCGGGTTATAAAATTGATAAAATTGGTATCGGTATTGCTGGCTATTTATTATATCAAAAGGGAATATTAAAATTTTCTCCCAATCTACCAAAATTAAAAAATCTTCCTTTAAAAAGGATTGTTGAAAGATATTTTCAAATAGAAACCTTTCTTTTGAATGATGCGGATGCGATGGCAATTGGTGAGTATTTCTATCATCATAAAAGATACAAAAATTTGATAACGATAACTTTAGGAACCGGTGTCGGTAGCGGTATCATTGTAAATGATAAGTTACTTTATAATAGTGAGTTTGGTCATACTTTATTAATTCCCGATGGCTATCTCTGTTCTTGTGGAAAAAGAGGATGTGTAGAAAGTTATTTGGGAAGTTATGGAATGTTGAAAATCGCCAGAAATTTTTATAAAAAGGAAATAGAAGATTTAACACCAAAAAAGATTTATGAGAAAGCAAAGAAGAAAGATAAAAGAGCATTGAAGACAATTGAGAAATATTCTTACTATTTAGCCATTGCTTTAAGTAATTTAATAAATCTATTCAATCCCGAAATTATTATATTAAACGGTGGAATAAGTAATATGGGAAATTTATTATTAAAATTTGTAAAACCTTTCTTAAAAGAAAAGGTCTTCTTTTTACCGAAGATAAAAATCTCTAATTTAAAAACCCTTGCCGGAATTATTGGCGCAGTCAATTTCTCTAAATTTTCTCGACTATAAAACTTGACAATCTTAAAAATATAGGTATAATTATTTATGCCCAAAATATTAATTATTTTTCCTACCTATAATGAGGCGGAGAATATTAAAGATATCATTAAGGCGGTATTAAATATTTCGCCGGATATTGAGGTATTGGTAATTGATGATAACTCACCGGATAAAACTTATGAAATTGTGGAAAATCTGGCAAAGGAAAATAAGAGGATAAATTTGATAAAGAGGGAAAGAAAGTTAGGCTTAGGCACCGCTTACGTTCTTGGGTTTAAATATGCAATTGAAAAGGGTTATGATTATTGTTTTGAAATGGATGCTGACTTTTCTCATAATCCTGAGGATATTCCCCGATTTCTGGCATTAATGAAGGAATACGATTTGGTTATTGGTTCTCGTTATATTTCGGGAATTTCGGTAGTTAATTGGCCCTTAAAAAGATTATTATTAAGTTATTTTGCTAATATTTATGCCCGAGTTTTTACTGGCTGTCCGATAAAGGACCTAACAAGTGGTTTTAAATGTTATAAAGTCTCGGCATTAAAAAAGATTGATTTGGATAATTTAAAGATGGATGGTTATGCCTTCCAGATTGAAATCCATTGGCATTTTTGGCGGAATAATTTTAAGATAAAGGAAATTCCAATTATCTTTGTGGAAAGGCGTTCTGGCGAAAGTAAGATGTCAAAGCGAATTATTTGGCAGGCCTTTATCTTTGTTTTGAAACTCTTCCTCCGCCGGCTTTTCAATCTTTAAAATTTCGTATCGCTCATTATTAAATTCAACAATCTCGCCAACTTTTTTATTAAGAAATTTTTCACCAAAGGGTGCACAATAAGAAATAATCTGCTCCTTTGCTTTATAGTTAAGAAAACGGACATCAAAGGGACCCAAGAGGAAATAGTCAAATTCCTTATTAGTTTTTAATTCCCTTATCTTAATTCTTGTTCCCGGTTCAACAAATTCACCAGTAATTTTTTGAAAATCAATCGGTTGGGCAATTTTTAATTCCTCGGTTAACTCTTTTAGAAAATTTAAAAGTCTTTGTCTTTCTTCCTTCGCGATTTTATATTCATAATTTTCACTTAAATCGCCATGACTTCTGGCTCTCGCTAAATCTTCAGCATTTTTCTTTAATTTCTCATTTAAAATTCTTAACTCCTCCTTTGCCCGCTCAATCCCCCATTTAGTATGATAAATAATCTTTCTTTCCTTTTTCTTAAAGAAACTTTTTAAAGCCTCCTTCTCATGAGGTTTAAAGACCGATAAGGAAAGGATTCGTTCTTTAATATTATTTAATTCTTCTTCCTCAATTCGCTCCTCTTCCAAAATTTTAAATAACATTTTTTTTAAAAAAGAAAGATGTCCTTTCTTCCTTAAAGAAAGTAAATCAACAATTCTTAATAAGATTTGATAAAGGCTAAACTTTTCTTTTAAAAATTTAAATTTATTTTTTAAAAGATAAACAAATTGATCAACCCTTTCTAAATAGGAATAAAAGATTTCTTCAATTGCTTCATCGGCAATTTCAACCTTCTTTTTAATTTTCTTTTCGCTTTTTTGATTTACCTCTTTTTTAACCTCCTTTTCTTTGGATAATTCGCTTATTAAGGAAAAATTATTGAAAACAAAATCTATGGGATATTTTATCATTTTATCTTCATCAATTTTTTTTAGTTCTATTTGGTCAAAAAGAAAATCATAAGAGATTATTTGGTAAGAAGAATTTTGGTAATATACAATTTTACCACAAGTAAAATTGTATAAAAAGTTCTCTAATCTATCTAAAACTTTTGAGAAATTATTTATATCACTATAAAAAACCTCTGATTTTTCTAAATATTTTTTCTCTTCCTCCTTTTGATAGATTGATTTTAAAATATTGGTAATTTCTTTTTTTTGCTCTTCCGTTGGTTGTAATTCAAAGATTTTTTTCAAAACCTTTAATAAATCCTTTTTCTTATTAAGAGAATAAAAATGGTCTTTCGCTAAATTTAAGAAAGTTAATTTTAAATCAACCCTTGATTTCGGTAGAGTATCGGTGATCATTAAAATAAGTTCAAAAGAAAGGTCTTTATTTTCGCTAAAGATATTTAAAAGGTAATTTTCTAATTCAGTAAAATTCTTTTGTTTTATCAAACCTTTAATTTCTTCAATAATTTCCATTTAAAAATTATATTGATAATTTATTGGTATGTCAAGAGAGGAAAAGAAAAAAGGCGTTTCTGGGCTTTATCCTATATGAAGGGATGCCAGGCGAAAGGAGGAAGGAGTTATGGTAGGAAGCCCAGAAACGCCATCCTTGTTAGTAGAGGATTATTCTCTTTACCTTCTTACCTTCTTGGATAAGGAAATAAACGCCTTTTTTAATTTTCCTTTCTACTTTACTGCCCGTGGCATTATAAATGGTGATATTTTTCTCTTTTAACTCTTCTAAGGAGATTGTATTCAAAGAGAAGATGCTCTTTTTTTCTTTCTCTTTCTTAATAGAATAAATTTCTTGCGGAGGAATATATAGCCAGAGTTCTAAGGTTTTATTTCCTTTTAAGGCATAAATCCAGCCGTTAACATAGGTTAAGGCACCACCATCTTTTACTTTCTTTTGGTAAGGTTCAGTGGGAATTGGATCTAATGGTAGCCATTCATTATTTTCAACATTATAAAGATAAAATTCAGTAGTATTATTTCCTTTAAAGGCATAAATATATTTTTCGTTATCGGTTGTTAGAGAAGCACCTGGTCCGGTAGTTTTTTTCTTAGTAGCGCTCGGTGTAAAGAAGAAAGGCATTGGTTCTTTTGCTTCCCAAGAATCTAAAAGAGGATTATAAACATAAAATTCATTGCTCTTTCCTTTCAAGAAATAGATATATTGATTTTGGAAATTACATAAAGCACTTCCTTTTACTGCTCCTTTATTTATTATTCCCTTAGGAATATTCTTTAAGAAAATAAAGGTATCTTTTTCAATATCATAACAGAAGAATTTATCAGAACCACCGCCAACAGTAAAGTAAAGGAACTTGCCCATTTCGTTTTCTAAATAGACTATAGAGGCACCCTCTTTTATTTTATCAATAGGAAGATCTTTCATTTTTTCCCATCTTTTATTTTCCAAATCATAGGCGTAAAATTCATTAGTTTTATTTCCCTTTAAGAGATAGATTTTATTATTACCGCTTGTTAAAACACCGCCTTTCATTCCTTTATTCTTTTCACCCTTAGGAATATCAACTTCTTGATACCATTTATCTAAACGAGGATTATAGCGATAAAATTCAAAAGAATTATTTCCTTTAGTTGCGTAGATATAATTATTGATAAAGGTTAAAGCACCACCGGAACCAATTCGGTAGGGACTATATTCTAAAATCGGCATATCTCTTCTTAATACCCAACCAGAAAATCCTGGTGGTGGAATATAAGGCTTTTTGCCATTAAAAGTTCCTACCAAAGTATCATTAGAAGGATTTCGGTCATAAATATTCGTAAGGTAAGTTAAGACATTAAAATCTCCTTCCTCAATTCTAAAAATCGGAAAAGAGATAATCCTTTCTTCATTTTCACCTAAGGCATAAACCATTTTTTCTTCGCAATAAATTAACTCATCTTTGTTATTTTTGATATTAAAGGTAATTTTAAATGTTTCGGTATGATAACTATAATTCTTTACTTTTACTTGAGGCGAAATAAGAATATCAGTTTCATATTCACCCACTGGTTGTAAAATTTCAATTAAACCGATATCACGAAAACTTAATGTAAAGTCCTGATCAGAATAGAAATAATCAATCTTTTCATTATTACTTAAATCCATATCATTTTCCAATACTACTTTCATCACAATCTTGGACTCCTTTTCACCAACGACAAAAGGAGCAAAGGAAATCTCTCTTTCACTAAATTTTTCCATATTTATTAGTACGGTATCGCCATAAACAATCTGGTCTTCTAAATAGATCTCACAAATTGCCAGAAAATCTTCATCACAATTACCACAATTCTCAAAAAGCCCGACAGGAATAACCTCTCCTTGTGGTACATAACCAACCGGATAGATAATCTCTTTCACTCCCACATCATGATATTCGCCTTCATAAACTAAGAAATTCTTTGTTAACTCATCGTTATAAGGATTTTTATCTAAAGAAAATAGCGTTTTTGCAATAGTAACATATTCACCAACCGAAGCATTCCAAGGTTGTGATGCCTCAATTGTTAAAGTTTCTTCTGGTGATAAATTAAGGTTATCAATAATAGTATAATAAACTAATTGGTTATTATTATTTTTGATACTGATTTCTAAACTAAAATTATTAGCGGGTTCGGTGCCAAAATTCTTAATTGTTACTTTTGGATAAATTTGCGAAGGAATTTCTATTTTTCTTGGTCTAATAATATTAATTACGCCAATATCATAGGGAGTTAATCGGACACCAGAGACATCATCGATATAACAAGAATTAACGCCAAAAAGTCCAACATTTCTAAAAGCAATAAAAATCGGAATTGAATCAAATTGAGTTAAAGGAATTACTCTTAAATTATATTCTCTATTTCTAAAGCCAAAAGCATCAACTCGGGTATAGAAATTTTCTGGTTTGTTAGAAGTGATTGATACCCAAACCTCTAAGGATTCTTGGAAATTTTTATTATGTGCCCGATAATAGAATTTTAACGTATCTTTACCAGGAATAGGAAAAAGTTGGGGTGTTACAAGCCAATCATCATTTCTTCTATTATTCTTTTCAAATCTGCTTCTTGCACAGGCAGGTGGCGAATAATTCTTAGCCGGTGAGCGCCGCCAGCAGACAATACCATTATCCATATTATATATCTGCCAACCATTGGGAGGAAATTTTTTATCAGAAAAACTCTCATTTAAAATATTTGCCCAAAGAAAAGGGAAGATAATAAGCACTAAAACTAATTTATTTTTTAAGGAAAACATACACACCTCCTGTTTATTCTTATCTCTTTATAAAAGATACATTTTTAATGCCATAAATTTAAGAATATTATTTAATAAACTTATAATTTTAAAGGACTTATATAACTATATAAAAACTATATAAAAATTAAAATTTGATAAAATGCGACAGATATTTATTAAATTGTAAGTTGTTGAAATTAAATAATTTTTTAAGTGTGACAAAAATAATATTTTATTTTAATCATAAATTTTTGGCTAAAGATAACTTTTTAAAAATTTGTGGTAACCAAAAGGGGTATTTTTCCGTCATATATATAAGGAGGAGAGTATGAGAAAATATAAAGAAAGGGTTAAAAGGTATGAGAGAAAGATTGATTTTTATTTTCCTTCTCCTTTAAAGAAAAGGATGAGAGATAATTATAAAAGAGAGGCAAAGAGATTATCGGCGATTGATGAGAGGGTTAATAAAATTCTTAGGGATAATCAGATTCCTTCTGATTATATTTTATACTATTCATTTGCCCGTGAATTATATGGATTAAAAAGGAGATACATAAATATACGGTTAGAGAAAGAGATAAAGATATGTTTTCATAAGTGGTTGATGCGGGGGTTAGAAAGGAAGGTTATGTTAGAGATAAAGAAAGAGATGGATAGGTTGCCGTTGGGGGAATAGTATAGGATAC
>CALHQW010000011.1 GCA_938040315.1 uncultured bacterium
TCTTTTTGGGGAAAACCTGTGATTATAACATTTTCTTCTTTTATTATCTCTTTTCCTTTTTTAATAAGACAGGAAAAAGATTTTCTTTTATCTTTCGAATAGGCAAAGATTAATTGGAAAGCCTTTTCTTCAATTTGGTTATTTAAAAAAAGTAAAACCGGCGCATTTAAATCTTTCGGAATTACTAAGAAATAATTTTTGACCTCGCCAATCTTTATTAATTTTTCATTCTCTTCTTTATCCCGACCAAGCACATATTTTTTTCCATCAATCCGAAAATGGCGACCAATCTTTAAAATCTCAATATCTAATAAATCAAAATCTCCCTTTAAATTCTCTTTAAAATCTTTTAATCTTTTGGAAAAATTTTCATCAACCAAAAGGCAACCAGGAGAAGTAGGGGGTACTTCTAAAATCCCAAATTCTTGTAGTAATCTAATCTGTTCTTTTCTTGCTCTTCCTTTTATTCCATAAAGTTTCTCTCTATCAATCAATCCTTTCTCTTCAAAAATGGTTGGTGGCAATAATTTTGCTGATAATGGTCTTAAAACAATTCCTTTCACATCCGCTTCTTTTTCAATTATCATCATCTGATGAAAATGCTGACTTTTTGGTCGCTGAGATAAAACTTCACCAGTAATTAATAAATCCCCTTTTATCTCTTCTAAATATCTCTTTCCCCTTTTAAAAAGATATATCCGACAATCAATACAAGGATTCATTCCCCGACCATAACCATATTTTGGCGAAAATATAACCTCCTTTATATAATCAATTCCAGCAAAATCAAATTTCATATTCTTTAAAAAAGAAAGACGAGCATCACAACCCTTTGGAGTCTTACACTTACAAAAAGGTGTTTTTAAATGATAAGGATAAACCTCAATACCAATTCGCTCACAAATAAGACCGGCTAATGTGGAATCTAAACCACCAGAATATAATAAAACTCCTTTCAGTTTCATTATTATAAAATAATAATTATAGTTTGACTTTTCTAAAAATTCAAATTAAAATAAGAAAAATGCCAAGGATTTGTGAACTTCCCTTACATTACGGCGAAACTCCAAGATGGCTATTTTCTTTGATGGTAAGATTAGGAGCAAAAATTATTGAACTTTTCTTAATGGAAAAAGGTCCTTCTTTTCTTTTAGAAAAGATTTCTGATCCCTTTTGGTTTCAGGCGCTGGGCTGTGTCTTGGGTTTTGATTGGCATTCCTCAGGATTGACAACAACTGTCTGCGCTGCATTAAAACAGGCAATAAAAGAAATAAATGAAAAAGAGATAATTATTGCCGGTGGTAAAGGAAAAACCGCTTTAAATACTCCTAAAGAATTAGATGAAATTGGTAACCAATTAGGCATTGATGCCTCTCCTTTAATCTTTGCTTCTAAAACTACTGCCAAAATAGATTCTGTTGCCTTACAAGATGGCTATTCCTTATATCACCACACAATTTTTGCCACAAAAGAAGGCGAATGGGTAGTTATCCAACAAGGAATGAATCCTCATACTTCTTTAGCAAGAAGATACCACTGGCATTCTAAAGAATTGAAGAGTTATGTCTGCGAACCCCATAAAGCGGTTGTTTCATTAAAATCCCATAAAAAAGTATTAAACTTGGTTGCCTATGAAAATGAGAATATAAGAAAGACAATTACCGAAATCTCCCAAAGAGAACCGGAAAAAAATATAAAAGATTTATCTTATCTTTTAACACTAAAATTACCAAAGGAACACTCGGTAATAATGGAAGACTTTTCTTTAGAAATTTTACATACAAAATTGAAAAAACTTTACGAAGAAAAACCAAAAGATTTTTTATCCTTAATAAGATCAGAAGGAATAGGAAAAAAAACAATAAGAGCCTTAACTTTAATTTCTCATTTGGTTTATGATGAAAATATCAGTTTTCGGGATGTAAGAATTTTCTCTTATGCCCATGGTGGTAAAGATGGTCATCCTTATCCAATAATAAAAAAAGATTACGAATTAACTATCAATCTCTTAGAAAAGGCAATCAAAGAAAGTAAAATCGGCAGAGAAGAAAAAATTTCAGCACTCAAAAGATTATCAGCAATTTGAAACTTCCCGAAAGATTTATCTTCCGATACCAAAAAATTATCCCTGATTTTGATTTTTTCTTAAAATCCTTAGAGAAAAAGTTAAAAATCTATATAAGAGTCAATTCTTTAAAGGCAAATAAAAAAGATATTGAAGAAATTGCTGAAAAGTATGATTGTGAACCTCTCTCTTTCTATCCTTATGCTTTTAAATTAAAAAGTGAAAGAGACGAATTTTCTATCGGCAATACCTTAGAACATTTTTTGGGTTATATCTATGTGCAAGATATGGCCTCAATGATTCCACCAATTGTTTTAGAACCAAAGAAATATGAAAAAGTTTTAGACCTAACCGCTGCACCAGGTTCAAAAACAACTTTAATCTCCGCATTAATGGAAAACACCGGATTAGTTGTTGCCAATGATATAAATATTGATAGATTAAAAGCATTAACTGGAAATATTGACAGAATGGGCTGTTTAAATGTGGTAATTACCAATCTTCACGGTGAAAGATTTGGCAATCTTTTTTTTGAGTACTTTGATAAAGTGCTTTTGGATGCTCCTTGTAGTAGTGAAGGAACAATTAACAAAAATTATGAAGTCCTAAACCATTGGAGTGAATTCTATATTAATAAAATGGCGAAAATTCAAAAAAATTTAATTGTCTCTGCTTTTAAAAGTCTTAAAAAGGAAGGAATATTAGTTTATTCTACCTGCACTTTTGCACCGGAGGAAAATGAAGGAGTGATTGATTTTCTTTTAAATAAATATGATAATGCCATTATAGAAGAAATAAATATTTCCGGAATAAAAACCTGCCCAGGAATAACTGAATGGGAAGGATTTAATAGGAATGAGTTAAAAAAATGTATAAGAATTTATCCCCATTATAATGAATGCGAAGGGTTTTTTATCTGTAAAATTAAAAAAGTTTAATAAGAAGATTTTTTGACTTTTTTCTTTTATTCTTTTATAATTTTTTTATGAAAATTTTAGTAACAAGTGCGTTGCCTTATGCGAATGGTGATATCCATTTAGGTCATTTAGCCGGTTGTTATTTGCCTGCTGATATATATGTCCGCTATCAAAAATCAAGAAAAAGAGATTGTATCCATATCTGTGGCACTGATGAACATGGTGTACCAATCATTATTGCTGCATTAGAAAAAAAAAGTTCGCCAAAAGAAATAATTGACTATTATTACGAACGAATTAAAAAAGCCTTTGAAGATTTTGGAATTATTTTTGATAATTTTTCTCGAACCTCCTTACCTCTTCATCATAAAATCTCCCAAGATTTCTTTTTAAAGATTTACCAAAAAGGTTATATTTATAAAAAAGAGATAACCCAGTTTTATTGCGAAAATTGCCATCTTTTTTTAGCAGATAGATATGTTTATGGAATTTGTCCTTTTTGTCAAAATCCTAAGGCACGGGGCGACCAATGTGAAGCCTGCGGTCGTTGGCTCGAACCTTTTCAATTGATTTCACCAAAATGTAAAATTTGTAATAATCCACCTATTGAAAAAAGGACCTTCCATTACTTCTTTGCCTTAACTAAATTACAGAAAAATCTAAAAGAATGGCTCTCTAAAAAAGACTTTTGGAAAGACAATGTTAAAAAATTTTCTTTAGGTCTCTTAAACCAAGGATTAGAAGATCGGGCAATCAGCCGGGATTTACCATGGGGAGTGAAAATTCCCTTGGAAGAAGCAAAAGAAAAAGTTTTATATGTCTGGTTTGACGCCCCCATTGGCTATATCTCTTCCACAATTGAATGGGCAGAAAAAAATAATAAAGAGGATTTATGGAAAGAATATTGGCTAAATTCCGAAACAAAATTAATCCATTTTATTGGCAAAGATAATATTGTTTTCCACGCCTTAATCTGGCCAGCAATGTTAATGGCTCATGGAGAGTATATCCTTCCTTACCATATTCCCGCAAATGAATTTTTAAATTTAGAAGGCAGAAAGTTATCTACTTCTGAAAATTGGGCAGTTTGGCTTATTGACTATCTAAAAGAATTTCCCGCCGATATGCTTCGTTATGCTTTAGCAATTAATCTCCCCGAAACCAATGATGTTGATTTTGTTTGGAAAGATTTCCAAACAAAAGTAAATAATGAACTGGCTGATATTTTAGGAAATTTTATTAATCGAGTTTTATTATTTATCAAAAGAAATCTAAAAGGAAAAATACCAGAAAATTGGGAGTTAACAAATAAAATTTTAGAACCAATTAAAGAGATAAAATTAAGGGCAGAAAATTTTATTGAAAATTTTGAAATCAAAAATGGTTTAAAAGAATTGATGAAATTACCCTCTCTTGGCAACCAGTATTTTGATTATGAGGCTCCCTGGCAAAGTGTAAAGAGTGATTTAAAAAAATGCGAAAAGACAATCGCTAATTGCCTGGTTTTAATTAAAAGTATTGAAGTGCTATTTCGTCCTTATCTACCTTTTACTTGTGAAAAAATCAGGAATTTCTTAACCTTAGAAAAGTTTGAATGGGACGATGTTTTAGAAAAAGAATTCTTATTAAGAAAACCCCTTTTAAAGGAAATAGAAATATTATTCAATAAAATCCCTGATGAAAAAATTGAATTACAATTGAAAAAATTGAAAGGAGGAAAAATGGAGATTACTATTGAAGATTTTAAAAAACTTGATTTAAGAGTTGGTCGGGTATTAAATTGTGAACGGGTAAAAGGAACAGATAAATTATTGGTTTTAGAGATAGATATTGGTAATGAGTTAAGACAAATTGTGGCTGGCATCGGTAATACTTATGAACCAAAAGATTTAATCGGTAAAAATGTTATTGTGATATGTAATCTCCAACCAGCAAAAATTAAAGGTATTGAGTCTAATGGTATGCTTTTAGCAGTGGGCGAAGAAAAAGCAATTGCCCTTTTAACAACCGATAAAGATGTACCTCCCGGTAGCATTGTTAGATAAATGTTATGTGATATTCATGCCCATTTAACTGAAGAAGAGTATCAGAAAGATCTTTCATTAGTAATTGAAAGAGCAAAAGAGGCAGGAGTTAATTTAATTATTTCTGTTGGAATAGATGTGAAAGATTGTAAAAAACTTAAAGAAATTATAAAAATGGATGAAATTCTTTATGGTAATGTTGGTATTCATCCCCACGAGGCTGACAGAGTAAAAGAAGAAGATATCAAAGAAATTTACCAGTTATTAAAAGAAGAAAAAATTTGTGGAATTGGTGAAATTGGTTTAGATTTTTATAAAAATTATTCCGAAAGAGAAAATCAAATAAAGGTTTTTAAGGAACTCGTAAAAATTGCTAAGGAATTTAATTTGCCAATGAATATCCATCTCCGGGAAAGTCATCGCGAAGGTTTAAAAATATTAAAAGAGAGTAATTATTTCAAAGGTGTTTTACATTGTTTTTCTGGTAATGAGGAGATTCTAAAAGAGGCTATTGATTTAGGATTTTATATCTCTTATTCAGGAGTAATCACTTTTGGTAGCCAAAGACTTGAACGACTTTTAAAGAAAACCCCTTTAGATAAGTTATTATTAGAAACCGATGCTCCTTATCTTACTCCGACTCCAAAAAGAGGGGAGAGGAACGAACCGGGTTATATAAAATATATTTATCAAAAAGTAAGCGAAATTTTACAAATTGAATTAGCAGAATTAGAAAAAAAGATTGAAGAAAATGTCCGAAGACTTTTCGCAATTAATTAAAAAAGTTAAGCCCAAAAAATCTTTATCCCAAGTTTTTTTAAAAAATAAAAAAATTGCCCAAAAAATTGTGGATTCTTTAGAACTAAAAGGAGAGGAAACTGTTTTAGAAATTGGTGTTGGTGAAGGAATTTTAACTGAATATCTTATAAAAAGGGTAAAATTGATCTACGGAGTTGAAATTGATAAAAGATTGGTTGACTTTTTATTAGAAAAATTTAAGGAAACCAAAAACTTACAACTAATTTGTCAAGATATTTTACAATATGATATTAGTAATCAAAAAGATTTAATAATTGTTGGTAATATTCCCTTTAGTATCTCTACGCCCCTTATTTTTTGGCTATTAAAATATCGGAAGAATTTTCAAAAAGCAGTCCTTTCCTTCCAAAAGGAATTTGCTTTTAAATTATTAGCAAAAATAAAGACTAAAGATTATTCACCAATCACAATCTTAACCGATAATTTTTTTATCAAAAAGGGACTTTTTTTAATTGACCGAAAATATTTCTCTCCGCCCCCAAAAGTTTCTACAATGGTAATGTTAATTATCCCCAAAGAAGAGCCTTTGTATGATGTGAATTATGAAAATTTTTTTAAATTCTTAAGAACTATTTTTTCTCAACGAAGAAAAAAATTAATGAATATTATTTCTAATAATTTTGGCAAAGAAAAATTAGAATTTTTAAAAGATTTACCTGTTGATTTAACAAAAAGACCCGAGGAGATTGAATTGAAAGATTTCTATCTACTTTTCAATCGACTTGCCAAATAATTTCGCCTTTTTTAAAAACCGCTTTAATTTTTATATCATAATCATTGGCTGGTAACCTTTCTAAAACTACCAAATCAGCATCATAACCCTTCTTAATTTCTCCCTTTCTTTCTTCTAAGAATACTCCATAGGCACTATTTTTAGTAAATAAATCTATTGCCTCCTTTAAACTAATTCTCTCTCTCTCGTTAGGATGGTTAAGGGCAGAATAAATTCCTAACAAAGGATTGGGTGGTGTAATCGGTGCATCAGAACCACCGACCAAAATAATATTTTCATTAAGTAAACTTCGATAAGGATTAGTAAACTCTATTCTTTTCCCCAATCTTTTTTCATATAATTTACCCTTTCCACCCCAATAATATTCAAAAGCAGGTTGACAAGATACAACTAAATTTAATTTTTTTATTTTTTCTATCAATTCTTGGTTTAAAACTTCGCAATGTTCAATACGATGTCTTAAACTATTCTCTTTCAAAAATTTTTCATAAACTTTAATTACTTGTCCGATTGCCTTATCACCAATAGCGTGAACAGCAATTTGTAATCCTTCATTATCAGCCTTTCTTAAAAAGTTATATAGTTCTTCATCAGTAAAATAAAGAATACCAGAAGTATGGGGGTTATCCTCATATGGTTCATAAAGAGCAGCGGTGTAAGAGGATAATGAACCATCAATTAAAATACAACCACCAATTCTTTTGAATCCTAAATTTTTAACTTTGTTAATATCTTTTATTTGCGGGAAAATTATTATCTCAATTTTAAAACTACTTAAATTATCTAAAAGAATTTCATAAGAATTGTCTTCTTCTTCACCCACCATTGCACATAAAGTAGTAATACCATTTTGGATAACATTTTTCTCTGCTTCTTTAAAGGCAAGAATTTTTATATCATCTGGTAAATTCTTTTTATAATATTTATGTACTCTCTCGTTAGCCTCTCCGCGTAAAATGCCAGTGGGTTCTTTATATCGATTTAATTCCATCCCCGAAATAATATTCTGGTTAAAAATCTTTTTTAATCCATAGGTATTTAAAATTGTGGTGTGACCATCGATTTGCAAAATTATTAAAACCTTTTTGTCAACAATCTTATCCAATTCTTTTCTTTGGGGATATCTTTTCTCTTTTATCTTTTCTAAGTCAAAATTGAAAAATATTAAAAAAGGAAAATAAGAAAGATTCCTTTGAGCATCAGCAACCACATCAAAAAGGTCATTAAGCGAAGAAATAGAGGAGAGATCAGGAAAGATATTTAAAAGTCCTAATTCTAAAAAATGAATATGAGAATCAATAAAACCTGGCAAAATATAATAATTTTCATAATTAATTAATGGATAATTAGGATTTTCTTTTGAGAAAAATATCTCACTAATTTTTCCCTCTTTAATTAACAAATATCCTTTTTGAAAATTATTATTAATATATATCTTTCCTTTAATTAAGTATTCCATTCGGTTTTCTTAATAACTTTCCTAATACTTCAATATGATAAGTCTGGGGAAACATATCAAAAAGTTCAATTGTTTCAATTTCATAACCAATTTCTAAAATTCTTTTTAAATCTCGAGAGAAGGTTGCCGGATTACAAGAGATATATAAAATAATTCTTGGCTTAATTCTATTTAACTGATTAATTACCTTTTCATCAATTCCTTTTCTTGGCGGATCTAAAATTACTTTATCAACCTTATTAAAATTATCTAAAACTTCTTCACATTTTCCTAAAAGAAAATTTACATTAAAACAACCATTTATTAATTTATTAAAAAGAGCATCATTATAAGCGCTTATTTCACTTTCGATACCTATTATCTCTTTTACATAAGAAGATAAAATAATGCCAAAAACTCCAACACCAGTATATAAATCTAAAACTTGATCATTTTCTTCTGGTTCAATTAATTCAATAATCCTTTTAACCAAAAGTTCAGTAGCCTCATAATGGTTTTGAAAAAAGGAATTGACAGATATTCGAAATTTTTTATTTAACAGTTCTTCAAAATAATAATCCCGACCAAAAATTGATATAAAATTCTCGGTAAGAATCCGATTTTTAGGAAGGGGATTAATATTGAAAAGAAAACCAACTATTTTTTCTTTTATTTCTTTAGGTAAGATATCATAAAATTTATCAATATTTTTCTCATAAAATCTTCCAACTACAATTAATAAAATTTCTTCTGTTTTATTTCCCCGCCGTAATACCAAAAATCTTAAATTCCCAATTTTTTGATGTTCATCATAAATTTTTAAATTATTATTATGAAGAAATTGGTTAAAATAATTTTTTATCTCATTGAAAATAAAAGGATTAATAAAACACTCAGTAACTTCAATAATTTTATGAGTATTCTTTTGATAATAACCAATTAAAATTTTATTATTCTCTTGACCAAGCATCATTTGAATTTTATTACGATAGTGCCAAGGGTTCACTGGTAAAGGATTTTTAGGAGGAAAAAAGATATTGCCTAAATGTTCCAAACAATCACTAACTAATAATTTTTTTAAAATTAATTGATAGGTATAATCGGCATGCTGAAAATCACAGCCACCGCATTTCATAAAAACTGGACATTTTGATTTAATTCTAAAAGGTGAAGATTCCAATATCTCGGAAATTTCTCCTAACCAGTAATGCTTCTTTTTTTCTCTAATTCTTACTAATAATTTTTCTTCTGGTAAAGAATAGGGAACAAAAACTTTTATTCCTTGATAATCTCCCAAACCTAAGCCACCAAAAATAATTTTATCAATTTTCAACTTAATTACCATTGAGAAAAAAGTTGGCGATAGATTTCATTGGTAATCTTTTTCATTAATTCTCTTATTGCTTTTTCTTCATCTTCTTCAACTGGATAATTTAAGGATTGATTTATAAAACTATCAAAAATAATTCTTTCTGTATCTTTTTCTTTGCCTTTTATGTGGCAAGAAATAACTATTTGCCATTGGCTAACATTTTGAAAGGCATCATAAACGGCTGGTTTTTTTTCATAGTTCTCAATTACTCCCGAAATAACCAATTCTGCTTCTTCCAAGCTCACTAACTTTATTGGGGGTATACCTTTGAAATAATTTTCTAATTCTTCGGTGAGGATTACTTCCAGCATTGGTTTTAATGTTTTATTTTCAAAAAAAGAAAAGGCAATTTTTTTATAAACAACAGGAGAAGGGATTTTAGTAGTATAACCACATTTTAAAATAATTATACCAAAAAAGAGTAAAGAAAAATATTTCATAGAATAATTATAAAATTATTAGAACAATTTATCAATAATATTTATTGATTTTTAAATAAATTTTGGTAATTTATATAAAATGGTAAGAAATAGCAAAGAAAGTTTGATATTAGCGGCTTTAAGTTATTTTCCTTTTTTGGGATTTATTCCAATAATCTTTACTAAAGATGATGAATTTGCCTGCCATCACGCCAGACAAGGGTTAACTTTGTTTATTCTTTTATTACTCATTACTTTTTCCATTTGGATATTTCATTTTATCTTCACCAATCTTTTAGGGCAAATCTTTATCATCGGCTTAATTTTCAAAATTATTGCCTGGATAATTAAAAATATTGTAGGAATAATTGTTGGTTTATTATATCTTTATTTAGTCTTTGTCGGTGCTCTCAATGCCTGGCGTGGAAATTATTGGGAAATTCCTTTTATTAAAGATTTGAGCCAAAAAATTATCAGGATTTAAAAATATACTTTCCCCCTTAAGTTCTGATAATATATATTATGTAAACTTATTTATTTTTTATTCTATTTTTACTAAATGTCTTATCGTTTTGAATTCTCCTACTTTTAAAACACAGAAATAAACTCCCCTCTTTACTTTCTTACCTTGGTCATCTTTACCATTCCATTTGACAATGTATCCATTTGCTAAAAAAATATTATAAATAACCCTCCCCTTCTATGTTTTGAATTCATAAATTATAAAAATTTTGGTTTTTCGTAATTGGGAGCCTCCTTGGTAATAATAATATCGTGGGGATGACTTTCCTTTAAACCAGAATAAGTAATTCTTACAAATTTTGCCTTCTTCTGTAATTCTTTAATATTTTTTGCTCCTATATAACCCATACCCGCTTTTAAACCACCAATTAATTGAAAGATAACTTCTGAAACTTTACCACGATAAGGAACAAGCCCTTCTATTCCCTCAGGAACAAATTTTTTTGCTTCTTCTTGAAAATATCTATCTTTAGAACCGGCCCTCATCGCACTTAATGAACCCATTGCCCGATAAATCTTATATCTTCTTCCTTCCAACAATATTTCTTCGCCAGGACTCTCATCAGTTCCAGCAAAGAGATTGCCAATCATTACCGTATCGGCTCCACAGGCTAAGGCTTTAACAATATCACCAGAATATCTAATTCCACCGTCAGCAATTAATGGAACTTTATATTTTCTTAAAATTTTACTTGTTTCAATAATAGCAGTAATTTGAGGAACTCCGATACCAGCAACTATTCTTGTAGTACAAATAGAACCTGGACCAATTCCGACTTTTATAGCATCCACATCTAATTTTACTAAATCAAGGCAAGCCTCAGCAGTTGCCACATTGCCAACCACCAATTGAATATCGGGAAATTTTTTTCTTATCTCTTTTGTTAATTTTAATACCAAATAAGAATGGGCATGGGCAGTATCGACCACTAAGGCATCTACTCCGGCTTCTACTAAAGCAAAGGCACGGTCAATAGATGTTTTATCAACACCTATCGCAGCTGCTGTCCTAAGCCGGCCATATTCATCAACTGTTGCTTGAGGATGTTCCATTTTTTTGAGTATATCTTTGACAGTAATCAATCCTTTTAATTTATTCTTCTTATCTACCAAAAGTAATTTCTCTACTTTTTTCTTTCTTAAAATCTTTATTGCCTCTTCTAAACTAATATTCTCATCAGCAGTAACTAAATTATCTTTGGTCATTAATTTACTCACTGGTTGATTTAAATTTTTTTCAAAAATAATATCTCTTTTGGTAATAATCCCTTTCAACTCTCCGTTCCTATCAATTACTGGAATACCAGAAATTGAATGTTTCTCCATCAATTCTTTTGCCTCTTTAATTAATTGATTGGGAGTGATAGTTATTGGATTATAAATTTTTACACTTTCTGCTCTTTTAACTTTGATAACTTCTTGTTTCTGCTCTTCAATAGAAAGATTTTTATGAATAACACCGATACCACCGGCAATTGCTAAAGCAATTGCCATCTCTGCTTCGGTAGTTGTATCCATTGCAGCACTTACCAAGGGAATATTTAAATTAATCCCTTTAGAAAATTTAGTACTCACATCAATATCTTTTGGCAAAACTTCTGACTTCTGAGGAACTAAAAGAATATCATCAAAAGTTAGCCCCTCAAAAAAATTATTTTTCATTCAAATAAAAATTAATCTCTGGTTTATTTAAAATTGAGTGAAGCACTGAACAATATTTTTCTTTAGAAAGTAAGAAGGCTTCTTTTAACGATTCTTTTTTAACTTCTTCATTAACTTTAAATTTGATATCAATTTTAACAAATCTTTTAGGATGTTCTTGAGCCCTTTCTCCAGTAATCTCTATAATGAACTCTTTCAAATTCTCTCTTTTTTTCTTTAATATTGAAACAATATCCATCGCCATACAGCCAGCAATTGAAGCCATAAAAAGATGAATTGGCTTAAATCCCGCTCCTTCTCCTCCACCCTCTTTACTGGAATCAATTATGACTTGATGATTTTCTTTGTCTGTTAATAAAAATTTTAAACCCCTAACCCACTTTAAAGAAACTTCCTCCATTATTTTAATATTATTCTAATAATTCAGTAATTTTTGATTCTAATTCTTTTATTCCTTCTTCGGAAAAACCAACTTCTCGATAATAAATTTTTCCTTTTTTATCTAATAACACCAAAGTGGGAATTGCCTGAACTTGATAATATTTGGCAATCTCATTATTGCCGATTAAGATTGGGTATTTGATATTCATTTCCTTCTTCATTTCAATTAACTTTTCTTTCTCATCAAAACCAACACCGAAAATAATAAAATTTTTGTTCCCAAATTTTTCATATAAATTTATGAGATGAGGAATAGCCTGTCGACAAGGTGGACACCAGGTTGCCCAAAAATCAAGAAGAATTACCTTTCCTTGATAATTTTTTAAAAAAACTTGCTCGCCATTAAGATTTTCTAATTGAAAATCTAAGGGCTCTAAAACTTTTTTCCCACCACAATGAAATAAAAAAATAATAGTTAAAAAAATATTTAAATATTTCATTCTTCCTCCAATAATTTATTTAATTTTTCAACTAAGAGTGATTTTGGAACTGCTCCAATAATTTTGTCGATAACCTCTCCATTCTTCATAAAAAGAAAAGTGGGAATACTCATTATCATATATTTTTCTGCCAATTCATTTTCTTCATCCACATTTATTTTACCGAACTTGATTTTATTTTCGTATTCTTTTGCTAATTCTTCAACAATCGGTAGCATCATTTTACAAGGCATGCACCACTCTGCCCAAAAATCAATAAATACCGGAATTTCACTTTCTAAAATTTCCTTTTTAAAATTTTCTTTAGTAATTTTTAGCATATAGAAATATAACTAAATTTTTATTAAAATCAATTTTTATTTACTTTTTCCTAAGGCGCTTTTAGCGTAAAATAGCAAAACTTTTGTATCATTATTTTCTTTGAAATTAGGATATTTTTTAAGAACTAACTCTAAAATCTCGATCGCCTTTTTATAGTTATTCATTTGAATATAACATCTCCCGGCAGATTGTAAAGCTTTGGGAGCAAATAGGGATTTTGGGTATTTCTTATAAACCTCTTCATAAGTAGTGGCTGCTTTTTTAAATTCGCTCATCTCTTCATAACAATTGGCAATGCCCATTAATGCACCGGGTGAGAAAACAGGATTATTTTTTTCTCGGGCATAAAATTTTTCAAAGGCTCTTTGGGCTTCAACGAATCTCTGTGTCTGGCTATAAATTCTTCCTAAATAAAAGTAGGCTTTTACTCCTAAGGGTGTATTACCAAATAGTCTTGTTAATTCTAAAAATTGGGCCTCGGCTTGTGAAAGGTTGCCAATAGAATATAAACCTAATGCCTGAGTAAAACGAATTTGGGCTTCTGGATGGATTTTTGGTTTTCCACCTACTGATAGGATGATAATAACGATAATAGCAATAATTGAACCGACAATTATAAAAAAGTTTCTTTTATTTTGATAATAATAACTAACAATTTTTGTAAAAATATTTTGTAAGATATCTTCTTTGATTTTCATAATTTTTTTATTATGCCCCTGGTGAGATTCGAACTCACGACCTACAGTTTAGGAAACTGTCGCTCTTTCCAACTGAGCTACAGGGGCAAATTTTTATAACGGAGAGGGTGGGATTCGAACCCACGGTCCATCCTTTTAGGGATGGACTTCCGCTTAGCAAGCGGACGCCTTAGACCAATCTCGGCCACCTCTCCACGGAGGGTGAGGGACTCGAACCCCCATGTCGCTTTTCGCGACGCCGGATTTCAAGTCCGGTGCCTTACCAATTAGGCTAACCCTCCATAAATTTATTTATTATAATTATGACAAGAAAAGCCCTTTATGTCAATTAATTTGATTTTTCTATAAAACTTTTTTATAATTTTTAATGGAATACGAACTTTCCTATGGCAAGATAAAAGAGAAAATTGAAATTCCTGATAATATTAAAGTTGAGATTTTACCACCAGTAAACCCGCCAAAGGAAGATTTAAATTTAATAATTCCCAAATTAAAAAAAGAATGTGAGGAATTCTTTTCTTCCGGAAGAAGTTTTTTAATAATTGTTAATGATTATACCCGACCAACACCTACCTCCGAAATCCTCTCTCTAATTGACGAGTATTTTTTAAATAAGGAAGTTTATTTTTTAGTCGCTCTTGGTTCTCATCGGAAACCAGATGAAAAAGAGAATATTAGAATTTTTGGTAATTATTACGAAAAATATAAAGAAAAAATTTTTTATCATGATTGTAAAGAAAAAGGAGAATTAATCTATTTAGGCAAAACCAGTTTTAACACACCAATTTATTTAAATAAGTTAATTAGTAAGGTTGACAAAATTCTTACCATCAATTCAATTGAGCCCCATTATTTTGCTGGTTATACTGGCGGTCGAAAGACTTTCTTGCCAGGAATTGCTGGCTATGAAACAATCAGTGCTAATCATCTTCTCTCTTTAGACAAAAGGGCAAGTTTGCTTTCATTAAAAGATAATCCAGTATCATTGGATATGACCGAAGTGGCGGAAAGAGTAGAAAAGCCAATATTTTCTATTCAAGTGATTGTTGACCAAAATAAAGAAATCTATTCGCTTTGCTTTGGTAATCTTTTTTCCTCTTTTGAAGAAGGAGTTAAATTGGCAGAGAAGGTTTTTTGTATTCCAATAAAAGAGAAATATGATTTAGTAGTCGCTTTAATCCAACCACCTTATGATGTCAATTTTTATCAAGCCCAAAAGGGATTGGAAAATGCCAAAATGGCTTTAAAAGAAAAGGGAATAATTATTTTAGTATCTAATTGTGAAAAAGGAATTGGTGAAGAGGAGTTTATAAATATTATGAAGATCGCCAATTCACCAGAAGAAGTAATTGAGGAAATAAAGAAGAATTTTGTTTTAGGTTATCATAAATCAGCAAAATTGGCAGAACTCTTAACTTGGGCGGAGATCTATACGGTTGTTGGAATTCCTAACGAAATAGTTGAAGCAATCTTTATGAAACCCTTTAAGAAAATTAATGATGCCCTTTCTTACGCAATAAAAAATAATAATATAAAAAATATTTTAATCCTTCCTGACGCCAGTTTGATGTTACCAACCTTAACTAAATAATAACTGGTTAATTTCTTTTAAATATCGCTTTTTAATCTCTTTTAGAAGACTCTCTAATTCTAAATTAATCTCTTCTTTTTCTTTTTTTATAATTATGCCACCTTTTAATTCTTCCTTTTTTGTTATCTTAATATTTAGTGGATTAAGAAAAGAACTAAGCAAAGCAAAATCATCGGGAGAAATTATAATCTCTAAGGCTTGTTCCTTTTTGATTTTTTCTTTTAGAAATTCTAAATATCGCTCATCCTTTCTAATCTCCTCTTTTAAATAAGAAAAAAGTTCATCAATAATTTTCCATTTTGCTATCAATAGTCTTACACTCTCTTCTTTTTTTAATTTAGCAAGTTCTTTGCGTTTTAATTCCGTAAGATATTTAATTAATGATTCCTCTGCCTCGGCCTGTAATTTTTTAAGTTCCTCTTCGGTCTTCTTTTCAATATTTTTAACTTCTTCTTCGGCTTTTTTTAATATCTTATTCTTTTCTTCTTCGACTTCTTTTAATATCTTTTCTTTAACTTTGCTTAAATCAATCACACTTTTACTCCCATTTGTAAGAAAATTGTCGCTAAAAGTCCTAAGACTGCATAAGTTTCTACTAAAGCACCATAAATTACTGCTTTAATCACTTCGGTTGGTCGCTTAGCAACTAACTCGGCTCCTGCGGCACAGACTTTTCCTTGGAATATTGCGGTAATTAAACCGGTAATTCCTACCGGTAGGCAAGAAAAGAAAAGTTGGGCGCCTTGATCAAAAGAAAGAGGAACTAAATTTCCTAAAATACCAATTTTCATTATTCCTAAAAAAGCGGCCAAAAATCCGTAAAATCCTTGGGTTCCCGGAAGAGCAACTAAGATAAATAGACTACCAAATTTTGTTGGGTCTTCGGCAAGCACGCCATTAGCCACACGAGAGACATAAGAAATTCCTAAGGCCGAACCAATACCGGCTAAAGTTGCTGATAAAGCAAAACCTAAAATAGTTATTGTTAATCCCATAATCACTCCTTTTTAACTTTTAATTTCTACATATTTTGTTTCTATCTTTAATGGCGAAAATCTTTCACCGCCACCACTAAAAAATCTTGGGAAAAATTCTACATAGTTAAGCCTTAAAGTATGAACAAAGGCACCCAAAACATTGACTGCTAAATTATAACTATGACCAATGAGCAAAATAATTAAAGCAGCAATTATTCCAAAAATTGGAATTTTTATCGCTAAAGAAGCAATGGTATTAATCGCCATCGCAATCCCCGCAGTCACCATTCCTAAAGCCATTAACCTTATATAAGAGAGCACCACGCCAACAAAACTTGTCCCCCCATATAAATTATAAGCACCCCAAATAAGATTCTTCAATAATTTTCTATTCTCTTCAAAGAGAAAGAAACTAAATAAACTCATTATTATGGGTAAAGTTTTATTAATAATTTTCAATTGATAAAGAATAAAAAGAAAGGTTGTTAAAAGAATTATTACTAAATTAAACTTTTTAAACTCCTTTTTTAAAGAGAAGAAAAAGAAGAAGATAGTTAATAGAAGAGTAACTATTTTGGTAAAGGAAAAGAAATTTGGTAAAAATTTTAATTTGAAAGTCAAGAATAAAATTAAGTTAAAGATAAGAAGGAATAAAATAAACTGTTTTAGAAATAATCTCTTTTCCATTTTTGAAAGACAAATAATAAAAGAGATTCCTAAAAAGAGTGGCAAAAGAAAATAAAATTTCTTAAAGAAAAAATATAAAATAAGGGAATTTAATGTTAAAAACCAAGCACCCTCATTGAAAATCGCTGGTAAAGGATTTTTTATTCTAAAAGAATCGTAAATCTCCAAAAGAAAACCATAATTCAAATGGAAATAACCTAAAAAGAGAGAAAGGAGAAAGAAAATCATTGGATTTTTAAAAGGGTCAAAAAGGGTGAGTTGATCTTTTAAATTCTTTAGGAAAGCCAAATTAAACTTATCAAAGAAATCACCAAACCAACTACTGGTAAAGGCACCAGCAAAAATTGTAAAAAGGGCACAGATAAAAAGTAGGCTTAAAAATTTCTTTCCGGTGGGAAATTTTTTCATTAAATAAAGGGAAAGAAAAATAAGTACTATTCCATAACCGGCATCAGTTAAGCATAGGGCAAAGAAGATAGCAAAGAAAGGCGCCAGAAAGGGAGTTGGATCGATCTCTTTCTGGTTTGGCATTCCGTAAAGTTCGACAACCACCTCAAAGGGCTGAAAAATCTTTTTATTCTCTAAAGCAATCGGTATCTCCTCTCCCTCCTTCACATCTTCAATAGAATAGGTAAGAACTTCAAAGGTCTTTAAGAAGTTTTCTAAAATCGAAATATCCTTCTCTTTCACAAAACCAGTAATCAATACGCACCTTTTTGACAGAAACAAATCTTTCTCAATCTCCTTTCTTAATTTTTCATTAAATAAATAATCATAGTAAATCTTCAATTCTCTTAAATAATTCTTACTGCCCTTTAACTCTTCTAATATTTTATTTTTCTCTTTTTCTAAAGTTTTTATTTTTTCTTTTAACTGCTCAATATTTTCCGCAATTTTTCCTTTATATTTAAAAAGGTCAACAATTTCCAAACCTTCTTTAATCAATTGGCTTTTTAATTCTTCATAAAATTCTTGATAAATACCAATAAAAAGATAAATCCCTTCTTTTGTCTCATTAACAATTATATAAAAACTTTTGTCTTTCTCTAAGATTTTTTCACAGTTGAAAAAACTAACTTTTCCTATCTTGCCAAAAAGAAAATTAAATTTCTTAAAAGTTAAAAGTTCCTCAATTTTCACACTAAAATCCTTAAAATAGATTATTCTCGCTATCTCCTCTTCATACTCTTTTATTTTTTTATTCAGTTCAATGAGTAATCTCTTTTTCTCTAAAAAATTATCTATTATGTTTGCTACTCTTTCTTTTTTAAAACTTTTCAAAAATCCTTCATCCAGGATAATTTTTTTATCCCTCTCTTCTTTTTCTAAACAGGAATTTAAAAAATTAATAACCTCATCAACTTTATTCAAATCTTCCTTTTCAATAGTAAATTCCCTAACCGACCGTTTTGCCAAATGAAAAATTCCTAACTTTTGTAAACCCTTTAAAAGTTCCTCTTTCTCACTTTGGTGGGAAAGAATAATAACCTTCTTTACTTTGGCGATTGCCATATTTCAAAGAACTTATTCTTCAAATACTCTAAAACCTTTTTTTTGTTTTCCTCTCCCCTCTTCTCTAATTTCTTAATTTCTTCTATTATCTCTTTCTCCTTTTCTTCTTTAATCTTATTAAGTTCAATTTCTAACTCCTTAATCTTTTTTTCTCTAATTATTTTTAACTCCTCTTTAAATAATTCAATTTTCCTTTCTCTTTCTTTTTCTTTCTCTTTGATAAGATTATTAAAAAACTCTTTTGCTTCTCTAATTATCCTTTCGCCTTCCTCTTCAAGATCTTTTATCTTTCTTAATACCTCTTCTTCCATAAGAAGAATATTATATAAAAAATTTTTTAAAAATCAAATACCTCTGTCAAAGAAAGGTAAAACATTTTGCCAATTTGATTTATTATTGAACTTTAAAATAATTTTTTTATCATAATTATTTAATTTATTAAATAATTTATTAAATTAAGGAGGAATAATGAAATTTAAAGTATTGAAGTTATTCCTTCTTGTAGCAATTTTTATTACACTGATATTTTTTAGTTGTGAGCGAAGGAATAATCCACCAAAGCAACCGGTGTTTTTATTAGGTCCATCAAAGGGCACTATAAATATTTCTTATAATTTCTACTCTTCTTCTCAGGATCAAGATGGGGATAGTATTGCTATTAGATTTGACTGGGGTGATGGTGATACATCTAATTGGAGTTCCTTTGTGGGAAGTGGCGATTTAGTTTCAATGTCTCATTCTTGGCAGGATACTGGAATTTATAAAGTAAGAGCCCAAGCAAAAGATATCAAAGGAGCAAAATCTGATTGGTCAGCGGTTTATCAGATAATGATTACCAAAGCACCCCTTGGTTGGGTCCGCCCATTTGGTGGTCCAGATGATGATTATGGTTACTCCGTTCAACAGACATTGGATGGCGGATATATTATTGTGGGTTATACTTCTTCTTTTGGTGCTGGTGGCTCTGATATTTATTTAGTCAAAATTGATACTAAGGGCAATCAAGAGTGGTTTAAAACCTTTGGTGGTCCTGCTGGAGATTTTGGTTATTCAGTTCAACAAACAAAAGATGGTGGTTATATTGTGGTTGGTGAAACTTATTCTTTTGGTGCTGGTGGGTCTGATGTCTATTTAATCAAAATTGATGCCAATGGTAATCAGGAGTGGTCTAAAACCTTTGGCGGAAAAGGCAATGATTTTGGTTATTCGGTCCAGCAGACCAAAGATGGTGGCTATATTATTCTTGGCTCCACCGAATCTTTTGGTGCTGAACAGTTTGATCTCTATTTAATCAAAATTGATGCCAATGGTAATCAAGAGTGGTATAAAACCATTGGCAGTTTTTATAATGATTTTGGTTATTCAGTTCAGCAGACCAAAGATGGTGGCTATATTATTGCTGGCTATACCTCTTTTTATGGAACAAATTATTATGATGATAATATTTATTTAATCAAAACTGATGGAAAAGGAAACAAACAATGGTCAAGGATATTTGGTGGTTCAGATTGGAATTATGGTTATTCTGTTAAAGAGACAAAAGATGGTGGCTATATCATTGTTGGTTATACTTCTCCTTATGGTACCGGTGGTTCGGATATCTATTTAATCAAGACTGATGAGAATGGCAACGAAGAATGGTCTAAAAAATTTGGTGGTGCCTATGATGATAGAGGTTATTCAGTTTGCCAAACAGAAGATGGCGGATACATTATTGTCGGCTCTACTGATTCTTACGGTGCTGGTAAAAGAGATATCTATTTAATTAAGACCGATGCCAAAGGAAATCAAGAATGGTATAAAACATTTGGTGGCTTGGGTGATGATATAGGTCGTGATCTTCAACAAACAAAAGATGGTGGCTATATTATTGTTGGCTATACTTATTCCTTTGGCAAAGGTGGGTCTGATATCTACTTAATCAAAACCGATGCTAATGGCAATGTAATCGGGCATAAACCTTAAATACTTTTATCGTGCGCCGCTGATAATGGTTGTTAAAGGTTTTGGCATAAATTCTTCTTTTAAAATGATTGTTGAATTAAAGCCGTCTGTTAGATCAATAAAAGAATTATTACAAAAATTACTGGTGATATTTCCATCAGATTATAAATAAAAAAGAAAATAAGGAATAGGATATAAGGTAGGAGGGGAGGGTGGTGCTACCCTGTAGGGCTATTTAAGATGATAAACAAAGAGAGAAAGAAAATTTCTGTTAATAAAACACTTTCTAATTTCATTAAAATTAGTAAGACCTATTTTTTTGATAAAATTCTTTCGCTCTTTGAAAATGAGCCAAAATACCAAACTATTATTGAAGGATTAGCGACATTTGGGTTTTTTTGTTTCTTACAAGAAAAGTATTCTGCAAAGAAGAGAAGGTAAATTTTGGTTTTAATATCAGGTCAATTATAAAAGAAAAGGGAACTGAAAAAAAAGATATTGATTTATCCCAAAGATTTTAACCACTGAAATAAGACTTTAACTTTCTAATAATAAAATACAAATCTTAGTTTTTCTTGACTTTTATCATAATATAAGATATAATAACTAATTATGTTTATTATCTTCAAAAAAAATTGGGGTATAATATTATCAATTTTTTTAATTGTGGCAGCAGTTGCTATGGGAATTAAAATAAAATCGTGGATGGCTATTGGAAGTATCGGTACTTTTATTATGGCAATCGCTACATTTATTACTTTATGGTGGTATCAAAAAGAAAAAGAAGCGAGAGAGAATAAAGAAGTATTAGAAGAAGTAATTTATCCTTTAATAGAAGATTTAAATTCGATAATTGAAAATATACCAAAAGGAAAAATAAAAGATTTACAATGGCGATGGCCAAATATAAGAATTAAGCGGCATTTAATATTAAAATTAAAAATAAAAAAGAACGAAGAGAATATTGAAAAGGAGATTAATAATTTTGACCAACACTTCTTAAAATTTAAAGATCTTTGGAGTGATAGGGAGAATATAATAGATGATTACATCTCTTTTTGTGCATACAAAGTTATGATAACGGGCCCCGAGGATTGGTTGGAGAATACTGAAGAAAGTAGAGAATGGTATTGTATTGAGAAAAAAGAAAAAGAAGAAACTAAAAAAACCTTTTCTGAATTTATTTTTTATGAAGAGACACCAGCAGAGCCTTCCAATTTCTCTGAGTGTAAGGTTAGTATTTATATCTCTTCAGATTACTGTATTAAAATAATAAACTTATTAAAGAATCCAGATGAAGAAATTAAAAAATATTGTAAAGAAGAAAACTTATTAAAGAATCTAAAAGAAAGAATTAAAGAATATACCGAAAGAATTAAAAAATATGTTGAAGAAGGGCGGCGAGTTTGGAAGGCTGCGAAAAATCTACGTGAGGAACTTAATAAAGAATTAGAAAATTTTAAAAAGAAAATAATATGATTTATTTTTATGTATCTCTTTAATACCCTAACAAATCAAAAGGAAGAATTTAAACCATTGAAAGAAAATGAGGTTGGTATCTATACTTGCGGAATGACTGTCCAAGATTCTCCCCATTTGGGACATTTAAG
>CALHQW010000012.1 GCA_938040315.1 uncultured bacterium
CCTCCTTTTAAAATTTACATAACAACCTAAATAAACTATAAAAAATCAACCACCTAAATAAATAATAAACCCTACGCCTCATTTCTCTTCCCCTTTACCCTTAAAACTAAATACTCTGTCCATCTTGAATATTGAGATAACAACTCCGGTGGTATCAAGTTCTTATCAATCACCTGCCTTGTCTCTTTACTCAATTCCAAAACCTTATCACCAACAATCAATCTGGAAATCTTTCTCTCTATCATATACCTCTCAATATCATTCTTACACTCCTCTGCCACTTTCTCGTTCTTTTTCACCTTCTCCTTTGCCTCTAAATACATTTGGATTATAGGATATATCTCCTCATCTTTTTTCACCTCTTTTGACTTAAAATCCTTAAAAAATAAACTCGTCGCCTGATAATAAGGACAAATGCTGTTATAAAAACAATATTCCTCACACCGCTTATAACCCCAAACATCACATATCGGCGGATACTCACCAAGTTCCTTGTGCCGACACCAATAATGATACCTCTCCCTTGCCCTCTCAATAATCTCCCTCTCCACTTCACTTAAATTAGGCAACGAAATATCCACCGGCAACCAAAAAGGCTTCTCACTCTGCATCGGCGAAACTAATATAACCTTCCCACCCTTTATCTCCTTTCCCTTCCGAGAAAGAATATACATATAAAACCAAACCTGCTTCACCCATTCCTCTTTTAACTCTAACCTCTTCCTCTCAAAAAACTCAATAAACTCTGGAGAAACTATTTTGTAATCCGTAACCACACCATCCGCTAATAAATCAATCACCCCACTTATCTTAAAACCATCAACCTTAACCACATACTTCCGCTCCTTTATCCCCTTTGCAAAAAATTTCTTCAAAAATAAATGAACAAATGAACCAAAAAAAGGACGAGCAAAATGCCTCGGGTTCCGCACTAAATCCACTTCTCCTAACGCAACCATCCTCTCTAAAACTGCCTGCAAAGGTGTTCTCAAAAGTGAAGTAACCGACCACCTCTTCTCATCCTTATATTCTTTCACCATTATTATGCCCCACTTGGCCACCTCCTTCGGCACACATCTCTTTCCCATAGGACAATTCTCAACACACTTCTCCGCTTTTATTAATCCACCATCAGAACCTGGACATCTATAAATTATCATTTTGACCTCCTTTTTCCTTCCTCTCCTTTGATTTCCTTAAAATTTCTAAAAACCTCTTCCACTCATCTTCACTCAAATCCTCTAACCTGCTTTTTCCAAACGTCTTCTTTAAATAATCTCCTAACTTAACCAAATTAACATTAAATTCCTTCCTTAAAACCTCCAACCGATAATTATTCTCCTCATCTTCGGGAACAAATACCGAAGAAAGCCCAAAGAAAATAGTCACCGCCTTAATAAACGCCCTCTTCTCCGCACGAGATATAACATAATTGAAAGGTAAATAGTTCCTCTCCTTATCTCTAAAACAAGGCTCATCATAAGAAGCAAAACCTATGCTCTCTACACTTCGGCCTGAACTACTTAACCTTAAAGTAACAACCGCTCCATAAGGCTCACCATTTCTAAAAACTATTTCTTTATTTATTATCTCTTTGGATAGCCCAGCAAACGCCACCAACTTCTCAGCACCCGCCTTTAATAAAGTATATACCGACGCTCCGGGAAAAGCCTTTCCATAATCAACACCCTTCTGAAGCCGAGAACGAAGAGTTTTTAACATCTCATTGTAATGCTCCAAAAACCTCTCTAATTTCCCTAAATCCACTAACCTGATTTCCTCTTCCCTTTGCCCTTCTTCTTTCACCACCTGGCCTTCTTTTTGGCCTTCTTTCACCACAAGAAAACTTTTTTCCTGATTTTCCTTTACTTCTTCCTTAACCTTTCTTTCATCTGCCATCTTAACCTCCTTTTTATCTCTTTCTTTCATCTTCCATAAATATTATAAGAAAATTTCAAAAAAAGTCAAGAGGAAATTTTAAAAAATTTTAAATTTTAAAACGCATCTAAGCCTTGATTTTACGCCACTTATAAAAATAAGCCAAAAATTGCCTAAAAAAATTCTTTTTAATTATCAGAAGGGTAGTTAAGTCTCGGTTTTAAATGACTTACAAATTCCCCTCCATAAAAAGGATTTCAAAAATTTTTGCCGATAATTGGTATTATAAGAAAAACTATATGCCGGGATTTGCCCAAAAAGAAACCAAACACACCACAGCACCCCCCCTCCAAAAATCTCTAATTTAACAAAATAACCAGTCAAGTAGCACAAAATTTTGTAAGTCGCGTATTTACATCACTTATAAGCATCAATGAAAATTGTCAAATAACCAATTTTTCTGTAAGTCATTGACTTTACATCACTTACAAAATTAGCGTAACCAGTTACGCTCTGGTTACGCTTCTGGTTACGCCCCTTAAGTCCTTATTTTTCAAGCACTTACAGAATTAGCGTAACCAAATTTAAAGGCTTATACCTATATATTATATATAATAAAAAATATAAAGAAGAAATAATAAGAAAACTAACAAAAATTGGATTTTATAAGTCTCGTATTTACGCCACTTACAGAATTAGCGTAACCAGTAGTTACGCTTGGTTACGCTTCTTTTGTAAGTCATTGAATTTTAAGGACTTACGAGCGTAACCACTGGTTACGCTCTGGTTACGCTTGGTTACGCTTCATCAAAAACCCTTGATTTTCAAGGATTTTTTGAAAAATCGGTTATTTGACAATTTACTTTTTTAATGTTAAGTTATTGAAAAATAAGGACTTACGAGAAAATCAGTTATTTGACAATATTTTTAAAAATTTATAGGTTTTTTAATTTCCAGGTGATTTTATTTCCGTTATGTTCTTTTAAAAAGGTGTCTTGGTATTTATTTAGGGTTGCTCTTATTAAGGTGGTATCTTTTTCGTCTAATAGGTTGCTTATTTCTTTTACGGTTAAGCCGTTTGGTGAATTTAGGAGGAGTTTAGTAATTCGTTCTTTTAGGGGCAGTTTATCTTCTAATTCTTGGTAGTCTGTGATATTTACTGGTATAAAGGAGATGAAGGATGGGTCAAAGGTGATTTTAAATGCTTGTGGAGGTTGGATAGGTGCGAGGTTATTTTTTTCGTTGGTTAAGATTAGGATACGGCTTCCGTCGGCGGTGGTTCTTATATCTGTTTTCCAGATATTCCGGGGAAGGTTATAGAAGAAGATTGAGCCGTAAGGTAATTCTTTAATACCTTTGGCGTGGTGGCCGATTAAAAGGATGGTGGTTTTAAAACTTCTTAGGATACCGAAGAGGCGGGATGGTGCGGAGACATCGTTTAAATCTTCGCCCATTAGGGCGGTAGCGAGGCTATCCAAAATCAAAAGTTCAATTTTCTTTTCAAAAACAAATTCAGCAATTTTTTCGTAAAGTTGGGGATGGGTTATAGGAACATCGCATTGCCGGTAGAATAATCCGCTTATGCCGATTAAATTCATTCGTCTTTTTATTTCTGCTTCGTCGGTTTCGTAATCAAGGTATAAGACTTTATTGCTATCTATTAATTTACTAAAAAAGAGGGCGAGGAAACTTTTATAGGTTGAGCCACTGCCGAATATCATATTTACTTGGTTTTTATAGATGAAGGGGTAGATTAAGAATTCTGGTTGGGAGATTTGGGCGATTTCTTTTTGTTCTTCCAGAAAGATAGTTTCATTTTTATTTAGGAATTTTTCTAAAAAAAGCAGGCAGGCTTCTTTAATGAAAGCCCGCCAGAAGGTGATGTCTTCATCTGCTAATGTTTCAAAGATGCTGTCGGCGATTGCTATTTGGCTTCGGGAACTGGTAAGGCTGATTATATCGGTGAGGCATAGTTTTTTTTCATTGGGTAGAATTCTATATAGCCATACTAATGCCCGCCAATGGCCTTCACTTTGGTGGATATTATTAAACTCAATACACCATTTCTCATTTCTTACCACGAATTTATTTATTCCACAATCATATTCCAATCCTTCCATTTTTACCTCCTTGTCATCATTAGTCTGATATTTTCATTTATTTTATTTTGATATTTTTTGATTACTGAATAAATTTTTTGCGTTAAAATTTCACTTAATTGTGGAGATAAGAAGGGGTAGAGGAATTTTTTTAAATTTTCAATTTTGCTTAAAGAGAACCAGCCTCTTTTGAAAATGAAGAAGATTGAGTTGTCAGGAAGGGAGTAGTTTATTTGTGGTTGGTAATTAGGGTCTTCCAGATTTTTAAACCATTCCAGATTGTCGGCCATTACTACGGCATAGAAGTTTAGGGTTTTATTTTTATAATGGAAATCAGTGAAGGTGATATCAAGAGAGATGGGGTATTTTACCATTTTATCGGTCAGAAAAAGATGGAAGATACCTCGCACGCATTTTATAATAAGTAGATTTTGATAAAAAAAGGTTCTTATGCTCCTTTCAAATATTTCGGGATTAAGTTCAAGATAATTATGTGAGGAAATCATAAAAAAAGAATATAAATTTCTTCCTTTTAGTCAACAAATTTTTAGTTTTTCTTTTGATTTTATAAATGATTTATTTACGCAATTTGGGGAATTTTTGTCAGTTAAAATTTTATTTTGATACCGATTTCGTTGTCAAGGTTTTTCTTGTCAATATTATAATTTAGTTTTCCGTATAAATCAATTTTAGAGATATTAAAGTCTATACCTGTGAAGATTTTGGTATTTTCTATTTTAAAAGGCAATTGGTTGCTGGCACCAAAAGAAAATTCCAAGGGTTTTTGGATTTTTTTGGTTTCAATTACTTTTTCTGTTTTTGTTTCAATTATTTTTTGGTAGGCGGTTTCGCTTTTGATTTCTCTTTCGGTAATCCAGATGGTATCCCAATGGTGGGTGGCTCTTTGCAGGTATTTAATTATTGTATCTCTTCTGATTATTTTAAAGGTATCAATTTTTATGATTTCTTTTGTGATTATTTTTTCTTTTTTCGGCAGTGCTAAAACAATGATTATGAAAAGAAGGAAGAAGGCGAGAGGGATTTTTATTTCCCAGAGTTTTTTTAGAAAGATAAGAAGGCCGACAAAAAAGTCAGAAAGATAATTCTCCCACTCCTCTTTTTTTACAAGCCACCACCAAAGATAAGTAAATCTTGGACGCATACAATATTATAACAAAAAAACTGATTTAATCAACTTGACTTTTTTTATTTTTTGCTTTACAATAATAATAGAGAAATGAAGAAAAAAGATAATACAAAAAAAGGGGATTATAGATTTTTGGAGACTGGTAAAAAAACGTTAAAGACTTTTGGAGATAAAGGAGTGAATGGTTTAAGGAAGGTTGGAGGCGGAATAAAAGATGCGAAGACGCTTTATCAGGCGACAATAAGGTTAATTGAAAAATTAAATAATTTAGGGCACCATAGATGTTAGGAGGTCTAATATATATAGATGGAAAAAAAGGGTTTAAGGGTTAAATCTAAAAAGTATTTGGAGGCGGCCAGGATATATGCCGAGACTGGCTCAATTCGTGAGACAGCGAGGCGATTAGGGATTTCGGAGAGCACTCTTTATCTCTGGCGACAGGAAGAGGAGTTTCAGCAATGGGTTAATTATTTTAATGGTCTTATTTTAAATGAGATAAAGCAAGGGATTATTTCGGCGACGAGGGAGGCAATTCAGAAGTTAAATCAGTTATTACATTCAAAAGAGATTGGCACTGATGAGGCGATACATATTGCTCGTTTATTGCTTGAGTATTATGAGAGGATATTAGAGGAAAGTCAGAAACAGCCGATGGGGTTTGCGGTTGGTGAAGAGGCCAAACAGCCGACGTTGGTGGATTTAATTAGCCAACTGCAAGAGGAGAAGGAGAGGAAAGATGAAGAAAACAAGCCTTGAACTTTTGAGAGATCCTGAGGTTTTTATTAGATTATTTTATCCTGATATAAAGTTATGGGAGAAGCAGTATGAGATATTTATGGCGATAAGGGATTATCGGCGGGTGGTGGTGCCTTCTGGTTATGCGGTGGGTAAGACTTTTATTGCTTCTTTAATTGTTTTGTGGTATTTATATACTCATCCTGATGCGATTGTTTTGACGACGGCACCGACTGCTCGGCAGGTTTATTCTATTTTGTGGTCGCAGATTAGAGATTTATATCGTAAAGCAAGGTATCCGTTGGGAGGCGAGTTATTACAGACGCAGATAAAAATTAGGGATAGATGGTTTGCGATGGGTTTATCAACGAAGGAGCCGGAGCGGTTTCAGGGGTATCACGAGGAGTGTATAATGTTGGTTTTTGATGAGGCGCCTGGTATTCCTTCGGAGATTTGGCAGGCAGGTGAGAATATAATGACTTCTGAGAAGGCGAGGTGGTTAGCGATAGGAAATCCTGTTAGTTTATATGACAATTTTGGGCAGGCGGCTTATTCTGATTTATGGAAATGTATTTATATTTCTTGTTTAGAGCATCCGAATGTTAAATTAAGGAAGGTGATATATCCGAAGATGGTAACTTATGAGTGGGTTGAGGAGAGGAGAAAGGAGTGGGGTGAAAATCATCCTTTGTATATTTCACGGGTTTTAGGAAGGTTTCCGACCGAGGCTGAGGATGTTTTTATTCCGCAAGTTGCTGTTGAGAATGCTGTCAATCGGGAGGTAGAGGAAAGTGATGAGATAGCAATTGGTTGTGATGTTGCCAGATATGGTAGTGACCGCACTGTAATAATTGTTCGGCAAGGTAATAAGGTGGTTGAGATAATTTCCTATCAGGGGCAGTCTTTAATGTGGACGGCGGGCAAATTGGTTGAGTTGTATCACAAATATAATCCCCGATATTTAAATATTGATGATACTGGTTTAGGAGGTGGCGTGACAGATAGGTTAAGGGAGCAGAAAATTCCTGTTTTTCCTGTTAATTTTGGAGCGAAATCGGACAATCCTTATTGTGATAATAAGGGGACTGAATTATGGTATAATTTAAAGCAGTTATTTACTAATCAATCAATTTCAATACCTAATCATCTTGATTTAAAGCGTGATTTAGTGGCGAGGCGTTATAAAATTCTTTCTAATGGCAAGATAAGTTTAGAAAGCAAAGATGAATTGAAAAGTCGGGGCTTAAACTCACCAGATTTTGGTGATGCCTTAGCCTTGGCTTTTTATGTTCCCAAAGAAGAAAAAGTTAGCCTAAAAGTATTGGGTGTAATATGAGATTGCCTAATTTTTTTAAAATTTTAAAAAGAAAAAAAGAAAAAACAATTGGCTTGGTAGATATTTTGGGTAGCAAAGGAAAAATTACAATAACAATTCCTGAGTTAGCCTATGAGTTAGTAGGAACAGTTTATGCCTGTGTGACTTTGATTATGCAGAATGTGGCAAAAATTCCGATTTATGCTTTTCGTTTTAAGGATGATAAAAAGGAGTATTTAACACCAGAAGACAAATTTTATAGAATTCTGCAAAGACCAAATTCAATTTCTACTACTCAGGACTTTATTGAACAAATTATTGGCTATCTTTTAACTCGTGGAATTGTTTATTTATGGGTGCAGGAAAGAAGTAATATTTGGGTTTTGCCTGATAATTATGTTGAGCCTGATAGTTATTTAGTTTATCCACCTAATAAGTGGTATATTAGGCAAGGAACAGAGAAGATAGAGGAGGAAAGGGAGAATGTTATTCCGATAAAGTTATGGAGTTCGGGCAATCCTTACAAAGGGGTTTCTCCTGTGTATTCTGCTTTAAATACTATCAATTTGGATAAAAATGTGATTGAATTGGCAATAAGGTATGTAGAGAATGCGGCGTTTCCGGGAGGCTTGTTAGTTTTGAAGGGGTTATATAGTGAGGAGGCGAAGAAGGTTTTGCTTGCGAGTTTGAAATCGGAATATGCGGGTGTTGAGAAGGCAGGTAAGATAATGGTTTTAGAAGGAGAAGTAGAGTTTATTCCTCTTTCCCAAAGTTTAGAAATCACAAAATTAATTGACCAAAGAAAAATGCATATTGAAGAAATTTGTCGTGTTTTCGGTGTGCCACCGGCATTGGTAAGTAATTTAGAGTATGCCAATTATTCTAATATGCGGGAACAGACGAAAGTTTTTTGGACACAGACAATAATTCCGAAGGTGAAGAAGTTAGAGAATATCTTTAATACTTTTTTATGTCCTCTTTTTGAAAGGAATTTAGGAGTTGAGTTTGATTTATTAGCGGTTGCTGAATATCAGGAGATAGAAAGGGAGAAATGGACTACTTTAATGGATTGTGTAAAGACTTGGGTTTTAACGATAAATGAGGCGAGGGAGATGATGGGTTATCCACCAGTTCCTTGGGGAGATAGTATTTGGGGTAGTATGACGCAAATTCAGTTGGCCACTTTACCGCCCGAGCAATCTTATTATCAGCCACCACCATTAGGAAAGACAGAGAAGGAGGATAAAATTATTTTATTTGACAATTTTTTAAAGCAGGAGGAAAGAGAAAATAGGTATTTGGCTTTTTCAAGTAGAAGAAGGCTCACAAAAGATGAGTTGAAAAGAATTTGGCGGAAATTTGATTTACATTTAGGTAGAAGAGAAGATAAAATTAAAAAAACTATTGCCAAACTTTTTAAACAACAAAAAGAAGATGTGATTAAGAGATTGAGAGAGATAAAAAGCAAAGCGATAAAACAGGAAGAATTTGAAATTGTTTTTGATTTTGATAAGTGGGTGGCGATTTTTCAGAATAGTTTACAGCCTCTTTATCGTATTTTTATGGCTGATGCTGCCGCAGAAAGTTTTATTGATTTAGATTTGACTTTAACTTTTGATACTTCTCGGCCAGAAATCCAAAGATTTTTAATAGAAGAAACAGGCAAACAGATTAGACACATAAATGAAACAACTCGCAAAGAAGTGATAAGAATAATTAAGGAAGGTTTAGAGCAAGGTTTAGCCATTTATGATATTGAGCAGAGGTTAATAGATTATTTTAGTTGGTGTAGTCGTATGCGGGCGGAGACGATTGCGAGGACAGAGACGTTAAGGGTAGTTAATTTTGGGCATTTAGAGGCTTTTAGGCAATCAGAAATTGTGGCAATGAAGCAGTGGGTGGCCACCCAAGATGAGAGAGTTAGAGATGCCCATTTAGAAGCCGATGGGCAAGTTGTTGAATTAGATGAGCCTTTTGAAGTTGGCGGTGAATATTTGGATTATCCGGGAGACCCAAAAGGTTCCCCGGAGAACATTATTAATTGTCGGTGCACAATTGTGCCAGTTTTAAAAGAGGAATTTTAAAAGGAGGAAAAATGGGAAAAATAACAAAAATTTATTTTAGTGAGATAAAAGAGGTATCAGAGAAAGATTTAACAATTGAGCATTTGGTAACTGTTGAGATGGTAGATAGAGATAAGGAGATAGTTAAGGTAGAAGGGATTGATTACACGAATTTTTTAAGAAATCCAGTAGTTTTATGGGCACACGGGAAGGATCCTGTGCGTGGTGGTTTACCGATTGGCAAGTGTGTTGAACTTGGGATTACCGAATTAAAGGGAGTGAAAGGATTAAAGGCGAAGACGCAATTTTATGATGATGATTTTTCTAAAAGGATATTTGAGATGTATAAGGAAGGCTATCTTAATGCTTGGTCAATTTCTTTTTTAGGTGAGAAGGAGAGCAAAAATGGTGTTGGTGTTTACAATCGGGTTGAGATGTTGGAGTATTCAGCGGTTCCTGTTCCTGCTAATCCTTATGCTTTAACAGAGGCGAGAAATAAAGGGATAATTACTTATGAGGATGAAGAGAGATTTGAGTTTTTGGCAAGATACAAAAAAGTTATTCCTTATAGACGGACACCATTGGCTCCAGAGGATACTGAATGGGATGGAAATGCGGCGATTAGGGAAGCGGATATTGAGGATTTAAGAATAATTTGCACTTGGTATGATGAGGAGAAGCCAGATGTGAAATCTTCTTACAAATTACCGCATCATAAGCCGAGGAAACCTTATCATTGTGTTTGGCGTGGTGTGGCAGCGGCAATGGCGGCACTTTTTGGTGCCCGTGGAGGTGTTGATATTCCAGCATCTGATTGGGATGGCTGTTATGAGCATTTGGCAAAGCATTATGCTGATTTTGGAAAAGAGCCACCGCAACCAAAAATTTATCGGATTAACCTTGAAATTAACAACTTTTTAAGTAAAATTGAATTAGAAGCAGTCGGGAATATTTTATCAGCCCGAATTAAGTCAGCCTTAGGAGATACCCTTAAAGGTCTTCACGACATCCACGAAGAAATAAATAAAACAATTTTAGAAATGTGTGAAAACAAAAAAGAACCAAAAGAGGGCATCAAATTTTTGGAGGCTTTATATTCAGCAATTAAAAATAAATAAAAGGAGGTAAAGGATGGCTGATATTACTTTGGAAAACAAAACACCAGAAGAGATTTATAACCAGATTGTAAAAGATTTAGAAGATAAATTAACTGGCAAAATTGATGAAGTAGTTAATGAGAAAATTCGTTTACAAAAGCAGTTCCAAATTGCGTCCTCGGACACAAACAGAGCGAAAGAAATCACTTATAAATGGTTTATTGCCAAATTATACGGAAGATATGAGGAGATTGATAAATTAGGTAAAGAATATCCAGAGGTTTTCAAACAAGTGACCACTACTGGTGCGCCGGCGTTAGTTCCTTATTATTTTATTGAGCAGATAATTAAAAAGATAGAGGAGGTGACTTGGCATCGGAAGTATTGCAGTGTGTTAAAGGTTCAATCTGCCCGTGGTTGGGTGCCGAAGGAAGGAGAGGGATGTGTTGCTTATTGGACTGCCGAAGGTGCGGCACCGCCACCTTCTTCACCGACTTATGGGCAAATTGATTTTACGACTTATGAGTTGAAAGCGAGAACTTATGTTTCCGAGAAATTGGTGGAGACAGCAGGCATAGATATTATTGACCATTTGATTTATCTTTTAGCAAAGGCGATTGCCCAAGAAGAGTTCAAGGTTTTAATTACTGGCAATGGAACAAATAAATGGAAGGGATTGGATGCTTATACAGAAGATGATGGAATGCACGTAATTACCTATACGACTTTAACTTATGACAATTTAATTGATGCAATTAAGATGTTAGAGCCTGATGATTTAGTGAGTGCTACTTGGATTGCGAACAAGCAGACGATTGCCAATTTATACAAGATGAAGGATGCTACGGGCAGGCCTTATTTTGACCCTGAGAAGAAGACGATTTTAGGCTATGAGGTTTTATCCAATTCCAATATTGCTAATGATATGATTTACTTTGGGAATTTAAAGAGGTATTGGATATTTGACCAAGCGAATTACACGGTTGAGACAGAGCGTGGTGGTGATGAGTTGAGAAGCAAGTCGCTTGTTGGTTTATATGCTCGCAATGATAGTGATGGCAAATTGACGCTTCCATCTTCATTTGTGCGACTTGTTAAGGCATAAAGATAGCTAAGAAAGATAGATAAGATAATGGGGGCAGGATAATCCTGCCCCCGTGGAGGTCAAAATGGGAACAGAAAAAGCCAAAAAAATAAAAAAAGTAAAGAAAAGTAAAAAAAAAGTGAAGAAGTAAAACAAAGAGACTGGTTTAGAGGCGAGACGAAAGATAGGCCAAAGATGGCGATTGATAAAGAAATATGATTTGTGATTTTGGGTATTTAAAAACCCATATTAAGGAAGCCGAAGATAATGAGTATTGGAATTCGCTTTTAAAAGTTGCCGATGAGTTTATAAAACAATATTGCCGTCGGAATTTAGAGTATGGCACCTATAAAGAAGAAGGCGAGACAGCAGGAGTAATTTTGGTAAAAGAAACTCCTATTGACGATGTTATCTCATTGAAAATAAATGGCAATGAGGTTGATATTGGCGAGTTAAAATTGAACTACCGAATACATTATAATCTTGGTCTGATTGATACCAATTTTGCTGGCCATTATGAGATTGAATATAAGGGTGGCTTAAAAGAGATGCCCTATTCTTTGAAACAGGCTTGTGTATTAGTGGTTTCTTATCTTCACAGTCGCCTTAAAGAAGGGACGATATCAAGGGAGAGTTTAGGTGATTATTCAGTTGAGTTTTTATCTGATAAGGAATTATTGGGAAGAATTGACCTTTTAGTTTGGCAGTATAAGAGGATAGTTTAATGGAATTTTTTTGGAATTATTTTTGTCAAGTAAGACGGCCAAAAATTGATGAGAATTTTAGAAAGAGTTATCAAGTGATTTATGAGAATATACCAGTTTGTATTCAGCCAATTAGGGTGGAATTGGAGAGGACTTTGATTGGCAGATTGCCAGAAGCAAGATATGTGTTGTATACAAAAGCGAAGGATATTCAGGTTAATGATGAGATTTTTGCAGGTGATAGGGAATATATTGTTTTAGAGGTGAAGGATTGGGGTAGTTATTTAGAGGTTTATTTAAAAGAGAAGAAATGAGGAGTTATATTCACATTAATTGGCGTGATTTTATGCGGGGTAAAGATGAGTTTTGGGAGAGATATTATAAAAATTTGGTTAACTTTACTAAATGGGCTTGTCTGCTTTTACAGAGAGAAGCAGCATTGAAATTAAAACCTTGGAACCCAGAAACAGGCGAAGGAGGTCTTGATAGGGGCACATTAAGGCGTTCAATAACTTTTGATGTAAAAACGACAAAAGAAACGATAGAAGGAAAAGTGGGACCGACTGTTAAGTATGCCAAGTTTGTTGAGTTTGGAACAAGGCCTCATTTTATTCCTTTTTCTCATCCATTGATTGGTTTTGAGATTTATTTGTGGGCAAAAAGGCATAAATTACCAGTTGATAATATGTGGGGTTTAAATATTAGTGGCCGACCCCATCCTTTTATGACGCCTGCTTGGAATGAGAATAAGGAAAAGATTTTTGAGCAGTTGAAAAAGATTGCGAAGTTATGATAAAGGAGATATTTGAGTTTTTAAAAAAAGAGATTTCTTTAAGATATCCTGATTACAAGTTTGCTTTGGGTGGTGTGATAGAGCGGTTGCCGACGCCAGAGAGGTTGGATGAATTTCTGCCGATTTTTGTTTTGCAACCGAGGACAGAGGTAGATACTGAATTTGATACTGCTGGCAAAATTAGTAAAAAAACAATTAATTTCCATCTTTATTTGATTAAAAGATGGACAGGTGAACCAGAAGATGATTTAGATAAAAATTATGAGATTTTAGAAAACATAAGGCCAATAGTTTTGAAATTAGAGACTTTGGGAAAGGAAAATTGGGAGATTAAAGAGGTGAAAGATTTGGCAATCAATTTTGAGCCAGATGTAGAACTTTTTTTTAGGACAGGTTTTTACGATTTAACAGGTATTAGTTTGGAATTTAATGTAATTATTTTAAAAAATTTAATTTAAAAAGGAGGAATTATGGCAAAATTTAGCATAACCGAGTTAAAAAATATCACCGATAATTTAGGTAAATGCTACCAAAAAACCAAAGAACTGGTGGGCACACCAGACACTTCCGATACTTTAAAATATGCTGCTCAATTAAATTTAGAAAGGATATTAAGCACTAATGATGATGAGCGGATTGTTTATATTCACGATGCTATTAAATTTTTAAGAGATGATTTAAATCCTGAGGGTATGCTGATTAATTTTTATCGTTCAGTGATTACTGCCTTACATACCAATTTAAATCAATCGGTTTCGGATTTTTGGGATAAAAAAAGAAAGGAAAATGACCCTGATTATGTGCGGATTTGTCCTGAATATGCTTTGTTATCGGCTGCTTGCGGTTATCCGCTAAATCCCAGATTAGTTTTTCCACCAAAGACATCGTTGGGCAGATATCAGCAAGGAGTTGGATTTATAAAACTGGATACAGTTAACAGGGAACTATTTGGTGGCGGAAAATTGCAAATTGTGATTGAAGTAGGGAACTGGGATATGGGACAAACTTTTGAAGTGAAAGTGGAAGGCTATGATGAAGAGGGCAATATAAAGGCTTGGAATGCTACTTTTACGGACAAATCGCCTGGTGATACGATTGATTTATTACCGCAGGAGATTTTCTGTGTGGAGGTGATAAATATTACTATTACTTCGGGAACTCCTCCGACAAATGGGCAGTTTAGGGTTGAAACAAAACTTGATAGAATAATTACTTTCTAAAAGGAGGTAAAGATGGCTTGGTATGATGCAAGAAATATTGTTTTAGGTGGTGGCGGACCGGTTATTTATGGTGGCCGATTATTAGGAGGTGTTGAAGGCGATGTTTTATTAGTTCCGACAACGACTTTTAAAGAGATAGATTTCGTTACGCAAGCACCAGGCACAATCTTAGATACAAGGAAATTAGGCACTCGCTATCAAATAAGAATGGTATTAGTGGAGGTGACCTTAGAGAATTTACAATTAGCCTTAGGAGGTGTTATAAGGGTAAATCCTAATGGGCAGAGGATTTTAGAGGTTAGTGGTGAAGGTGGTATAATTCCGAAAGCACCATTAGAAATTTATTGTTTAGCCCCTCATAATAGAATGCGAAAAGTTTATGCTTTTAGTGCCGGAGTAAGAGAAGTAGCAGAAATTCCATTACAAACTCCTGACCACCAGAAAATCTCTTTGACCTTTGAACTATATCCTTATATTGGTGATTTATCAACAACTCCCAAAATTCTTTACATTATTGAGCCAGTAATGGAAGTTCCTGTTTCAATTTATTAATAAATTAAAAAAAGGAGATAAAAGATGGAGATAAGAGATTTGAATATTATTGCTGCTTTACTTTGTCAGGAGGGAGTTAATTTAAAAGGTTATAAAATACGGAAGGGAAAGGAGGGGCTTATTTTTTATTTTCAATTAGATGGTAAAAGCAAAGAAGAGTTTAATCAGATGATATTGAATTTTTGGAGGAACAAATTACAGGTTCCTGCTTTAACTTTTTCCAAGATACGTGATTTTTTGCTTGATATCATAAAAAAATATGGTTTAAAGGCCGAGCATCAGTTAGGGGATGGTGAGTTGATTGGCGAAGTAACGAATAAGGAGGAGTTTCAGAAAACTAAATCAGAGATTGGAGAAGGGAAGGAGGTTCCTTTAAGTGAGGATATACAAAAGAAAATAGAAAAATTAAAGAAGGAGATTTAAGATGGAAAGAGGGAAGATAGTTCTTAAAGTTGGTGAGCAGGTTTTTGAGATTGCTACTCCTTTTTCTACTGAATTTTGGAAGTGGTTTATAGAGCGGTTTGTTAATAAAAAGACCTTAGAGAAGGTAGAGAACAACATAATAAATTTTACGCAGGCTATTATTGCGGAAGTGGTTGACAATTTTGAGGAGATAATCAAGTTTTTCACAAAGATGGAGACAGAAGAGATTTTTGAGAAAATAGCCTTAGAGGATTACGAGCAATTTCGTGATGCTTTTTTTACTCAATTTGGGAAGGAGGTGGCGGAAAACCCTTTTTTAAAAACAAAACTCCAACAGAGAGTATTAGCACTGGGTCTTATCTATTCAATAGAACAGAAGGAAGTAGAGAAGATAATAAAGGAGATAACGGAGAAGACAACTGGTTCTGGTGCTTAGTAAATTTTCTTGCCACTCAATACGGCTGGACGATTAACGAAATTTTGGAAACACCTTTTTTATACATTATGAAATTGGTTGATATAAACATTAAAAATCTTAAAGCAGGTAGAGAGGTTAACAGGATAGATATATCTCAGATACCGGGTATTGAGATAAACCAAGTGGAGGGTTTGTGATATGCCTGAGAAGATTGGTGAATTATATGCGAAATTAACTTTACAGGCAGACCAGTTTAGGAATGAATTAAATAAAATAGCAGGAGAGACGAAAAGTTTTTCCGAGAAAATACAAGATATTGGCAAGGTGGCGACAGTTGCCGGAGCAGCGATTACTGGTGCTTTTACTAAAATGACGTATGATGCTATTAGATATACTACTGAGATAGACAAGATGGCGAAGGCGACAGGAGTTTCTGTTGAGACTTTACAAGAGTTGAGATATGCGGTTGAACAGGAGCACGGAAGTTTTGAAGCGTTGGCCAGTTCTTTAAGGATTTTGGCAATGAGAATTCAGCAGACAGATATAGAAAGCCAAAAAGCAAGAAAGATATTAGAAGAATTAGGAATAGCGATTTATGATAATACGGGAAAGATGCGGAATATGGTAGATATTCTTTTGGATGTAGGCGAGGTTTTAAGAAGTATACCTGATGAAACAAAGAGGACGGCAATAGCAACAGAACTTTTTGGTCGGCAAGTCTTTAATATCCTACCCTTCCTGCTCTCCGGTAGACAAAAAATTAACGAATTAAGAAAAGAAGCAAGAGAATTAGGAATAGTAATGAGCCAAGAAACAGTAAGAGCAGGTAAGGAATTAAGCGACCAATTCCAGAAATTAAAAGCAGCAACATTAGGGTTTAGTTTGGCAATAGCCCAGCATACTATACCGATTATTTCCCGATTTATAGGTTTATTGACCAATCTTGTGGAAGTTTTTCATCGTTTACCAGCACCGATAAGAGCGACAGTGAGTGTTGGTGGGCTTTTAGGTGGTGTCTTTTTGACTGTTGGTGGTGCAATAACGCTTTTACTTCCTAAATTATTTAATGTTGGGTTGGTTTTAAAAGGGCTGGCAACAAGCATTTTGCCAGCATTACTTAGCCCAGTAGGTGCCTTGACTACTGCTTTAATTGGTTTAGCAGGAGCATTTGGCTATTTAACCTTTAAGATGTTAGATTTTGAAGTCCAATCAAAGAAGATAATAGAAAGTTCAAGAAGGTTAACCGAAGAAAACTTTCGGGCTAATATTCCCTATATGGATAGAGCCAATAAATTGAAGTTTTTAGAAGATAGACTTAAAACTTTACAAGAAATCGAAAGGAAATATTACGAAAAGTCGCTTAAAATGCAAGGAGAACAGAGAAAAGAAACCGAAAGATTTTTAGAGAAAACTCGTTATGAAATTGAGAAGACACAAAGGCAGATAAATGAGATAAAATTTTACGAATTAAATCGTGAGATTAAAAAGGTTACCGAAAACACGGATAATTTAACAAAGGCTTTAAAAAACATACCACTGACAGCAGATTTTGTTGGTAAAAGTATAGCGGAGGTAATGGAAGGAATAGAAAAAGAGGTGATAGAAAGGAGTATGGAAAAAATAAGAGAGCAATTTGCCGAAGGTTGGGATAGATTGGTAGAAGAAACGGAGAAGGATTTAGCAAGAGCAAGAAGTGTATCAGAAAAGTTTGGAGATGCTTTAAATAATGTGTTTTGGTCAGTAATAGAAGGCAGTGAAGATTTAAGTGTGGCTATTGAAAAAATGGTTATCTCAATTATAAAAGATATAACAGCCGCAATTATTAAGTTGCTGATATTTAAAGCGGTGGCTGCTGCTTTGGGAGTGTCTACTGGTGGTGTAGGGTTTGCTACTTTCTTTTTGGGTTGGGAGACGCCTCTTTTAGATATGCGGACAATGTTATTAGGTTTTAAAGAAGCCTCTTATCAACTTAATGAGATTGGTAAAAAATGGACAAGAGATGCGGTCAGATATTATGAGATGGGCAGAAGTATGGCGATACCAAGGGCAGAAATAACAACTCCGCCAATTGTCTTAGTTCACATTGAAGCGGCACCTGGGGCTTTTGTGAAAGCAATAAGACAACTTTCACCAAATGAATTAAACCAAATAGAAGAAGAAATTTTAAGTAAAACAAGAGTGTATCGGGGAAAATTATGAGGATAAAAGTCTTTTTAACCAAAAAAGATAGCGGTAGCATAGAGATTACTGATTACATACCAATTAACACATTAGACATTGTGAAATTTAGGATTGAAAAGGCGACAGGCGAATTTACTGCTAATGATTTAAGTATTACTTATATTGATAAAGAAAGAATTGGATTTAATCCGAGTGAAGTAAGAAAATTTTTGCGTGAACATTTTTTAGAAGATAAGGATTTTTATCTTGAAGTTTATTTAGAAGAAAAAGAAAGAGGTTCTTATACTCTTTATTTTAAAGGAATAGTGGATAAGGAAACAATAAAATATGATTATCACGAAAAGACATTAGATTTTACCTGTCTTTCTTATTTAAGTTTGGCAGAGAGATATTCCTTGGCCAATGTGGAATATGATGATAGAGTATTTTTATCTTTTTATTCTGGGCGAGTAAGTGAAAAATTAATAAAAAAGATTTGGGAAACACTGGGAATAGAAGGATTTGGTAATTTGGTAAATATTAGTTCTGTGCCAGTGAGTAGTTTTAGCCCCTATTCTTGTGAATGGAATTTAGAAAGTTTAATAAGTTTTCCCAATAATGAATGGGAACTTGTTGAAGATTTTGAAATCCCTGAACCTGTATTATATTTAAGAAATCAACCAACAATAGAAGCCAATACATACGAGATTGGTATTATTCCAATTAATGGTGTAGTTTATGGTATAAGGCTTTATGTCGGAGAAGAAGAAAGACGTTTATATTTTAAAAAGGCTAATCTGGATGATATCTGGGAAGAACTAAATACAGGAACTTTAAAGATAGCAAGAATTCTATCTATGGGAACTTATGACCACGAAAGATTTATTTTTATTGTCTCTAAATGGGATAATTTCCATCTTATTAATGATGTTCCTGCTTTTATTTATGCTCGGTTAGTTAATGAAGGAGGAAATATAAAATTTGTTTGTGAAAAAGATGCCCAAAATAATCCTATTTATTGGAATTTAGACCCGGGAATGCAGATTTCTCCATTTGCTTGTGCCCTTTCGCAAATATTAAAAGGAAGTCCTATTATATATCGTTCTATCATTATGGGTGGTAGCCAAATTAAGGGGCAGGAAGAAGAAATCAATATTT
>CALHQW010000013.1 GCA_938040315.1 uncultured bacterium
ATAACCTTTCTTCTGGCACCAGCGGGTGCTTTTATCTCAAAATATAATGGAGATATGGAAAATTCACCTTGATTAATTAGAAAAAGTAATAAAAGATTAATCATTAGAAATATTAAAAGAAATTAATTTAATTTTCAATATTTATAAGAGATGGTTTTATTGGTAGGGATTTAAACATCCGGTTCGCTTATCAATCCAAGGTTTTATTACCGTTAGTGTTAAAAGAATTGTTGCACCTTGTGGATCAACATACTCACAGGCTCGGTCGCATTGGCTAACCTCAACCTTCTCCCATATCTTAATTGATTGGGGTTTACAACCATTGGGGGGTTTTACAACCATTGGGAAATTCAAAACGAATTGTGTAATTATTCAGATCCGCAGCAGCAATCCATTGCCAATTCACATCAGGCTCAATAACTGTCGTATCAGTAAAAAAGTAATATTTCTCAATTTCTGTCTGGCCATTCGTCGGATTCGCAAAACCTTCAAAAGACATCACCACATCCTCATTGCTCTTTAAACAAAGTACCGGACCCATGCCAGCAAAAGTTCCAATCTTCCTTATTCGCCATAAAGTCTTTGTACCCTCTATTGACCACCTTATCCATTGGGCAACAGAGATGGAATCAGTAAACGGAATCTCCCAACGCTCTTTGTTGCAAGAATCAGCAATCGGATTATAATCAAGCCAAAATCTGCCACGAGCAGTTGCATTGCCAAATTGATAAACCCATGAGTTGCCATTCCAATACCAAGCAGGTCTTTCAATCCAAAAACTAGGAAAAATCTGCATTACTATAAATACTATTAATATAAATATCTTTTTCATTTACACCCCCAATTTTTTGATTTTAAACCCAATTTCCTCCCGACAGGCATCCTTTTTTAGAGATTATCTTTATATCTTCCGGTTTCTGGATCAATCCAATCTTTTATCACCTCAAGTGTCAAAACGATTGTCGCACCACCTGGGTCAACATATTCGCAAGCACGGTTGCATTGTGTAACCACAATCTTCTCCCATATCTTTTTTGCCACGGGTTCACAACCCTTGGGAAATTCAAAACGAATTTTGCAATTATTCAGATCCTCAGCAGCAATCCATTCCAAAGTATCATCAGGTTGGTTAACTGTCGTATCAGCAAAAGCGTAAAATTTCTTAATCGTGTCATTCTTCGGACTCTGAGGATTCTCAAAACCTTCAAAAGTCATCACCACATCCTCATTGCTATGTATCCAAAGTGTCGGACCCATACCAGCAAAAGTTCCAATCTTCCTTATTCGCCATAAAGTCTTTGTACCCTCTATTGACCACCTTATCCATTGGGCAACAGAGATGGAATCAGTAAACGGAATCTGCCACTCACGTTTGTTGCAAGAATCAGCAATCGGATTATAATCAAGCCAAAATCTGCCACGAGCAGTTGCATCGCCAAATTGATAAACCCATGAGTTGCCATTCCAATACCAAGCAGGTCTTTCCTGCATTACACCAAAAGCAACTAAACTGAATAAAATAACTAAAAGAAGGGTTTTCTTTAACATGATATCCTCCTTTTTTTGTTTAATTTATTTTTTAAATAAAAGCCCGTCGGGAGGAAATTAGGTTTTTTACTAAAAATCTTATCCATTTTATCTTCCGGTATTATTATAAACATCTAATCTTTCTGCCCATTTTACTGCTTTTTTGCCTTCTTGGGAATTTGGCTTAATTGGCGGTCTCATTACTTGAAACCATAAATCTGCTTCAATAAGAATTTCTTCCACATCGTTAGGAACCGGACATCCACTTGCTTTATTTAACAAAGCAGCAATAAATTGATGGGCAAGAATATAATAGGCATCTCCCCTTGGAGGATGCCATAAAACTTCTAAGTAAGTCTCGCCACTTAAATAAAAAATATCATCAGGATGATAAGGAGGTGGCCATTCTTCTGGATGGGTCTTCCAATAGCCCGGTGTCCTTGTTCTTACTTGGGGCTCACAAATTATAATGTTAAAATAAGGAATTCGCCACATAAGTTTGTTACAAGAATCGTTAAGATTAGTTACTTTTAAGAAAAGTTTGACAAAGAAAGTATCAGCCAACCGCCAATTATTGCCATCCCATTCCCAACATTTTCTTCTTTCTAAATTTCCATAAATTATAATATTAAAAAGTATTAAAATTAAAATAATCTTCTTAATCATTTTTTAAAATTTCCAATGCCCAAAAGATATTTTTAACATCAAAATTTTTTAATTTAATTTTTTGATATAATCCTTTTCGAAAATAGAAACCATATCTTATCTGAAATCTTTTAGGAGTAATACCTGTGAGTTTTTTAAACCATTTAGAAAAATAAAAGTGGTCACAAAATTTAAGTTCCTCAGCAATCTCTCTTACTTTTTTATGATTAGAAGAAAGAAGTTTTAAAGCCTTTGCTAAACGAAGTAACACCAGAAATTTCTTTGGCGAAAAATTAAATTGCCATTTATTGTAAAAATTACTTATTGAAAAGTTATTATCTTTTATTATTTTTTTAATTGTTATATCTGGTTTCTTTTTAAAAAACATTAGAACTTCTTGCGCCCAGTCCTCAGTCCTCATTTTCTCTCCATGCTGACATAAAACTATAATAAAAAAAAAAGATATTGTCAAACTAAATATTAAAAAAAATTTGGTAATTTCTTACAAAATTTAATAAGTTTTTTATTTTCAATAATTTACTTGAAAGAGTAATTTTAGTGATTTTTAAAGGCTTTATAAGTTATTTAAATTAATAACTTAAAAATGGTAAAAATTATAGAATTTTCTTAATTTTTTAAATTTGGGAAATTTGGGCGCCGAGGGTCGTGAGTTTCTTGTCTAACTGGTAATATCCCCGGTCTAAATGGTAAGAATTGTTAATAATTGTCTCTCCCTCAGCCACCAAACCAGCAAGGAGTAAACTTGCCGATGCCCTTAAATCGGTAGCGTTCACCTCACAGCCAATAAGTTTTTCCTTGCCTTTAATAATTGCTTTATTGTTAATAACTTCAATATCCGCGCCCATTTTTTTTAACTCTTGACAATGAGCAAATCTTTTTTCAAAGATATTTTCATAAATAATACTTTCACCAGTTGCTAAACAGGCAAGAGAAGTAAATTGTGCTTGCAAATCAGTAGGAAAACCAGGATAAAAAGAAGTGACAATATTAAATGGTTTTAAATCTCTTGTTCCTCTTTTAATCGTTATCTCCTTTTCTTTTATCTCTAAATCGGCACCGGCTTCTTTTAGTTTCTGTAAAACAATTTCTAAATGTTTCGGAATAACCTTTTTAATTGTAATTTCGCCATCAGTAATTAAACCAGCACATAAAAAAGTTCCGGCTTCAATCCGATCTGGTATTGGCTCATATTCACAGCCGGTCAAATCTTCCTTTCCATAAATTTCAATAACCGGTGTTCCTTCTCCATAAATTTCCGCACCCATCTTTTTTAAGAAATTTACCAAATCAACAACCTCCGGTTCACAAGAAGCACCAAAAATTACGGTCTTACCTTTTGCTTTACAACTTGCCAATAAAATTTGACAAGTAGCACCAACACTCGGACCTTTATAACCATATAAATAAATCTCACTGCCGATAAAATCTTTTACTTCTCCTTCTAAATAGTGGTTATTAAGAACCATTTTGGCACCCAATGCCGTTAATCCTTTAATATGTAAATCAACCGGTCTTTCACCAATCTCACAACCTCCGGGATAGGCAATCTTTACTTTTTGAAAACGAGATAGTAAAGGCGAAATTAAATAATAGGAAGCCCGAATTTTTCTCACAATCTCATCGGGTGGAAAAAAAGAATTAATGTTAGAATTGTCAATTATTAAATCATTGTTTATTATTTCAATTTGCGAGCCAATCGCCTTTAAAATTTCTAACATCCTAATAATATCATTTACTAAGGAGATATTTCTTAAAACCACTTTTTTATCGGTTAAGAGGGAAGCAACCAAAATTGGTAAAACAGCGTTTTTAGAACTACCAACTTCGACTTCGCCTTTTAATCTCCTTCCTCCTTTAATTAATAATCTATTTTTGACCATATATTGGCCTTTCGGAAAAATATTTCTTTCGACGATCTTCAATCAAATTAATCTCTTCTTTTAAAAAATTGATAAAGGAGTTTAAAAATTCCATTGTTTCTGCACTTAAAACCTCTTCCTCATGAACAATCAAATTCTTTTCTTCCTGCTCATTAGTGATTTCTAAAATTAAATTTTTAATTCTGTAATCCCACAAAATAATTTCAACAAACATTATCTTTTTCTTTTCATTATAATAATAATCAGCCCGACGAATTAGTTCTTTTTCTTGACCAATTGTTCTTATTTTGTTAAATAAATAATAAGGAACTTCATAATTTAAATCCATATCTAAGGAAGATAAATATAATTCTTCTTTTAATCTCGCCACCTCCTTTTCCCAATTAAAAAAATTAGTTTTTATCAAAAGAAATTTTTTATGGAAAATTAAATTTTCCCATTCAAAGTTTTTAATCTTTGGTCGAAGTTTAAGATAGGCATAATAATGTTGTAAGGAATACTCATCACCAATCCGGTCATTATGCCATTTGACATCAACGGTATACATTCCAAACTGTTTAATCAATCTCACCTGCATATGATAATTATCTATTTCTCGTGAAAGAAGAATACCACCGTAAGCCGGATTATCAGAGGTAATCATATCTTCCGCCGCCTCTAACTCTTTTACTAATTGTTCCGAAATAAACCAAGCAGCGTTGTGATAATACCTTCTTGAAAAATTAATCAAATCGGTAGTGACACTAATAACCGCTTCTTTATCCTGACAACTTCCCAAAATTATTGGAATACTAATATGGATAGAAGAATCTTCTCGGTCTGGACCATAAGTGGTTTCTTCTAAGATAGCAATTGTTTCTAAATCTCTTGGCCTTATCGCCAGAATCATGCTTTATTATAATTGACCAAAAAATTATTTCAAGATATAATTTAACCAATGATAATTCTTTTTCTTCTCTTATTAATCCTTTCTTGTTCGCCTGAACGGGATAATATCTATGACCCAAAAAGTAAATATTATAAAAATACCGGCACTATTTTAGGCTATGTTTTTGATAATAAAGAAAGAAAAATTAAAGATGCCCAAATCACTATCTTTGGCGAGAAAAATAGGAATTTCCTAATTACCAAAACGGATACTAACGGCTTTTTTTTATTTAGTGAAATTCCTTTAGATTCTTATCTCATTAATATTTCTAAAGAAAATTATCAAAAATTAAGTTTTTATAAAAGGATTGATAATTACAAAATAGAAACTTTATATTTGAAATTAAACCCCTTACCCTATTTAAAAAATTGCCAAATAAGAAGTTATTACGAAGAACGATTTGTTCTACCCGAATCTTTATCTTTCACTATTAATTGTGAAATTTTTGATGAGAATTTGAAAGAGGCTTATCTTTCCTTAATAACCAATGATACTTTTTATCTTAATCATTTAAAAAATCAAATTTATGAAAGGACAATAACTAAAGAAAGGATTAATAACAATCTGGATGATTTGGTCGGCAAAAATTTTTTGATTTATTTAGTTTCTAATTTCTCTGATACTTTAATCTATCAAACGCCACCTTTAATAAGGATTATTCGGGAATTACCGGAACAGATTTCACCGATCAACGGCGAAACAACCTCTTTTCATCCTCAATTAATCTTTTCTGCTCCTTCCCTTTATTTTTCTTATACCTACTTTATAAAAGTTTATTATCTATTAAATAACCGGTTTCCTATTCTTTGTTATCAAGATAGTTTGATTCCCAAAGAGTCAACGATTGTTTTAATAAAAGATTCATTATTTGACGGTCTCTATCTCTGGCGGATAGGAATAAGAGATGAGTATGGTAATAAGGCATTATCAAAAGAGGCATTATTTGAAGTGGTTGGTAAAAAAATATGTTGGAAAGAAAGGCTTTAGAAACCCTTTATCAGATTATTGCCCAACTAAATTCCTTAGAGAATTATAAAGAGGTATTAGAAAATACCTTAAAGATTATAATGAAGGAATTGAACGGAGAAAGGGGAGTGATTGTTTTAAAAGAGAAAGAGGAATATGTTCCAATGGTATTTAGTGGTGATGCGAAAGAGATTTCCCAAAGTGTAATTAAAGAAGTATTAGAAAAGAAAGAACCAATCTTATTACACAGTGCCTTAGATTCAGAAAAATTTAGCACAAAAGAGAGTGTTATCTCTTACGGAATTAAGTCGGTAATGTGTGTGCCTTTAATTTCTAAAAATAAATTATTAGGAGCCTTATATATTGATTCTCATAGTCAAAAGGGAATATTTTCGGAAAGTGATTTAGAATTTTTAATTGCCTATGCCCATCAGGCAAGTTTGGTAATTGAAAATGCCTATTTAAGAGAGATGTTATTAAAGGAGAATGTCTATTTAAAAAGTGAACTTTCTGAAAAATATTATTTTGAAAATATTGTTGGTCAATCTAAGAAGATGCAAGAGGTATTTTCTATAATGAGGAAGGTTTTAAACTCTTCCTTACCAGTTTTAATTATTGGTGAGACCGGAACCGGAAAAGAATTGGTCGCAAGAAGCCTCCATTACTCTTCGGAAAGAAAAAATAGAAAATTTGTTCCAATATATTGTGGTGGTTTGCCGGAAAGTTTGTTAGAATCAGAACTTTTTGGCTATAAAAAGGGGGCTTTTACTGGTGCTTTATATGACAAAAAAGGATTGATTGAAGAGGCTGATGGTGGCACATTATTTTTAGATGAGATCGCCGATATTCCTTTATCTATTCAAGCAAAATTATTAAGATTCTTACAAGAAGGAAAATTTAGAAGAATTGGTGAAACGGAAGAGCGATATGTTGACTGCCGAATAATTGCCGCCACTAATAAAAACTTAGAAGAAGAAATAAAAAAAGGCAATTTCCGAGAAGATTTATATTACCGGTTGAATGTGATTAAAATTAATCTACCACCTTTAAGAGAAAGGGAGGAAGATATTATTTTATTAAGTAATTATTTCTTAAAAAAATTTTCCGAAAGGGAGAATAAAAAAATTAAAGGATTCACCAAAGAGGCCCTTGAATTTTTGAAAAATTATAACTGGCCAGGAAATGTAAGGGAATTGGAAAATAAGATTGCTAAGGCAGTTGCCCTATGCGAAGGTGAAATTATTGATGTAAAAGATTTGATTGAAGAAAAGGAAAGGGAAAAAGAAGAACTTTTTAAGATTAAAAGATTAAAAGATTATTTAAAAGAGAAAGAGAGGGAATATTTGAAAAAAGTTTTGGAGATGTATAAAAATAAAAGTGAAGTAGCCAAGGTTTTAGGAATCACAAGAAGAACTTTATATAACAGATTAAAGGAATTGGGATTAGAATGATAATTGCTGATAAATACGAAACTATCCAATTAATAAAAAAGGGCTTAAATACTTCGGTCTATTTAGCAAACCAGAAACTCTTAAATAGATATGTAATATTAAAAGTTTTGGAGATAAAAGAGGAAAAGGAAAAGGATTTTTTAAAAAGGTTTGAAAGGGAAGCAAAAATATTGGCCAGTTTAGAGATTGAAAATGTTATAAAGGTTTATGATTATGGCTTTTTTAACTCCCAATATTATATTGTCTATGAATATGTGAAAGGTAAAAGTTTAGAGGAGATTTTAAAAGAAAGAAAGAAATTGGATTTTATTTATACCCTCTATTTATTTTATGAGTTGACAAAAATCTTAAAGATTATTGCTGAAAAAAATATTATCCATCGGGATATCAAACCTTCTAATATCTTAATAAGGGAAGATGGCTTAATAAAGATTGGTGATTTTGGATTGGCTTACCAAAAAGAAGAGAAAGATTTGACATTACCGGGAACGATTATTGGCACACCGGCCTATATGTCGCCCGAACAATGTTTGGGTGAAAAAGTTGATGAAAGGGTTGATATCTATGCCTTAGGAATTACAATAATTGAAGCCCTTTCATCTCATAATCCCTTTTTCTCGGAATCTTATACCCAGACAATCCAAAAGATCTTAAAGAAAGAAGAATTAAATTTAAAAGAACTATTGAAAGATATTGACGAAGATTTCTTAAAGATATTAAAAAAGGCAACTTATAAAAGAAAAGAAAAAAGATATAAAAATTTCGCTTTCTTACTTAATGATATTGAAGAATATATAAAAAAGAAAGGAATAATTTTGCCCACTAAAAAGGAGTTTAGCGATTATCTATTTTTTAAAAAAGAGATTAGCAAGGAAGAAAAAAAGGAGAAAAAGAGAAAATTAAGGTTAACCCATTTCTTAATACCAATAATTTTGCTATCCCTTCTTATTCCTCTTTTCTTTTTAATTCCCAAAAGAAGAGAAAAGGTATTAAGCAAAGAAAGTTTTTTAAAAGAAACAAAAAGAGAGATTGATACAATTTTAAAAGAAATTAGTCCTAAAAAAGAAATAAAAGAAAGCCTTTTTACTCCTATTACTCATAAAAATCATAAAAAAATTCCTAAAGAAGTTTCTTATTCTTATCTATTTATCAATTGTGAGCCTTGGGGAAAAGTTTATTTAGATAATAATTATCTATTTACGACACCAACAAAGGAATTTCTGAAATTGGAACCAAAAAACTATTTATTGACAATTATAAATGATTCTTTTGGCAAGATTGAGACAATAATTAATTTGAAAGAGAAAGAAACCCTATCCCTATTTTTTAATTTAAAGAGATTAAAAAGTTATTTAAAGATTAATGTTATTCCTTGGGGAGAGGTTTATTTAGATGAGAGATTTATTGGCATAACTCCCTTTTATAAAGAGATTATTGTTGAACCAGGAAAAAGGGTATTAAAAATAAAAAATCCCAATTACCCAATTTACCAAGAGACGATTGATTTTAAAAAAGGTGAGATTATTGAAAGGATAATAAAACTTAAATGATTGGCACAAAAGATGTTTATATTTATATGATGAAACTAATAAAGATAATTTTTTGTATCTTTCTTTTCACACATCTTTTCTCTTGGGAATTTAAAAGGGATTCTCCTTTGCCGAGAAGTTATTTTGTTTCTTCTTCAATAAATAATAAGATTTATAAGTTTGGTGGGTTAAGGAGTGATAATAGTATCTCTAACGAGGTAGAAGAATATGACCCAATAAGGGATACTTGGATATTGAAAAGACCGATGTTAAAAAAGAAATGTGATATGGGTTATGCGGTTTATAATAATAAAATATATCTCTTTGGTGGGATTACGGAAACCAATTATGGCGATTGGCAAGTAGTAAATGATTTGGATGTTTATGACCCAATAAATAATAATTGGATAAGAAAAAGGCCTTTACCTTCTAGTCGAACTGGCTCGCGCGGTATTGTTATTGATAATCATCTTTATATCTTTGGTGGCTTAGATTCCCTTTATCATTATTTAGATGAAGTTTTAATTTATGATTTTTTAAGGGATAGTTGGCAATTTTATGGTCGGATGCCGAGACCATTAGCCAGACCAGCAATTGGTTATTACGATTCATTAATTCATATTATTGGTGGTGAATTTTATGGTCCTTTATCCTGTCATTATGTATTAAATTTAAGAAATAAGGAGTGGTATAGTTATCCTCCTTTACCTTTAGCAAGATTTGGCTTTTTAGCAACTTTTGATAACGAGAAAATTTATATTTTTGGTGGCGAAAATTATCGCCACCAGAGAAGGATTTATTATAAAAGGGTTGATATTTATGACTGTGTCAATAATTCTTGGTATTTATTAGACTCAATCAACCTTGCCCGCAGTTATGGCAGTGCCGGTATCTTTTCTTATGGTGCTTATAATTTTTTGTATGTGGTAGGTGGTAAAACCGTTAGCGGTCTTACGGGAAGTTTAGAGGTTCATCAATTATTAGGAATAAAAGAAGAGAGAAAGAAAAATATCAAAGATAATAAAGATTACCAAATCTTAGGAATTTATAATCTTCTTGGTAAAAAAGTAACAAAAAAAGATAGAAAGGGAATCTATTTTTATTTAATAAAAGATAAAGAAGGTTATAAATTTAAAAAGAAAATTGTTATTAAATAAAATTCTTTTATTTATCTTCTTTTTATCTCTTTCTCAAGAAAAGATTGATGAGTTAGATTCCCTATTTTATTATGGCAATTATTTAGAAGTTATCAAAAAGGGCGAAGATATTCTTAAAGAAAAGGATTTAGAGAGAAAAACAAAAGAAAAAATATTAATTTTAATTTCCCAATCTTATATTATTTTAGGCGACGAGGAAAAAGGAAAAGAATATTTCTTAGAAATTTTAAAAATAAACCCCCACTTCAAACTTGATCCAAAGGAATATTCGCCAAAAATAATTGAAGTATTGGAAAAAGTAAGAAAGGAAGAATATATAAAAAAGGAAGAATATATAAAAGAGATTGATAAGAAAATCTTTATCTATCCAGGATTATATCAATTAAAAAATAATGAAAAATTAAAAGGTTATACTTTATTTTCTTTAGAAACTATTTCTTTATTATCAATCTTACCTTCCTATCTTTTGATGGAAAAGACTCATAAAGATTATTTAAAAGAGACTGACGAAAATAAAATAGAAGAGAAATATAAAAATTATAAAATTACCTACAATCTATTTTACTCAACAGTTATCACCGCCTTTTTTACTTATCTCTTTCACTTCGTTGATATCACCTTCTAAAACCTATACCATATCCTATACAGTCCCTTTTATAATTAAAAAAATATTCTCCTTGTTATCTGAGAGTCGATTTAGAAAAATATCTGGGAGTGGTATCTATTTACCTTTTAAAAGGAGAAAATATAACTCCTTTAACACCTCCTCTTCCAATTTATTTCTCGCTACCTCTTTTTTAATCAATTTTTCTACCTCTGATAGTTTCTTACTTCTTATTAATTTGTAAGACTTCCTTAGAAAATTGAGGTATCCTAAATAGAAGGTCTCCTTAATAAAGTAATTCTTTAAAATTTCCTTTAACTTCTCTTCGTATTCTAATAGTTTCTTCATTCCGTAATAATATTTATAAGTTGATTTTGGATAGGCAAAGCCAAAAGCGAAATAGTATTTTCTAATAATTTTCTTTAGTTTCCTCATAAGATAATATTAAAGATATCAATCCTTAATTTCTCTAAAATATCTTTATTTAATCCTTTTGCTTCCCATTTTGCCTCAGCAATTGAGATAAGTTTATAAAGCATAATCCCACAATATTTATTCCTTAATCGCCATATTTCCCGACAATAAGAGAAATAATAGAAATATTGGGTAGGTATCGTGTCTGGATGATTATCTAAAACTGCCTTTATCTTGATATCCAATTCGGAAAGTTCAACCAACTTCGGAATAATATTCTCAACCATCTGCTCCTTTAACTTTTCATACCTTTCCTTATTAACTTCTGGATCTAATTTTGAGATATATTTATTAATTCTTTGATTAGCATTCCTTACCATAATATCCTCCTTTTTATTTCCTTCTATATATATGACGGAAAAAAGAGCCCTTAGGTTACCACAAATTTTAATGTGAGAAAAAATTTTCACAAATGGAAATGAATTACCCATTTTAAAAGATTTATAAATTTAAAAATATTGATTTATCAATGATTTTTAATATCAAAATAATGGCATAAAGATTGCTTAATTAATTTGTGATGAATAAATTAACCAAGGAGGTTAACATGAAAGGAATAGCAAAAACACTATCATTAGTGTTTATAACCTTATTTTTATTCTCTTTTCTCTATGCTGGTGTAGGTGCCATCTCTGGTATTGTTACTGATTCAATTACTGGAAATCCAATTCCTAATGCGAGGGTAAATGCTTGTAAGATTAATGGGCATGGTGGTGGCATGGCAGTAACCGATGAAAATGGTTATTATATCATCCAAAATCTTGCGCCCGGTCTTTATAATGTTACCTGCCATGCCCAAAATTATTATCCAAAACGCTATCCTGAGCCAGTTGAGGTTGTTGATGGACAAACAACTACTGATATCAATTTTGCTTTAAGACCTTATACTCCTCCACCACCGGGCGAAAGAGGCTCAATTTCGGGAATAGTTAGTGATTCATTAACGGGTAATCCCATTGCCAATGCGAGAGTAAATGCTTGTGGTCCTTCTTGTGGCTGGGCAATTACTAATGAGAATGGCGAATATACTATTGAAAACTTAATACCTGGCGAATATCGAGTAACTGCCAATGCGATGAATTATTTTCCAAAAAGATATCCAGAAAGGGTAACTGTTTATCCGAATCAGAATACACCTGATATCAATTTTCAATTAGTTCCAAGAATTCCGAGAGGAACTGGCTCAATCTCCGGTGTTGTTTTAGATTCCTTAACCAATGAACCAATTAATAATGCCCAAGTAGTTGCGATGCTTCGTTTAGGCACAGGACCAAGAAGACCAATGATTGTGGGCAGAGCAGTTACCAATGAGAATGGTGAATATACTATTGAAAACTTACCAACCGGAGATTATATTGTTATTTGCCGTGCCTTTAATTATTATCCAAAGAGATATCCGGAATTGGTTCATGTAGAAAATGGTCAAAACACACCAGATATCAATTTCCTTTTGGTTAGAAGAAGCCAAGAGAATAATTATCGTTATCAATTAGAAAACAAAATCCATGAACGAATAAGAAAAAGATAATTTCCAATTTCTTTCTTAAAAGGATAGGCAGGGGAATATAGTTCCCCTGCCTTTTTTATTTTTCTCTTGACTTTTTTTTTAGAATTTGTTATAATATATAAATGAGGACTGGGCATGATGCCCAGATAAGAGAGTGGAGGTTAACCAGTAGGGGTGGCTGGTTAACTTATTAAAAATATCACCCTTTTAATTAAAGAGAGGAGGATTAAAATGGTTAAAAAATCTTTAATTTTAATATTGTTCACAATTTTTATTTTCGCTTTACCACCAAAGCCTCCTTCCCAAAAACTTCCCTGGGAAAATGATGTCTGCTTAACACCTGGTATGAATTTTAATAATAATGCCTCTTCTGATCGCTCCAACTGGGCAACCCATACGCCAAATAATCGGGTTTATGGTGTTTGGTTTTTGCCGTCACTACCAGGTCGTCCAGTGATTATGAGATGGTGGGACCAAATCGGTAGTTGGTCACCAGCAGAAACAGTAAGTGCTGGTACAGGTGGCGGTTTTATTCCCTCTTCTGGTGCTTATCCCAGTGTTGCTGGTGATTCAAACAATAATGTCCATTTTATTTGGCTTGCTGAGTCATCTTTTTACGGTGGCGAGGCTTACAGGCTTTTTTATCGCGCTAAAAAGACAACAGGTTGGACAAATATTTTACGACTACCTTACGGCTTCCATCCAAAAATTGCTGGCGGCAAAGGTGATACTGCTCATATCATTTATGCTACTTTTTTCGTGGTGTATGAGATAATTGTGTATGTAAAGGTTTATGCTGATACTAATCCGCAAATTGTTGATATTGATACTATTTCTCCTTTGACATGGTGGGATAACCGCTATCCTCATATTGCTGTTGATGGTCAAAACCGTGTCCATGTTGTCTGGCAGAGTTATATACCAATTGGTCCTTCTACATGGAATATCTTTTATCGCATGAGGGATGCAAACGGTGTTTGGGGAGCAGTTGAAACAATCTCCGCTTCTCTTTTTCCTTATAACTATAACAACTTTTTGTCAAGGGTAGCAG
>CALHQW010000014.1 GCA_938040315.1 uncultured bacterium
GAAGTGACAATTATTGACCCAATTCCTGATGGTCCAAGAACACCACCGAGATATTGGGCTTATGATGATATTGATAGTTTCTATGTGGAATGCCCAGATTTTGAATGGGTTGAGATAAGAGATGTTGGTGTGAGATTGCCGATAACTGGTGATGACCAAACAATAAGAATTCCTTTGCCATTTCCAATTTACTATTATGGTGTGAGGTATAGCGATTCTTTATCAGTATGTAGTAATGGTTGGATAAGTCCAATAAGAACAACTTCCACAGTTTATACTAATCAACCATTACCTGATCCGACATCAACAAATCCGAGTGCGATGATTTGTGTTAATTGGGATGATTTATATCCACCTTATGGTAATGGAATTTGGTTTTTGTATGATACCTTAAATCATCGGATGATTTTAGAGTGGGATAGTGTCCATTATTATAATCCAAGGACCTCTTGGGATAAGTTTCAGATAATTATTTATGATACCACAATAAGAACCTATACTGGTGATAATGAAATAGTTTTTCAATATCTAACTGCCAATTATTACCAATCAAATACGGTTGGTATTGAAGATCAAACAAATACGATTGGCATAAATGCTTTGTATAATAATACCTATCATCGGGCCTGTGCACCAATTGTTGCTGGCAGAGCGATTAAATTAACTACTGATACGGTTGCTTATATTGGAATTAAAGAAGTTGCTAACAGAATAGAAAATAAAAAGAAAGAGATTATTGTTGCTAATCCCCAAAGAATATTAAGAATGGTTTTGCCTTTTAAAGAAGCCAAAATAACTATTTTTGATGTCTTTGGTAGAAAGGTAAAAGAGTTTAAGGTAAGAGATAAAGAGTTAGTTTGGGATTTTAAAGATGCGAAGGGTAAAAAGTTAGGAGCGGGTATTTATACTTTGAGAATAAAAGTAAATAATAATCAAGTTATTAAAAAGATAATTCATATTAAATAAGGAGGGCTATGCGGTATCTTATTTTATTTTTATTTATTACTTTAACCTTTGCTGGCTGGTTAGGCGAAAAAGGAAAATTTGAAGAGTTAGTAAAGGTTAATCTTGTTTCTCACAATTATTCGGAAGCGATTTTGGAGATTTCAATCCCTGGTGTGAAAACCGAAGAGATTGAGAAAGGTGGAGTTGTTTATACCAAAATCTATCTTCTGGGTGAAGAGGGAACAACTGAAGAAGTTGGAAAACCAGAATTACCAAAGATTGCAAGAGTTATTGGTATTCCTGATAATGGAAAAGTAGAAGTAGAAATTGTTGAGAGTAGATACGAAACTTATGAAAATATTCTTATCTATCCTCTCCAACCACCAACAACTGATGAAAAAGAGAATTATGAGTTTGTTATTGATCAATATTTCTATAATACCTCTCTTTCTTATCCCGAAAATATTTTATATAAACTTTCTTATGCTCGTTGGCGGGAAGTTCATTTAGCAAATCTCCTTTTTGTTCCTTTTAATTATGATGCGGTTAATAAAAGATTGAAGGTTTATCACTATCTAAAAGTGAAAGTGAGATTTACTCACGGTTATTGGCAGACAAAGATAATTGAACCTTGGTTTGCTAAGGTATTAAAAAAGACTTTACTCAATTATGATGACTATCCAAAAGATATAAGATATATTGATTTGCCCGGAGTAAGATATTTAGTTATTACCCATTCAAATTTTGCTCAGGCAATTGATACCTTAGTAAAATGGCACTTTAAGAGAGGAATTGAAACAAGGGTTATTTCTAAATCTAATTGGACTTCTCAAGAGATAAAAGATTCAATTATGGCAGAATATAATAGAAATTCGCCACCGGTTTTGAGATGGGTCTTACTTGTTGGTGATGTCAATCAAGTTCCGCCTTCTTATGCTTTTGGTAGTTTTCCTTCTGATTTTTGGTATTGTGATTTTCCAACAATTGATTATTATGGAGAAGTAGGAATTGGTCGTTTCTCGGTGCAAACAGTTGAAGAATTGCAAAGGATGTTAAGAAAAACATTGAAATTTATGATTAATCCACCATTAGATACCTGGCTTTCTAAATCGGTTCTGGTTGCCCATAAAGAACAATATCCTCAGAAATATTCGGCTTGTAAACGAGGGATTTATTTCCATAATTATCCTTATTATAAATATGATATGGATACTTTAATGGGTTATTTCCCTTATGCGACAAACGCTGCTTTAATTGCCCGGATTGATAGTGGCAGAGTTATTGTCAATTATCGTGGTCATGGTTTAGAGACTGCTTGGGATGCTTGGGGTTATGATAATCAACGATGGGGAGCAACTCAGATAAATGCCTTAAATAATGGCGATAAAACACCGGTTGTTTTCAATATTGCCTGTTTATGCCATCGGATTGATTATTCTACTGATTGTTTGGGTGAACTTTGGTTAAAGAAATATCCTGGTGGTGCGGTTGCTTCTTTAGGCGCCTCTAACCCATCTTATACTATCCCTAATCACGGATATGATTCAATGCTTTATCGTTGTTTGGGTGATACTATAATAATACCAACACCGGCACGAAATTATAAAGCACCAATGTGGGATTTGGGTTGGCTAATGCTTTTTGCTGATGCTCATATTGCTTTAAGACACGGAGGTATTGGACAAGATAATGTTGAGATGTATTTCTGGCTTGGTGATCCAGCATTGGAAGTTTGGACAGGAATACCAATCTCACCACTTGTTCAACATCCAATGGTAGTTCCTTTGGGTCCTTATCCGATGAGTATAACTGTTTTAAAACAAGGTATGCCATTAGAAGGTGCTTTAGTCTGTGCCTATAAAGAAAATGAATTTTATGTTTATGGTTATACTAATCAAGCAGGTCAGGTTATTTTAAATATCAATGCCCAAACACCTGGCGAATTTAGTTTAACAGTAACTGGTCATGGGATTTTGCCTTATACTGCTACTTGTATGGCTACTCCTGGTACAACTCCTTATGTAATTTATCTAAAACATTATATTGATGATGCTCCACCAAATGGCAATGGTGACGGAATTGTTAATCCGGGCGAAAGGATTAATTTGCCTCTTTGGGTTAAAAATGTTGGCGGTGCCTTGGCAGAAAATGTGATTGGTAAATTGGTAATTAATGACCCAAATATTAATATTACCGATTCTTTAAAAACCTTTGGTAATATACCACAAAATGATTCTGCCTTCACTGGTGAAGATGGTTTTGATTTTGAAGTTGCTTTATCTTGTACAAATGGTTATTTATTAAATTTCCGGTTAATTTGTAAAGATATTAATGATTCAACTTGGCTTTCTTCTATCCCCATTTTTGTTGGCGCACCAGTAATAAATTATCATTCCTTAATTGTTAATGATTCCATTGGCAACAATAACCGAAGGGTTGATCCAAATGAAAGTGCCTATATTTATATTGGTTTAAGAAATCAAGGAAGAGGAAATGCCTACAATGTTTATGCAATTTTGAAATCTGGTGATAGCCGTTTCCATATCGTTGATTCCTTGGGAACTTACGGAACAATTTTGGTTGATTCAATTGCTTATAATTACCTTGATAATTTTAAAGTATTTGCTGAGCCAACAATTATGCCCGAAACACCTATTCCTTGTACCCTTTATATTTATGGCGATAACGGTTATTTTGCAATTAGACCCTTTATAATTGTAATTGGTGAATTAAGAGTTTCTGATCCAACACCTGATAATACTCAGCCAACACCAAGATATTGGGCCTATGAAGATATTGACACTATTTACGCTCAAAGACCAGATTTTGAATGGATTGAGATAAGAGATGTTGGTGTGAGATTGCCAATCACTGGTGATGACCAGACAATTCAAATTAACTTGCCATTTCCATTAAAATATTATGGTGTTCTTTATACTGGTCAATTATCAGTATGTAGCAATGGTTGGATAACTCCAGTATATACCACCTCAACTGTGTGGGTTAATCAACCATTGCCTGATCCGACATCAACTAATCCGAGTGCAATGATTTGTGTTAATTGGGATGATTTATATCCACCTTATGGTAATGGAATTTGGTTTTTGTATGATACCTTAAATCATCGGATGATTTTAGAATGGGATAGTGTTCATTATTATAATCCGAGGACCTCTTGGGATAAGTTTCAGATAATTATTTATGATACAACAATAAGAACCTATACTGGTGATAATGAAATAGTTTTTCAATATCTTACTGCCAATTATTACCAATCAAATACGGTTGGTATTGAAGACCAAACAAATACGATTGGCATAAATGCTTTGTATAATAATACCTATCATCGGGCCTGTGCACCAATTGTTGCTGGCAGAGCAATTAAACTTACTACTGATACAATTGGTTATGTAGGAGTAAAAGAATATCTTTCTCTTAATAAAAAGATAATTCCTAAAACTATTCCAACAATTCAAAAAGGTAAATTTAATTTAAATCCTAAAGATAACTTGAAATTAACAATTTATGAGATTACCGGCAAAAAGGTTTTTGAAGGTAAGATTGATAAAAACTGGGAAAAGAAGTTACCTAACGGAATTTACTACATTCTCATTCAAAAAGAAAAGATAAAGAAGAAAATTATTTATATTAAATGACGCTTCTCTTTTACAAATAATAAAATAATTACTGCGAGGATAGTCAAAAAGAGAGAAAAATAAAAAGGTGCTTTCATATTAAATATTTCCCATAAAATACCAGCAATAAAAGAAGAGAGAAGGGCGATTATTCCATTTATCATTTGGAAAAAACCAATTCCCGTTGCCCGAAATTCCAAAGGCGATAATTCGGAGACTAAGGCTCTTTGACTTGGTTCTAAAGAAGCCTTATTTAAACCATAAATTAGAAAAATAAAGAATAACAAAAATTTTGATTTAAGATAAATAAATCCTAAGATCGCAATAATCCAAAAAAGATAACCCAAAAATAAAGTAAATTTTCTTGAAGTCTCATCAGCCAGTCTACCAAAAGGAAAAGAAAATAAAGAGGCAGTTAAGGTAAATATAAGATAAAATAAAGGAATAAAAGTTTCTTGATAGCCAACATCCTTAGCATAAATTAAAAGAAAGGAATAAGAGAAATAAGAGAGAGAAAATAAAGAAGAAGAAAAAAGATAGAGATAATAATTTTTATCAAAGAATTTAAAAGAGAAATTTAAAATTTTATCTTTCTTTTTGTTCTCCCTCTCTCTTTCTTTGATAAAAAGGATTATTAAAAAAGCACTAATTAAAGAGGGAAGGGCTGCTAGCAAAAATAATTTTCTAAAACCAAAAAACTTAAAAAATAAGAGGGCAATCATAATTCCACAAACCGCTCCCAAGTTATCCATCGCTCTTAGAAAGCCAAAGTTTCTTCCTCGATCTTTATCATTAGAGATATCAGCAATTATCGCATCCCTTGGTGCCTGACGAATCTTACCAGCACGGTCAAAAATTTTTAAAGGAATAAGAATAGGCCAAGATTTTGCTAAAGCATAACCAATCCTTGACAAAGAACCAAAAAGATAACCAAGCCAAACAAATACTTTCCTTTTCTTTATTCTATCAGCCAGATAACCAGAAAAAAAAGATGATAATGAGACTATCGCATCGCCAATTCCATCAATCAAACCTAAGGCGACCATATTTGCTTTTAAACTTTTGATAAATAAAGGCCATAAAGGATAAATAATATCTGAACCTAAATCGTTTAAAAAGGAAGCAATAGCAAAAATATTAATAACTTTTCTTTTTTCCATAGAGAATTATAAAAATAATATATAAAAAATCAAAGATTTTACTCTTGACTTTTATAAGTTTTTATGTTATAATTATTTATATGCCAATATACGAATATATTTGTTTAAAATGTAAAAAGGAGTTTGAAGAGTTGGTTTTAAATAAAGAGGAGGAGGTTAGATGTCCGGCTTGTGGCAGTAAAGAATTAGAAAAAAAATTCTCTCCTTTTGCTACCCAAGGGTTAGAGAAAAATGTGGGTAGTAAAGGATGTTTTGGTTGCACTGCCACAAGTTGTGCAAGTTGTAGATAAAGGGAGAAGGAGGGAGTATGACAATAACAAAACAACAACTTGTTGAAGAAATATTTCGGGAACTATCATCGCCCAGATTATTAAGAAAGGATGTTGCTGACATTGTCCAAAAGTTTTTGGATAAAATAATTGATAATTTAGCCGAAGGAAATCGGATTGAACTTCGTGGTTTTGGTGTTTTCAATACGAAATTAAGAAAACCAAAGATTGCGCGGAATCCAAAGACTAATGAACCAGTAAGTCTGCCACCGAGGAGGGTACCAATTTTTCGAGCATCAAAAATTTTTAAAGAAACATTAAAAGTGGGGAGTTAGGTATGCCTTGTGGAAGAAAAAGAAAACTAAAAAAGGTAAAAAGACATTGGTACAAGAAAAGAAGAAAATTAATGCGCCATAAGAAAAAATAATTAAGATAAAAGGGAAAAGGTTTTGAAATAATCTTCTTCTTTATTTCTTAAATCTTTAATAATCTTTCCTTCTAATTTTAATAAAGTAAGGAGGGTATCTTTATCATATTTTTTGAATTCTTCTTTTCCATTTAAATGATTTTTAATCAAATTTTCAATTGTTTCGTAAATTAGTTGTTTTCTAATATCAATAATCTTTGGTTCATAAATTAGATTTTTTGTTTCTAATCTCATTTTTTCAATTAAGATTTCTAAAACTTCTAAGACTTCTTCTTCTTTTAAATCTTTTAGTCGGTTATTTTTTAAGTAAATAAGTTCTCTTCTTAAATTTTTATTAAAATCTTCTTCATAATTTAACAAAGGGATATCAAGTTTTTCTTTTAAATAGGTTTGGGCAGTTTTTAAATAGGGACAATCTTTTGGGCAAATTATTCCTTCTCTTTTTTTACCACAACAAAGGGAGCAAATATAATTTTGATAATAAAGGCAAAATCTTTTGCTAATTCTTTTATTACAGAGAAAACATTTTTTCATATTACTTTTTGAGTATAACCTAAGGCGCCAACCATTGTAATTGCTTTAATTGGGCAAACCCGAAAACATTCGCCACAACCAACACATTTTTCAATTATTACTTTATGCCTTTCCTTTGGATTACCTTCAATGGCTTTAAACTGGCAAACTTTTACACATTCGCCACAGCCATTACAAGTGGTATCAATTAAAGCGTAAGGTCTTTTCTTTACCTTATCCACATAAGACTTTGTTGGACATTTTTGATAACAGATACCACAATCAATACACTTTTCCAAATCCATAACTGGTAAATTATTTTCCATTTTTAAGGCATCGTAGGGACAAACTTTCACACAGATGCCACAAGCAAAACAGCCAACTTTACAAACTTCTCTCACCTCTTTTCCTTTATCGGGCGAGACACAGGCAAGATAGACAAGTTTTGTTTTGGGAATAAGTTTTAAAACGCCTTTGGGACATTCTTTTACGCAGATACCACAACCAGTGCATTTATCCTCATCAATTATGGGCAATCTTTTCTTTTCATCCATTTTGATAGCACCAAAAGGACAGACATTAACACAAGTACCTAATCCTAAACAACCAAAAGGGCAGGCTTTCATTCCTTGGTGAATAATATTGGCTTCTTTACAATCTAAATGACCGTCATAAATAAATCTCTCTTTACATTCCTCAATACCACCTTGGCAGGTTAATACCGCAACCATTTTTTCTTTTGCTTCAATTTTTATACCTAAAATTTCGGCGATCCTTTCTGCTACTTCCTTTCCACCAACCGGGCAACGGTTTGGTTCAACTTCTCCTTTGACAATTGCTTCGGCATAATTCTCGCAACCAGCATAACCACAAGCACCACAATTAGCATTTGGTAAAACTTTTGTTAATAAGGCAACTTTCTCATCTACTGAGACCGCTAATTTTTTGTGGGCAATAGTTAGAATCGTTGCCATCAAAATTCCTAAGATACCCAAAAGCAAAATAGAGATAATAATCATAAGGAAGCACCAAAAAGGTTAGCAAAACCTAAAAAGGCTAAAGATACTAAACTGGCAGCAATGAAGGCAATAGGATATCCTTTAAAAGAATGAGAAATTGGAGCATAGTCTAATTTCTCTCTGATGGCAGCAAAAAGAATAATCACGAGCATAAATCCCAAACCGGTTCCTAACGCAAAGATTATTGTATTTAATAAATGGAAACGATAATCAATTACTAAAAAGGTTGTTCCCAAAATAGCACAATTAGTAGTTATTAAGGGCAAGTAAATTCCTAAGGCATTATATAATTGGCGATAACTCTTTTTTAAAAACATTTCCACAAATTGGACTAAACTGGCAATTACTAAAATAAAAGAAGCAGTCCTTAGAAATTGAAGGTTTAAAGGTATTAAAAAGAAATGGTAAATTGGATAAGTAATCAGTGTTGCCAAAAGCATTACAAAAATAACTGCCAATCCCATACCAAAGGAAGTGGAAATTCTTGTTGAAACACCAAAGAAAGGGCAAAGTCCAATATAGCGCATTAATAAAATATTCTGGACTAAAAAACTGGCAAAAAATACTTTAACTGGTGAGATATTCATAATTCTCTATTTACTTAAAAATAATTTATTCACAATTGCCTTTAAAATTCCAATCAATAAAAATCCACCAGGCGGAAAGAGCATAAATAAAATTGAATTATTAATATAAATATCAGGCATAATCTTTATTCCAAAGAATGTTCCTTGGGCTAAGATTTCTCTTACCATTCCCATAATAAAAATAACCAAAGTAAAGCCAACCGATTTTCCTAAACCATCAAGAAAGGAATCAAATATTCCGTGGCGATAAGCAAAGGCTTCGGCTCTTCCTAAAATAATACAATTAACAACAATTAAGGGAACAAAGACACCAAGGACTTTATACATATCCGGTTCATAAGCCTGTAAGACATAATCAACAATAGTAACAAAGGTTGAGATGATGATAATAAAGACCGGAATTCTAATATTTTCAGGAACAATCTTTCTTATTGCAGAAACAAAGATGTTAGAGAAGACTAAAACAAAGGAAGCAGCAATTCCCATTCCCAAAGCATCTCTTGCAGAAATGGAAGTTGCTAAAGTTGGGCATAAGCCAATCATTAAGATTAATACTGGGTTTTCTAAAATAATTCCGTTCCAGAAATATTTAAATCTCATTCTTCTTTTAAATATTTTTTATATTTTTCAATTCCTTTTCTGATACCTTCACAAACGGCTTTAGAAGAGATTGTGGCAGCAGTGATTGCTTCAATTTCGCCACCCTCCTTTTTTAATTTTATTTGCTCTTTTATCTTTCCTAAAAATTGGTTTTTAAATTTATCCTCTCTAATTTTTAATCCTAAACCAGGTGTCTCTTTTAAACCTTCGGCTGGTGAAGCAATTTTTAAACCACAAACCCTTTCTAAAGTATCAATACCAACAAACATCTCAATAATTCCACCGTAGCCTTTCTCACCAACTCGGAAAACCAAACCAATAATCTTTGTCTTATCTGCTGATAAAATTTGGTAACAACTATCTTTAATTACTTCTTTATAACCACCCATATAAGGAAAAATTTCCGAAAGGGCAGAGGTAAAAAATTTCTCTTTATACTCTTTGATTTTTGGTATTGTAAATAAATAGACATAACTTAAAAGTAAGGCACTTATCACACAGACCAAAGTCAAAATAACTATCTGCCTCATATTTACTTCTTACCAAAAACCCTTGGTCTTGTATATCTTTCAATTAATGGCGTTGCCACATTCATTAATAAAATAGAGAAAGAAACACCTTCGGGATAACCACCAAAATGCCTGATTAACATCGTTAAAATACCACAACCAATACCAAAAATTACTCTTCCTTTTTTAGTGATTGGGGAAGTTACGTAATCGGTCGCCATAAAAAAAGCACCAAGGATAAGTCCGCCAGATAAAATTTGGAAAAGATGATAATTAGGAAATCTCTTTATTGGTAAAATAAATAAAGATAAAATAAAACAAGTTAATAGATAACTTAAAGGAATACGATAATCAATATATCTTTTTATCAAAAGATAGATAGCACCGATTAATAATAAAATTGCTGAGGTTTCGCCTAAACAACCGCCCACATTACCAGTAAATAGATTTTTTAAACTTTCCCAACTTGTCGCTTTATCAAGCAGGATTTCTAAATTGCGAGGAGTATCCATTATTTTGGCATTTCTTATCGCAGTTAACGGTGTTGCCTGCGTTATCGCATCAAAACCACTAATTGTTCCGTAATAAGGAGCAATATAAGAGGCGCTCATTATTTGAGGAAAAGAAGCAACTAAAAATGCTCTTGCTGCTAAAGCCGGATTTAAAAAATTATATCCCAAACCACCAAAAAGTTGCTTAACAACAACGATTGCAAAGAAAGAACCAATTATTGGAATAAAAAAGGGAACATTTGGTGGTAAATTAAATGCCAAAAGTATTCCAGTAATTACTGCACTGCCATCAAATATAGAAATTTCCCTTTTGAAAATAAGATTACAGATATATTCACTAATTAAGGCGGTAATTATAGAAAGGATTATAAGAATAATTGCCCTTATTCCAAAGAAATAGCCAGCACCAATTGTTGCCGGAATTAATGCCCAAACAACACTCCACATTATCTTATCAACCGAAACATCACTTCTGATATGAGGAGAAAGAGAGACAATCAAACTTCTATTCATTTTCTTTCCTTTTTTATAATTTCTTGCTTACCAAATTTAAAAGATTGGACCAGTTTAATTCTTGCTGGACAGATAAAAGCACAGGAGCCACATTCAATACAATCTAAAAGAGAATAATCTCTTGCTTTATCAAACTCTCTTCTTTTGATAAATTTATGCAATTCGGTAGGTAAAAGTCCCATTGGACAAACTTCTACACAACGACCACAACGGATACAATCTCGCTCTTTTTCTAAAATAACCTCCTTCTCATTAAAGAAAAGAATTCCGGTAGTTCCTTTCACAATTGGCATATCCTCGGAATAGATTGCCACTCCCATAATCGGACCACCCATAATTACCTTCTTTATCTCACCAACATAACCACCACAATATTCAACAATATCTTTTATTTGTGTGCCAATTCTTACAAGTAAATTCTTCTTTTCCTTAATTCCATTTCCGGAAACAGTAATAACCCTTTCAAATAATGGTTTATCAAAATAACAGGCTTCATAACAGGCATAAGCAGTACCAACATTTTGGACAACAACACCAACATCAAAAGGAAGTCCACCACTCGGCACTTCCCTTTTTAATATTGCCTTTATCAATTGCTTTTCTGCTCCTTGGGGATATTTTGTTTTTAAAGTATAAACCTCAAAATTATAATCTTTTTTATAAGAATCAAAGATCCCAATCGCCTTCTCTTTATTATCCTCAATACCAAAGATTAATCTAATATTTTTATTATTCTTTTCTAATGCCTTTTTTAATAAGAGGGCACCTAAAATTATCTCTTTTGGTTTCTCAATCATTAAACGATAATCATTGGTTAAATAGGGTTCACATTCACAACCATTAATAATTAATGTATCAATAACCTTTTCTTTTGGTGGTGATAATTTTACCGCTGTTGGAAAGGCTGCGCCACCAAGTCCAACAATTCCTGCCTTAAAAACTTTCTCAATAATTTCATCACTATCAAATTCTTTTTTTACAAATTCTCTTTTAATATTCTCATCCCAAATATCTTCACCATCACTTTCAATAACATAAGTCAAAACCCTTCCAAAGATTAAAGGATGTGGAAGTTCCTTTAAATCTTTCACTTTACCAGAAATAGAAGAATGGATATTTGCTGAGATTTTTCCATCCGCTTCACCAATAATCTGTCCAGTTTTTACTTTATCACCAATGTTTAAGAGGGGTTTTGCTTGTTTACCAGTATGTTGTAATAAAGGTAGATAAACGAGTTTTGGTAAGGGTAGTTTTTCTATTGGAGAATTCTCAGTAAAATGCTTATTCTCTTCTGGATGAACTCCACCGGCAAAAGAAAATTTCTTAACCTGCTTACTAATTAAAAAATTAAACATTATTAAGATATTATTATAATAAAAAATTATTTAGTGTCAAACTAAAGAGAAAATCTTTAAAAAGGAATTCTAAGGAGTATCCAAGGTGGTATAGGAGATAGCCCCCTATCTATATTGGTGAAGATAGTTAAGTTATTAAATTTCAATAATTTAGATAAAATTTCTGAAAAATAAAAAGTTTCCTTATAGGAAACTTGGAGAATCTAATTATTTGATTTTTTATCTTTTTATTTTATTATTGGTTATGGTTTCCAATTTTGTTGGAAGGTTATTAAGAGATTTCCGAAAATTAAGGGGGTATAAAATAAGAGATGTTGCTAAATTTTGTAAAAGGACAACTTCTTATATCTCCAAGTTAGAAAGGGGAAAGATTAAAGAGCCCACCTTAGTTTTGGTCTTAAATTATTTGAAGGCATTACAGATATCTTATTCTGAATTCTTTGGCAAAGTTGATAATTGGGAATTAAGTAGAATGTTAAAGAAAAAGGGAAAAAAGGAGAAATACGGAATAGAGGCTAAAAAATATTTAGTAGGTATTAAGTATCCAAGGAAATCCTATATTGATTTTCCAAAATATCTAATTGCAAAAATAAGGAATTATTTACTACCTTTTAATCTTTCTGATGATTTAATTGAAAGGTATATTAATTTTGGTAAAGAATTTTTTCATTCTTTGTTAAAAATTTATGAAGGTAAAGAAGAAAAGGAAGTTATTGATAGATTAATGAAAAAAGCAGAGAAAGAAGGTTTGAAGACAACTTTCCCTAATTTTTTATCAGAAGTTATAAATATTGTCAAAAAAGGTTTTAAAAGAGAATTAAAAAGAAGAAGGTGTTTAAAGCCGATAACAGATAAAAAGATAAAGAAGATGGTTAAAGGTTATCAAAAATATATGGAAGAATGGTTAAATATTGAAGGCGAGGCAAAGAAAGTCCTTTTTAATAAAGGAATTAAACTTCTTGATATGAGAGTATATTTAGATATATTAAGAAAATACCATTCCTTAAAAAGAAAAGGAGAAATTAAAAAGTTAAATAAATTTAAAGAAGATTTAGAAAAAGAAATCCCTCTTTATCAATTAGATAAAAATATAATAGAAGAATTAATAAAAGTAGTTGATAAAGTTTTGGAGAAATAAACTCTTTTACTTCACAATTTTTATTGTCTTAGTAAATTTTAAATCTTTTGTTTTAATTTGCAGTTGGTAAACTCCGGCTTTTATCTCAGTTAAATCTAAGGTAATTGGTGTTTCTCTTTTTACTGGTAGATTTTTTATCATTCGACCATCTTTCGTATAAATTTTTAATTCTTTTATCTCAAAATTTTTGGGATAGGTTAATTTCGCATAATTTTTGGCGGGATTAGGTTGGATATTAAATTTTTTGATATATTCTTTTATTAAATGTTCAGCGATTTCTACTCCTAATTGATAATATTCGCAGGTTCTTAAAATATTGGTATCGGCACCTTGTCTACCACCAAACACCCACATTCCCGGAGTTCCTTGTGAATTTAGTGGCTCGGGAATTAAAACGCCGGCGTGGTTCCTGCGGGCAGAATTTAGATTGGTAAAAGTTGACCAAGAGTTGGTTTCAATATCATAGATAAAACATTGAGGTGTCTCATTTGGCCATTTTCCATTGCCAGCAATAATGATTTTGTTTCGGAAAGGAAAAGGAGAGGTAGAATCAAAACCAAAGGCTCTGGTCTCACCCGAAGAGTCAGGCAGGTCAGCAATCCTTCGCCAACCAGAATCGGGTGCGGAAAGGGACATTACTTCGCAATATTTCTGGGCTCTTAAATAAGTACCATCATAAATACAACCGCCCATCGCATATAATTTACCATTGACAACACAAGTGGTAATATAAACCCTGGCTAATCCTAAAGAAGGTAATTGACGCCAGCGGCTACCGGGTGTGGTTTCTGGATTATACATCCAAACTTGGTTTGTTGTATAGGGTGAAATATTATGATTAAAGCCACCAAGAACATAAAGCCGATTATTATCAACAGCAGCATCAGGAGTTAAATAGGGTTGACCACTTAAAAGTCCAGGAAAAGAGTCAGTTCCAATAATTGCGACATTATTGCTTAAAGGATAATAAACTTGGACCGCTCTGGTGAAAGTTCCTGCTTGTGTTCTGCCACCAACAATATATAAACCATAGGTATCAGGATGGGTAGTATCTTTAAGAATAGAAATGGTATAATTGGAAATAGGAATTGGCATGCTTCTGCCTACTGGATAATAGGTTAATGATTCCGGATTAAAACACCAAATAGTTCCGTCAGTATTATTATTTGCTAATCTACCGCCAAGAAAATAAACCTTTCTTGTTATTGGAAAATATTCACCATCAAACCGCCAGAATTGGAAACCAGTTTGTGGTCCATATTGCCAAGTTTGAGAGAAAATAATTGAAAATAAGAATAAGTTTATTAAAACTTTAATATTTCTTTTTTTCATCATTACCTCCTTTTAAATTTGTTTAATTAATATAAAGTAATTTTTAATTAAAGTCAATATTTCAATTATTTGACTTTTTAAGATTTTTAGGCATAATTTTATTTATGGAAATTACAATAATCGGAACAGGTTATGTTGGCTTAACAACTGGTGCCTGTTTTGCTCATCTTGGTCATAAAGTAATTTGTGTTGATAATGATAAGAAAAAAATTGATTTATTAAATGAAGGGATTATTCCTATTTATGAGCCAAAACTTGATAAAATAGTTGAAGAGGCAAAAAAGAAAGAGTTGATTTCTTTTACTACCGATATTGCTTACGGAGTAAAAAATTCTAAGGTTCTTTTTATTGCCGTTGGAACGCCGCCAAAGGAGAGTGGTGAGCCGGATTTATCTTATGTAGAAAATGTCGCCTCCCAAATTGGTGAACATATGGATTCTTATCGGTTGATTGTCGAAAAGAGTACGGTGCCGGTAAAAACTGCCCAATGGATAAGGACAACTATTTCCCGTTTTAATAAAAAGAAAGTAGATTTTGATGTGGCAGTAAATCCGGAATTTTTAAGAGAGGGAAGTGCGGTGGATGATTTTTTAAATCCGGACCGAATTGTGATTGGGGTAGAAAATAAAAGGGCAGAAGAACTTTTATTAGAGATTTATAAACCAATAAAAGCACCAATTTTGGTTACTGATTTAGCAAGCGCCGAATTAATTAAACATGCTTCTAATGCTTTTTTAGCAATGAAAATCTCTTTTATTAATGCAATTGCCATAATTTGTGAAAAATCTGGTGCGGATGTGGAGATGGTGGCAAAAGGTATGGGACTTGATAAAAGGATTGGCCCCCATTTTTTAAGAGCCGGAGTTGGTTATGGTGGTTTCTGTTTTCCTAAGGATTTAGCCGCTTTTATTAAAATTGCTGAAGAGTTAGGCTATGATTTTCGCCTTTTAAAGGAGATTGCCAATATTAACGAAAAACAGAAAGAATATTTTGTAAAAAAAATTGAAAGGGTTTTATGGAATTTAAAAGATAAGACTATCGGCATTTTAGGGCTTTCTTTTAAACCGAATACTGATGATATTCGTTTTGCACCTGCCTTGGATATAATTAATTTATTAAAAAAAGAAGGAGCAAAAATTAAGGCTTATGATCCAAAAGCCATGGCAAAGGCAAAAGAGATTTTGAAAGAGATTACTTATTGTGATAATCCTTATGATGTCTGTAAAGATGCCGATTGTCTTGCTTTGATTACTGAATGGGAAGAGTTTGCCCATTTAGATTTTGAAAAGATAAAATCTTTAATGCGCCAGCCAATCATCTTTGATGGTCGCAATTTTTTAAATAAAGAAAAACTTATTAGTTTAGGATTTCAATATTACGGAATTGGAAAAAGATAAAACTTTAATAATTACTGGCGGTGCTGGATTTATTGGCTCTTATCTTTGTGAATATTTTGTTAAGGAAGGATACCAAGTAATTTGTATTGATAATTTAATTACTGGAAAAGAGAAAAATATTTCTCATTTATTAAAAGAGTCTAATTTTAAATTTATAAAAGAAGATGTGAACGAGATTGATAAGAATCTTTTTTTTGATAAAGAGATTTTGGCAATTTTTCATTTTGCTTCACCAGCCAGTCCGAAGGATTATTTTGCTTATCCTTTATTAACTTTAAAAACCAATGCTTTTGCTACTTATCATCTTTTGGAATTGGCAAAAGAGAAAAAGGCAATTTTCTTTTTGGCTTCTACCTCTGAGGTATATGGGGATCCCCAAGTTTCACCCCAATATGAGGAGTATTGGGGATATGTAAATCCTTGTGGGCTTCGTTCAGTATATGATGAAGGGAAAAGATTTGCGGAAAGTTTAACAATAACTTATTTTCGACAATATAATGTTTCGGTGAGAATTGCTCGGATTTTTAATACCTATGGTCCAAAAATGAGAGTTGATGATGGCAGGGTAATTCCCAATTTTATAAATCAAGCATTAAGAGGTGAGGATATAACAATTTATGGTGACGGCAATCAAACAAGAAGTTTTTGTTATATTGATGATTTGGTTGATGGTTTAATAAAACTTTTTTATTCTGATTATTCCCAACCAATAAATTTAGGAAACCCTAACGAGATAAAAATTATTGATTTAGCAAAAAGAATAATTGCTTTGACCAATTCTAATTCAAAAATTACTTATCTTTCACCTTATCCTGACGATCCTCATCGTCGTTGTCCGGATATCAGAAAAGCAAAAGAAATATTGAAGTGGGAACCAAAAATCAGTTTAGAAGAAGGATTAAGAAAAACCATTGATTACTTTAAGTCCTTTTAAAATCAGCATTTTTAAGCAATGCCCATTAAGATATAAATTTCATTATGTTGATAAATTATATAAAAAATATAAAAAAGATAGAGATTATTTAAGTTTTGGCGATTCTTTACATCGGACCTTAAGAGATTTTTTTAAAATTTCCTTTAATGAAAGAACTTACGAGAATTTAGAAAAACTTTATCGAAAAAATTGGGTAAGAAAAGGGTATTCTTCTTTGGAAGAAGAAAAGAAATGGGGTTTAAAGGGTTTAAGAATATTAAAAAATTTTTATGAAGAGGAGGAATTAAAAATAAAACCCTTTCTAATTGAAAAGAGTTTAAAAGGATATTATCGCTCTTTTGTGATATCTGGAAGAATTGACCGCGCCGATTTGATAAAGGAAAATGAAATAATAGTTATTGATTATAAAACAGGTAGAATTAGTGAAGATAAAGAGTTAAATAAAATTAGTGCGGTGATTTACAAATTTCTTTTAGAAAAAAATTATCATAAAAAAGTAATAAAAATAATAAATCATTATCTTTTATTTCAAAAGAAAGTTATTTATACTTTTGGGGATAAAGAGTTTGAAGATTATTTAAATAGAATTGTTAATATTGGTTTAGAAATCTTAAAAGAGAAAGAATTTCCACCTAAAAAAAGCAATCTTTGTGAGTATTGCGATTTTTCCGAAATTTGTCCGGCTTATAAATGAATAAATTAAAAATTGGTATTGTTGGCTTTGGTAATTGGGGGAAAAAGATTTATCAAACTTTAAAAGGTTTTTCTAATTGTGAGATAGTGGCTATTTGTGATAAAAAAAATATAAATATAGATGAAAAAATTATTATTACTGATGATTATAAAGATTTAATAAAAAGGAAATTAGATGCCGCAATTATTGCTACTCCTAATGAGACTCATTATGAAATTGCTCGTAAGTTTTTGTTATCTAATATTAATCTTTTTGTTGAGAAACCTTTGGCTACTTCTTATAAGGAAGCTCTTTCATTAATCAATTTAGCAAAAAAGAAAAATCTTAATCTTTTTACCGGCCATATTCTCCTTTACCATCCTTTGACTTGGTGGTTAAAAAGATATTTAGACAGATATAAAAATTGGCAATTAAAAATTAGGAGAACAAATAATTTTTTTGCCTCTTCTCAGCCAAAAAATATCCTTTATGACCTCGGTCCTCATGAAATTAGTTTAATTCTGTTTTTATTTGATAATAAAGAATTTGACAAAATAGATTTAAAAGCAGAAAAAGGATTAATAAATTTTAATTTTTTTATTAGTGAAGAAATAAAGATTTCTGGTAAGTGGGGAGAAAATCAAAAGGGAAAAGAAAGAATGATAATTGCCAAGTCAGATGGTAAGGAAATTATTTTTGATGACAGTTTAACAACCTTTAAATTTTTGGAAAAGGGGAAGGAGCAAGTGGTTAAAAAAATTAATAAAAAATTGCCCTTATATTGGGAATTAAGATTCTTTTTAAATTCCTTAATTAATAAAAATATAAAAGAGATTATTCCCACAGAAAGAATTATGAAGGTTATTGATCAAATAGAAAAAATATTATGAAGGTTTCAATAATCATTCCGGTATATAATGAAGAAAAGACAATTGAAAAGGTTATTGCGGAAATAAAGAAAGTGCCGATTGAAAAAGAATTGATAGTAGTTGATGATGGTTCTTCTGATCGCACCAAAGAGATATTAAAAAATATTGAAGATATAAAAAAGATATTTTTTGATAAAAATCAAGGTAAAGGTTCAGCAATTAGAGCCGGTTTAAGATTAGCCACCGGTGACATTGTTATTATTCAGGATGCTGATTTAGAATATAATCCTTTTGATTATTTAAAATTATTAAAACCCTTTTTAAAACATGGAAAGGGTATTGCGGTTTATGGTTCTCGATTTAAAGGTGGTGGTAAATTTCTTTTTTTGAGTCGGTTAGCAAACATAATCCTTAATTTTTTTACTAATCTCCTTTTTGGTGGCAAAATAAGCGATATGGAAACTTGTTATAAAGTCTTGCCAAGGGAAATAATGCTTTCTTTAAATTTAAAAAGTAAAAGATTTGAGATTGAGCCCGAGATTACAGCAAAATTGTTAAAGAAAAAAATAAAGATCGTTGAGATTCCAATTTCTTACGAAGCCCGAAAGGTGGGGAAAAAAATAAAGCCAAAAGATGGTATTATTGCCTTATTTACTTTATTATATTATCGGATTGCTTGATTTTTTAAAAAATTTAACTATAATTTAAAACCAATGTTAAATTTTTTTGATACATTAATTTTAATTCTTTATTTTGTGGTTTTAGTAATTATTTCTCTTTATGGGCTTCATCGATATTTTTTAATTTTTTTGTACCTAAAAGGAAGAAAAAAGGTAATAAAACCAAAAGGCTATTTTTTTGAATTACCAAAAGTGACAATTCAATTGCCTATTTATAATGAGAAATTTGTTTGTGAAAGATTAGTTAATTCTGTTTGTCAAATTGACTATCCAAGAGATAAATTAGAAATTCAGGTATTGGATGATTCGACGGATGAAACTCAAGAGATATTGAAAAGGTTAGTGAAAAAATATCAAGAAAAAGGAATAAATATAAAATATTTTCATCGTGACAATCGGAAAGGTTATAAAGCTGGTGCTTTACAAGAAGGTTTAATGAAGGCGGAAGGAGATTTTATTGCTATTTTTGATGCCGATTTTGTTGTGCCTAAGGATTTTTTATTAAAAACTGTTCATTATTTTACTGATGAAAAAGTTGGGATGGTTCAAGCACGCTGGGGACATATAAATAGAAATTATTCTTTATTAACCCGTTTGCAAGCAATATTATTAGATGGCCATTTTATAATTGAACATATTGCTCGTTCTTATAATAATTTATTTTTTAATTTTAATGGTACCGCTGGTATTTGGCGAAAAAAAACTTTATTACAAACGGGTGGTTGGGATGGTTCAACTTTAGCAGAAGATTTAGATATAAGTCTTCGTGCCCAACTTTTAGGATGGAAGTTTGTTTATTTACCTAATTATGTTGTTTATGCTGAATTACCAATAGAAATTAATTCTTTCAAAGCCCAGCAATATCGTTGGGCAAAGGGTGGTGTTCAGACAGCAAAAAAAATGTTAGGAATAATATTAAATTCCAAAATTTCTTTCAAACAAAAATTGGATTCCTTTTTTCATTTAACTGCTAATTTTTCTTTTCCTTTGATGTTAATTTTGATTTTTGTTGCCTTTCCGGCAGCAGTTATTCGTTATGGTCTTAATTTTAAACATATTTTAATGGTTGACTTTCCGCTTTTTTTCTTTTCTACTTTCTCCTTCTTCCTATTTTACCTTATTACCCAAAAGGAATTGACACCCAATTGGAAGCGGGAGATAAAATATATAATTTTGGCGATGTCTTTAGGAGCGGCCTTAGCAATCAACAATTCCGTTGCTGTTTTTGAGGCTTTTTTGAAATTGAATTCAGAATTTATCCGCACACCAAAATACGGAGTTACTGAAGAAAAGAAATTTATAAAAGAAGGATATCAATTAAATTTTAAAAATTCTATTCATTATTTAGAAATTGCTTTTGCTTTTTACTTACTTGTCGGTATTATTGCTGTTTTATCTCAGCAGGTATTTTTAACACTCCCTTTTCTTTTATTTTTCCAAATTGCTTATTTTTATTTAAATTTTTTGCCTAATTTAAATAAAATAAAAAACTTTTTTGTAAAGTCTCGGGTAAGGGAAGTTATAGCAATTAGTGAAGCATTTCGGCAAGATTGATTTTTTCTTTAATTTTGTTAAAATATTTAATAAATCAATGGAATTATTTAATCCCCAAAAGTAGTTGATTTAGAAGTATCTTTAAAAAGGAGGAAATAATGGATATTGAAGAACTGAAAAAGAAGAAAGTTTCAGAATTACAAGAGATTGCTAAGGCATTGGGTATTCCCGATTTTAAAGAAAAGAAAAAGCAAGAATTAGTTTTTTCTATTTTAGAAACCGAAGCGAAACAGAAAGAAGGAGAAGGGGAGGAAGAAAGATTAATTCCCATTGATGGGGTATTAGAGGTTTTAGAGGAAGGTGGTTTCGGTTTTTTACGTTCTCCAGAATATAGTTATTTAAAAAGTTCCAGCGATATTTATGTTTCGCCTTCTCAAATTAAGAAATTCGGTTTACAAACCGGTGATACTATTAAAGGTTTCGCTCGGCCACCTAAGGTTAAAAATGGTGAAAAATATTATGCCCTATTAAAAATTGAAGAAGTAAATTTTCAACCTCCGGAGAAAATTGCTGAAAGAATTCCTTTTGAAGAACTCACTCCTTTATATCCGACCGAAAGGATCCATTTAGAAATTCCTTCTAAAAATGATCTGTCTTTAAGGGTAGTTGATTTATTTACGCCGATTGGTAAGGGTCAAAGAGGATTAATTGTTTCACCACCCAGAGCAGGAAAAACAGTTCTTTTACAAAAAATTGCGAATGCGATTGTTGAAAATCACCCAGAAATTTATTTAATAATTCTTTTGATCGATGAACGACCAGAAGAAGTTACTGATATGGAAAGGTCGGTAAAAGCCGAAGTGATTAGTTCTACCTTTGATGAGGTTCCTGAAAGACACGTAGAGGTTGCTGATATGGTTTTAGAGAAAGCAAAGAGATTAGTGGAAGCAAAAAAAGATGTGGTTATTTTGTTAGATAGTCTAACCCGTTTAGCGCGGGCTCATAATTTAGTAGTACCCCATTCCGGAAGAACTCTTTCTGGCGGTTTAGATTCCAATGCTTTACAAAAACCAAAGAAATTTTTCGGTTCGGCAAGGAATATTGAAGAGGGTGGAAGTTTAACAATAATCGCTACTGCTTTAATTGAAACTGGTTCACGAATGGATGAAGTTATTTTTGAAGAATTTAAAGGAACTGGCAATATGGAATTAGTTTTAGATAGAAAATTAGCGGATAGAAGAATTTTCCCAGCAATTGATTTACAACGTTCTGGAACGAGAAAGGAAGAGTTACTTTTAAGTGAATTTGAATTAAATAGGATTTGGATTTTAAGAAAAATGTTGGCGGAAATGACGCCAGTAGAAATGATGGAGTTTATTTTAGATAAAATGAAAATGACAAAAACTAACCAAGAATTTTTAAAAGCAATGAGCGAAGGATAAGAAGGAGGAAAAAAGATGAAAAAAGATATTCATCCCAAATATGGAGAATGTATAATAACTTGTGCTTGTGGTAATACCGTTATTACCCGTTCAACAAAATCAAAAATTAACGTAGAAATTTGTTCTCGTTGTCATCCTTTGTATACCGGAAAACAAAAAATTGTTGATACTGCGGGAAGAGTAGAAAAATATAAGAAAAAATATGCAAAAAGAACAAAAGAGAGTAACGAAAATGAAAATAGATAAGAAAAAAATTGATGAATTGAAACAAAAAATTAGTTTTTTAGAGGAGTTTCTTTGAGATTGAAAAAAAGGAGAAGGAATTAATAAAACTCCAAGAAGAACTAAATAATCCCCAAATCTTTTCCGATAACCGGAAAGTTCAAGAAATTAATCAAAAAATTGGCAATCTTAAAAAAACTTTAGAAGAGTTTACCTCTTTAAAAAAAGAAATATTAGATTTAGAGGAAATAAGCCAATTATTTTCTGGCGATAGTAAAGAAGTTGAAGAGATTAATAAGAACGTTTTGTTAGTAGAAAAAGGGCTCAAAGATTTAGAGTTATCTTCTTTTTTTAAAGAAGAAATAGATAAAAAAGGTGCAATTTTGACCATCCACCCAGGTGCCGGTGGTGTGGAATCTTGTGATTGGGCAGAAATGTTATTAAGGATGTATTTAAAGTTTTTGCAAAAGAAAAATTTTAAATACGAGATATTAGATTTAAAACCCAATGAAGAAGCCGGAATAAAAGAAGCAGTTATTGAGATAACCTCACCCAATGCTTATGGTTTTTTAAAATCAGAAATTGGTGTTCATCGTTTAGTGAGAATTTCTCCCTTTGATGCTAATCAAAGAAGGCATACTTCTTTTGCTTCAGTTTTTGTCTATCCAGAAATTGAGGATATCGAAGTTAAAATTGATGAAAAAGATTTGAAAATTGAAACTTTTCGTGCTTCAGGGCATGGGGGACAGCATGTGAATAAAGTAGCCACGGCAGTGAGAATTACCCATATTCCTACTGGAATCACGGTAAGTTGCCAGAATGAACGTTCTCAGTTTTTAAATAAAAAAAATGCTTTAAAAATTTTAAAAATAAAATTGTATAAATATTACGAAGAAAGAAAGAAGGAAGAATTGAAAAAATATGAAGAAAAAAAGACAGAAATTACGTGGGGATATCAAATTCGTTCTTACATTTTATTTCCTTATAAATTGGTAAAAGACCATAGGACAAACTATGAGACTTCTAATGTTGAAGCAGTCCTAAATGGCGAAATAGATGAGTTTATCTTTGCTTATTTAAGTCAAAAAGAGAAGTTTTAAATTATTTTACTTGTAAATGGGTGACCAAGCAGGAGAAGTCGCATTTCCTAGTGAGGTTATTTTTCTTTGATTAGAGCCGTCATAATGCATTGTGTATATTTCCCAGGAGCCGGTACGGTCAGAAGAAAAGACGATATGGAGACCATCCGGTGAAAAATAAGGATCTTCATTATTACCTTCAAAGGTGAGTTGTTTTATAAAAGATCCGTTTATATCGGTTAAAAAAATTTGGTTCTTATTATTTTTTGTTCTTCCAACATAGACAATTAAATCGCCTTTGGGTGACCAATTAGGAGAAGTATTATAATTTCCTTCGTAAGTTACTCTTGTTAAATTTGTTCCATCAATATTTACAATATATATTTGTGGTGTACCCGAGCGATCGGAACAGAAAACAATTTGTTTGCCTGAAGGACTAAAAGAAGGCGAAACAGCTACTGAAGAAGTGTAGGTTATTTTTTGTGGTTTTCCGCCATCAGAAGAGATTAAATAGATATTCATGTTGCCTTCTTGAGTCATGGAAAAGGCAATATATTTATCATCAGGTGAAAAAGTCGGAGTAGCAGCCATTCCTTTATCTCCGTATAAAATTTTTGTTTTTTTAGTGTTCAATTCATAAAGATAAATTCTTAAAATGTTATTATCATAGGCAGAATACACAATTTTGTCTCCCTTTTTTGACCATTCAGGAGATAATTTTAATTTTCCATCATTGGTTAATTTTTTAAGATTATAGCCATCATAATCACAAATCATTAATTCTTTTCCATACCCACTTTTGTTAAGGAAAACAATTTTTGTTTGAGAGATACCGTCATTACCCGTTAAAATTTTAATTACATCATCACTTATTTTATGAGCAAAATGTCTTAAATTTATTTCTGAAGAATATTCATATTCTTTTTTAGTAATTAATTTTTGGATGTTTAATTCATATAATCTAATTTTCACAAAGATTTTCTTTTTCTTTAAAAATATATCTCCACAAAGGAGAATATCGGCACCCGTGGTGCGCCAGCCTTTAAAGTCAACTTTCTTTTCATTAGTTGAGTAGGTATTATTGCTCTCGGGATAACAGAGTTTAAAATATAAAGAAAAGTCTAGGTCATCAGTTATTATCTTTTTAATTTCTTGAGCAAAAGAGGAATAGGTATTGATTAATTCCTTTTCTATATTGAAATCAGCAATAGTTATTGGAATTTTTCTTTTAACTCCCTGAGTAGTAATTTTTGCCCAAATTTCCAATTCTCTTAATTGAGTAAATAAGAATAAAAAAAGAAAGAACATTTTAGGCTTTTTTCCTTTTATATTGATTTTCAATAAAAATTGGTTCTTCTTTTCCTAAAATTACTTCGGGAGTAATAATGCATTCGGTGATATTTTTCCTATTAGGGAGGTTAAACATTATATCCAGCATAGTTTTTTCTAAAATACTTCTTAAAGCACGGGCACCGGTGTTTTTCTTTAAAGCACATTCGGCTACCACCTCTAAGGCTTCTGGAGTAAAAGTCAATTTTACTCCTTCCATTTCAAAAATTTTTTCATATTGCTTAATAAGTGCATTTTTTGGTTTGATTAAAATATCAATTAAAGCGTTTTTATCTAAGGAGTGTAAAGGTGCGATTACCGGAAATCGACTCACAAATTCTGGAATTAAACCATATTTTATTAAATCTTCTGGTTCTACTAAACTAAGAAGTTGGTCAACATTTCTTTCTTTTTGTGAATAGATTTCGGCTTTAAAGCCAATACTTTGCCGTTTTAATCTTGCTTCAACAATTTTTTCTAAGCCATGAAAGGCACCACCGGCAATAAATAAAATATTTCGAGTATTAATTTGAATATAGGATTGCTCCGGGTGTTTTCTTCCACCTTGCGGTGGAACATTAGCAATCGTACCCTCCAAAATTTTTAGCAAAGCTTGCTGAACACCTTCACCAGAAACATCCCGGGTAATTGATGGGGAATCCCCCTTTCTACTGATTTTATCAATTTCATCAATGTAAACAATTCCAATCTCTGCCAAAGGAATGTTATAATCAGCTGCTTGAATTAGTCTTAATAAGATATTTTCTACGTCTTCACCTACATAGCCGGCCTCAGTTAAAGGAGTGGCATCAGAAATTGAAAAAGGTACTTTTAAAAATTTTGCTAAAGTTTCAGCAATCAATGTTTTACCAACACCAGTGGGACCAACAAGAAGTATATTACTTTTTTCTATTTCAATATCGGTTTTATTAGCAATAATTCTTTTATAATGATTATAAACGGCTACGGAAATAATCTTTTTTGCCTGTTCTTGACCGATTATATATTCATCTAAAAATTTTTTAATTTCCGCAGGAGTAGGGATTTGTTTTAAGGTTAAAACATTGTTGGTGATTTTTTCTTGGGATTTTAATATATTATAACAAATTCTGATACAATCTTCACAGATATAACCCTTTCTACCTGCGATTATATTTTTTAAAACTGCTTGCGGTCGGTCGCAAAAAGAACAGCGGATTTCTTTCATTATTTATTTTCTTTTTATAATTATTTCGTCGATTATTCCATATTCTTTTGCTTCTTCTGGTGACATAAAGAAGTTTCGATCAGAATCTTTTTCAATTTTTTCTTTTGGTTGACCAGTATGAAGTGATAGAATAGAGTTAAGGCGATCCTTTAAGCGAGTAATTTCCTTAGCGTGGATAATAATATCGGTTGCTTGCCCAGAAAGTCCGTGAATCTCTGGTTGATGGATCATAATTCGAGAATTAGGTAAAGCATATCTTTTACTTTTTGTACCGGCTGCTAATAACAGGGCAGCAATACTTGCTGCTAAGCCCATACAAATAGTGACAATATTTGGTTTAATATACTGCATGGTATCATAAATTGCTAATCCCGAAGAGACATAACCACCGGGAGAATTGATATAAAGATAGATATCTTTATCGGGATCCTCGGCTTCTAAAAAAAGAAGTTGAGCAATAATTAAATTAGCAACGTTATCGTCTACCGGCGAACCTAAAAAAACTATTCTTTCTTTTAATAATCGGGAATAAATATCATAGGCTCTTTCTCCACGAGCGGTTTGTTCAATTACAATTGGGACATACATTCTAAACCTCCTTTTAATCTTCCATAATTTTTGCGTTTTCCACTAAAAATTTTAAAACTTTTTCTTCCAAAATTGTTCTTTTGAGATGATCACTTTTCTTTAATAGATCGATCTTTTCTTCTTCAAGGTCTCCCAATTGTTTTAGTCTTTCCTCAATTTCCTCTTCGCTTACTTCGATATTTTCTTTTTTGGCAATTTTTAATAAAAGACAAATTAATTTTGCTCTTTTTTCTGATTCTTTTAAAATTTTTTCTTTTAAATCTTCCTTTAACTCTTCCTCTCTAATATTTAAATTATTTAAAAAAGATTGAAAATTTTCTTTCACTAAGGAAGGAGGAGGTTGAAAATCATGATTGTTAAGTAAATACTCAATTACTTCTTTTTTATTATTTTCTTCAATAATTCTTTCTCTTTCTTCATTGATTTCGTTTTCAATTTCTTCTTTTAAAGCCTTCAAGTTTTCAAAACCAAGTTCTTGAGCAAATTTTTCATTAACTTCCGGAAGATGTTGTTCTCTAATTGAGCGAACAAAAATTTTATATTGATAATTGTCCACTTTTATTAAAATCTCCTTTTCCCTTTCAACGCCCATTAAATTTTTATTAATTTCCGGATGGTTTTTTTCATCACCAATTTTTACCAAGAGATTTTCTTTTTTTTCTATCAAATTATTATTTTCGTCCAATAAAGAATAATCAATTAAAAGAAAATCTCCTTCTTTTGCTGGTCGATCAAGTTCGGTATAGGTTGCACATTTTTCCTGCAAAGCCTTAACTTTTTCTTCAAATTTTTTATCAAAGCCGGTTATTTCCAATTTTTTAATAGGAATTCCTTTATATTCTTTTAATGAAAAATCAGGAATTACTTCTAAAAGAAGAGTAAATTTTAATTCTTTTTCAGGAGTAAGTTCATATTCAGAGATTTTTATTTCTCCTACAGGTTGCCATTCATTTTCTTTAATTAATTTTTCATAGGTTTCGTTAACTAATCTTTCAATTACAAGTTCATCAATTCCTTTTTTAAATTTTTTATAGATAATCTCTTTTGGTGCTTTACCAATTCTAAAACCGGGAATAGCAATTTTATCTTTATAAAATTCTAATATTTCATCAATCTTTTTTTCCACAATTTCTTTTTCAATAATGATATTGGCCTCTTTTAGATAATCTGTTCTATTAGTTATTGAGATATCCAATTTTTACTCCTTTTATGCGAGGAGGGGGAGTTGAACCCCCACCCCTTACGGGACTGGATCCTAAATCCAGCGCGTCTGCCAATTCCGCCATCCTCGCACCTAAATATTATAATTTAAAACTAGTTTAAAGTCAATTTTGTCTTAAAATTATGGGTACCCAATAAGCCTTTTTCCGTCTTATATATAAGGGAGATATTTTTAAATAAAAATAGGGGACGGTATAGGATACCATCTACTAACTTATTATTTTGAAAAAACCTTAATTTTAATTAGTATTATTAAGAATGGAAATTTATGTCGGAACTTCTGGTTGGTATTATGGTTGGAATGTGGAAGGTAGTTTAGACTGGTATCTTAAATATTCTAAACTAAATGCTATTGAATTGAATGCTTCTTTTTATCGTTTTCCTTTTCCTAATCAAGTAAAAAGTTGGGCAAATAAAGGTAAGAGTTTAAGATGGGCAATAAAAGTTTCTCGGATAGTTACCCATCGTTTTAAACTGAGTGAGAAGGCTTATCCTTTTTATGAAAGATTTATAAATCTTTTTAAAATTCTTGATAATTATATTGATTTTTATCTTTTCCAATTACCGCCCAATTTTACTCCTCAAAGTATTAATAAATTAGATAAATACATTGATTATACAGATTTAAAAGAGAGATTTGCCTTAGAAGTAAGAAATAAGAAGTGGTTTAAAGAAGAATATTATAAATGGGCAGAAAATAAGAAAATTACTTGGGTTTCTATTGATGCTCCGGATTTTGGAGAAATTATCGTAAAAACAAGCGATTATATCTATATAAGGTTCCATGGAAAAGATGTTTGGTATTCCTATGATTATTCTAAAAAAGAATTAGAAAATATTGCTAAAAAAATAATTCTAAAAAAACCTAAAAAGGTCTACGCCTTTTTTAATAATAATCACGCAATGCTAAAAAATGCTCAATTGTTTATGAAAATATTAAAAAGTTTATGAAAAAGATTAATTTATTAAAAAAAATTATAAAGAATAGTTATTCTCCCTATTCCAAATTTCCCGTAGCGGCAATTCTTATTACTAAACATAATGTTTATTCAGGTGTAAATATTGAAAATGTCTCTTTTTCGCTTACTATTTGTGCTGAAAGAGTAGCGATTTTTAAAGCAATCAGTGAGGGAGATAAGAGTTTTCAAAGATTAATAATTTATACACCAACAAAAAATTTTACCTATCCTTGCAGTGCCTGTTTGCAAGTTTTAAAAGAATTTAAAAAAGATTTGGAAATAATTTTGATAAATAAAAATGAAAAAATAAAAAAAGAAAGGTTAAAAAAGTTAATAAAAAATTTTAGCCCGCCTTTATTAAAAAGAAATATTTAAAGGCGGGCTTCCTTTTATTATCGGATAATAATCAGTTTATAATTTTTAATGGATTTTTCAGTTTTAAATCTCAAGAAGTAAATTCCCTTCTTTAGATTGTTGTGGCGGATTTCTTTTTCTTCTAAAGAGATTTTCTTTATGAGTTGTCCATTAAGATTATATATCTCGCAAATTCCTTTTTCTTTGGGTAATGAATAGAGGGTGTTAATAACTTTTTCATATTTTTCTTCGGCAATATCTAAATAAGGAGGATAATAGAAGATAATTGATACGGAATCATCCACAATATGATTTGATGGTTGACCATTAAATACATATTGATGATACCATCGATTAGCACCATAAATTCCTTGGATGCCAACAGTATTAGAATTTAATGTTCCAGTCATATTTAAATAACTGAATCTTATAACACTGTTGCGATAAAGGATTATTTCGAAAGTTTGAATTTCATTTGGAGCGCCATATCTTGGTACATTTACCCAGGCAAAAACCACAAAGTTTCCTTGGGGGTCATTATATTGATAAACAGTACCCGAGGTTCTTAAATCAAGGTCATCCCACCAGCCACAAATATGATTTCTAATCGCTGTTGGAAAACCGGTATTAGAAAAAGCATAAGCAGCCGAATCGGATAGAAAACCATTTGTACAAACATAGATGTTATTTAATGTTTGGCCATAATATCTAAACGGAAATGGTAATGTTCTTTGGACATAACCATCGTCAGCATTGGGATACCAGCCAGAAAGGGGTGTTCCCGAGGTTGGATCAATCCAGACAAAGGTGGTCGTATCAGGTTCTTGGGTTGATTCATAAATGTAACCAAAACCATCTGGCTCACTTCCTACTCTTACTTCAACTCTTGTTCTCATAGTATCATTACTGGGATCTTCATCACCTGGTAAAACAGTGTAAACTGTGATTTTATAAATTTTTCCTGCCGGAGGAGTTATCCTTCCAAATTCAATTGCTAAAGTTTCTCTTATTTGTAAAGTAATCGTGGTATCTTTTTGAATAAGTAGCGTATCACCAATTGAATCATAAACTAAACAAGTTACTGTGAATGTTTCGGTATTTAAACCAAAATTTTTTACCACACCAATAAAAGGAGTTTCTACGTTTGGAGGAGTTTTTATTGAAGGTAATATTCTTACTACACCTACATCATGGTTAAATTGTCTTAAATCAAGTCCTTCGTGAGCAGTTACATAGCCAGTTCCCGTATAACCACCAGCAATATAAAGGATACCTGTCGGATCAACTGCGATTCCATAAACATTAGAAACAGCAGTCGGTTTATTTGCCCATTGTGACCAGGTATTTGTTCTGGGATTATAAGAGCGAGTTTCAGGAGTTACACCAGCAGAAGTATTGCCGCCTACCAAGAAAAGTTCATCGTTATACACTCCGCAAATTGTTCGATATCTTATTTCGCCAGGGCAAGAAGGGCCAGTAGTCCAAGTAATTTGGGTAGGATTCTCTGGATTAATTGTACCAATGAAAGTTACATTTGTAGCGCCACCAGAACCATAACCAGTAGAGACAACAATCGTATCACCAATTATTCCGACTCCTGGAGTACCTAATGGTTGAGGCATTTGTGTACAGGATGACCAAGTATTAGTAAATGGATTATATATATAAACCGAAGCTATCGGTGGAGAGGCTGAATGCCAATTTCCGCCACCGATTACATAAATTAAAGAATCTCGCCAAACTCCAATTCCAAAATCATGATTTCCAATAGGCATCGATGCTCCGGTAGTCCAACTATTGTTTACTGGATCATAAATTTCCACCACATTAAGACCAGTTCCAAAGGTTTGACAGCCACCGATTACATAAATTTTCCCTGTTTTGCCGACATAGGCAGCCCGACCGATTGCTCGAGCAGTTGGCATAGGTGCTTTTTCTGTCCAAGTATTTGTTCTTGCATTATATTCTAAAACAATATTCTGTACTGTACCACCTGATACTTGGAAACCACCAAAGGAATACCATTTTTTTTCACCGTTAACTACACAGAAAGCAGTCATTTGATGAGCCCGGGTAGTAGGAAGAGAAGCAAAGGTAAGCCATTCATTGTAGTCGAAGTAGCCGAAAGAAACTTCCTTTGACTTTTGAAAAGAAGTATTAGGAGCGTAATCAGGATTTAATTGATAAGAAAATAAAAAAATTGGTAAATATAAAAATATGATTAAATACTTTCTTTTCATTTTCACCTCCTTATTTTAAAATAAAATATAAAATAAAATAATTAAAAAGTCAATATAAAATAAATTGATTTTTAAGTTTTTTTTTATTAAAATAAAACAATGAATTATTTATTAATTTTATTCCGAGGAAGAAAATTTATTTTTTGGAATGTCTTTATAATTACGCTATTTTCTTTAATTTTATCTTTTATTTTGCCTAAAAAATATAAGGCAACAGGTCAAATTTTACCACCGCCGGATGAACCAACGATTTACAGTCTTTCAACAATTTTACCCGGTTCTTCACCAACTCAACGGTTAATGTTAAGAAGTTGGAATATTAGCGATATCTTAATAGCAATTTTGAAAAGCCGAACAATTGGTGAATATGTGATAAATAATACTAAATTTCTAAATTTTTATAAATTTAAAAGGTTAGAAGATGCCCTTAATTTTTTAAATAAAATTACAAAAATTTCCCAAAGCGAAGAGATGGTAATAAAAATTAGTGTAGAAGTGAAAGACCGAAATCTTGCCTGTGAGATGGTGAATACTTATATTTATGCTTTAGATAATTTTCTTAAAGAGTCTATGATGAGCAGAGGAAAATATTTAAGAATATTTTTAGAAAATCAATTAAAAAAGGTAGAAAAAGAATTAGCCGAGGCTCGCGATTCTTTAAAAGTTTTTCAGGAAAAGTATAATCTGCCCGAATTAGAAGAGGGATTAAAATCAGTATTAGATGCTTATGCTCAATTAAAATCCCAATTAATAGTAAAGGAAGCTGAATTAGAGATGGTTAAAGATATTTCCTCTCCCGACAACCCTTATTACCAAGATTTAATAGCAGAGGTTAATAAATTCCGTGAGAAATTAAGAGAAATGGAGAAAGGTAGTGGTCTAGGTGGTTTTGGTCCCGGTTTCGGGACTCCTTTTAAACAATTACCAGCAGTAGCAAGTGAATATATAAAGAGATATCAAGAATGGAAGTTAAAAAGCGAAATCTATCTTTTATTACAACAGCAATATGAACAAGCAAAACTTACGGAAGCAAAAGATACTCCTACCATAACAATTTTAGATTATGCTAAAGTACCGGAACGCTATTCTTTTCCTAAGAAAAAAATTTTTGTTATTGTTGGTTTTTTCTTTTCTTTAGTTTTTAGTATTTTAGTTTTGTTTACCAAAGAATATATAGATTCTCATCAAGAACTCAAAGATTTTCTTTCTGAAGCGTTTGACACTTTTAAAAAGGAACTTCCTTTTAGAAAGAAAAGATGAAAATTCCTAAAATTCTTTTTGCTTTTGGTACGAGACCAGAGGCAATAAAATTAGCACCAGTTATTCAAGAGATGAGGAAAAAGGATAATAAAAAATTTTTTAAAAGTTATGTATGTATTACTGCTCAACATCGAGAAATGTTAGACGAAGTTTTAAAATTATTTGAAATTCAGGTAGATTATGACCTAAATATTATGGAGTATAATCAGACACCCCGGGTGGTAACGGAAAAAATTTTAAAAATTTTTTATCCTTATTTAAAAAAAATAAATCCTGATTTAGTAATTGTCCAAGGCGATACCACTTCTGCTTTTGCCTGTGCTTTACTTGCTTTTTATGAGAAGATTGAGGTAGCCCATATTGAAGCTGGATTAAGAACCGAAGATAAATATCAACCTTATCCGGAAGAAATGAATCGCCGTTTACTCTCTCCGCTGGCTGATCTCAATTTTGCTCCCACAAAAATAGCAAAAGAAAATCTTTTAAAAGAAAATGTTGACAAAGAAAGAATTTTTGTCACTGGAAACACCATAGTTGATGCTCTTTTGAAAATCAAGAAAAAATTTAAAATAAAAAAGAATACTAAGAAAGAAAAAAATATTTTGGTCACAATTCATCGTCGAGAGAATTGGGGAAAACCTTTGGAAGAAGTTTGTGAAGCATTAAAAAAATTAACGGAGATTTATCCCTTTGTTAAATTTCATATTCCAGTTCATTTAAATCCTAATGTTAAAGAAGTTATATATAATAAATTAAAAAATATTCCCCAAGTAAATCTTTTACCGCCTTTACCTTATTTTGAATTATTAAAATTAATAGGGAAAAGTTTTTTAATTCTTACTGATTCAGGTGGAATTTGTGAAGAAGCACCCAGTTTTGATGTTCCGGTGCTAATATTACGAAATAAAACCGAACGAAAAGAAGCAATAATAAAAGGATTAGCAAAATTAGTAGGAACTTCTTATGAGAATATAATAAAAAATGTGAGCGAATTAATAAATAATCCAGAGAAATATAAGCAGATGATTAAAAAGATAAATCCTTTTGGTGACGGTAAGGCAGCAAAAAGAATTGTTGAATACTTAAAATTTTATTATGGATTTAGAAATAAAAAACCAAAGCCCTTTAACAACGGAAATTAAATTTAATAATCTCTTCTTTCTTTTTCTTTTAATTTTTCAAGTTTTTAGTCTGATAATTTGCTTTCAATATGGTTCGTCTTATTCTTGGCCAATCTTTTTGATTATTCTTTTTTTATTATTTCTCATTGTAGGCAAGCATCGCTTAAAATTCCTTTTAATTTTCACCATTTTTTTTGCTTCTCTTCTAATGAGACCTACTTCCCGGAGAGCAATTTTCTTAAGGTTAGAAGAAGTTCCCTTTTTTTTACTTCTTTTTTTAACTTTTTTGGCATTTGAAAGGAAAGAAAAATACCCTTTAAAAACAAAAAGTGATTATCTATTGTTAACCTTTCTATTATTAACCGGTTTCTCTTTCTTTTACGGAGTTTTTTCCGGTAATTCGTTATCTCAAGCAATTGATGATTTTTTAGTTCTTTTTTATTATGCTTTCTATTTTTTAGTATTAATCTATTTTCAAGAAGAAAAATGGCAAAAAATTTTGATTGTTTCAATCATTATTCTCTCAGTTTTGGTTTCTTTAGAATATGTGATTCCTTTTTTACTTACTTTTCATATCAAAAGATATGCTACCGACCAACAACATCTTTTTAATATTGGCTATCCTTTATTAGTTTCTTATATTATTTTTGGTGAGAAAACAAAATATAAAATTTTAGCAGGTTTATCTTTAATCCCGATGACCTTAGCAGTAATTATTTCTCTTACCCGTGCTTTGTGGATAACAATCCCTTTTTCAATCTTTATAATTTTGATAACCTATCTTTGGCAACAGAGAAGATTAAAACAAATTTTTGGAATTTTTTTATTTTTTTTGATAATTATCTTTATTGTTTATTCTTTATTTACAAAGGGAGTAGATTTTAAAAAATTTATAAAAGTAAGAAAAGAAGTTTTTAGTAGTTGGCAAGCCGATCTTTCTCTTTTGGAAAGAATTTTTTCTGTGAAATATGTAATTAAGGAATTCCAAAAAAAACCAATTTTCGGCGTGGGTTTAGGAAGTACTCATCCAGCAGTGGTTCCTTGGAAAAAGAGGTTAAGGTTTCCTTGGGTTGATAGTTTGTTTATTAATTTATTATGGAAATTGGGAGTTTTGGGTTTTATCTTGTTTATTACGCTCTACTATTATTTTTTTAAAAATATCATTAAAATTTTTAAAAATCCAAAAGATAACTTTCAAAAATGGGTTAGTGTGGGAATGCTTTCAGTTTTTCTCTCCTTAGCGGCAATTAGTATTGAATCGGGATTTTTGTTAACCTATCGGTTTAATTTTGTTTTAGCATCTTTGTTAGCAATTTTTAACTTATGGGCAAATCAAAATTAAATTTTAAATATGAGTATTTTTTTTCTGTTAATTATTTTAATTTTTATTAGTTTAATTTTTCCTTATTTAGGGTTTCTTTTTTTTCCCGGTTTTATTTTATTTTTTCTTTTTAGAAAAGAAATTGATGATTTTTTAATAAAAATCAATTTAGTTTTCGGTTTTTCTTTTGCTTATTGGATAATTACTTTTTGGTTTCTTTATTTTCCAATTTTTAAATTTTGGATATGGGGAAGCATAATATTTTTTGGAATTATAAGTTTTATTTTAGGCTATATAAAAAGGAAAGAGATAATCAAAATAGAATATTTTTTATTATTAATTTTTTTAATTTTTGGATTGGTTCGTTTTTTTCCAATGATTATTAATGAAGCTCCGCCAGGTGGAGACATAACTATGCATACTTATAATTCCCTTTTGATTACCCTCTGGCAGAAAATTCCAGAAAGTTATCAACCTATTTTTGATATGAAGGGTTTTGGTGCGCAACCACAAGGTTTTTCCATTTTATCGGCAATTTTTGCTTTTTTATCTAATTTACCAATTTATCGGGCTACTTTTTTTATTTCTTGTTTTACCTATTTTTTAATTTTTGGAGGATTTTATGTTTTTCTTCGTTCTTTTCTCTCACCGAAGTCTTCTTTAGCGACGGCTATAATTCTTTTAGTTTTTTCTCGGGATCCCCAAAATTTCTATTTATGGGGTGGAACACCCTCTATTCTTGCTTTCTTTTTCTCTTTAATTAGTTTTTATTTTTTTGTTCAAGAAATTAAAAATGAGCGAATATCTTTTCTAAATATTTTTCTTTTTAATCTTTTCTTGGCTGCTGGTTTTTTAACCCATTTTATTCCTCTGGCTGGTTTTTTAATAATATTGTTAATTATTACTCTTTATGAATTAGTTTTTTATCATCAAAAGAGAAGATTGCTTTTGAAAAAAATTTTTTTATCAATACTTTTCTTTTCCATTCTTTCTTTTTCTTATTTTATTATTTTCAAAAAAACAATTACTTCCGAAAGAGAATGGCAAGTAATTTTTAATTGGAATGATTATTTATGGCAAGATGATTTTGCTACTCGATTTATTTGCCAAAAATTTGCCTTTTTAGGTTCTTTTCTTCTCCTTTTTTTACCTTTTATAAAAATGGTAATAACAATAAGTTTGCCAATTTTAATTTTAGTAATAATAGGGTTGATAATAAGAAGAAAAGATATTGGGAATGAGAAACTTCTTCTTCTCCTTTTTTTGCCAGTATTAATAATTTTATATTTAAATTTATTTTTAAAGATCAAATTCACTCGAATTTTTTATCCAGAACGAATTTCTTTATATTTCCATTTGCCTATTGGAATATTTATTGGTAAATTAATGGAAAAAATTTTCTACGAGAAAATAAAGAAGATTTTAATTTGTTTTATAATTTATGTAGTAATGGTTATTACAATTTTAAAAATAAGTTTTAAAGATAAAGATTTTCTTCAGTATCGTGAAAAGGAAAAGCCAATTTTAAAGTTAATTGGTTATGAATTTCTTTGTCGCAATTTTTATCGTTATCTTTTTTGGCAAGGAAACTATTCTTTAAAAGAAAATGATTTAGAAGCCTTTGAATGGATAAAAAAGAATTGTGAAAAAGGGATAATTTTGACAAATTATAGTGATGCCGGTATCTGGATACCAGCGGTTTTGGGAAGGCCAGTGTATTTAGCCCACATTGTCTTTAACCTTTTTGATGAGTATGAAGAGTTTATTAAAAAAAGTAAATTAGAAGATTTTAAATATCTTTATATTGGTTCCAAAACTATTGGTCAAAATATTTTTTTTACAAATGAAGATTTACCAAGAGAGGCTGTTAAAAAAATTTATCAAAATAAGGGGGTTACAATTTATCAAGTTATAAATCCTGTGCCCTTACTATCAAGAGTAATCCTCCACCAAATACCCCAACAAACCTTTTGAGAAGAAAATTTTATTTCTTAACTAAAAAATACATTAAATTTAAAATTTGCTGGGCAGTTTTTTTAAAAGAAAATAGTTTTGCTCTTATTAATCCTTTTTCTTTCAATTCTTGTTGTAAAGAAGGAGAAGAGAGTAATTTTTCGATTTGGTTGGTTAATTCCTGTTCATTATATGGATCGAAATATAACACCGCATCGCCGCCGATTTCTGGTAAACTGCTTGAGGAAGAAATAATTGTTGGTACTCCGCATTTTAAAGCCTCTAATACTGGTAATCCAAAGCCTTCGTAGAGAGAAGGATAGATAAACAAAGTCGCTGCGTTATAAAAATAGCATAAATCTTCATCATCAATAGCAAAAAGGAAAATAACTTTCTCTTCCAAATTTAGTTTTTTTACTAATTGAAAAATCCTTTCATTTTTCCATCCCTTTTGGCCAATAATTATTAATAAAAAATCCTTTTCAAAATTTTTGAAGGCTCTTATTAAAAGAGAATAATTTTTTCGTGGTTCAATCGTTCCAACACTCAAAATAAAATCTTTTTCAATTTTATATTTTTCTTTAACTTTTGTTTTTGCCCAATTTTTATCAAGAGTTGTAAAAGTCTCATCAACACCCTCAGGAATGACAGTTATTTTATAATGAGGGATACCAAGATAAATTAGGCTTTTTTTTACAAAATTGGAAGGAGTGATAATATGAGTAACTAGTTGTATGGTTTTCCAGAAAAGGCTGCGGACAATCAACCATGAACGAAAAGGCAAAGTATAGGAGAAATAATAAAAAGATAAGTCATGGACAGTTACTAAAGTAGGAATTTTTTTTGCTAATTTAAAAGGTAGAATGTGATTTTGTCCCCAAAAAATATCAATTTTATCTTGAAAGATATATTTTGCTCCCTCCAACTGAAACCAATAAGAACCAAATTTTTTAGTTAAATTTTTCCCAATTCTTAAATTAATATTTTCAATCCCTTTAGGCAAAGTTATTTCTGTAGGAGAATAAAGATAGAAAATATCCTTTTTTGATAAGTTTATTAAATTTATTAAAGTATTTTTAAGGTACCGAGCAATACCGGCTTTTGGAAAACGAAAAATACTGCCATCAATACCGATTCTCATTTTAAATAGATTTCAAAAGAATTTCTACTCTCTTTCTCCAAGTATGATTTTCTAATACGTATTTTTTTCTTTCCTGAAAAAGATTTTCATCCTTTTCTTTTAAAGCAATTTCTATTTTTTCTATAAACTCCTTTTCATTATTAGCCAAATAAATCAATCTGTTTAAATATGAGTCAGATTGCCATTCAATAGTGGAAATAATTGGTTTCCCAAAAATTAAATATTCATAAAGTTTTATTGGATCAGCAGCATAGGAGACTTCGCCTTTTTTAAAAGGTATTAAACAGACATCAAAAAGATTAATATAATAAGGAATAAGAGAGTAAGGTTGAGGACCTAAAAGTAGAAAGTTTGGATATTTAGATAATTCTTTTATATCCTTTTTATAAGGACCGATAAAAATAAAAGTGGCTTTAGGAAAATTTTTTACACAGGTTTCTATTAAACCTAAATCTACCCACCAATAAATAGCACCAATAAAACCAATAACCGGCTTTTTAATATTTTTATCTATCCCGGGCAAAGGGGGTAATTGATTTAAAGAAAGAAAAGACCATTCCTCAGGAACACCGTTAGGAATTTTTAAAACCTTTAAAAAGGGATTTTTCGCTTCCAATTCTTCTTTAATTTTCTCATTTATTGCCAAGGCAATTTTTACCTTTTTTAATAATTGATTCTCTAATTTTTCGTAATAATTTCTAATCTTCTCGTAAGGATAGAAGACTTTTAAATCATCTGCTCGGTCATAAATTATTTGATTAAAATTTTTTACCTTTTCTAATGTCCAAAACCACAATAAATTATTGACAAAAATAATACTATCTTGAAAAATTTCTTTAAATTTATTAATAATCAAATTAGGAAATAGTAGTTGGAAATTTAAATAGTGAGAAATCAAATAACGACGAGGGAAATAAATAGGAATTGCATATACTTCAATTTCAGAAATTTGATAATAGGTAATCTTGAGGGTGTCAAAAAATTTTTGGGAGACATTTTCTTTTTCTTGCCAATACCGATAGAAAATTGGGGAAAGAGCAAAGTAATAAACTTTATAACCTTTTTTCTTTAAACAATTTGCCAAAAACCAAGGTCGACCAACAATTTTATTTTGGGGAAGCAATTCACATAAAAAAATAAATTTTTTCATAAGATTTTGTAAAAAAGAATAATTAAAATTGAATTTAAAATCAAGAGTTTGACAATTAAAAGAGGTTTAGTTAAAAGGATTTTGAAACGAAAAATTATTGAAAAAACTTGAAAAAGATAAGCAATATAAAAACTTATTCCTGCTCCCAAGGCACCATATTTATAAGTAAAGAAGTAGACTGAAAGAATAAGAATAGAAAACCATACGCTATTAAAAAAAGTTGCTAACCACATTCTTCCGGTACCAGTAAGATAATAACCAAAAATATAACCAATGTTAGCGGGAATAATTGCACCAACCACGAAAAGAAAAGGCTTTAATGCTGGCAGATAATCTTTGCCCAAAATTATTAAAATTATCTTTGGCAAAAAAATAAAAATCGGAATAAGGATTAAAAGAAGAAAGAGATTTGAATAGTTAATAATTTTACTAATAAGTTGTTTGATTTTTTGATGATTATTTGCTTCTTCAGCAATGGTTGGCGTTAAGGGCATTCCGATGGCAATCGGAATAAAAAGCAGAAATTGAAAAAAAGTATTGGCCACATTAAAATAGGCTACCTCAGAAAAATTTTTAGTTATTGCTAATTTGGTATTAACTAACCAAAAAGCCGGAACCATCACTAAGCCAGATAAAAAAGTTGGAAAAGCCAAGGAGAGAATTTCTTTTGCCTTCGGAAAGTCAAAATTCAATTTTAAAGAAAAGAAATTCTTGGTCTTTATTAAAAATAATATATTACCAAAAAGGTTTCCTAAGATAAGGGCAATAATTGCTCCGTAAATTTCATATCTTTTAACTAAAAAAATGATTAAGGGTAAACTTAAAAAATTATAACCAATATTTATTAAAGAAATGCTTTTGATTTCTTTTAATCCTTGTAAGACTCCTACTAAAAAATTATTTAAAGTAAGAAATAACAATAAAAAAATGGATAGATAAAAATAACTTATCAAATAAGGTTGTTTATAGATTTTTTCTGCCAGAAATTTACTAATAGATAAATAAATAACGATGGTAATGAAAGAGGTTAAAATAACCAAAATTTGGGCGGTATTGTAGGTCTTATTTAATAATTCTTTATCCTTTTTTGATTGGGCAATAAATTTAGTAATAATTATCGGTAAACCAAAACCAGCAAAAAAAGAGAGGAACAAAGTTAGTTGATTTACCAAAGTATAAATGCCAAATTTTTCACTGAGTAAAAGACGTGCCAAAAATATTCCATTTAAAGCGGTAATAAATTTAACAATAATTAAAGATAAAAAATACTGAAAACTTTGAAAAAAAATTTTTTTAAGGTCTTCCCACTTTTCAATTTTAAGCATAAAAATTTTTTAAATTATATTGAAGGGCACTTACTTTTCAATAATTAAAATTTTGTTATAATTATTTGGTGGATAAGGATACATTAATTAAAGAGTTAGAAATTGATCCCCAAATAACTTTTTTATCTTTAAAAGATTTTATAAAAAAATCCTATGAAAATTTTAAAAAAGAAGGAATAATTTTAGGACTAAGTGGTGGAATTGATTCTTCTTTAACCGCTTACCTTTGTAAAGAAGCAGTCGGAGAAAAGAATGTATTGGCTCTTATTTTACCCGAAAGGGACAGTGAGAAAGAGAATATTGAAGACGCTATTTTCTTTGCTAAAAAACTAAATATAAAATATAAAATTATTGAAATAACAAAATATTTAAAAAATTTTGGTATTTATGATTTATTTTTTCTAAATAAATTAATAATTCCCCAAAGAATAAAACCTATTATTATTAAAAAACTGTCTTCTTTATATCAAAAAGAAACTCAAAAACCACTTTTTTTTATCACCTTCAATGAAGAAAATAAAAAATTAGATAAAATTGTAAAGAGAATTAACGCTTATTATCGTTTTAAACACCGTTTAAGAATGGTGTTACTTTATCTTTTTGCCGATTTAGAAAACCGATTAGTGGTTGGCTGTACTAATAAAACTGAATATCTTATTGGCTTTTTTGTAAAATATGGTTGTGACGATGCTTGCGATATAATGCCTCTTTTGTCATTATATAAAACCCAGGTAAGAAAACTATATGAATATTTGGGTTTGCCTAAAAGAATTCTTGAAAAAAAACCTTCACCAGACCTTTTGCCAGGAATTTTGGATGAGGAAGTTATTGGATTGAATTATGAAGAGTTAGATTTGATTTTATATGCCTTAGAAAGAAAATTATCCGTTTCCCAAATTGCCGAAATTTTAAAAATTGATGAAGAAAAAGTGAATTATGTTGCTTTCTTAACAAAAAGGCATGGAAATTATAATTAATGGTCGTTTTTTAACCCAAAAGATGACCGGTGTCCAAAGATATGCCTTTCAATTAATAAAAGAAATTGATTCCCTAATAGAGAAAGAAGAAATTGATAAAAAGAAGTTCCAATTTAAAATCTTTGCACCAAAAAATATTATTCATAAATTGAAATTAAAGCATATTCCAATAAGAAAAATCGGATTTCTAAAAGGACATTTTTGGGAGCAGTTAGAACTACCTTTTTATGTAAAGAATAAACCCCTTATCTGTTTAGGTAATACCGCACCTTTAATTTCATTATTTTTAAATAAGAAAATGATTGTCACCATTCACGATTTGGGTTTTAAATATTTTCCAGAAAATTATCGTTTTCTTTTTCGGACCTTTTATTCAATAATCATTCCAATTATTCTAAAATATGCTTGGACAATAATTACTGTTTCGGAAAGTGAAAAGCGATTAATTTTGAAAAGATATCCTTTTGTCAAAAATAAGATTTTTGCCATTCCGCAAGGTGGTTTTATTGAAACTTCTCTAACACCCACAGAAATAGAAGAGAAAAATTATCTTCTTTATATCGGTTCACTTTCTAAAAAGAAGAATTTAATTAATTTTCTTTTATCTTTCGAAATAATTGTTAATAAAAATATTCCCTTAAAGGCGATAATAATTGCTTCCGAAGGAAAAATTTTTGAAAGGGTAAATATTAAACTAAAACCAGAGATTAAAGAAAGGATTAAATTTATTAATAAAGTTAAGGACCAAGAATTAATAAGTTATTATAAAAATGCCTTTTGTCTTGTCTTTCCTTCTCTCCATGAAGGTGCCGGCATACCACCAATTGAAGCAATGAGTTGTGGCTGTCCAGTTCTCTGTTCTGATATTCCAGTTTTAAGAGAGAGATGCAATGAGGCAGTAATTTATTTTAATCCCTATTCACCAGAAGATATTGCCGAAAAGATTATTTTCCTTTTTGAAAATCCGAAATTAAGAGAAGAATTGATAAAAAGAGGTTACGAAAGAGCAAAAATATTTAAATGGGAAGATACTGCCAAAAGAACAATTAAATTATTAGAAAGATTAATCTCTTGATGAGAGTAGCAATAATTCATGATTGGCTTACTGGCATGCGGGGTGGAGAAAAGGTTTTAGAAGTCTTGTGTGAACTTTTTCCTCATGCCACCCTTTATACTTTAGTTCATAACGAAAAGAAAATTTCACCAATTATTAACCGAATGAAGATCAAAACTTCTCTTCTTCAAAAGTTTCCTAATATTGAGAAAAATTATCGTTATTATTTACCAATCATGCCCAAATTGATTGAGCAGTTTAATCTCAAAGATTATGATTTAATTATTTCTTCGAGCCATTGTGTTGCCAAGGGAGTTAAAAAGTTTAGAAGGCAAGTTCATATCTGTTACTGCCATAGTCCGATGAGATATATTTGGGATATGTTTGACCAATATTTTAAAAAGGCAAAATTAATAACGAAGATGGGTGCAAAGATTTTTCGTCCCTATTTAAAAAGATGGGATATAAAAAGTTCTCAAAGAGTTGATTTCTTTATTGCCAATTCAAAAAATATTGCTAAAAAGATAAAAAAATATTATAGTAAAGAGGCAAAGATAATCTATCCACCGGTAGATATCAATTTTTACAGAATTTTAAATACCAAAAGGGAAGATTTCTTTTTGATTGTTTCTGCTTTGGTTCCTTATAAAAACATAGATTTAGCAATTGAGGTTTTTAATGAATTAAATTTGCCTTTAAAAATTATTGGCATTGGTCCGGAAGAAGAGAAACTTAGAAAAATTGCCAAGAGAAATATTGAATTTTTAGGTTGGCAACCCGATGAAAAACTTTTGGAATATTATAATAAATGTCGGGCATTAATCTTTCCGCAAGAGGAAGATTTAGGAATTGTGCCTTTAGAGGCGCAAGCCTGTGGTAAGCCAGTTATTGCTTATAAAAAAGGCGGTGCCTTAGAAACGATTATTGAAGGAGAAACTGGAATATTTTTTTATCCTCAGACAAAAGAAGCCTTAATCAAAGCAATTAAAGATTTTGAAAAATTATCTTTTTCACCCGAGCGATGTCGAGAAAATGCGTTAAGATTTTCTCGCGAAAGATTTTCTAAGGAAATAAAGAATTATATTAATGAGTGTCTCAATTTAACTTTTCGGCTTCAATAGAGAGAGAAGTTCGATTGGCAAAGGAAAGATTATTGTTGAATTCTTTTCGGCAGCAATTTCGGTCAAAGTTCCCAAATAACGAAGTTGTAAAGCGGCTGGTGTCTGGGAAAGGATTTCGGCTGCTTCTCTTAATTTTGTGGCGGCTTGTAATTCGCCATCCGCATGGATAATTTTTGCCCTTCTTTCTCTTTCGGCTTCGGCTTGTCTCGCAATTGCCCTTTTCATCTCTTCAGGAATATCAACATGTTTGATCTCAACCATGGTTACTTTTATCCCCCAAGGATCAGTCTGTTGATCAATAATTTTCTGTAATCTTTGGTTAATCATCTCTCTTTTTGTTAATAAATCATCAAGTTCATATTCACCTAAAACACTTCGTAAAGTAGTCTGGGAAATTTGGGAAGTAGCATATAAATAATTTTCCACTTCAATTATTGCCTTTTGGGGATCAAATACTCTAAAATAGGCAACCGCATTAACCTTTACTGAAATATTATCTCGGGTAATTACATCTTGCGGCGGCACATCTAAGGTAACAACCCTTAAACTCACTTTTATCATCCGGTCAATAAAAGGGATTAATAAAATAAGACCAGGTCCTTTTACTTTGTGAAATCTTCCTAAACGAAAAACTACTCCTCTTTCGTATTCCGCTAAAATCCGAATTGCCATTGATAACAAAATAATAATAATAACTCCAAAAATAAAATATCCCATTTTTCCTCCTACTTTTCTAAGATATCTTTTATCTCCAAAAGTTCCTTATACAAACTCCTCAAAAATTTTAAGGATTGTTTTATTTTTCTTTCATTCTCCTTTTCTTTCATCTTTTTTAATAAATTTTTTTGAATATCCCTTTGGCGAAAACCCTCTTTAAAAAGTTCTTTGATAACTTTTATCTTACTAACTTCTTTCTCATCAAAATAGATTTTACCTTTTTCTTTCTTGCCAATCTTAAAAATTTTTACCCATTTTTTTAATTGGGAATCTTTAATCTTTAATTTTTCGCTTATTTCTTTTAAAGAGAATTTCTTCATTGCCAAAATTCCTCCTTTAAACTTCTTTTTAATAACTTTTTAATAATTTCGTCAATATCTTTTTTCAAAAATAAAATTTGGTAAATCCCTTCACAGATTGGCATTTCCACATTATATTTCTCTTTTAGTTGATAAATAGTTTTGGCAGTATGATAGCCTTCGATCACTCCCTTTTCTTTTTTTAAGACCTCTTCCAATTTTTTACCTTTACCCAAAGCAAAACCGAGTTGATAATTTCGGGAATATTTAGAAAAGGAGGTAACTATTAGATCACCAACTCCCGAGAGTCCAGCAAAAGTTAAAGGCAAAGCACCTAATTTTATTCCTAACCGCATAATCTCGGCAAGTCCCCGAGAAATCAGAGCCGCTTTGGTATTTACTCCAAATTTCTTGCCGTCTAAAATACCAGCAGCAATGGCAATCACATTCTTTATTGCTCCGCCAATCTCACAACCAATAACATCATTTTGATAATAAACCCTCAGATTATTAAAAGAAAGTAATCTCTGTAATTTCTCACCAATTTTTCTATCTTTCGAAGCAATCACCAAAGAGGTAGGAATACCTAAGGCCAACTCTTCAGGAATCCCCGGTCCACATAAGACAGCAATTGGATTATAAGGAAAATATTCAGAAATTATTTCCGACATCCTTTTTAAACTTCCCTCTTCTATTCCTTTAATACCAGAAACAAAAATAGTTTTTGGTGGAATATTTATCTCTTTTAACCTTTCTAAAACCTCCCTTAAAGAATAAGAAGGAATGGTTAAAAAAAGGATACGACACTTTTTTAGTTCTTTTAAATTCTCTTTATTATAAATAAAAATCTTATGGTTTTTCTTTTTTAAATGGTTTATCAAAACACTTCCCCAACGACCAGCACCAATAAAACCAATATTCATTTTATTTTCAATCTAAATTTTGGCTCCTCTTTTTTTATCAACCTTTTAATATTAGAAAGATGTTTTAAAATAATCAAGATACTAATAATAATAAAGAAAAGGAATATTAAAAAATCTTTTGGTTTTAAAAAAAGAAAGGATAAGGGAAGGGCTAAAGCAAAAGATATTGAGGCTAAAGACATATAAGAAAAAATAATTAAGACGATAAAAAAAATAATTAATGATAAGAGGAGGTTCTTGGGTGCCAAAGCAAGAAGAACGCCAATTGTTGTTGCTACTCCCTTGCCACCCCGAAAACGAAGATAGGGAGTAAAGAGATGTCCGAAAATCGCACCAATACCACAAAAGAGCGGTAATAAAGAAAGTTCCTTGGAAAAATAGGTAATAAAAAATCCTTTACTAATATCTAATATCAAAACCGGTATTCCATATAAAAAACCCAATGTCCGAAAAACATTCGTAAAACCAATATTTCTACTACCATAATTTCTAATATCAATCTTTTTAAAAATCTTCGGAATTAGATAACCAAAAGGAATACCACCTACTAAGAAACCAATAAAAAAGGAAGCAAAAAAAATCGCCAAAATTTCTAAATCCTTATTTATTGAAAAATAAAGTCTCATTTCAAAATAATTAATTTCTTAAATTGGTTTCTCTCCTTTAAAAAATACATTCTCCCTTTCTTAACATTATAAGATATTCTTTGACCTAATGGATTATAAAGAATATTTCTATTTTCTATTTTCTTTTTATTATAAAGTATCTTCTTAGCAATTGGTAAAATATTTGAACTAATTGGATTACTTAAAGAGGCGATAGTGGCAATTGTTGCTTTTGTTATCTCATATACTAAATTTAAATCATTAAAACCACCACCAATCGTATCACCATTTGTATGATAATAGGGATTATTAATATTTAAATTCTCTCTTATATGAATAGCAATATAACCAAAGCGATTAAAAGAGGCATGGTCGGAGCGTGGTCGGTCAATAATTGCTCTGATACATCGCAAATTGGTATAGGTATCAGCACAACTAATAAAATAATCAACTAATGGTTGACAATTTGGATTATTGGGCTTGCCAATAATTGAAGCCGAATCCCTTCCTTCTATTGAATAACCAATCATATCAATATTAATTGCTGAGATAATACTATCTTCGTAAACATATTTTGCTAAACTACAATAATAATAACTTCCGAGAAGTCCCTCTTCTTCACCGGAAAAGAAGATAAACCTAATTGTCTTTTCAAAGTTATAATTACTCAAAATTCTTATCACTTCTAAAAGTGCTGAAGTACCGCTACCGTTATCATCGGCACCCGGAGCAAAGAGAAAGGGATTAGAAGAAATAGCATCATAATGGGCACAGAGAACAACATAAATACTTTCTAATTGATTTGCTCCCCTTTTTATACCAATCACATTTGGTGAATAATTAGGAAGAAAAGTTTGAAAATATACTGAGTCAAGGCGATATGCTAATAATTTATTATATAAAAAATTAGCGCAAGCAAAAGCACTTTCGCTTAGAGAATAACGGGTTTGGAAATTTTGCAACCTTAAAACATTATAAAAAATTGACTCCTGCGAACAAGAATTTACCATCTCCCAAATTAACGGATTAAAATTAAAAAGAAAGAAAAAGATCACCTTTCAAAAATTATATTGCCTTTATTATCATAAAGGGTAATAATACCACCTTTTTCTTGGGCACCAATTTCGGCAATTGGTCTTCCTTCCTTGTTAAAAATCATTAATCCACCACCCTCTTTACCCGCCCACATACTCATAACAACCTTTCCTTCGTTATTATATATTAAAAACACACCTCCTTTTTCGGTTTGCTTAATTTCTAATAATACCTTGCCCTCTTCATTAATAAACTGTAAACCTTCCTTATTAATATTAATTTGCTTCATTAATCCTCATCAAAATCTTCCTCTTCTTCCTCATCGTCAAAATCCTCGTCTTCTTCCTCATCATCAAACTCTTCCTCTTCTTCCTCATCATAATCTTCATCCTCTTCTTCATCATCAAAATCTTCCTCTTCTTCATCGTCGTCAAAATCCTCGTTCTCTTCATCTTCGTCAAAGTCTTCGTCTTCGTATTCTTCCTCTTCGTATTCTTCTTCTTCGTCGTCTTCGTATTCCTCTTCTAACAAGAAGATTTCTGGAAGGAAGAATTTCTTTTCTTCTTTTTCTTCTAAAATATCACTTAATAAAAATAATTTGTTTTTATCCATCTTAACCTCCTTTTAATAATTTATAATTTATCTTTTTATCTTACTTAAAAAAATTTTTATTTCAATAAAAAAAAGGTGGTAACCTAAAGGGGTACTTTTCCGTCATATATATAGAAGAAGATATAAGGGAGGATATTATGAAGTTTTACCTATCAGATGAAGAAAAAGAGAAAATTAAAAAATTGGGCATCCTAAAAATAAGCCAAGCCACATACTTCCTTAACGTAAATAGAAAAATGTCCCAATCTGTCCCAAAATGCCCCAATCTGTCCCAATCTGCCCCAAAGTGTCTCCAACTGCCACAAACTGTCCGTTTACTTTCACTCGTAAAATCATTATATTTTCTATGTATGTTTGATAAAAAAATAATAAAAATTGTATGTCGAGGTTTAAGGGTAAATGCTCCTATTAAAATGATTGTGGAACTTAAACCTGTGGAATCTTTTGACTACAAAAATTGCGTTTCCGAAATGGATTTCTTTGCCGTTAATCTTATACAACACGCCGATATCTACCTATCCGTCAGATTAATAAGAGAATTATTGCAAAGATTACCAGCAATGTTTCCTCCTGATATAAATAATATAAATAAAGTTATAAACGAATTCGAAAAATAATGAAAAATATGACCAGGAGACCCCTACTCTACCCTGATACGTCCATATCTATCATTATTAAAAAGACTAAAAAAATCGCTATTTTAAAGATACTTTATAGTTCTATAAAAATTAGTCCGAACTATTTTATTAAAATGTTTCTTTCTCTTTTTATTAATAATTCTCTTTTTCTTTTTAAAAATGAGAGAGGACCTAAAACTATTATTGAGCCGAGAGCGACTTTTGGGTTTTTTGGTTTTCTTTATGAAATCCTTTAGGAAATATTTGAATAATGGATAATTTAAGGCAGGTTGTATCCAAATTTGAGTATGAGAGTATGAAAAAAGAGTTTAGCCGGTATCTTGCTAATTTATATCGCCAAATGAGAAGAAAAGAAAGAAAGGTATTTTATCATATTGGTTATCGAAACATGGCTGAGGATGGCTTCTGTTATGAATTTTACAAAAACATTGCCTTTCACACAGAGGTTCACAGAAACACCATTTCCAAATATGTAAATTTTTTTATTGAGAATAAATTATTAGAGAAAAAAGTAATGAAAGCAAAATATCGTTATCGTAAAGGTCTTTTACTAACTAAATTAAGTCTATGTTTTTATATAACCTTCAAGAAGGCGAAAATTGACTTAAAAAAATATTGACTTTTGCTATAAATTAAATATAATTGACTATATGAAAAATTGTTATCAAAGTAATGAAAAAATAATTAGAGTTTTACAATTAAAGGAAAATGCAGTATTAGAAGGAAGGACTTTGAAAAAAGGCTTTTTGGCTCTACTTTTCTTTTGCCCAAAATGGTTAAGAGCCAAAAAGGCAAGTGCCAGACCAAACTAAATAACAGGAGGTTTAAATGAAGTTAATTTTAATAAAAAATCAGAGTAAAGGATTATTTGGTGGTGTGAAATTTGAAGTGCAAGCCCAAGGGGAGTTATCTGATGAAGAAAGAAAACTTATACATCCTTATAAACTCGAAAATGAGATACTCTTTCAAAAGAAATTGGTAAATCTTTGGGAACAACCTACTGATTATGCGCTTGATGTGAAGGTAAAGGATTTTCTTTCTTGGCAGACTTACAAGTGTAAAGATCTGGCCGAGGTTATTAGTTTTGCTGAGCGTCTGATTGAGGCAGGAAAGATGCTAAAAACTTATTTAGCGGTTGCTAAATCTTTTGGTGGACAAGAAATCTATGAATTCTAAAATAACTTTCCAGAGAACCAGGGAAATGACCTTAATTTCTTAAAAAAATATAAAAAGGAGGAGCAAAATGGAGGATAATTCTAAAAAGACCAAGCGGGCAGAGGAAGATGTCATCTCGTCTGGAGTTACGCCTACGGATAAGACCCAGAAAGATGAGGGATCCGTAATAAAATCGGGTGTTACTCCCACGCCGACAGCCCAGATAATTTCTGCTGGAATTGTAGGCGCTGTTGGAAGCGAAATAGTTCTTAATGGCAAAACTTATCGAATATCAAGATTTATTGCCAGTTCTGGTGAAGCCGAAGTCTATTTGTTAGAAAGAGAAAATCAGAAGTATATTTTCAAGTATTATTATTCCCGATTTAAACCTAACGAGAAAATTTTGGAGAAACTAAAAGGATTAACTCATGAGAATATAATAGCGCTTATTGATTATGGTTATTATTATGGTCGGTTCTTTGAGATTCTTGAATATGCAGAAGGTGGCTCAATTATTGATACTAATCCTGATGGTACCTATCGGTATATTCCAATAAAGGATATGAATAAATTAAAGCGGATAATAAAAGAGGTTGTAAATGCACTCCAGTTCTGCCATTCTAAGGGAATAATTCACCGGGATATAAAGCCTGGAAATATCTTTTTTGCTAATCCTGATGGCACGGGTGTGAAGATTGGTGATTTTGGTATTTCCTCATTGTTTGATGAAGGGTTATCAAAGCATATCACAACAGACCAGGCGAGGACAGAAATATATGCTGCACCTGAGTTGTATCAGACTATCGGTGGCAAAATATTAATATCAAAAGGAGTAGACTATTATGCCTTAGGAATAACGCTAATTCATATCTTCTCTGGTGAGGAACCTTTTAAGGATTTGAATGCCTTAGCGATAATGAGGGTAAAATGTGATGGAATGGTCTATATTCCTGAGGATATGCCTGAAGATTTAAAGAATTTAATAAAGGGTCTTATCACTGTGGAGTCTTCTAAACGTTGGGGCTATGAAGAAGTTCAAAAATGGCTGAAGGGTGAATATGTTCCAGTTTATTATAAGACCGTGGAGTTTAAGTATGAACCTTTTCCTTTTGGTGTGATTAAAGGAAAAGAGGTAATAGCGAGGGATCCAGCAGAATTGGCAGATTTATTATTAAAATATCCAGAGATTGGAAAATTTCATATATATAAAGGTAGGGTTGAAAGGTGGTTGGAAAATGCGAAGAACCCAGTATTTACTCTCATTGAGACTATTCGGGAAAAAGAATATCCTAAGGATGAAGAGGCGGGTTTAATTAAGACTGTCTATCTTCTAAATCCATTAAAAGGTTATATTACCTTTGCCGGAATTGAATGTAAAACTGCGGAAGAAATTGGCGATGCAATTGAGCGGGAATTTTCATATTATATGCTCTATCTTACCCAGAAGAAAAATGCTGACCTTTTTCTTTACTTGGAGGCTCATGATGCAAAAGATGTAGCCGATGCATTTAGGAAATATGCCCAAGCCTATAGTCCTGACCGGGCATTTAATATGATGGTATTAGAATTACAGGGCAAGGATAAATTTAAGATGGGAAATATGATATTCCGTAAACCAGAAGATTTACTTCTGGCTGATGATAAGACAAAAGATAAACTAGCGAAAGAGTTGAGTAATCCTAATTCAAAGTTATCAATCTGGCTTGAACAGTTTGCCGAATTAAAGAATAGTATTGATAAATGGCGGAAAATTGGTAGATACGATGGAATTACTTTAAGGTATGCATTGGATAAAGATAGTGCATTCCCTATAAATGGAAGCAAAGCACGAGATGTCAAAGAATTTGAAGCCCTCCTTTCTCAAAATATATTAACTATTTCAAAAAATTTAGCACCGGAGACCGATTTTGTCAAAGAAGCAGATTTTTGGCTAAAGAATTACCAAAATAGCGACTTTGAAACCTGTTGGATAAATATAATTGATAATATTACTGCTTCTGGTCCTATTTCTGATGAAGCACGAAAAGTTTATGAATGGTTATGCGAAAAATGGGCTGAGTATGCCCGTAAAAGAGTAGATAGAAAATTAAGAAAGAAATTTATTGAGTTATTAAAAAAGATTAATTCCGATCATAAGTTAATTGGGCTTTACATAAAAGAAGAGGAAATTATAAAAAAATTAGTTGAAGCAGAATGGGCAAAAATAGATAAAATTCAAAAAGATAAATTGGAAAAAATAGAAAGGGATAGAAAGAATTACTTAAATAGGTTAAGGGCTTTAGAGAAAGAAAAGCGAAAGAAAGATTTTTTGGAAAAAAGGGATGAGGCTTTTGGTGTAGGCATCCTTATGGCTGTGGCATGGATACTGTTTTTTACTCTGAAAGGTAGTCAAGTCCTAATCTGGATTTGTGTGATAATAGGGGGTATAGTAGGTCTTGCTTCTGGAAGAGTAGGAGGTGCTATTGTAGGTGTTATTGTAGGCGCTCTCGTAGGCAAATTCCTACCATTTGTACTTATTATACTTACACCAATATTTATAATCCTCCTTATCCGTGCGCTGATATCTTATAATAAAATAAACCAGAAGGTATTTAAGATTCGCCTCTCACCTAATGAAAAACAGAAATATGATAATAAGAAAATCGCAGTGCAAAAGGAGATGGATGATAAAAAAAAGAAGGCGGAACTGCAAATTGTAAGTGAAGTTTATAAAATGGATGAAACCAAAATTGATAATGAATTAAAATCGCTTACTACCAAAAGGTGATAACTATGCCAACACTCTGTGTAAAATGTGGTGCATCAAATCGTGACATTGCTAAATATTGTAAGTTTTGCGGTGCAAAAATTGCTCAGCCCTCATTTCAATTAGAAGATTTAGTTGGTCTTGAAGATATAAAAGAGCAGATTCAAAACATTATCAACATCGCTAAAGGAATGGAAAAGAGAAAAAAGGCAGGGCACCCGGTTCCAAAACAAAATCTTCATACAATTATTATTGGTAATACTGGAACAGGAAAAAGTAGAATTGGAGAAATATTATGCAGAGTTTTTTATAAATATGGGATTACAACCAAAGAGGATGCCCTTATTGTTGATGCTGTTGACTGGCCAAAATTTGCCAAAGATTTTGAGCAGAATTTTCAGAAGGCAAAAGGCGGTATCCTCTTTATTGATAATGTGCAGAAATTGGTGCCTGCCGGCTATTCAAACGAAATAAATCCTCTGGATAAATTATTCAGTGAAATGGATAAATCAAATTACGACCCAATTATTATTCTTTCTGGATTACCAAAGGGATTAAAAGAATATCTTGAAGAAAATCCAAGTATCAAAGGCAGATTCAAATACATTTTTGAGATACCCGATTTCAATGCCGAGCAGTTATTTCAAATTGCTGAAAAGGAATTAAAGAAGCAAGGTTTTACTCTTAATGAAGAGGCAGAAAAAAGATTAAAGAAATTATTTAAACATCTTGTAAAAACCAAGGACGAAACATTCAGTAATGCCCGGGAGGCAATAAAACAGGTTGAAGATATTATAAATAATTATTATCTCCGTATCTCAATAGGTGCCCCTGATAACTGTATTATCGTTCCTGAAGATATCAAAGGTGAATTTCCTGAAGAAAAGAAAGAGGAAGAGATTTTTGAGGAACTTAATAAACTTGTTGGAATGGAAAATGTAAAAACCGAAGTGAGAAATCTTATAAACACAATAAAGGTCCAGAAAGAAAGGGCAGAATTACTCGGTGAAACTTATAAACTGGGGATTCATATTGTTATGACCGGAAATCCGGGAACTGGTAAGACTACTATCGCGAGAAAACTTGGTGAAATATTCCATGCAATCGGATTACTTGATAGAGGTCATGTAGTGGAAGTTGACCGAAGTAAGATGGTTGCCCAGTATGTTGGTCACACTGCACCACAAGTAAATAAACTTTGTGATAGTGCAATGGGTGGGATTTTATTCATTGATGAGGCATACACCCTTGCGCCAGAAAATGTTGTTGATTCCTTCGGCAAAGAGGCGATTGATACCTTATTAAAGAGAATGGAAGATGATCGGGGTAAATTTATTGTGATAGTTGCCGGTTATCCAAAAGAGATGGAAAATTTCTTGAATTCTAACCCCGGTTTACGCTCACGTTTTACTACTTACTTCCACTTTGAAGATTATAAGCCCGATGAATTACTTGAAATTTTCAAAATTATGGCTAAATCAAACAAATACGAAATTGAAGATAAGGCAGAAGAGAAATTGAAAAGAATATTTACTCTAATGTATGAGAGAAGAGACAAAACCTTTGCGAACGGTAGAACCGTAAGAACCCTTTTTGAGGAGTGTCTTACGATGCATGCTAATCGGATATTAACAATTACTGATTATGAAATAAAGAAAAAAGAAATGTTAATAATTAGAGTTGAAGACATACCTCCTAAATATGAAGTGGAAAAAGAAATCAGAATTGAGGATGTTATAAAGAAATTAGAGAGTCTTATCGGACTTGAGGCAGTGAAAAAAGAGATCAAAAGTTTGATAAATTACCTACAGGTTGAAAAGGCAAGGGCTTCAATAGGTGTAAAAGAGACGATGTTAAACCTCCATTTTGTTTTTCGTGGCAATCCTGGTACTGGTAAGACCACTGTTGCCCGAATCCTTGCCGAAGTTTTTAAAGCGCTTGGACTTCTATCAAAAGGGCATCTTGTTGAGGTGGATAGGGCTGGGCTTGTTGCCGAATATGTTGGTCAAACTGCACCCAAGACCCACAAAGTCATTGATAGTGCAATGGGCGGTGTTTTATTTATTGACGAAGCATATACCCTCGCACCAAGGGGAGCCGGAGCAGATTATGGCAAAGAGGCAATAGACACTTTATTAAAGAGAATGGAAGATGACCGAGGTAAGTTTGTTGTGATTGTGGCAGGATATCCAGAACTAATGGATGAGTTCATCAATGCTAATCCAGGTCTTAAATCAAGATTTACAAAATATATTGATTTTGAGGACTACAAACCAAAAGAGTTAAAAGCAATATTTGAGTTAATGGTAAAGAATAAAGGAATGAAACTGGGTGAAGGTGTAGAAGAATTTCTGGAAAAACTATTTACCAACATTTATAACAAAAGGGATAAAAATTTCGCTAATGGTAGAACAGTAAGAAACATCTTTGAGATGGTTTTACAGAATCAATCAAGCAGGGTTGCCGAACTAATGCAGAAAGGTAAAGTGAGTGAAGAGGATTTAAGAACAATCGTTATTGAAGATTTTGGTAAAATAGAGTAATATGGTTTTAGAAACAAAATATAATTGCACCTTTTAGGGTGCATAAAAAGGAGGTAAATTATGGATTTAAATGAAATTTTAATTCAAGCAGCAAAAGATGGAAATATGTTGGTATTAAAGGCTGCTTTAGAGAAAGGTGCGGATATTAATGCCCAAGATGAACATGGTTGAACTGCACTTATGTGGGCGTCAAAGAATGGACATACAGAAATTGTAAAATTCCTTAAAGAAAAAGGAGCACAGGAATTTCCAATACCTAAAATATCAGAAGAGACACCTCTGTTTCCTGTTGAAATTGGTGGGGAGTGGGGTTATATTGATAAGGCGGGCAAAGTTGTGATTGCTCCCCAGTTTGACGATGCTTTGGATTTCAGTGAAGGTCTTGCTTCTGTTAGAATTGGTTGGAAGTGGTGTTATATTGATAAAACTGGTAAGATTGTTTTCAAAGAGGAATAATAATTATGTATTGTGCCTTTTGTAAAGCAGAGATAGAGGACGATTCATTCTATTGTGATCAGTGTGGACGGGAAATTTTAATCTGTCCTAAATGTAATAAACCGGGCAAAGGTAAAATTTGCACGCAGGATGGAACTACCTTGATAACAGCAAAAAGCCGTTCTTCCACTATTCAGGTTGATGAGGTTAATGTGCAATTCTCACCTACATCCGCTAATGAATTACATCTCATAAACAGAAATCTTAACCTGGATATTAAAATCACAAAAGATGTTTTAATCGGTAGAGCAGAAGGTGATTTTGTTGAGATATTTAGAAAATATGACGCAGTTTCACGCAGACACCTGAAAATTAGTTTTGACCCCCAAAAAGGTTGGCTTGCAACCGATTTGGGCTCAACTAATGGCACAAAATATAATAATACTCTATTAACTCCAAATCAACCCCAAGTTCTTGCTGACAAATCATTCTTACAGATTGCAAATATAGAATTCTATGTAGAAATTAGAAGACCAAAAGAAGAAGATAAAACCAAGAAGTTATAAATGAAATTAAAAATTTTAGCAATAAGTGACAAGGGTTGTGTTAGAGAGCATAACGAAGACATGGTGCTAATTGGCGATAATATATTTCGGGACGACCGGAAAGAATTAATCGTTGATTTGAAAGATAAACCTATTTTCTTTGTTGCAATTGCCGATGGTATGGGTGGTCATAATGCCGGTGAAATAGCAAGTGAATTGGTTTTGACAGAAATGGCGAAAAGAATTAGAACAATAGAAGAAGGTTTGTCAGAAAAAGAACTTGCTGATAAATTTTCTATCTGGGCAAAAGAGATTCATTCATTTATCTTAGAAGAAGGAAATAAAGATGATAATAAAAAAGGGATGGGTTCTACTTTGGTCGGAATTTTATTTTACGAAGGAAGGGTGTATTATATAAATGTCGGTGATAGTCGGCTATATAGATTGAGAAGGGGCAATCTTATACAAATTTCAAAAGACCACTCTCTTCAAGCGGTAATAAGAAGCGAAGAAGTTCCATCAAATATCATTTTGAATTCCTTTGGCGGTGGTAAGGGAATTTTTATTGATTTTTACCCTGCTGGTGGTGTAGTGTTGAATGACGATATATTACTCCTCTGTAGCGACGGATTATCAGATATGTTAACTGATGATGAAATTGAAAGTATCTTAAATAATGAAAAAGAGAATGTAATAGATAAACTCCTTGAGGAAGCAAAGAAAAAGGGTGGCGAAGATAATATTTCTATTGTTTTAATACATATAACTATGGAAAATAATTCAATAGAAATGGAAACATCATAAGATTTGAAAATAAATGGGGAGGATATATGAAATATCATGAAAAAGGTAAAGAAAAGGAAAAAGAAAAAAGAAAAATACTTCCATCTGAAGAGGAAAAAGAAGGTAAGGAGTGTCCAAATTGCCATTTTATCAACGAAACCGAGGCAAAATTTTGTGCTGAATGTGGCTATGATCTTTCAACCGGTGAAAAATGTCCCAAGTGCGGTGCAAAAATTGTCTCACCATATGCGGATATATGCGAGGTATGCGGTGAATGGCTATTAGAAGGAAAATGTAAGTTCTGTTACGCTGACCTTGAAGAAGGAGCAACTTATTGCGCAGAATGCGGTAATCCTGTGGCTGGCATAATTTGTCCACAATGTGGAAGATTAAGTTATTTTGATTTTTGTAAATTTTGTAATACCCCACTTACTCATATTGCCTATAAAATGATAGAAAGAGTGAAAGCCAATCCAGAAGAAAAGATTGAGAAATTTACTACCAATCAAGAGGCAAGGGCATATTTTATGGCACAAAAGTTTGTGATGATGGGTGTAGAGGTTAAAGAGAAAAAAGAAGAAGATAAGGCAGAGGAACTACTTAAAATGAAAGAATACATTGAAAAAGTGAAGAAAAAACAGAAAAAAAAGACATATACCCCATTATTTAGTGAGAAGCAAATACAGGATATATTATCCAGTGGTAAAGAGGCAGAGAAGGAAATACAAAGGCAAGAGGAAGAAAGACGAAGAAAAGAAGAAGAAAGGAGAAGAAGGCAAGAGGAAGAAAGGAGAAGAAGACTTAGAGGATGGGTCTGTTATTGCTGCCATGTTCTGCATTCTAGTCCCGCGGACTGTGGTTGTCCTTATGCCGGTGGGTATTGGGTAGATTGGATTTAACAAAAATATAAGTAAGAATGTTTTAAGAATGTTTAGACAAAAGAAATTCATATTTATATAGTTATAGTAAAGCAAAAAAAATCTATGATATAACTGGCAAAATTGTAAAAGAAAATAAACGGAAGAGAGGTATATATTTCAAGCAAACTGAAAAAGGCATAAAAAAAATAAACATTATCTATATTTATTAAATATTTTAGTTGCAAATGGTAATTTTTTTATTAAAATTATAAGATTACATAAAAAATATGTTTCGGAAGCCATCCAAAAAAGAGTGGATTTACCTAACGAGTATTATAATTCTTTATAGTATTGCCTTAATTTATGTTATTACTAATAATCTTTCTATAACTTCTCTTTATAAATATGGTCTTTTACAACCGAAAGGGATAATTGGCGAAGAAGCGAGGTTAAAGGAAATAGAGACACCCCTTTCTTGGAATATTCCTAAAGTTCTTTGGTTTATTATTATAAAAGGAGCAGGTGTGCTTGTTGAGTTATTCCAATATTGGGTAATTGGAATGCTCATTGCTGCTTTCCTTGTTGTTTTTGTTCCGTGGGATAAGGTGAAGAAGAAAATGGGCTATGGTGGATTAGGAAGTATTTTTTTAGCAAGTATTGCTGGTGCTATTATTCCAATATGCTCTTGTGGAATAGTTCCAGTTCTTGCTGGCATGGTTCAGGCAGGCATACCAATTGGCCCTACAATGGCATTTCTCATTGCTGCACCTATGCTTAATATTCCGGCTGTGTTTATGACCGCTGGAATTTTAGGTTGGAAATTAGCAATTGGTAGAATCCTTGGTACCTTTTTTATTGCCCTAAGTGTTGGAAGTGTTTGTTCCTACTGGCAAAGAAAAGAAAGATTTTTAAGAAGATTTATAAAATTGTCAATTATTCCTAATCTCTCACCCGAACTTCAACAATTTGCTTTTAAGGTAGCCATGGCCCTCTCTAAAGAACCTTATAAACTACCAACTGAAAAACTTGCTTTTGGAGAGGAGGAGAAACTCTATCTTTTAGGTGAGGCTGGCATTCTTGACCGAGATAAAAATGGATTATGGTTTCTGCCTCAAACATCATCAGTAGCGGTAGATGTAAAAAGTGCTTGTTTTGTACTTCCTACTGGTGAGAAATTAAATTGGCGAGAAAGATTTATTAAACTATTTCAGACTGCCTGGGATTTTTTCCTTCAACTTAATTATTATCTTCTTTTAGCAGTTATTATTGCTGGCGCCATTAAAGTAATTATACCCACTAATATGGTTATAAACCTTGTGGGAGGAAAGAGTTTAAATTCGGTATTAGTGAGTGCCTTTATTGCGGTTTTAGCATATGTTTGTACTTACGTCGAAGTGCCAACTGCTTTAGCATTGATTCATAAAGGTATGGGTGGTGGAGCAACTTTAGCATACTTATTAGGTGGTCCTGGTCTTTCCCTTCCTTCTATTGCAATGCTTTCCGGAGTTTTTAAGCCAAAATTATTAATCCTTTATGTTGGTTTGAGTTTTATAGGTTGTGTAATTGCTGGCTATGTATTTAATATGTTTTAAGATTTCTTTTGGAAGTGTGGTTGAAAAATTTTAAAAAATATGTATAATTATTTTTAAGAAAAAAGATTATGGAGGGAAACAATAAAGTAGTGAGAATTTTTATGCTTCCTCGCCAGTTTCCTTGCGGACCGCAATCTTCTTGTTGCGGTCCTATTGGACAAACTGAAGAAGAGATAGAAACCCTTAAAAACTTTATCCAAAAGGAGTTAAATGTAAAAGTTGAGGTGCTGAATGTGATGGAGGAAAAAGATATGAGAAATCATCTTCAAATTGTTAGGCTTGTTCATACCTTAGGTCCGATGGCACTGCCCATTATTACTCTTAACGATGAAGTTGTATCATTTGGAATGCCTGAGCCGGAGCAGGCTATTTTAGCAATTAAAGAAAAAATGAATCAATTAAAGGAGGTGGGTTAAAATGCCGATTTATGAATATATATGTATAGAATGTGGAGAAAAAATGGAGATATGGGCAACAATTGCGGAAAAAGAGAAAGGACTTAATGTAACTTGTCAAAAATGTGGAAGTAAGAAGGTTGCCCAAGTTTTTTCGTCTTTCTTGATTGGCGGTTCTTCAAGCGGAAAAGATATTTCCAGCGGTTGCGGACCCCAATTTAGACCCGGCTGCTGCGGATAAATAAAAAGATAAATCTCCTCTCTCAGGAAAGCACCAATGAAAAATAATAAAAATATAAAAGGAGAAATTGTGTTTTAGATGTCAGAACATAATTCTCTTATTAATTTAGCAGATTCTCTTGTTTCCCAAACAAAAAATATACTTTCCTCTGCAAAAACTGAAGAAGATTTAAGAATTGGATTTGAAAAAATCTTAGAACCGATATTAAAAGAATTAGATATTAAATCAACTCCTCGCTATGAAAAGTCTATATATAAATCAGGTCGTAGTGATGCTCTTCATGGTCAAGTGATAATTGAATATAAATCACGGGGTTCCTTTAAATCTAAAAAGACTATTAATAACACTTTCCGACGATTAGTTGAGTATATAAAAGGACTTTGCGAAGAACAAAAGGATACGCTTTTTGTGTTGGAGGTGAAGTATATAGGTGTTGGTTTTGATGGCGAACAAATATTTTTTGTTCAATATAAAGGTGATAAAACTAAACTAAAAGCAAAATTAGAGGATAAAGATTTTAAAATAATTGGTCCTTATGAGTTTAATGAAGAAAGTGCTCGGACTCTTCTAATTCATTTACGGGCTTTATCTCGTTTACCTTTAAATGCGGAAAATTTAGTTAATAAATTTGGACCTAAAAGTGAACTTACACTTCAAATGGTTTCTGCACTTAGTAGGGCTTTAAAATATTGGGGCAATCAGACCCGTATCCAAACATTTTTCAATGAATGGAAAAGACTCTTTGGTATTGTTTATGGCGAAAAATTTAGTGGTGGTTGTGAAAGTAAAGAGATAGAAGCCTTTTCTCAACTTTACAAGATAAGTAAAGAAATAAATTTTCAAGAACTTTTATTTTCTATTCATACTTATTTTGCCTTTTTAATGAAACTTATTGCTGCTGAAATTTTAACTTTAAGAGAGACATCTTTTAGTTCCTCTCTTGCTTCTCAATTTACCCATATTTCTGATGATGAACTTAAAACGCAACTTGAAGATATAGAAAATGGTGGAATTTATGCTCGTAAGGGGATTACCAATTTTTTAGAAGGTGATTTCTTTCGTTGGTATCTTGATGCTTTTGATTCACCGGAATTAAAAGAGGCAATAAGGGAAGTTTGTCGGGCTCTTTCTGAATTTGAACCAGCAACGAGCATATTAAATCCTGATTTAACTCGTGACCTTCTTAAAAAACTTTATCAATATTTAGTTCCGAAAGAAATCCGCCATTCTCTTGGCGAATATTATACTCCTGATTGGTTAGCCGAATTATTACTAAATGAGGTTGGTTATAATGGGGATACATTGAAAAGGTTTTTAGATCCTGCTTGTGGCTCAGGCACTTTTCTTGTTTTGGCTATTCAAAGAGCAATAAAACATGGTAGAGAAAAAGAAAGACTACCAGATTTAGAAATTGGTAAAAGGATTATTAATAACATTTGGGGGTTTGATTTAAATCCTTTGGCAGTGATTGCTGCCCGCACAAACTATCTCTTTGCTTTGGGCGATTTAGTAAATCAACTAGTAAAACAACTTCCGAGAATAGAAATTCCGATTTATCTTTGTGATTCGGTTTTAACTCCAACAAGAATCACAAAAAATCTTTACAGCGAATTTTTAGAAGTTTCAACTTCTGTTGGTAAATTTCAGATTCCTGCTGAATGGGTGAGAAGTGGCGGATTTTTGCTACCTACAGCGGTATCAATTATTGAAGAGATGGTAAAAAATAAATATTCAGTTGACCAAGCGATGGAAAGATTTAAAGAAGAGGGATTAGTTTTTCCAACTAATGAGCAAGTGGTGAAAGATTTGTACAATCAAATCTTAGAATTGGAAAATCAAAACAAAAACGGAATTTGGGCAAGATTTTTGAAAAATGCTTTTGCGCCAATGATGGCTGGAAAATTTGATTTTGTCGTTGGTAATCCACCATGG
>CALHQW010000015.1 GCA_938040315.1 uncultured bacterium
TTAGATTATCCATTATTCAAATATTTCCTAAAGGATTTCATAAAGAAAACCAAAAAACCCAAAAGTCGCTCTCGGCTCAATAATAGTTTTAGGCCCTCTCTCATTTTTAAAAAGAAAAAGAGAATTATTAATAAAAAGAGAAAGAAACATTTTAATAAAGTAGGACGGACTAATTTTTATATAATTAGTAAGTATCTTTAAAATAGTGATTTTTTTAGTCTTTTTAATAATGGTAGATATGGGCGTATCAGGGTAGAGTAGGGGTCTCCTGGTCATTTTTTTCATTATTTTTCGAATTTGTTTATAACTTTATTTATATTATTTATATCAGGAGAAAACATTGCTGGTAATCTTTGCAATAATTCTCTTATTAATCTAACTGATAGGAATATATCGGCGTGTTGGATTAGATTAAAACCAAAGAAATTGGTTTTGGATACGCAATTTTTGTAGTCAAAAGATTCAACAGGCTTTAACTCCACAATCCTTTTATTAATAGGAAAATTTACCCTTAAACCTGGGCATACAATTTTTATTATTTTTTTATCAAACATACATAGAAAATATAGTGATTTTACGAGTGAAAGTAAACGGACAGTTTGTGGCAGTTGGAGACACTTTGGGGCAGATTGGGACATTTTTCTATTTACGTTAAGAAAGTATGTGGCTTGGCTTATTTTTAGGATACCAAATTTTTTAATTTTCTCTTTTTCTTCATCTGATAGATAAAACCTCATAATATCCTCCCTTTATTTTCTTCTATATATATGACGGAAAAGTACCCCTTTAGGTTACCACTTTTTTATTTTAGATAAAATTTTTTTATAGAAAATTTAAGAGAATAAAACGCCTTTTTCTTGAAAAACCTATTCTTTCCTTTATAATTTATCGTGAAAAATATTTTTAACTTCTTTAAAAGATTTTTTTCTTATTTCATTATTATTGCTGCTTTTTATTTTATCTTTAAAAATATTTTTGGAAATTTGGAAGATATTAAGTTAGCAATTAGAAATATCAATTGGTATTATATCATTTTTTCTTATCTCTTACTTTTGCCTTCTCTTTTTTTCTATACCTATGCCTGGCAACTGATTATTAAAGAATTAGAGAAAGATAAAAGTATCTCCTTTTTTAATTCCTTAGGAATTATTACCGTAACCAATTTGGGGAAATATGTGCCCGGAAAAATTTGGTTTGCTTTGTCAAGAATAGATTTTACTAAAAAATTTAACTTTTCGGAAAAGAATATCTTTTTAAGTATTCTCTTAGAAAGTTTTTATCTTTTTTTAGGTGCCCTTTTTTATTTTATCTTTTTTCTAAAAAGGTTTTTCTTTCTATTAATCCTCTTCCTTTTAATTATTATCACTCCCCATTTTTTTAAGATTATTTTTAACTTTCTTTTAAAAATCTTTAAGAAAGAGAGTATGAAATTTTCTTTTCCGATAAAGAAATCAATTTTTTTACTTTTTATTTATATCCTTTCGTGGCTTTTTCAAGGGATTGCCTTCTTTTTGTTGATAAAATCTTTTTATTTAGAAGTAGATATTAAAAATCTCTTCTCTTTAATTGGTATTTATGCTTTATCTTGGATGCTTGGGTTTATTGTTCTGATTGCGCCGGCTGGATTAGGAGTGAGAGAAGGCAGTATCCTTTTTTTTCTCAAAAGTCTTTTTCCAATTGGTATTGCGGGCTTGATTGCTTTGCTTTCCCGAATCTGGATAACTATCCATGAACTTTTAAATTTCTTAATCTTTGGTCTAATTTTTTTGACAAAAATAAGGAAAAGGATATAATTTTTTATGAAAAAGATTTTTATTCTTATTTTATTCTTAATTCCCCTTTTCTTATATTTTGAATTTATTTTTGGTAAAAAAATGCTTTTTGGCACCGATTATCTTTTAGGTGGATTGCCTAATCGGGAGTTTATTGCTGATTATTTTAAAAAATATAAAGAAATTGCCCAATGGCTTCCTTATATTTATTCGGGATTGCCAACAACTGCTGGTTTTTTTGCTGATCTATTTTATCCAACAACTATTTTTCGACTTTTCATTCCCCCTTATATTGTTTGGGCTTGGACTTTTGTTATCCATCTATTTTTAGCCGGTTTAGGAACCTATCTTTTTTTAAAAGAGTTAGAAATAAATGAGTATCTTGCCTTTCTTGGTGGTATTGGTTATATGCTTGCTGGCTCTTTGGTATCTTTAACTTATGCTGGCCATGATGGTCGTTTAATCTGCTCTTCCCTTTTACCATTAATTTTCTACTTCTATTATAAAGGTCTAAAATATAAGAAAATTTATTATTTTATCTTTGCGGGAAGTTTTGTTGCCTTACAATTATTTTCTGGCCATGTCCAAAAGGGCTATTATACTGCCTTAATGATGTTTTTCTTATTTCTTTACCATTTTTTAAAAGAGAGAAAGATAAAAATAGTTTTCTATTCAGTAATAATGGCAATATTTATTATTCTTTTTGTTGCTATTCAATATCTGCCAATATATAGTAATCTACCATATGCCGCAAGAGGCGAGAAAAGGGATTATTCCTTTGCTACTTCTTGGGCTTTGCCACCGGAAGAGATTTTTGATTTAATAACTCCTTCTTTTTCTGGAGGATTAGATTTTTATTGGGGAAGAAATCCTTTTAAACTTCATAGCGAATACTTTTCAATATTTTTTATTCTCCTTTTCTTTTTAACCTTATATTTCTATTTTAAAAAGTCGCTTGTGAAATTTTTCTTTGTTTATATTTGTTTTGGAATTTTAATGGCTTTTGGCGGTCATACTCCCTTTTATTATCTTCCCTATTATCTATTACCAGGAATAAATAAATTCCGGGGTCCTTCAATGATATTTTTTACTGTTGTTTTTAGCATCATCATTTTAGGAATCTATGGCCTCTCTCTACTTTTAAAAGAGAAATTTAAAGAAAAGGAATTTAAAAAATTAAGAAAATTTTTATTTATCTCTTCCTTGATTTTAATCTTTCTAACTCTTTTTATTATTCTTTTTAAAGAAGGGGTTATCTCTCTACTCATCTCCATAAGCAAAATCTCTGGTGAAAAGATAACTAATCTTCAAAATAATTATCCAAGAATTCAAGAGGGCTTTCTTTTTGCCACCTTTCTCTGGATTATCTTCTCTTTACTTATTTATAACTTAATAAAGAAAAAGATTAAATTAATCCCTTTCACAATAATTGCTGGTCTAATTCTAATTTTTGATTTAGTAAGGAATGATATAAAATATATAAAATCGGTTGAGACACCAGATGTTTATTATGCTCCGGATGAAGTAGTAAATTTCTTAAAGAATGATACCAGTTTATATCGGGTATTTCCTTTATTTTACAAAAGGAGTGATGAGGGACTTTTACAAAGACATGATATCCAAAGTGTTGGTGGTCATCATCCCAATCCCCTTCAAAGTTATCAAGAGTTTGTTGGTTTACCAAATACAGTAATCTTTGCTAATCCACCCCATCTCTACTATAAGAATTTTCTAAATCTCCTTTCAGTGAAATATATAATTGTGCCAAAATTGCCCGAAGACCTTTCACCTTATGATGAAGGAACCAGAAGATTGATTATCCAAATTAAAAACTATCTAAACCTACCTAATTTTAAACAAGTCTTTTCGGGAAGGGAATATAATATCTATGAAAATTTAACCTTTTTGAAAAGAGGCTTTTTAGTTCCCTATTATTCAGTTGTGAAAGATAAAGAGGAGATTTTTGAAATCTTAAAAAGGGATGATTTTGATTGTCAAAAGATTGTTTTATTATCAGAAAAGCCGGAAGCACCAGAAAGTTTAGAAAGAAAGATTTATGAGGTTACTAATATCTCTTTACCAGAAAATTTAGGTAATATTAAATTATTAGAATATAAGGCAAATAGAATAAGTTTAGAGGCAGAAGTTAATAGAGATTGCTTTTTGGTTCTTTCCGAAAATTATCATCCTGATTGGCAGGCAAAATTAGATGATAAAGAAGTGAAAATTTTCAGAGTTTTTCATACTTTAAGAGGAATCTTTTTGGAGAAGGGAAAGCATAAGATTTTTTTCTATTACTCTTCAAAATATTATCAGATTGGCAAAATCCTTTCTATTTTCGCATTTATATTTCTCCTTTTTAATATTATTCTTTTTATTAATGACCGAAAAAGAATTATTAAAACTTAAAGAAGATATTGAAAGGAAAGAGAAAATAAAAGTGAAAGTTATTGAAACCCATACTTCTTGGGTATTATTGACGGGCAAATATGCCTATAAGATAAAAAAACCAGTAAACTTTGGCTTTTTAAATTATACCACCTTGCCTTTAAGATATAAATATTGTCAATTAGAATGGAAATTAAACAGTAGATTTTCTAAAGAGATTTATTTAGGAATTTTACCAATTAGAAAATATAAAGATAAAATATTTTTTAATAATAAGGGAGAAATTATTGATTATGCGATAAAAATGAAGGAGTTGCCGCAAGAAAGAATTATGACTAATCTATTATTAAAGAAGAGAATAAATTATTCAGTAATAAAAAATCTGGCAAGAATCGTGGGTAATTTTCATAATAGTATTAAGCCGGATAAAGAAGGTTTCCTTTATGGTTCAAAAGAGATTATTTGCTATAACTGGGATGAGAATTTTTATCAAACAAAAGATTTTATTGAGAAAATAATAAAAGAGAAAGATTATGATTTTATAAAGAAAGAAATTGATAGGTTTATCTTTGAGAAGGAGGATATTTTTCTAAAAAGAATTAAAAAGGGAAAGATAAAATATTGTCATGGTGATTTACATTCTCAAAATATTTTTGTCTGTGATGATAGTATCTATCTTTTTGATGGTATTGAATTTAACAAAAGGTTTGCTATTTGTGATGAGATTTCAGAAGTTGCCTTTATGCTAATGGATTTAGAATTTTACGAAAGAAAAGATTTTAGTGATTACTTTTTAGATAATTATCTAAAAATTACTGATGATTTTGAAGGGCTTTCTTTATTAACTTTTTATAAAACCTATCGGGCTTATGTTCGGGGAAAGGTGACCGGTTTTTTATTCTTTCAGAATAGAAAAAAAGAGATTTTAGAAAAGGCAAAAAGGTATTTTGATTTAAGTAAAAGATATGCCCGTAATCTCTTTAAAGAAAGGAAATTTTTAATCTTTTTTGGTTTAATTGGCACTGGTAAAAGTTTTCTTGCCCAAAAGTTTGGTGAAAGAAATGAGGCAATTGTTCTAAATACCGATATTATTAGAAAAGAATTAGTTAATCTTCCTTTGGAAGAGAAAAGAATAGTTAAATATGGCAGAGATATCTATTCTCACTCCTTTTCTAAAAAGACTTATAATTATCTAATAAGAAGGGGCTTAAAATACTATTTAAATAACTATTCAATTATTCTTGATGGCACTTTTAATAAAAAAGAATGGCGAGAAATGGTTAAAAGAATTTTGAATAAAAAAGTTATTCCTTTTTGGATTTATCTTTATGCCAAAGAAAAAGTTATCAAAAGGCGTTTAAGTAGCAAAAGAAGAATTACTGATGGTCGCTTAGAAATATATGAAAAGATGAAAAGGGATTTTTATCCGATAAGAGATTTAAAAAATTTAATAAAAATTGATAATTCTAAAAATTATAAAGAGGTGATAAAGAAAATTGAGCAGAAACTATTTTGTTTCTGATATCCATTTAGGGATAGATAATAAAAAGCGCGAGGAGAGATTTTTAAGTTTCTTATCAACTATGAAAGAAGGAGATTCCCTTTTTATCATTGGTGATTTATTTGATTATTTTTTAGAATATCATTCAGTTATTCCCAAAAATTGTTTAAAGGTATTAATAAAGTTAACCCAATTAGAGGAAAGGGGAGTAAAAATCTATTTTCTTTCTGGTAACCATGATTATGGAATTTCAAAACTTCTTAAAAGGGAATTTAATTTTATTATTGGTGAAAAATATTTTGATAAAATAATTGAAAATAAAAGGGTTTATATTTCTCACGGTGATTTTATTGACAACTCTTTTTTAACAAGAATGAGTAAATTTATGACCAAAAATCCTATTAACCAATTTCTCTATTCCTTTATCCATCCGGATATTGGCCTTCCTTTTTCCCATTTTTTTATCTCCTTTGTTAGAAAAAAAGGAGAAAATTCAAATCTAAAAGATGCCTTTTATAAATTTGCCGAAGAGAAGATTTTAAAAGAAAATTATGATATTGTTATTTTAGGACATCTTCATATTCCGGTTTTAATCAAAATTGGTAAAGGTTATTATCTAAATACTGGTGATTGGATAAATAACTATACTTATGGTATTATTGAAAAAGATTTAATTGAACTTAAAAAATACTAAACCTTTTGGTATGATATATGTATCTAATATAATGGGCAGGTGCTTTGGTGACTTTATTTACTCTCTTAAATTGAGAAGGAGAGAGGGAAAGCCTTTAAGGCTAAGCACCAAGCACCTGCTGTATTTTTCTTATAGATTGCTTAAAATTACAGCAATTATATTTGTATTAATTTTTGCATCTTGTGTTAAAAAAGATACAGAACCTCCGTATATAGAAATAATTTCTCCTAAAGATAGCAGTTTAATTAGTGGTAGTTTAAAAGTTGAGGTCTTAGTAATTGATAGTAGTCCGATAAATAATGTTTTGCTTTATTTAGATAATAATCTTTTTGCTAATGATACTATTTATCCTTATGAATTTAATATCCAATTTGATAGTGCTTTTAGATGGCACAAGATTTTTGCAAAGGCATATGATATATATAATAATGAAGGAGTTTCTAAAGAAATTAATATCTTTTATCTTGGTAAAAGAAAAGAAAATATCTATCATGGCGAACTTTCTCTCCACCCTTATAGTGAATATAAAATAACTATCTTTGCCAACGAAAAAGACTCAATTGTTGGCGATATTTTAGTAAAAGATAATGAGACCCTTTCTCTCTTTCTCTTTCTGAAAGAAAATAATGATACAATAATAAAATTAAAAGATTTCAATTATGGAAAGATTGAAGAGGAGATAAAAAAGAGTGGTAAATACTATTTAATAGGGAAAAATAATTCTCCAAAAAGAAAAGAAATTTGGATGAGATTCTATTTATCAACTGATTAATGATTATTTTTTTATTTATTTTTCAATTTTCCGAAATTGATATAAAAGAAAGATTAAAAAAAGTTGATTCATTAATAGATATTTATCAGAGAGAAGAGTTTTATTCTTTTGAAGAAAAGAATTTATCAACCGATTTTTTTAATTATTGGGTTATTGGTTATAAAGAAGGGAAAAAAAGGGATTTAGAGATTTTAATAGAAAAGATTGGTGGCAAAATAATAAAAGAAAGTAAAACCGGTGGTAATTATCTATTAGTTTATCTACCTTCTTTTTTGTCAATAAAAGAGGATTTTATTAACTATTTTGAAAGGAGTGTAAAATTAAAAACTTGCTTTTTTCCAAATGATGAGTTTTATAAGTATCAATGGGATAAATGGATTATGTATAGTGAGTTAATTTGGGATTTTGAGATTGGCAAAAAAGATATTATCGTGGCTGTATGTGACCAAGGAATAGATTATTATCATCCAGATTTAAGAAATAACTTTTCTTTTGAATTAATTGGTTATGACTTTGTTGATGATGACAGCAATCCTTATCCGGATAATGGAAAGGAATATCACGGAACCCATGTAGCAGGAATAATTGCTGGAGTAATAAATAATCATATTGGTATAAGTGGTTGGGCACAAGTTCGGTTATTAGCAGTGAGGGTTTTAGATGAAAATGGTGAAGGAAGTGATTTTGATGTTGCCGAAGGAATAAGATGGGCAGTTAATAACGGAGCAAAAATAATTAATTTAAGTTTAGGAGCAGAAAGTTATTCTTCTTGCTTAAAAGAAGCGGTTGAATATGCTTATAAAAAAGGAGCATTATTAATTGGTGCCAGTGGAAATAATGGAAGTTCTAATATTTTTTATCCGGCAAAATTTAAAGAGGTTATTGCCTGTGGTGCTTTAGACAAAAATAATAGTTTAGCCCCTTTTAGTAATTATGGAAAAGAACAAGAATTGGTTGCTTGTGGTGTGGAAGTTTTATCAACTATTCCTAATAATCAATATGGTTTATTAGACGGAACCTCTATGTCTGCTCCTCAGATTAGCGGTGTCGCCTCTTTAATCTTATCATCCTTTCCCTCTCTTACCAATTATCAATTAAGAGCAATTTTAAATGTGGGAACAATTGATTTAGGAGATAAAAGTTGGGATAGATATTATGGTTTTGGACTTCTCAATGCCTACTATGCCTATCTAATTGCCAAAGAATATGTTTATAAAGAATATAGTAAAAAGATAGAAAGGAAACAAAATTATCTAAAAGAGGAATTTTATAATGTTTTAGGAAATAAAATAAAAGATAGAAAGAAAAAGAGTATTTATTTTTTAAAAAAGGGAAAATCTTTCCAAAAAAGGGTAAATCTTTGACACCATAATCTTTTTTGATATAATTTATTGAAAATGGCAAGAGATTATCCTAATGGTCTTTGGATAAAGTGTGATAATTGCGGAGAGATTCTTTATAAAAAGACAATTGAAAAAAACTTCTTTATCTGTTCTAAATGTAATTATCATTTTCGCATTAGTCATAAAAAATATATTGAATATCTTTTAGATGATGGAAAATTAGAAGAATATGATAGTGATTTAGAGACTAATGATCCCTTAAATTTTCCCCAATATAAAGAGAAGTTAATCCAAGCCCAAAAGACCTTAGGAATAAAAGATGCTTATGTTTATGGTTTAGGGAAAATTGATAATATTCAAATTGTTTTTGGTGCAATGGAGTTTGGTTTTATTGGTGGCAGTATGGGAACAGTAGTTGGTGAAAAGGTAGCCCGTTCTTTTCGCTTAGCAACCCAATTAAATATACCGATAATTATTGTTTGCACTTCTGGGGGAGCAAGGATGCAAGAGGGAATTTTTTCTTTGATGCAGGTAGCCAAAACTTCTTTGGAAGTGGGAATTAGTGATAGAAAAGGAATTCCTTATATTTCTATTCTTACTAATCCCTGTTATGCTGGTGTGATGGCTTCTTTTGCTTCCTTAGGAGATATAATAATTGCTGAACCAGGAGCAATGCTTGGCTTTACTGGACCAAGAGTAATTGAAGAAACAATTAAACAAAAATTGCCCGAAGGATTCCAAAAAGCCGAGTTTCTTTTAACCCACGGATTTGTTGATTTAGTAGTCCCCCGTTGGGATTTGAGAAGGACTTTAATAAGATTATTGAATATTATATGGAGAAAATAATTCTAATAATCCTTTTAAGTTCCATAAAAGAGGATAGTTTAAAAAAAGAAATTTATAAAGATAACTGGTTTGGTGAAGATAAATTTTTTCATTTCTCAGTAAGTTCTTTATTAGTTGGTTCTTCTTATCATTTTTTAAAATGCCGATTAGAAAAAGATAAAAATTTCTCATCCTATTTTTCTTTAACAACCACCTTTTTTATGGGAATTTTAAAAGAAATTTATGATAAAAAATTCAAAAAAGAATTTTTTAGTTATAAAGATTTAGTTTATAATTCTTTAGGTATCCTTTGTGGATATTTTCTTTTTATTCATTAAATTATGTTAAAACCAAATGATTTAATCCTTTTATATCATAATGAGAATGCCAAATACCTAATAACTTTACCCGAAGATGGCGAATTCCAAACCCATAAAGGTATTATCAAACTATCTGAAATTTTACAAAAAGATTATGGTGATGAAATTTCTACTCATAAAGGAGAAAAGTTTTTTATCTTAAAGCCAACTATTGCAGATATTGAAATGAAGGTAAAAAGGACTACTACTATCGTTTATCCGAAAGATGCTGGTGTAATGTTATTAAAAACCCATATTTTCCCCGGAGCAAAGGTTGTAGAAGTGGGCACTGGCAGCGGAGCACTTACTATTCTTTTAGCCAATTTTGTGCGACCTAACGGTATTGTTTATTCCTATGAGATAAGAGAAGATTTTTTAGGAAATGCCAAGGAAAATGTGAAAAGAGTTGGATTAGAAAATAATGTAATCTTTCATCAGCGAGATGTGGTAAAAGAAGGATTCTTACAAGAAGATAATAGCATTGATAGTGTTTATATTGATTTACCAGAACCGTGGGAAGTTATAAAAGAGGCTCATCGGATTTTAAAAGGGGGTCATTCTTTAGTCTCTTTAAGTCCTAATGTAGAACAGATACAAAAAACTTTCCGAACCTTAGAATTGATCGGCTTTGCTCGGATAAAAGTTTATGAAATATTAGAAAGAGAAATTTTGGTCCGCTATTCAGGAACAAGACCGAAAGAATTTTCTATTACTCACACTGCCTATATTCTTTTTGCCAACAAAATAAATAAAAAAAGATGAGAAAAGTTTTATTCTTATTTTTGATTTTATTTTTTCTCTTTTGTAGTCAACCATTAAAGGATAAGAAAATTAGAGCGGTTTCTTTATCACCAGCAGTTACCGAAATTATCTTCGCCTTAAATTGCGAAGATTATCTTGTTGGTAATACTATTTATTGTGATTATCCGGAAAAGGCAAAAAGAATATATAAAGTTGGCGATATGGTAAATCCTTCCTTAGAAAAGATTATCAAATTAAAACCAACAATTGTCTTTTTAACCTATCCATTACAGAAAAATATTGATGAGAAATTAAGATCCTTAAATATTAAAACTTTTAACTCTTCTCCCCAATCTTTAAAGGAAATGTTTGAAGAGATTATTAAAATTGGTGGAATTTTTAATAAAAAAGAGCAAGCAGAAAAATTGGTTGATTCTTTAAAAGAAGAATTGAACAAAATTAAGAAACTTAAAAATCGATTAAAAGTTTATATTGAAATAAACGCTAATCCACCGATTACCATTGGTAAAAATTCTTTTCTAAATGATTTATTAGAGTTTATTAACTTAGAAAATATCTTTGCGGATAAAAATCTTCCTTATCCAACAGTAAAACAGGAAGAAATTATCTTAAAAAATCCTGATTATATTATCCTCTTACATCCTGAAAGTAAAGCAAAAGATATTGCTTCTCGGCTTGGTTATGAAAAGATAAAAGCAGTGAAATTAGGTAAAATTATCGATAATTTAGACCCAGATTATTTTTTAAGAAATTCACCAAGAGTTATTGAAGGAATAAAGATTTTAAGAGAACTTTTAAATGAAGAATAGAAAAATAAAGATATTCTTTCTCATATTTTTTCTTCTTTTACTAATTCTTTTTTCCTTATTTTTTGGCGTTGATGGTTTTTCTTTTGATAAAACAATTATTTTAAAAATAAGATTGCCAAGAATAATTTTGGGCTTTCTTGCTGGTGGTAGTTTAGCCTTTGCCGGAGCAGTACTCCAAGGATTGTTAGAAAATCCTTTATGCGATCCTTACATTTTAGGAATTGCCAGTGGTGCTGCTTTTGGTGTTGGCTTGGGATATCTTACCAAAAAATTAAGTTATTTTCTTTCGCCAATTTTTGCTTTTTTAGGTTCAATTTTAGCCATTTTTTTTGTTTATAATTTAGCCTTTTACAAAGGAAGAACAAATAAGATTGCCCTTATTTTAGCAGGAGTAATTTTTAGTTTCTTATTCTCTTCGATAACTATGCTCTTTATGGTCTTTTTAAAACGCCCTTTAAATGAAATTATCTATTTAATAATGGGAAATTTGGCAATTGTGTTTAATAAATTTACTTTAGTTGTTTTTATTATTATGAATTTTATCTCAATAATTTTTCTTATTATTATTTATGGGCATGCCTTTGAATTAAACTGTTTTAGTTTAGGAACGGAAGTTGCTGAAAGTTTAGGCATAAATTATCAAAAATCAATAAGACTTCTTTTCTTTTTAACCTCTTTCCTTGTTGCCAGCCAGGTTGCTTTTGCTGGTGCAATCAGTTTTGTTGGTTTAATTATTCCCCATTTAACAAGATTTCTTATCGGTGCCAATTATAAAAATGTTCTTCCCTTTTCGTTTATTTTAGGAGCAATGGTAGTATTAATTGCTGACCTTATTGCCCGAACGATTGCTCCAATTGAATTACCAATAAGTGTAATAACAACCTTTTTTGGTGTGCCCTTTTTTCTTTATTTATTGAGAAAAAATTTATAATGCCTTTCTTTGCCTACGAAATAAAAAATCTTTATTTTCAATATAAAAAAGAAGAACCCCTCTTTGAAGGATTATCAATCAAAATAAAAGAAAAAGAATGGTTTGGAATAATTGGACCTAATGGGAGTGGAAAAACTACTTTATTAAAGTTAATGGCTGGCCTTTTAAGGCCCCAAAAAGGAACAATAATTCTTTTTAATAATAACCTTTTCTCTTTATCTTCTAAAGAGAGAGCAAAGTTTATTGGTTATTTTCCCCAAGAAAGTTTTTTTATCTTTGATTACACAGTAAAAGAGGTGGTTTCAATGGGTAGAAATCCTTATATAAAGTGGTTTTCTGCTCTTAATAAAAAAGATAGAGAAATTGTCGAAAAAGCAATGGAATTGACCGAAACTATCAAATTTAAAGATAAAAAAATTAGTGAAATCTCTACCGGTGAAAGAAAACGGGTTATTTTAGCACGGCTCCTTGCTCAAGAACCAAAAATCTTACTATTGGATGAATTTACTACTCATTTAGATATTTCTTATCAAATTGAATTTATTAATCTTTTAAAGAGATTAAAAGAGGCAAAAGATTTAACAATTATCTTTTTAACCCACGATTTAAATTTGGCAAGCCTTTCTTCTGACAGAATATTACTAATTGACAAAGGAAAATATATTGCCTGCGATGTCCCGGAAAAGATTTTAAAAGAAGACCTAATTGAAAAAGTTTACAAGATAAAACCAATTATCAAAACCCATCCCTTAACTAATAAACCTTTGGTAATTTTTTAATTATGAAAAAAGTTAAGGTATCAGAAAAGAAGATTAAGAGAGTGAGAAAAGAATATATTATTTTCTTAATAGCAATTTTTTTCACTGGTTATCTTTTTTTAGCACCTGGCCATCCCACTACTGGTGATACTTGGCCCCATTTAGTAAGACAAAAGATTATTTATCAATCACTAAAAGAAAATTTTTCGCCTTTTTTCACATTCTATTTTTATTCTGGTTATCCTATTCTCCAATTTTATAGTCCTCTCTTTTTTTTCATTACTGGTCTATTTAGTTTATTAACTTTTGGTAATTTAATTTTCAGTTTAAAAATGGCAGTATTTATTCTTCATATCCTTTCTGCTTTAGCAATTTTTTATTATCTTAAAAAGGAAACTAACAACCTTTTCTTAACCCTTTTAGGTTCTCTTGCTTATTTAGCAGTTCCTTGGCGGATTTTGTATATTGCCTCTTTTGGTAATTATCCCCTTTCTTTAATTTATCTTCTTTTACCTTTAATTTTTCTTTATTTAGATAAAAGTTTTTTAGAAACTAATATTAAAAACTTCTTTATTTTAGGTTTCTTTATCTCTTTGATTTTTCTTTCCCATATTTTTTATGCTGTTTATTCTTTAATTTTTATTATCCTTTATTTCTTTTTAAAAAGATATAAATTTTCTTCTAAACTTATTTTTACCTTCTTAATTTTCTTTTCTACTTCTTTATTTTTCCTCCTACCCTTTCTTTTAGAATATCGGAAGTATTTATATCCCCAACCACAATTGAATTTACCGCCGCCTAATTTATTAGTTCTTTTTGGTTTAAAACAGGAAATTGGTGGCTATACTGGAACTTATTTTGGAATAAGTATTTTTATTTTATCAATTCTCGGAATAATTGGTTTAGGAATTTCCCATTGGAAAAGTATTTTATGGCTAATTTCTTTATTATTAACTTTTTTATTACCCTTTTTGGAGAGATATACCGGATTTCTATCCGCTGGTTTACCACCCCAAAGATTTTTAGTTTATCTTATCTTCTTTTCTGCTATTTTAATTCCTAATGGCTTTGAATATCTCTACAGCAAATTAAAATTATCTGAAAAGATTTTGTTTTATTTCTTATCAATATTGATATTGCTTGATTGTCTACCATCAACAATTAAATTACGTTATGCCGAAAAAGAAAATTTTCTGGCAGTAAGAGAGGAAATATACGAATTGCTTTCTTATAAAAAGGTATTTAAAGTTTTAGATATTGATATCCCTGATGAAAAAATCGATAATTTTCGTAGACTTTGCCGTTATCCAGCCTGTAATTTTCTTTATGGAAATCTACCTTCTCCTTTAGGACCTCCTTACCACCAATTTGCTCCTAAAAATATGCTCTATACCTACCCTTTTGTAAATTATTTATCAAAAGAATTAACTGATACCCTATCCCGCTATTTAAGCAATGATTTCTTAAAAATCTCTACTCTTTTAGGTATTACTCAGATAATAACCCTTCCCACTCTTTTAGGTAGTGGCGAAGAAGAAACTTATGTTTTACTTAAGAGTGGCATTGAATGGGATGATCAATTTTTGGTGGGAGGTGCCCAACCACCATTAGTATATGGAGAGACAAAACTGCCAATAATTTTAATAAGTAATGTTAAAAAACCGATGAAAAGAGAGAAAATTATAAAAAAGGGAACTTTTTTTATTGCCTCAGATTGGCAAGATTTTTTAAAAAGTTTAACCATTGATTATGAAAAGGGAGAAATAAATTTTATTCCAATATTAGAAGAGGATGCTTACGAAAGTCTTCCTTTTAAAGGAGAAATAAAAATTTACGATTACTCTCTTAAACATAATGAAATTCAGATTGAATACGAACTAACTAATCCAAATTTTTTAAGATTGCCCATTAGTTATTATCCTTATTTAAAAATATATCTTAATAACCAAGAAATTCCTTTTTATGAAACAAAAGACCATTTTATTTATTTAAAATCAAAAGAAGGAAAATATATCCTTAGAGTTAAGTTTAACTTACCACCTTTGAGAAAATATACTTTGATTTTTTCTTTGATAAGTTTTATAATATTTCTCTTCTGGATAATTTTTAAGAAATGAAAAAGTACTACTTTTTAATAATTTTTTTGTATCTCTTACCTATCTTTTACTTAACTTATTTTCCTTTTGTTGACCTACCTCAGCATTTGCATTTTGCCTATGTTTTAAAAAATTTTTCTAACTATGAGGCTTATTTTGAAAAGAGATTATTTCCTATGCATAATACTTTTCATCTTTTTTTTAATACTTTTTTATCAAATTTTTTGCCTTTAGATATCACTAATAGAATTTATATTGGATTAATTATTCTTTTAACTTTCCTTTCTTTTTATTATCTCTTAAAAGTAGTCAATGGTGAGAAATCCTTTTCTCTTTTGAGTTTATTAATTGCCTATAATTATAATCTTTTTTGGGGATTTATGGGAATTGCTTTTGCTTTTCCTTTAATTATTTTTCTTTTTGCCTTAACAATAAATTTATTAAAAGGAAACAAAAAAGAGAATTTAATTATTCTTTTCCTTACTCTTCTCTTTATCCTCATTTTTCTTTGCCATTCTTTAACTTTTATTTATTCTTTTGTTAGTTATTTAATAATTATTTTTTTAAATAAAAAATCTTTTAAACTTAAACATCTTTTACCACCTTTAATTACCTTGATATTTTTCTTTCTTCCTTGGCAAGCGCAACAATTTCAAAGAGAAGGTAGTGAACTTATCAGCCAGTTTAAAGAAAATATCTCTTTCAAAGCAATTTACCAAAATATTTTAGATTTTTGGGAAAGATTAGGAATAAAAAGCGACAACTTGATAATTTTTTTCTTTAAAATAATAACTTTATTAGGAATATTTGTTTTAATTACCGATCGCCATCTTTTTAAAGAAAGTAAAATATTATCCACAATCTTCTTGGTCACCTTGGCTTTTTATTTCTTTTTTCCAGGAAGTTATACAGAAGCAGTATTTTTAAATGAGCGATTTGCTCCTTTACTTTTTCTTTTTTTAATTGTTTATATAAGTTTAAAAATTAAAAAATCAATTGTAAAATATATAATTTTGGCAGTATTAATAATAAATATAATTGATTTAAATCTCCGATTCTTAATGTTTGAAAAATATGCTCAAGAGTTTAAAAAAATTGTAGATAAATTAGAACCAAATAAAAAGGTTGTGGGAATTTTCTATGATAAAAGACCAAAACCCGATCTATTTGGTTACGATATTTTTCTCCACTTTCCTTGTTATTACCAGTTAAAAAAAGGAGGTCTTATCGGTTTTTCTTTTGCCTATATCCGTTATTCACCCTTAATATTTAAAGAAAATTATCCTTTAGAAAGGATTGATGAATGGTTCCCCTATCGTTCCCTTTTCCCTTATCGTTATAAAGATTACGATTATCTTTTTATTACTGGTGAAATCAGATTGAGTGATGAAAAATATTTCCGAAAAATGACTTTAATTGATAGTATTTCTTTCTTCCGAGTTTATTCGCCAAAAAAAGAGGTTTTTAATTTTTGATAAAATTTCTTGTAATTCTCTATCTTCTTCTAAATAGGGTATCTTCTCTTCAATAATTTTTACAATTTTTGGTTTTTCTTTAAAATTAAGTTCTGTTAATCTTAAAATTTGACTTATACATAAAATTTCTATTGCTAAAATCGTTTTAGTATTTTCAACAATTTTCTCTAATTTTAATAAACTATTCATCCCCATACTAACAATATCCTCCTGATTAGCCGAAGTGGGTAAAGAAGTCACTGAAGCCGGATAAGAAAGGATTTTATTTTCACTTGCTAAAGCAGTTGAAATAATTTGGGGCATCATTAAACCAGAGTTTATTCCTGGCTCTTTTATCAAAAATATTGGCAAATCCGGATGTCTTCCCGAAGTTAAATAAAAAATCTTTCTTTCTGATAATAGAGATAGTAGAGTAATTGAAATACCTAATAAATCTGCGGCTAATGCTAAACTGGTACCCATAAAATTTCCTCCGCTAAAAATCTCATTATCAATAATAACTGGATTGTCCGTTATGGAATTGATTTCAATTTCTAATATTTTTTGTGCAAAATCAACGGTCTCACCTATTGAACCAAAAATTTGGGGCTGACATCTTATTGAATAAGGATCTTGTAAAGCAGTTTCCTTAAAATCACAAAGATTTAAATAATCATAAATTATCTTCGCGGTTTCAATTTGATGAGAATAAGGTTTTAATTGATGTAACCTTATATCAAACTCTTTTTTGTTGCCTTTAATCAATAAGGTTGTTAAACCAGAAATCTCTTTTGCCAAATTAAAGATATGTTCAATATCGATCAAAAGATAACCTAGAAAGGCCGACATCATTTCAGTGCCATTAATTAAAGATAATCCTTCTTTAATATCTAAAACAAAAGGTTTTAATTTTTCTTTTTTAAACACCTCTTTTGTAGGTAATATTTTATTCTTATAAAATACCTTTCCCTTTCCTAAAAGGACTAAACCAATTTGTGCCAATGGCGATAAATCACCGGAAGCACCTACCGAACCTTTTTTTTGGACACATGGAATAATATCTTTGTTGATTAAATTTAATAAGGCATCAATTAACTCTACTCTTACTCCGGAATATCCCTTACTAAGCATATTTGCTCTTAAAAAGATTGCCAAACGGATAATATCTTTATTAAAATATTCACCTTCTCCTAAAGCATGAGAGACAATTAAATTATATTGTAACTTTTTTATTTCTTCTTTTGAAATTCTTTTATTTACCAAGGCACCAAAACCAGTATTCACACCATAAACTAAATTTCCTTTCTCAATTATTCTTTCTAAACTATTCCGTGCTTTAGAAATTTTGCCTTTTTTCTTTTCGCTAATTTTGACAATACTTTTAGAAGACAAAAATTTTTTAATAAATTCTAAGTTTAAATTTTCAATAGGAATTTTAATAATCATCTTCACAAACAAAGTTAATTTTTGGATTATCAATATGACCTATCGTTTCTTTCAATGCTTCTTTCATTCGAAAGATATTCTCTTTAGTTAAATAATTAATTTTCCCTTCTTTATAAAGTCTTAAAAATTTTTTTATCGGTAAAATTTTAAATTTATATTTTTCTTTTTCCTTATATTTCGCTATCCAACAAGGAATATAACTCACTCTTTTTAAGAAAGCCGTACCATCTTTTTTATCAATAATATATTTAAGCATAATTCCTGTATCGGTATATCTTTTTCTCTGACCACAAAAGAAATTACCTAAGGAATAGGCAACAAATACTTTTTTATCATCTATTTCAATTATTTCTACCGGTTGGATAACATGGGGATGGGAGCTAATTATCATATCAGCACCAAATTTACTAATCTCTTTTACAATCTTTTTCTGTTCGCTATTTGGAAATCTTTCGTATTCCTTACCAAAATGTAAAGCAACAATTACAAAATCACTTATTCTTTTTGCTTTTTCAATATCCTTTTTTATTTTTTCTAAATCAATAAGGTTAACCATCCAAGGTTTGGGAATTGTTATCCCATTTGGACCATAAGTATAACTTAAAAAAGATATTTTAATATTATCTTTCTCAAAAACATAAATCTCTTTAATTTCATCCTCGGTAATATAGGCACCAATTTGTATTAAATTATATTTTTTTAAAATAGAAGTGGTTATTCTTAGTCCCCTTTCTCCGTAATCCAAAGTATGATTCGTTCTAAAAATTATTTTAAAACCAACTTTTTTTAATACTTCCGCAAGATTTTCGGGCGTTTTAAAACAAGGATAACCAGTATAAGGTCCAACAGTATCCAACACACCACCAAACCAACAAGTCACAACATCTGCTGAGTTTAAATAAGTTTCTAATTCTTCAAAGCAAGGATAAAAATTATAACTTTTTGTCTCTTTCTGATAGATACTTTTTAATACTGATTGATGAATAAAAATATCGCCAACAGAAATAATTCTTATCTCGTTTAAAAATAAGAATATTAATAAGAAATTCAATTACTCGATAACCTCACCTTCCAAACTTCCTTTTGCTCTCAAATATAATATCAAACCGGAAGAAAAATCTTTACTTAAAATATGAAGATTCTCTAAGAGAGCAACAGTACTTTTATAATCTTTATTCTCAAAATATCTTAAAGCATTCGCATAATATGCTTTCGTTTTCTCCTCAATCTTTGGTAAATTATTTGTTAACTCTTTTGCCAAATAATTCTCAATTCCCTTTTTTAATTCTAAAAGATAATCGTTCAACTTGTCGATATTAATACTAACTTCCCTTAATGCTTTTCTCTGCGCCTCTTCTTTAGAATTGCTAACACCTTTTCCTTCAGAAGAAGATATCTTACCAATAATATTTCCTTTTTTATCTTTTAGATAAATAATATATTGTCCCTTAACTGTCCAAAGAGGACCAGCAAGTGATGCTAATTTACTAACTACTTCATAAGAAGGAATACCAACAATTTGGGCAAAATATCTTTCATTATCAACAATAAAATTATTACCTTCTAAAATTGATTTAATCTGCTCATAATAATCGGAAGAAACTCTTACTCGATAAATCTCCTTATTTTCCTTTAAAAAATTAATAAGATTTTCTTTCTCATAAATTTTTGTCAACTCTTCATTAAGCATTTTTAAAAGTCTTTCTGATTGGATCCCACCAAGGATATAATATTTTTTTTCTCTTTTATTCTCATATTTATCCCGAATCTCAAAATATTTATTTGCTTCATCAAGAACACTTTTAATCTCTTTTTCTATCAAATCTTTTAAAATAAAATCAAACTCCGTTTTAACTGGTGGATTTAGTCTACTTAAATATTCACTTGTTAAGTTATAAATCAAGGCATTTAATTCTTCTTTACATTTTTCTTCAGCGTCCCTAAGAGAATTTTGGGAAACAGAAACAGTAGTAAAATAACCTTCACTACCAATTCCTAATTTCTTAGTGGGCAATTTTACCCAATTTGGTTCTTTTGTTTGAGAAATTTTTTGAGCGCAAGAAAAATCTAACTTCTCACAAAAAATAAAAATCAAAATAATAAAAAATATTTTTCTCATAATTCCTCCTTAATTTCTTTGACCTTAACATTTTAAAAATATAATAAAAATTTTCAAAATGTCAACAAATGATTTTAAAGTAATTTCTCTTAAAATTGACTTCTCCAATTTAATTATTAAAATTATTTTATGAAAATTACACCTTTAGATATTAGAAGAAAGGATTTTTTAATTCGTTTTCGGGGTTATGATAAGAAGGAGGTGAAAGAATTTTTAGAAATTATTGCTCGGGAATTAGAAGAGATGATTAAAGAAAAAGATGAATTACTTAATAAAATCTCTGTTTTAGAAGAAATAGCAGCCACTTATCAAAAACAAGAGAAACTTTTACAAGAAACTTTAATGACTGTTCAAAAGCAAGCGGAAAATTTAAAAAATAATGCTCAAAAAGAAGCCGAAAACATCGTTCAAAAGGCAAAATTAGAAGCAAAGGAAATCCTGATGAAAACCCAAAAAGAAGTTGACAAATTAAGGGGAGAGTTAAACACACTAAATTCGAAAAAGAAAGTCTTCGTTGCTAATTTAAAAGGATTAATAGAAGGCTTAAATAACTTTATTAAAGAATGGGAGAAGGAAAATGAAAGAGAAAATAAAGAAGGCAGTTGAGTTTATTAAAGAAGAATGCGATTTCAAACCTAAAATTGGCATTATTTTAGGGACTGGCTTAGGAAGGCTTGCTGAGGAGATTGAGGTTGAAAAGGTTATACCCTATTCAAAAATTCCCAATTTTCCAATGCCAACAGTAGTTACTCATGAAGGAAAACTTATTTTTGGTTATGTGAATAAGAAGAAAGTTTGTGCTTTTCAAGGTCGTTTTCATTATTATGAAGGTTATTCAATGTTTGAAATTACTTTGCCGGTAAGAGTAATGAAAGAATTAGGTGTAGAGATTCTTATTGTTTCTAATGCCAGTGGTGGTTTAAATCCGTTATTCTCACCGGGCGATATTATGATAATTACTGATCATATTAATTTCCTTTGTGATAACCCTTTAAGGGGTTTAATCGATCCTGATTTTGGACCCCGTTTTCCAGATATGTATAATTGTTATGATAAAAATTTAATTAAACTTGCTGAAGAAGTTGCTTTGGATTTAAAAATTTCGGTAAAAAAGGGAGTTTATATTGCTGTGATGGGACCCAATTTAGAGACCGCTGCTGAATATCGAGCCTTCAGAATTTTAGGTGCTGATGCTGTTGGAATGTCTACAGTTCCAGAAGTAATTGTCGCTAGGCAAGCGGGAATAAAGGTAATTGGCTTCTCAGTAATAACTGATATGGGACTACCAGATGCTTTGAAACCAGTTAACTTAGTAGAAATATTGAAAGTTGCTAAAGAAACCGAACCAAAATTAACTATGTTAATAAAAGAACTTATCAAAAGGTTGAATGTATAAGAGACTTTTTATATTTCTTCTATTTTTTATTCTTAGTTGTACCAAAAGAAATATGGTAGAACTAAAAGAGAAAAATGTAGAAGAGTTATTTAAAACCGGACTTAAATTAATGAACGAAAGTAAATATGAGAGGGCAATAAAGTATTTTAATAAAATTGTTAACGAATACCCTCACTCTGGTTATCTTATTAAATCTCAGTTTCTTTTAGCCGAGTGTTATTTTCAAAAAAAGGATTATGAAAAGGCTAAATTGGAATACGAATTTTATATGAAAACTTTTCCTTATGCCGAAGATTACGAAAATGCTTTTTACAAAAGTTTAATTTGCAATTTAAAGTTATTTAAAAAATCACAAAGAATCTCAATCTTAGAGGAATTGAAAGAAAATTTTTTAGCCTTTAAGAAAAGTTATCCCGAAGGGCAATTTTCTAAAGAAATCCAAAGTTATGTAAATACTATTGATTCCTTAATAGCCAAAAATTTTTTTGATATTGCCTTTTTATATTACAAAAATGGTGAGTTAAATCCAGCAAAAATCTATTTTGAATATGTAATAAATAATTTTCCTAATACTTCTTTTAAATTTCATTCTTTATATTATTTAGCCGAAATTTCTTATAAAAATAATGAGAGAGAAAAAGTAGAAAATTATCTAAAAGAGATTATTAAAGAAGGAAAGGATAATTTGAAATTGAAAGCCCAAAAATTATTAACAAAATGGAAAAAATAGGAATTTTCGGTGGCACTTTTGACCCACCTCATATCGCCCATTTAATAATCGCTGAAGAAGTGCTTTTTTCTCTTTCTTTATCAAAAATCCTTTTTATTCCTGCTTACTATCCGCCTCATAAAACAACCGTAACTTCTTTTGAACATCGTTTTAAAATGCTCACTTTGGCAATTGAAAATAACGAAAAATTTACTATCTCCGACATTGAAAAAAAGATAAAAGAGAATTATAATATTAAAACTTCTTATAGTATTTATACAATAAGGGAATTGAAAAAAATCTATTTTAGGGATAAGTTATATTTTATTATTGGCTCTGATCAATATATAGAATTTAAGAATTGGTATAAACCAGAAGAAATTTTGAAGGAGATAAAGATTTGTGTCTTTTTGCGCTATGGGTATCCTCTAAAGGAAGAAGTAAAAGAAGAGTATAAAGAAAATTTAATATTTTTACAGGTTTCCCAACTAGCAATTAATTCAAGCGAAATTAGAGAAAGAATTAAAAATAATAAACCTTTTAGATATTTTTTGCCTGAGAAGGTTTATAAGTATATTATTGAAAACAAATTATATTTAACTTAAAGGAGGAAAAAAATGTTTGATTTCCTTTATGCTCAAAATACTCCTCAACAAGTTAATCCTTTGATTTCTTTTTTGCCATTAATTTTAATTATTTTAGTTTTTTATTTCTTATTAGTCATTCCTCAGCAAAGAAGACAAAAGAAACATCAAGAAATGATAAATAGTTTAAAAAGAGGCGATAAGGTAGTAACAACCGGTGGAATCCACGGCATCATTTCAGACATCAAAGAGACTACTTTTATTTTAAAAATTGATGAAAATACTAAAATTGAAATCGAAAAAAACTCCATAGCTTATAAAAAATAGTTAAAATGGAAGATAAACCCAAATTGATACTATATCCCAATCCCTTTCTTAGAAAGAAAGCATCAAAGATTAAAAAGATTGATGAAAAAATTTTCCAATTAGTAAAAGAGATGGAAAGAACTCTTTTATATTACGAAGGTTTGGGATTAGCAGCCAACCAAATAGGTATTTTAAAATCCCTTTTTATTGTTAATCTTAGCAGCAATAAGGGAAAACCAAAAATTCTATCGATAATCAATCCGGAAATCCTTCACCAAGAAGGAGAAATTGAAGATTACGAAGGTTGTCTCTCTATTCCTAATATTCGGGAAATTATTTTAAGACCTAAAATTGTAATTATTAAAGGAATTACTTTAGAAGAAAAAGAGATAACTTTAGAGGGTAAAAATCTTCTTGCTCGATGTTTTCTTCATGAATATGAACATCTTTGCGGAATTCTTTTTATTGACCATTTAAGTGAACTGAGAAAGAAATTTATTTTTAATCAGAGTGAATGAGGATTGTTTTTTTTGGCAGTGATGAGTTAGGAATACCGGGGTTAGAGGTTTTATTAGAAAATAATTACGAAATTATCGGAATAATCACAACTCCCGATAAACCAAAAGGAAGAGGATTAAAAATTTTACCAAATCCAATAAAAGAAAAAGCAGAAAAACTCTCCTTAAAAATTTTTCAGCCGGAAGATCCAAATAATAAAGATTTTATTCTTATTTTAAAAGAGTTAAAACCCTTTTTAGGAATATTAATTAGTTACGGAAAAATTCTAAAGAGAGAATTAATAGAAATTTTTGAAAAAGGAATTATTAATATTCATTTCTCTCTTTTGCCAAAATATCGAGGTGCCGCACCAATTCAAAGAGCCTTAATGAATGGTGAAAAAGAAACAGGCCTTTCTGCTTTTCTTTTAAATGAAAAATTAGATGCTGGACCAATTATTTATCAAGAGAAAATTATAATAAAAGAAAATGACGACTTTGGCAGTCTTAAAGAAAAATTAAAAGAATTAAGTAAGAGTTTTCTTATTAAAGCAATTAATAAATATCTAAATAATGAGCCCCTTATTTACCAAAACGAAGAATTGGCTACTTATGCTCCCAAAATCAAAAAAGAAGAGAGAAAAATAAATTGGGAAAAAGAAAAAAAGAGGATTTTTAATCAAATCCGTGCCCTCTCACCAGCGCCTGGTGCTTATACTTTTTTTCGTAATGAGCAATTAATTATATTAAAATCAGAAATTCCAGAAAAAGAACCGATAGAAAATTCCGAATTTCCTTGCGGAGGAGTTTTAATCTTTAATAAGAATCTTTATGTAAAATGTGCTGATTCCTTTTTGATAATCAAACAACTAAAACCAAGCGGGAAGAAACCTATTAACGATAAGGATTTTATTAATGGCTATCGGGTAAAAACAGGCGATGCGTTTGTTAATTAAAATCCTAATAGTCCCTTTGATGATATTTTTCGGATTTATCCTTAATCTATTTTTATATGGATTTTTAATCCTACCAATATTTGTTAAAACTTCTTGGGAAGTGAGGGTTCCTAATTTAATTGGTTTAACCCCTAAAGAAGCAAAAGAATTGCTTAAAAAAGTTAATTTAAAATTAGATGAAAAAATTATCTATGAAGAAAGAAATTTTCCTGAAGGAAGAATCTTTAAACAAAAACCTGAACCCAATAGCAAAATAAAAAGAGGTCAATATGTGAAAATAATTGTTTCTTCTGGACCAAAATTTATTAAAATACCAGAAATCTATGAAACCGATTTAGAAAAAACTATTCAACTTTTAACCCAATATGATTTAAAGGTAAAAGTAGAATCAATTTATAACTCCCAACAAGAAGAAAAAATTATCAAAGTGGATCCTCCCCCTAATACCAAAGTTCGTCAAGGAAGTACAGTAAAAATTTATTTTGCCACTAAAGAGACTAAAATTTTCCCGATGCCTAATCTTTATAGTTTAGTAATTAATGAAGCAAGAAAAATTCTTGAAGAATATTCCCTTTATATCAAAGAAATTAGAGAAACGAAAAGTAATGAAAAAAGAGGTGTTGTGATTTTCCAATATCCTGAAGAAGGAACCCTTGTAAAACCAGGAGATTCAGTTATAATAATTATTTCTAAAGGAAACGAATAATTATGCATATTTCTGCCTCAATATTAAATTGTAATTTTTTAAAATTAGAAGAAGAAATTAAAAAAGTAGAAGCGGCAGGTATTGATTCTTTTCATTTAGATGTGATGGATGGGCATTTTGTTTCTAATCTCAGTTTTGGAACACCAATCTTTAATGCTTTAAAAAAGATAACACAAAAACCTATTATTACTCATTTAATGGTTTTTTCGCCAATAAAAATGGTTGAATGGTTCATTCCTGGTTCTTTAGAAATAATTTTTCACTATGAAGCAATGAAAGATGAGAAAGAGTTAAAAGCAACGATTAATAAGATTAAAAATAATAATTTGAAATGCGGAATCGCCTTAAATCCGCCAACACCGATTGAAAATATTCTCCCCTATCTTTCCGAATTTAACGAAATTCTAATAATGAGCGTCAACCCTGGTTTTGGCGGGCAAAAATTTATTCCCGAAACAATAAAAAAAATTGAGCAATTAAGAAATCTGATTAATAAAGAAAATTTAAAAATTACGCTTTCAGTAGATGGTGGTGTAGGACCGGAAAATAGTAAATTATTAATCACTGCCGGTGTTGACAAATTAGTAGTCGGCAGTGCCATTTTTAGAGAAAAGGATTATTCTTTAATAGTGAAAAAACTTAAAAATGTTTGATATAATTGCTGACCGATTTATAAAATTACAAAGAAAAATTCTCGGTTATGGTCGTCTTTCTCAAAAGGAAATTTCTGATACTTTAAGAGAAATTAGAATTTTACTCTTGGATGCCGATGTTAATTACAAAGTAGTTGGAGAATTCCTGCGTTCTTTAGAAGAAAAATTGAAATCAGAAAAAATTGCCTCTTCTTTGAAACCTGGTGAATTAGTAATTGTTGAATTATATAAAGAAATAGTAAAATTACTTGGCGAAAAACCAACAAAACTTAATTTAACTAACCAATTTAATATCCTTTGTTTATTCGGTCTCCAGGGCACCGGAAAGACCACTACTGCGGCAAAATTGGCTTATTATTATAAAGAAAAAAAACCTTTATTAGTTGCTTGTGATCCAAAAAGACCAGCTGCCTCTTTACAATTACAAAAATTAGCAGAAAGGGTAAAAGTTGATTTTATTCCGGTAAAAGAAGATATATTTACAACTGCCAAAGTGGCTTTAGAATTTGCTAAAAAGAATAATAATCAATTAGTCCTTTTTGATACCGCTGGCCGACTGCATATCGATGAAGAATTAATGAAGGAACTAAAAGAATTCAAAGAAAAAATAAAACCTAATTATAATCTTTTAGTAGTTGATGGAATGGTTGGCCAGGATGCGGTTAATCAGGCAAAAGAATTTAACGAAAAAATTGGAATTGACGGTGTAATTATCACTAAAATGGATGGCGATGCTAAAGGTGGTGCTTGTCTTTCTATAAGAGCAGTAAGTAAGGCACCGATAATCTTTATTGGCATTGGCGAAAAAATCGATGATTTACAAGAATTTCATCCCGATCGAATTGCTAGTCGTATTTTAGGAAGGGGCGATATAAAAACTTTGATAGAAAAAGTCGAAAGCGCAGTAAATAGAGAAGACCAAGAAAAACTAACTAAGAAATTTTTAAAAGGCGAATTTAATTTAGAAGATTTTTTAAATCAACTAAAAATTATTAAAAAAATGGGAAGCTTACAAAAAATTCTCTCTATGATGCCTATCCCGGAACTGAAAGTAATAAATTTTGATGAAAAGGAAATTATAAAAATGGAAGCAATTATTTTATCAATGACAAAAGAAGAAAGAAGAAATCCTAAAATTATTGATGGAAGTAGGAAAAAAAGGATTGCTTTGGGTAGCGGAACAACTGTTGCCGATGTCAATCGGCTACTTAACGATTTTTTTCAAGCCCAGAAATTAGCAAAACTTTTTAAGGATAAAAGGAAAATATTTTAAGAAGGAGGAAAAAAAATGATTTTTTATTCAATAAATGAAGTATTAGAAATGGCTATCCAAATTGAAAAAAGTGGTTATCAGTTTTATTTAAAATCAAAAGAAAAAACTAATGATAAGAAATTAAAAGAACTTTTTAACTTCTTATCTATTGAAGAATTAAGGCACAGGGAAACCTTTGAAGGAATTAAAAACAAATTAAAAACAACTCCCTATACTTTACCTTATAACTGGGAAGAAGCCAAATTATACTTAAAAGCAATTACCGACTCCCATTTTTTTAAAGGAGAAGATAAAGTTTTAAATCTAATGGAAAAAACCGAAAATGAAAAGGAATTAATCAATTTGGCAATTGCTTTTGAAAAAGAAACTTTAATTTTCTATTATGAAATATTAAATCTGGTTGGGGAAGAAGAAAAATCAACAGTTTTAAAATTAATTCAAGAAGAAAAAAACCATATTAAAAAATTAGAAACAATAAAGGAAGAAAAGATATGAATGAAATTTTTAAATTGGCGATCGACTTAGAAAAAGAAGCTTTGCTTTCCTATCTTCGTTTTGGACACCAAATAAAAGATTTAAGAGGTAAAGACCTTTTTATCCGTTTAGCAATGGACGAATTTGAACATATCGAAATCTTAGAGAAAGAATCCCAATATTTTGAGAAAGAGAAAGGATTTAAAGAATTAGAAATTCCTCTAACGGAAATTGAAAAAATTGTAGATAATTTAAAACCCTTGCTACCAAAAGAAAAAAAAATATCTGATTTAAAGGAGTTAAATATTTTACAAATGGCCTTAACATTAGAGAAAAAAAGTATCGATTTTTATCAAAACCAAGAAAAAGCAAGCAAAGAAGAAGTATCTAAGAAGATCTGGAAAAGATTAAAAGAAGTTGAAGAAGGTCATTATCGACTTATTCAAGCAGAAATTGATTATTTAACAAAAACTGGTTTTTGGTTTGATTTTCGGGAATTTAGTTTAGAAGTGGAGAAGTAATTTGAAAAGGAGGAATTTATGGAAGAAACTTTGACTTCTTTAGAAATATTACAAAAAGCAATAAAATCAGAGGTCGAAGCCTTCCAATTTTATAATAAACTGCAAGAGGTAGTTGAAAATAAAGTTTTAAAAAAGAAGTTGAATTTTTTAAAAAGGGAAGAAAAAAAACATGAGAAATTATTAAGAAATATTTTCAAAAATCAGTTTCCTAAAGAAAAAATAAAATTGCCCAAAAAAGGCTTTACTCCTTTACCAACAATTGAGAAAATAGAAAAATTATCTTTAGAATCCCTTTTGGAAGCAGCAATGGAAGCCGAAGAGATTTCTGAAAAATTCTATCGGGAAAATTCAATATTAATTAATGATGAAAATAGCAAAAGATTATTAATTTATCTATCTTCAATGGAGAAATCACACTACCAAATTTTGAAAACAGAATACGATTTATTAACTAGTTTTACTTCTTACGAGGCTTATAAAAAATTCTCCTTAGAGCATTTAGGACCATGAAAAAAATATATCTTGATCATCAAGCTACGACGCCTATCCATCCTGAAGTTCTTTCTTTAATGGAGAATATTCAAAAAGAAATATTTGGCAATCCCCAAAGTTCTCATTATTTCGGTTTTGAAGCTAAAAAACTGTTAGAAGAGGCAAGAGAAAATATTGCTTCCCTTTTAAATGTTTCTCCTTCGGAAATTTATTTCACTTCCTCTGGGGCTGAAAGTAATAATTGGGCAATCAAGAAGGTTGCCTTTGCTAACCAAAATAAAGGCAATCATATCATTATTTCCGCAATCGAACATCCTTCAGTAATTCAACCAGCAAAAAGATTAGAAAAATTGGGGTTTGAAATCACCTATTTGCCAGTTGATAAATATGGTACCATTGATTTAGAAGAGTTAAAAAAGAAAATAAAAAAAGAAACAATTCTTATTTCTATAATGCATGCCAATTATGAAGTTGGTACAATTGAACCAATCAAAGAAATTGCCGAAATTGCTAAAGAAAATAAAATTATTTTTCATTCGGACGGTGTGGCAGCAGCAGGTCAATTAAAAATTGATTTAAAAGAACTCGGTGTGGATCTTTATACGATTTCCTCCCATACCTTCTACGGTCCCAAAGGAGTAGCATTATTATATATCAAAAGGGGAACAAAAATTCAACCATTAATAGAAGGCGGTATTCAAGAAAATAATCGTCGAGCAGGAACCGAAAATTTGATTGGTATTATTGGTATGGCAAAGGCTTATGAAATTGCCATAAAAGAAATGGAAGAAAGAAAAAATAAGTTAGAAAAATTAAGAAATAGGTTGATAGAAGAATTACCTAAAAAAATTGATAATATTTATTTAACCGGTCATCCCCAAAATCGTCTACCTAATCATGCTAGTTTTTGTGTTGAGTATGTAGAAGGTGAAGCAATGGTTTTATATTTAAATCAATATGGAATCGCCTGTGCCTCTGGTTCTGCCTGTTCTTCTAAACAATTAAAGGCTTCTCATGTCCTTTTGGCAATGGGTATTTCACCAGTCTTAGCCCAGGGTTCTGTTATTTTCACTTTAGGGATCAATAACACTGAAGAAGACATTGACTATCTTTTAGAAGTATTTCCACCAATTGTAAAAAGATTAAGAGAAATCTCACCTTTATATAAAATTTCTTGAATCAACTTTATATAAAATTTCTTGAATTAAAAATTATTTTAAATTATAATAAAATAAAATATGAAAAAAGAGAAATTATTTTTCTTTATCGATATTTCTAATTTTATTTTTTTAATATTTTTCTATGTTTTAAAAAACAAACATCAAAGAGGAGATGAACGATGAAATTAAAAAATTTAATTTTTATCTTAGTTTTATTTATTTTTATTCCTACCCAAGAAAAAAGGGATACTTTAAAATCTTATAAAAAAGCACCGAGCTTTTCTCTTTATAATATTAATAAAGAAAAAATTTATCTTGATTCTCTACTAAATAAAGGACCAATTTTTATTAGTTTTTGGGCGTTGTGGTGTAAACTTTGTATTCAAGAACTTGATGCTTTTAAAAAAATATATGACCAATATGAAACCTTAGGGCTTAAAGTTTTAGCAATTTCAGAGGACGGACCAAGAGCAGTAAATAATATAAAATCTTTTGTCAAAGGGAAAAAATGGAAATATGAAATTTTATTAGACCCGGACGGAAAAATAAGAGAACTCTTTGGTGTTGGTTCAACTCTGCCAACAAGTTTTATCCTTGATAAAGAAGGAAATATCCGTTTGATTTCGCGAGGTTATAAAAAAGGTGATGAAAAAAAATTTGTAAAAGTTATTGAAGAGATAATTAATGAAGCGAAAGAGTAAATTTGTTTTATTTATTCTTCTCTTCTTTTATCTTTATTCCCAAGAAGAAACACCGATTGAAAAAAAGTTAAACCTTTCTGGCGAAATAAAAGGAGAGTATTGGCTTTGGACAAAAGAAAATAAAGATAAAAGTTTTAAATTTTCCGACCATTTTGAAGGAAAATTCCGTTTTTTAATCAACTATGAAAACATTTATTTACGAACCGGTATTTTTCTTTATCAACCAAGTTTACCTAAGAAATCTTTGAAAGAATATTATTATAATTTTGAATATTGCCATCCCCAAGCAGAATTTTTAATAGGTAATTTTTATCAGGTTTTTGGTCGGGGTCTTACTTTTCGTTCTTATTTTAATGAAGACTTTCGTTATGATAAAGTTTTATTTGGTGGTAGGGCTATCCTCCATATTTTTAAATCTGATATTCTTCTCTTTGCTGGAAAAATGAAAAATATTATCTTTCAAGAAAATAAATACCAATATGAAAATGATACTACCGATCAATTAAGGGGTGGAGAAATCGTTATCTATCCTTTTCCCCACTTAGAAATTGGTGGTCGTTATATAAGATTAAATAAAGAAAAAGATATAACACCTCGAGCTTTTGCAGAAATATTTGGACCAAGTATTTCTTTTACTTATAATTTTTTTGATCTATATTATGAATTTTGTGAAAAACTTTCTACCCGAGAAGTGCTTGGTGGCAGAAAAAAAGGATACGGTCATTATTTAGTAACTTCTTTTACTTTTACTGGCTTCGGCCTCAGTTTAGAAGGAATGAAATATGATAGCATCGATTTTGGTGGTGAAGGATATCGCTATAATGATGTACCGACACCAAGTAGAGAGGGAATATCAATTAATCGGGGAAGAGACGAAAAAGGAGGTAGTATTTCCTTAAATTTCACACCTTTTGATTTCTTAAATTATGATGGTAGTTACGGGTACTTACAAACTTATAAAAAAGATAAATATCTTAAAGAACTCATTAATAAAATTAATTTTAAAAAGAATGAAGATTTTAATAATACCTTTATTTTTGAATACCTCCAGAAAAAAGGGATAGAAATAAAAGTAGAGTTAACAGAGGAGTTAAAATTTATTAATGAAACTAAATTGTCCTTTAATAATCATACCTTTAATTTAGAGATACCTTTAAATTTTGTTTCTGATGATACTTTGAAATACAAAGATTTTGGAGTAATTTTTGAATATCAAAACAATCCCTATTTTACATTAACTATGAATTATCAAAAAACAACTACAAAGATTCCTAAATATGATTATGAAGATAAATGGTTATTATTTGAAGGGACTTTTTTTATAACCCAAAATATAACTTGGCGAATAAGAGTTGGGCAAGAAAGAGGTGGACTTATTTGTTCCGGTGGTGTCTGTCGTTATGAAGCACCTTTTAATGGAATGAAAATTTCTCTACAAGCGAGATTTTGATGAGAAAATATCTCTTTTTTATTTCTTTAGTTATTGGCGTTATTTTCTTAATTATAGCATTAAGATCAGAACAGATTAAAGAAGTATTTAATACTGGCATCTTGCTTTGCCTTTCTTGTATTGGTTTAGGATGAGACCCTTTAGAATTTCCCAAATAATTTTTACAATATTAATTAACAGTTATATTTTAGTATTCTTTCAAAAAACTTTAATTTATACTGGTTATTTAAAGAGTTTTTTAGTGCCAATATTAAATTGTTGGTCAGCACCAACTACTTGGTTTTCTTGTCCCTTAGGTGCCTATCAACATTTTATAATAATTAAAGATTTTCCTTTTTATGTACTTGGTCTATTTTTAATAATCGGTGCTTTTATTGGTAGAATGGCTTGTGGCTGGTTATGTCCTTTTGGACTTTTTCAAGATCTTCTTTTTAAAATAACAAAGAAAAAAATCTCCCTTCCCCAACTTGCTCCTTTATTTACAATTATACTATTTCTATTCTCTTATCTTTTTATCTGGCTTAAATTCAATTATCTTTCTTTAACTATCAAAATTTTAATTATCTTAATCTCTACAATTATTGGTTTTCTTTTAGATATTTTTTTAAAAATCCGTATAAAAATTTTTGATCTTACTTTTCTAAAATATTTTTTTCTTTTATTTTTAGCAACTTTTATTGTTTTTTTTACTAATGAACCCTGGTTTTGTAAAGTTTGCCCCCAAGGTACCTTAGAAGCCGGTGTTCCTTTAATATTATACGACCCCGAAAATAGTTTAAAGACGATGGCTGGTTTATTTTTCTACTTCAAAATTTTAATATTTATCATTATTTTTATTTTAGCAATTTTTATAAAAAGAATATTCTGTAAACTTATCTGTCCGATTGGCGCAATCTATTCTTTCTTCAATAAAATAAGCCTCTTTCATTTAAAAGTTGATAAAGAAAAATGTGGTAAATGTAATATTTGTGTAAAAGTTTGTCCAACTGATATAAATGTCTACGAGAATGCCAATCAAACTGATTGTATAAGATGTTTGGAATGCTATTATCAATGCCCCAAAAAAGTAATTAAATTAAAATTTTCTTAAATTAACGAATATTTTGAGAAATTAACTAATGTTGATTGTAGTTTCTTTTTAATTTTCTTGATTTTATCTTAATTTTTACTAAAATTTAAAAATCTTATGAAATTATTTGAATATCAGGCAAAAGAGATATTTAGAAAATTTAATATTTTAACACCTAAAGAAAAATTGGCAAATAATGAATATGAGGCAATAATCTTTGCTAAAGAGATTGGTTTTCCTTGTATATTTAAGGCACAAGTTCTGGTTGGCGGTCGTGGTAAAGCCGGGGGAATTAAAAGAATAGAAAATGAAGAAGAAGCTAAGAGATTTGCAAAAGAAATGTTCCTTTTAAAAATAAAAGATATTCCTGTTGAGAAATTATTAATAAGTAGTTTTGTTGATATAAAAAAAGAATTATATCTTTCAATCACTATTGATAGACAAGAAAAAATTCCAATTATTATTGCCTCAAAAGAAGGAGGAATAGAAATTGAAGAATTGGCAAAGGAAAGACCGGAAACTATTTTAAAAATAAATATTGATCCCCTTTTAGGATTTAAAAATTATCAAGGAAGGAATCTCTGTTTAGAATTATTTGGTGATTTATCCTTAGTTAATCAATTTAATGAACTTTTACAAAAATTAACCACTATTTTTTTTCTTTACGAACTCCAATTAGTAGAGATTAATCCTTTGGCTTTAACCAAAGATAATAACTTTTGCGCAATTGATGCAAAAATAATTATTGATGATAACTCTCTTTTCCGCCATCCAGAATTTAAAAATTATGTAACCCAAGAGATTAAAAATAAAATTGAAGAAGAAGCAAAAAGTTTAGGATTCTCTTATATAAAATTAGAAGGAAAAGTTGGTTGTATTGTGAATGGCGCTGGTTTAGCAATGGCAACATTAGATTTAATAAAAAAGTACGGCGAAAATCCCGCAAATTTTTTAGACATTGGCGGTTCAACCAATAAAGAAAGAATTGAAAAGGCATTAAAATTATTAATCCAAGACAAAGATATCAAGGTAATTTTAGTAAATATTTTTGGTGGAATTACTCGTTGTGATGATGTTGCTTATGGTTTGCTATCGGTTATTAAAGAGATAAATATTCCAATCGTCGCTCGTCTTATTGGTACAAACCAGGATAAGGCTTACGAAATATTGAAAGATACTAATATAATTTTGATTGATAATATGAAAGAAGCAATTAAAAAGGCTGTTGAAATAGCAGTAAAATCATGAGTATTTTAATTAATAGAAATACAAAGGTTTTGGTTCAAGGAATAACTGGTAGAGATGGTCAATTTCATACCCAAAGAATGATAAATTTGGGAACTAAAATCCTTGCCGGTGTTACTCCCGGAAAGGGTGGTCAGAAAATTAAATTTCCAAATAGTGAACCAGTACCGGTTTTCAATTCTATTTATGAAGCCAAAAAATATTTTGAATTTGATGCCAGTGTCGTGTTTGTCCCGGCTACTTTTGCTACTGATGCAATTTATGAAGCGATAGACGAAAATATTTCTTTGATTGTGGTGATTACAGAAGGTATACCAGTCCATGATATGATAAAGATTAATGCCTATCTAAAAAATAAAAAATCTAAATTACTCGGACCTAATTGTCCAGGTATTTTAGTTCCTGAAGAAGTAAAAATTGGCATTATTCCTCATGAATATTTTAAAAGAGGTATAATTGGAGTGGTATCAAGAAGTGGAACTTTGACTTATGAAATCTCTTATTATATTTCTCAAACTAAATACGGAATATCAACAATTGTTGGTATTGGTGGCGATCCCATTAAAGGAATGGATTTTGTTGATATCTTAAAACTTTTTAATAAGGATGAAGAGACCAAAGTGATTGTAATTATTGGTGAAATTGGTGGTTTAGATGAGGAAGAGGCAGCAAAATTTGTAAAAAGAAATATTAAAAAGCCAGTATTTGGTTTTATTGCTGGGAAAACCGCACCGCCCGAAAAGCGAATGGGTCATGCAGGCGCAATAATTGAACAGGGAAGAGGAACTGCTCAAAGTAAAATTGAAGCCTTTATCAGTGCTGGTATTGAAGTTTTCGAAGAACCTCAAGAAATCATTAATTTATTAGAAAAAATAAATTTGTGAAAAAATTTTTAAAAGAAGAACCTCAAATTTATTTTTCTAACGATAATAAAAAGATAATAAAAGTTATAAAATATTTCTGTAAAGGATGTGGCATTTGTATTCATTTTTGTCCAAAAAAAGTATTGGATTGGGATAAAGATTTTAAAGTATTTGCTAAAAATCCTAACGATTGTATTGCTTGTTATCTCTGTGAATTAATGTGCCCTGATTTTGCTATTTTTGTTGAAAAAGAAAAATAGATGCGTCAATTATTATCAGGAAACGAAGCCACGGCAATCGGAGCAATAAAGGCGGGAATAAGATTCTTTGCCGGCTACCCAATCACCCCTTCTACGGAAATTGCTGAATATATGGCACGGGAATTACCGAAAATTGGCGGAGTTTTTATCCAAATGGAAGACGAAATTGCTTCCATCAATGCGGTAATTGGTGCCAGTGCCAGTGGCATGAAGGCAATGACTGCAACTTCCGGACCAGGTTTTTCCTTAATGCAAGAAGGAATTGGTTATGCTTGTATGGCAGAAATACCCTGTCTTATTGTAAATGTTCAAAGAGGAGGTCCAGCCACTGGCTTACCAACAAAACCCTCTCAAAGTGATGTGATGCAGACCAGATGGGGTACCCACGGAGACCATCCGATTGTCGTTTTTTACCCTTACAATGTTTTAGAAAGTTTTTATTTAACAGTTAAAGCAATCAATACTGCCTATTTTTTACGAGTACCGGTAATTTTACTTACTGATGAAATAATTGCTCACATGCGGGAAGCCGTTGAATTACCAGAAGAAGTTGAAATTTATCAACCAAAAAGAAAGAAAAAAAGTCCTGAAGAATTCCTATATTATTCAGAAGAGACAATCTATGATAGTGAAGTTGCCTATTTTGGCGAAGGCTATCGGATTCATATTTCTGGACTAACCCATCGAGAAGATGGGTTTCCAACTAATAAGCCTGAGGTAATTAAAAGAAAATTAGATAGGCTAAAAAGAAAAATTGAAGATAATAAAGAAAAATTATGGGATTTAGAATATCAAGATATTGGTGCGGAAGTTTGCCTTATCTCTTACGGAATTTCTGCCCGAACCGCTTTAGAGGCAAAATATATTTTTGAAAAAGAAGAGAAAAGAGCATTAGGTTATATCCGCCTTAAAACAATCTGGCCTTTCCCAGATAAACCATTGAGAGCTCTATTAAAAAGTGCTAAAAAGGTTATTGTCGTGGAAATGAACCAGGGACAATTAATCAACGAAATTGAAAGAGCAATAAGTCCAGAGATTGAAATTATTGGTGTCCAAAGATATGATGGTGAAATAATAACACCGGAAGAAATATTAGCAGTGATATGAAAGAAGAAATATGAAAGAAGAAATAAAAAATTATTTAAGATTAGATGAAAGATTTCCTCACATTTTATGCCCTGGTTGCGGTATTGGAACAATCGCTAATATTCTTATAAGAACTTTTAATGAATTAAATTTAGATAAAAATAATATTTGTTTAGTTTCTGGTATTGGCTGTTCCTCCCGAATTCCCGGATATATTGATTGTGATACTTTTCATACACTCCATGGCCGAGCAATCCCTTGCGCAATTGGAGTAAAATTGGCAAGACCGTATTTAAAAGTGATTATTATTGGCGGAGACGGCGATATTTTAGCGATTGGTTTAAGTCATTTTATCCATGCGGCGAGAAGAAATATTGATTTAACTGTAATAATTGTTAATAATTATAATTACGGAATGACCGGTGGTCAAGTTTCACCCACTACTCCTAAAGGTAAATTTACTTACACTACCCCTTACGGTAATCTTGAAGAAGAATTTAATATTTATGAAATATCAAAAAGCGCTGGCGCAATTTTCTTTGCTCGCTCCACTACTTATCATGTTACTCATTTAAAAAAAGTGCTTAAAAAAGCACTTACTAAAAAAGGGTTTTCAGTGGTTGAAATCCTTTCCCAATGCCCTACTCTTTATGGTCGTTTGAATAGATTAGGAGATGCTGTTAAAATGTTGGAGGAGTTCAAAAACAGGACAATTGATATTTCTCTTATTAAAGAACCTGGAGAAATACCTTCTGATAAAATTATAATTGGCATCTTATTGGATAGAGAAAGAGAGGAGTATTGTGAAAAATATGAAAGATTAAGAAAAGCAATAAATGAGAAAAGAGATTAGAATTGCTGGAACAGGTGGACAAGGGATTATTTTTGCGGCGATTGTTTTAGCCGAGGCAGCGGGTATTTATGAAAATAAATACGTTACCCAAATTCAATCTTACGGTCCGGAAGCACGAGGAGGCGCCAGTAAAGCGGATATAATTATTAGTGACCAACCTATCTATTTTCCCCAAACTCAAGAGTTAGATATTTTAGTTTGTCTCAGCCAACAATCCCTTGATGAATATGTTAAAAAATTAAAAGAGAAAGGTACCCTTTTTATTGATTCTTATTATTGTAAAAACTTCAATAAGGAGAAAATAAAAACCTACGCTTTTCCTTTTTCATTGGTTGCTAAAGAGAAATTGGGAAGGGAATTATTTGCTAACATAATTCTTTTAGGCTCCCTTGCTCGTTTTACTAAAATTGTAAGTATTGAATCATTAAAAAAGGCAATCTCCCACCGAGTGGCTCCCCAATTTTTAGCAATTAACGAAAAAGCACTAATGTTGGGTTATGAGATCGATCAATTATAAAGTACCAAAACTGCTTCAAGAAATAAGATTATTGCCTTTTTGATAAAAAAATTATAAAAGAAGCAATAAAAAGAATAAAGTTATAGAATAGAACTTTTATTAATTCTCTCTTTTTTTATTTTTTAAATTCGATAATAAGGTATAAAAAAGACCATATAGGAGAAGCGTTATAAGGTTATCCCTATACCCCCAAAAAATCTTTAATTTATAAAAACCAAGAAGCCTATACCTCTCCCCTTATTCCTCATAAAATACTATAAGTTATTGACAATAATTATGTTTTATGGTATAATAAATTTTAAAATTTATATGGCAAAGGAGTTATTTAGAACCCTGATTCATTTTAAGGTAAGAGAATGTTTTGTAACACAATAGGAGAAAATACTAATGTTTAAGTTATTAAATTGATTAAATTATGTTTTTATTTATTTTATTTTCTTCTATCATTATTAGTTTAATTTCTCTTATTGGTATATTCTTTCTATTTTTTAAAACAAACCTTTTTGAAAAGATTATTTATTATTTAGTAGCATTTGCCGGTGGTGTCCTTTTTGGCATTGTTTTTTTTCATATTTTAGAAGAAGCAACTGAACTTTTATCTACTTATTTTTTTTCTCTTTTTTTAATAATTGGTTTTTCTATCTTTTTTATTTTAGAAAGAATTATTCGTTGGCGCCATTGCCATTTACTCTCAAAATGTGAAATCCATCCAGTTGCTTCTCTTACTCTTATTGGCGATTCTCTTCATAATTTTATTGATGGCTTAATAATTGCTGCTGGTTATTTAACTTCCTTAAAAACTGGCTTATTAATAACCTTAGGAGTAATCTTTCATGAAATACCTCAAGAAATGGGAGATTTCGCAATTCTTATCTATGGTGGTTACAGCAAAAAGAAATCATTAATTTATAATTTTCTTACCGCCCTAACTGCTGTTGGTGGCGCAATCGGAGGTTACTTTTTTTTAGAAAAATTTCAATCTTTTTTACCTTTCCTTTTGGCTATTGCCGGTGGTAATTTTCTTTATATTGCTTCTTCTGATATTATTCCCGAACTGCATCGAGAAATTGAATTAAAAAAAAGCATTTATTCTTTAATTATTTTTATCTTCGGCATATTTTTAATAGCAATTTTAACAGAAATTTTTCATCCATAGATGAGTTATCAAATTTTTAACCAGTTTTTAACCGGACAATTTTTAGTTAAAATAAAAGAAGATTTGCTTTCCTGGCGTCTCTTTTCGAAAGAAGATTTAAAAGTAATTGCTTATTATCATGCTCGACGCTATTTTTTAACATTACCTAATTGGTTAGTTCGAGCCGGTTTAAATATCAAGGGAAGAATAGTTGACTTGGGTATCTTTTATCAAGGAGAACTTAAAACCTTAATCCAATGTGATTGGGGTATTTTTCCAAACCAACCCGATTATTTTCCCGAAGATAAGTTCAACCAATCATTAAGAAACTTGATTGAATTAATTGAATTATTAGATAAAAAAGTGATGGGTTATTTATTAACTGTTTACGAATCAACCACAAAATATTATTTACCTCTTTTACCCGAGAAAAATTTTTATCAGTGGTTAGCAATAAATATTGCCGAATTTCCTGAGCCTCAAAAATGGCGTAAAAATTTTGAAGATTTAATTAATAAATTTATTGATAAAATTTAATTGCGAAAGATTTTTATAAATGAAAAAAATTGTTTTATCTTTCGGTAGTAATATTGGAAACCGCGTGAGAAATATTGAAAAAGCGTTACATCTTTTAAAGAAATTCAATATTTATCCTAAAGAAATTTCCTCTTTTTACCTTACCGAACCGATTGGTTTTGTTTTTCAACCTTCTTTTATTAATGCTGTCGGAATATTTCAAACCAACCTTTCACCCCAACAAGTTTTAAAAATTATCAAAAAAATTGAGAATAAATTTTACCGCTTAAGATTTTTTAAAAATGCACCTCGGCTCTTAGACATTGATATCCTTTTTTATAATTCAGAAATTATTAACGAAAAAAATTTAAAAATCCCTCATCCCCAAATTTTAAAAAGAAATTTTGTTTTAATCCCTCTGTTAGAAGTGGCTTCCGATCTATATCATCCTGTGGCTAAAAAACCATTAAAAGAACTGGTGAAAGATATCAAAAAGAACGGTATAAAAATATGGAAAAAAGGGAAATTGAATATATCGCAATAGAGGGTATTATGGGAGTTGGTAAAACTGCTTTGGCTATTAAATTAGCCAACTATTGGAAAGCCGAATTAGTAGTGGATAAATTAGAAAATCCCTTTTTAAGAAATTTTTATGAAAATAAAAGAGCCTGTGCTTTTCAAACTCAACTTTTTTTTCTTCTTACCCGCTATCAACAACAATTAAATTTAAATCAACTCTCTTTATTTTCCGAGAAAAAAATTGTTAGCGATTATATTTTTGAAAAAGATAAGATTTATGCCAGTGTTAATCTATCCGAAAGCGAATATTATCTTTATGAAAAAATCTTCCGACTTTTAGAGAAAAATCTTAGTTTTAAACCGACAAAAATAATTTTTTTACAAACTAATTTAGAAACAATTTGGAAACGTCTTAAAAAAAGTGAACGAGAATATGAAAGAAAAATTGATTGGGAATATTTAATAACGCTCAATGATTCCTATAATAAATTTTTCTTTCATTATTCGCAATCACCTATTTTAATCGTGAATACGGAAAGTTATAATTGTTTAGAAAATCAAAAAGCTTTTAGCGATTTAATAATTACGATTGAAAATTTAAAAGAAGGAAGAAAGTTTTTAGCCTAATATGAAAGTAACGATTGATTTATTGTTAAAAATGAAAGAGAAAAAGGAAAAAATTGTGGCTCTTACTGCCTATGATTATCTTACCGCAAAAATTTTAGATGAAATAGGCATAGATTTAATATTAGTTGGTGACTCTGCTGCTAATGTAATTTTTGGTTATGAAACTACTTTACCTATTAATCTTTCAGAAATGTTAATATTTACTTCCGCGGTGGCTCGGGGAGTAAAAAGAGCGTTTATTGTCGGTGATATGCCTTTTTTATCTTATCAAATATCTAAAGAAGAGGCGTTAAAAAATGCTGGTTTATTTTTAAAAGCCGGTGCTCAAGGAGTAAAATTAGAAGGAGGTGAGCAGGTTTTACCAATTGTTGAACATTTGGTTAAATTTGGAATTCCTGTTATGGGACATTTAGGATTAACACCTCAGTTTGTGTATCAGTTAGGCGGATACAAATTACAAGCCCGAACAAAAGAGGAACAAGAAAAATTATTAAAAGAAGCCCTTTTATTGGAATCGGCTGGCTGTTTTGCAATAGTTTTAGAAAAAATTCCGATGGAAGTAGCTAAAAGAGTTACGGAAAAATTAAAAATCCCAACAATCGGTATTGGTGCTGGTCCTTATTGTGACGGTCAAATTCTTGTTCTTCACGATATGTTGGGACTTAGTGAAAAGAAATTCAAATTCGTTAAAAGATATACCGATTTATCGACAATAATAAAAAAAGCAGTAAAAGAATATTTAGAAGATGTAAAAAGAGGAGAATTTCCTCAGGAAGAACATAGTTTTAAAGCCGATGAGAGTTGTTAAAAAAATAAAAGAGATGAAAAAGATTGCTGACCAATTAAGAAAGGAAGGGAAAATCATTGGCTTTGTGCCAACAATGGGATATCTCCACGAAGGACACTTAAGTCTAGTTAAAATTGCTAAAAGAAAAAGCGATGTTTGTGTTGTCAGTATTTTCGTGAATCCTTTACAATTCGGTCCAAAAGAAGATTATCATACTTATCCAAGAAATTTTAAAAGAGATAAAAAATTATTAACTGCTTTAGGCGTTGATATTATTTTTTATCCTAGTGAAAAAGAGATTTATCCGGAACCTTGTTTAACCTCTGTGCAAGTTAAAAAACTTTCAGAAGGACTTTGTGGTCGTGTTCGCCCTGGCCATTTTGAAGGAGTAGCAACAATCGTTACCAAATTGTTTAATATTGTAAAACCCCATATTGCGGTTTTTGGTCAAAAGGATTATCAACAAGCGATTATTATAAAAAAAATGGTAAAGGACTTAAATTTTGATATCAAAATTATCATTGCTCCAACAATTCGCGAAAAAAATGGCTTAGCTTGCAGTTCTCGAAATATTTATCTTAATGAAAAAGAAAGAAAAGAAGCAACGGTACTTTATCAGTCATTAAGATTAGCAAAAAAAATGATAAAAGAAGGTGAAAGAAATTCAGAAAGAATAATTAAAGAAATGAAAAAACTTATTACTACTAAAAGTTCTGGTAAAATTGATTATATTGAAATTGTTGATGCAAAAACGTTAGCACCGGTAAAAAAAATTAGTGGTAAAGTTTGTATCGCCCTGGCAGTCTTTTTTGGGAAAGCCCGTCTAATTGATAATATCTTAGTTCAATCGGGATAACCAAAAGGAAAATTTTTCTGCCATTCAAAAGTATCTTTAATAATTATTTTTAAGTCACCCCTCTCTCTTTTCCATCCCAATTCTTTTTTTATCTTTTCTGAGGAAGCAATCAATATTGGCACATCTCCCGGCCTCCTTTCCACGATTTCGTAAGGAATCTTTTTACCAATAACCTCACAAGCCGTTTCAAAGACTTCCTTTACTGAATAACCCTTTTCACTACCCAAATTGTAAACTTCGCTTTTCTCTTCTTTAAGAAGTTTTTTTAATGCTAAAATATGAGCAATTGCTAAATCGTACACATGGATATAATCTCTAATGCAGGTCCCGTCTTTTGTTGGATAATCATCACCATAAATTTTAAAAATCCTTTCTTTTCCCAATGCTGCTTTCACAATTAAAGGGATTAAATGAGTCTCTGGTCGATGGTCTTCTCCTAAATTGTCATAAGCACCAGCCACATTGAAATATCTTAAGGAAATAAATTTTAAACCACAATATTTTTCATATGAAAAAAGCAACTCCTCAATTAATCTTTTGGTTTCTCCATAAGGGTTTATTGGCAATAAAGGATGATTTTCCCTAATTGGCAGAGAAAGTGGCTCACCATAAACCGCTGCCGAAGAAGAAAAGATTATTTTATAACATCCATTTTCGCACATACTATTAAGTAAATTTATACAATTTTTCACATTATTATCAAAGAAAATAGTAGGATATTTTACTGATTCACCCACTTCAATATAAGAAGCAAAATGGAGAACCGCTTCTATTGGATATGTTTTAAAAACTTCCAAAAGCAAATCTTTGTCAGCCAAATCACCTTTAATAAAAATTGCTCTTTTATCAATCGCTGATAAATGTCCCCGTGATAGATTATCGTAAACAATTACTTCATAATCATTTTCAACCAACAATCTAACGACTACTGAACCTATATACCCACCACCACCAGTAACAAAAATCATCTACTAATACGCTCCGTTTCCCGAAAAAAGCACTGAGATAGTTTTTAAGATAATTTTTATATCTAAACGCAAACTTTTTTTACGAATATATTCCATATCTAAAGCTACCCTTTCTTCATAAGATAAATTATTTCTGCCAGAAACCTGCCAAAGTCCAGTTAATCCAGGTTTTTCTTTTAAGAGCAATGGTAAGTATTTCCCATATTTCACCTTCTCTTCTTCCACAATTGGTCTTGGTCCTACAAAACTCATTTCACCTTTCAAGATATTTATTAGTTGCGGCAACTCATCCAGACTAGTTTTTCGTAATATTCTTCCAATTGGTGTTACCCTTGGGTCATTTTTTAATTTATATCCATTTTCAAATTCTTCTCGGGCTTGGGCATCCTTTTTTAAGATTTCCGGCAAAAGTTTTTCAGCGCCATCCAACATTGTCCGAAATTTATATAAATAAAAAGGTTTGCCATGTTGCCCGACCCTTTTGTGTTTATAAAAAAGTGGACCCGGAGAAGTAAGTTTAATTATTAAAAAAATTATTAAAAAAAGAGGAAAAGCAAATATTGAAACAATAAAAAGTAATAATAAATCTAAATACTTTTTATATTTATAATAGATTTCTTCTTTTCCCATACAAAACCTTTATATTCTATAAACCCTCCTTTTTAAACCTTCAAACACTAAAATTATGATATCAAAATTTTTTGAAAAGTCAAGAAAAAAATAATAGTGTTTTACATTAGAACAAATATTATTGACTTTAAATTTTATCAAAATTAAAATTTTATTTAATGAATATTTTTTTCCTTTGTTTTTATTTATCTTCCAATTTGAAAATTGAAGAGACTTTTATAATAAAGGATAGTTGTGTCACAATCTATTTAAAAAATTATCCAATTATTAAAAATTCGGAAACCCTTTACTTTCGTAAAGAATTTATTAAAAAATTAAATTATTTTATTAACTATGAAAAGGGAGTTATCGAACTCAAAAGAATATGGCCTTCCCTTCCTTGTACTATTAAAATTACCTATTTTTATTTACCCTTTTCTAAATCTTTTTTATCTTTTCCTATTATAAAAAAGAAGATAAAAACTGATTCCTTTTTAATCTCTCCTTCAATTAATGAAACTACTTTTAATACTTCCTCTTCTGATATTACTTTTGGTGGAGAAAAGGAGATTAAATTAAATTACCATAATAAAGAGGGAATAAACCTTGTCCAACAGACAAATTTCTCTTTAAATGGTAATATTAATGGTATAAATTTTGAAGGCTTCCTTTATGGTAAAGAAAATAAAGAAGAAGGTTTTTCAGTAAAAGAATTAGATAATTCTTATTTAAAAATGAAAACAAGAAACTTCTTTTTAACCTGGGGAAACCAATCCAAAGAAATAGATTTTTTTCCTTTCGGAAAATTTTACTCTCAAGGTCAAGGGGCTTCTCTTTTACAAACAAATACTTATGAAACTATTTATTTCCATTATTTAACAACTCCTTTCAAATATGAAAAAATCCAATTTTACGGCAAAGATTTCATTCAAGGACCTTATTATTTGAAAGAAAATAAATTAATAAAAATTTTACCTAATAGTGAAAGGGTATATTTAAATGGTAAGTTATTAAAAAGAGGTATGGATGGTGATTATTTAATTGATTACGAATTTGGGTTTATAACTTTTACTAATCGCCAGATCATTACTTCCCGGAATTTTATTGAAATAGATTTTTTATATGAAGAAGAGATTTATGAAAAAGATAATTATTGTTTAAATTTCTTAACTGCTCGTTTACCAATAAAAACTAATATAAGTTGGTATTGGGAAAAAGATAAAGTTAAAAGAGAACTTTTTGATGAGGAAACAAAAAATTATCTTGTAAAAATTGGTAACGACACAGCAAAGGCTTATGTGAATTCTGCTCGCTATGTTGGTAAAAATAATGGTGATTATGAAAAAGTCAATGAAATATTTTTCTATGTGGGCGAAAATAAAGGAAGTTATTTGGTAAATTTTACCTTTGTTGGCGAAAGTGTAGGAGATTATGAATACGATAATATTAAAAATTGTTATTACTATGTAGGTAAAAGTAAAGGGAAATATCTTCCTTATTCTAAGATAAATTTGCCAAAAGAAAATCTTTTTACTTTAATTAATTTTGAAATCCCATTTAATGAAAATTTAAATTTTCAATTTGGCGGAATTATTAATAAAAAAGATGAAAATATTTTTTCACCTTACGGTGATACAAATTGTTATAGTTACGGAAGTAATCTTGCTCTTTCTTATCGCCGAGAGAAAATCTTTTGGTCTCTCCAAAATTTTAACCTATTTAAAAATTACCAAATTCTTTCTCAATTAAAAAATGAAGAATTTATTAATTTTTCTCTGAAAAACAAAACATCTCTTCAAATAGATTTTTCCCCTAATAAAGATTTAAGTTTTTTTAATAAATTAGAATTAATAAAAAAAGGGAAAGATTGGAATTATTTTGGAACAAGCGAAGTTAACTTCTTTTTTAACAAAATCATTTTAAAAAAAGACCATTATAATAAAAATTTTTTTTCTTTCTTAATATCGCCAATTTATCACTTTTTTAATCTAACTTATTCTTTTGCCTATCAAAGAGATAGTAATGATAAATATTTTTTAATTCATTTCTTAGGTACCGATTTTTATTTTAAGGAAAGTAAATTTTTTTTAAGTTATGAAATAGAGAGGGGGAGAGAGAAGCAAAGTCTAAATAAAAAAAAGAAAATTGTTAAATTTGGTATCACTAACAAAAATAATCCCCAAGGTTCCTTCATTATCGGCTTTTTAGAAAAATCGTTTTTTTCTGATTTTGACTTTAATTATTCTTTTAAAAATATTTTCCAATTTGTTTTTTCTCAAAGATTTACCAATGAAGAAGAGGTGATTAAAGAAATAAGATTTATCAAGGTAAAAAAGGGAGAAGGTAACTATTCAAAAGATACTCTAACTAATCAATATTATCCCGATTCTCTCGGTGAATATCGGAAAGAAATTATTCCTTTAAGGAAAGAAAAAAGAATTTCAAAAATGGAATTCAATAATAATTTTATTTGGCTACCAATTAAAAAAGTAAAATTAAGTTTTTCTTCAAATTTTGCTTACCCTCAAAATTTGGATTATCAATTTTTAACAGATTATTTCCTTAGAGAAAATTTGGTAATAAATTATAAAATAAATTATTTTCAAAAAGAAAATAAAGATTTGGTATTTGAAAATTATAAAACCAAAAAGATAGAAAATTTTTTTTCCATTAAAAAAGAAGTATCAAAATTGTTAAACCTTACAGGCCTTTTTCTATTTGAGAAAGGAGAAAAGAAAAAGAGTGAAATTTATTACCGAAAAGAAAAGAATTATGGGTTTTTTAATCTTTTTGAATTCAAAGAAAACTATAATTTAAGTATAAAGCCAAACGTTTTTTTCCTCTATTATCAATATCTTTTACCTTTTAAAAAAGATTATTTAATCAAAAAAATTGGTCTTAATTTAGAAAAAAATAACGAAATTTTAAAAGATTTCTGTTTGACTATCTCTTTAGAAATAGTCTATCGAATCTATCAAAAAGAAAGTTTACCTTTAGAATTAGTTCATTATGAACCAAAAGGAATTTCTCGTAATCTCTCTATTTCGCTTACAAAAAATTTAAATCAAAACTTTTTCTTTAATTGGGAATTTAGTTATTTAAAAGGGGGGTTTAAAGAGAAAGAGCTAAAAATCAGTTTTTCTTCTCGGCTTTTTTTATAATCTAAAAATTGATTTTTTTAAGAAAGGAGGGTAAAATTTACTTAAGCGCCTGTAGCTCAGTGGATAGAGCGGCGGACTCCGGATCCGCAGGTCGCGCGTTCAAATCGCGTCAGGCGCTTTTAATAAATTAAAAATTATGGAATTTTATGAAATAATTAAAAAAAGGAAAAGCATAAGAAGTTATAAACCTGATCCTATTCCTAAAGAAGTTTTAGAAAGAATCTTAGAAGCCGGACGCTTAGCCCCATCTGCAAAGAATATTCAACCTTGGAAATTTATTGTAATCGATGATCAAAAAATTAAAGAAGAATTAGTTACTGCTTGTCGAAATCAGAAATTTATTGCGGAAGCGCCAATTGTTATATGCATCGTCGCCTTAGAAAAAATTGCTTGGGGAAGAATGGGAGGCTATTGGAGTTCTTACCCGGTTGATTGTGCAATTGCTATGGAACATATTATTTTGGCAGCCACTAATGAAGGTTTAGGAACTTGTTGGATTGGTGCGTATGACGAGAAGGAAGTAAAAAGAATCTTAAAATGTCCCGAGGATGTAAAAATTATTGCTTTAACTCCTTTAGGATATCCTAACGAAGACCCGCCACCTCGAAGCAGAAAAGCTCTCTCAGAAATCGTTTGTTATAATCAGTATCAATAATTTTTATATATCTTTTTCCATTATCCAGGCATCTTCACCATCCCTATAATAACCTTTTCTTAAATAACTATATTTGAAACCTAATTTTTGGTAAAATTTTTGAGCACCAATATTGGAAACTCTCGTTTCTAAATAAATTTTTTTTATTTCTCTTAAATGAGCAATGGAAATTATTTCTTTCATTAACTTTGTACCCACTCCTTTTTTTTGATAATTTCTATCAACTGAGATATTTGCTAAATGTAACTCATCAATTATCTCCCAAGCAATAAGATAACCTACTACTTTGTTATTAATTTCGGCAACTAAACAATAAGTATTAGGTCTTCTTAAATCATAAACAAAATAACTTTTTTTCCAAGGAAATTTAAAATTTTCTTTTTCAATTCTTAAAACTTCTTCTAAATCTTTATCTTTCATCCATCTAATTTTTATTTCTTCCATATTATGCTTTTATTTTATAATATGATATAATAACCGTGGTGAAAATTCAAATTATTATCTTGATAAATTTTATAATTTTGTTAAACTTTATTTTATGAAAATAATATTATTTGGTCCACCAGGAAGCGGCAAAGGGACACAAGCTGAATTGTTAAAAGAAAAAGAAGGATTTTACCATTTTTCTACCGGCGATTTTTTTCGACAAGAAATTGCTAAACAAACTTCTTTGGGCGAAAAAGTGAGATACTACTTAGAAAAGGGTTTATTAATTCCTGATGAAGTTGTCATTGAAATTGTAGAAAATTTTTTGGAAAGAAATTATGATAAAAAAATTGTTTTTGATGGTTATCCCCGAACTATCTCTCAAGCTGTTTCTTTAGATCAATTTCTTTTACAAAAAAATAAAAAAATAAATTTTTGTTTTCTTATTGAGTTAAGTGAAGAAGAGATTATTAAAAGATTAACTGCTCGAAGGATTTGTGAAAATTGTGGAGCAATTTATAATTTAAATTTTAAGAGACCAAAGATAGAAAATTTTTGCGACTTTTGTAATAACAAATTAATCCAAAGAGAGGATGATAAAGAAGAAATAATTAGGGAAAGAATTGCTGTTTATTATAAAAATACTTTACCTTTAATAGAGTATTACGAAAAGAGAAATAGTTTATATCGGATAAACGGCGATTTAGGAAGAGATTATGTACATTTTGAAATTATGAAGATAATTAAAAATTATGGCGATTTATATTAAATCAAAAAGGGAAATTGATAAAATAAGAGAAGCAGGGAAAATTGTGGCAAAGACTTTTAAATTAATTGAAAAAGAGATAAAACCGGGAATAAGTTTAAAAGAAATAGAAAAAATTTGTGCCGATTTTATTTACTCTCAAAAGGCCTATCCAGCATTTTTAGGATATAAAGGGTTTCCTTCTGCCATATGTATTAGTTTAAATGAAGAAGTTGTCCATGGTATTCCGGATGATCGGATTTTAAAGGAAGGCGATGTTGTTAAAATTGATATTGGTGTAAAAAAAGATGGTTACTATGCGGATGGAGCAAAAACTTTTATATGTAAAAAAGTCCCTAACCAAATTAAAAAATTGATCGAAGTAACCGAAAAAGCCCTTTATTTAGGAATTGAAGAGGCTTACGAAAATAATCCTCTATTAGCAATTAGTAAAAAAATTCAAAATTATGTAGAAAAAAATGGTTTTTTTATTGTTCGTGAATTATGCGGCCACGGCGTTGGCTTACAACTTCATGAAGACCCCATAATACCTAATTATTATTCTCCTCAAATGAATGGATTAATTTTAAAAGCTGGAATGACTTTGGCAATCGAACCAATGGTAAATTTGGGAACAGAGAAGGTTGTTACTAAAAAAAATGGTTGGACAGTTGTTACTGCTGATAGCAGCTGTTCAGCTCATTTTGAACATACTATTTTAGTTGGTAAAAAAAGAGCAGAAATATTGACACTTAATGAGTAAAGAAGAAAAAAAGAAAAATGTTATTCAAATGGATGGTACAGTTATCGAAGTATTACCTAATGCTTTCTTCCGTGTTCAATTAGATAATGGTCATATTGTCTTGGCACATGCTTCCGGGAAAATGAGAATTCATTTTATTAAAGTAGTAAAAGGCGATCGTGTCACTGTCGAACTTTCTCCCTACGATTTAACTCGGGGGCGAATTATTTACCGCTATAAATAAATTATAATAACATTCTAAGTATCGTTGGCAAAGTTAAATTATTTTTATTTATCTTTTTTTCTATTGGATGAGGTAATTTTAATTCCTTTTCTATTTCGCCCTCTTGCAATTTTTCTAAAATCACATCTTTTTCCCATTCCTCAATCGCTTCTTTAAAAAATCCAGAAGCTAAAAATCCTACTCGTATCTTTTTCATATTTTTATCCTTTAAAAAGGTAAATTGAATTTTCGCATTATTATTAACTTTCTTAGAAATTTTTTCACAGATATCGCTTACTACTTCCAAGGTTATTAGTTCATTCCCACAAACCCAAATGAGAAAGTTTTTGGCATATTTAACATTATTATCAAATAAAGGTGAATTAAATAATGCTTCACAAATCCTTTCTTGATTTTCCTCTTCACCGTAAACAATTATTCCTCTTCCTTTTTCACTGATTATATTTTTAATATTAGCCAAATCTATTCCGGTTAAATGAGAATTATCAATTACTTTTATTAAATCCGTAACACCAACAGCCACCATATAATTTATCATTTGAAATACTTCTTCCATTTTTACATTACCTATTTTCTTTTTTATCTGATTATTAGAAATAACAATTACTGAAGAAAAGAAGTTCTCAATTTTTTCTAAAGAATTCTTAGCAATCATATTTATCACGTTGCCTTCGTAATTGAAGGGTTTAACAGTTATTATCAAAGTCAATGTATTTTCTTCTTTTGCCCACTCAGCAATCTTCGGAGTGGCTCCGCTGCCAGTACCTTTTCCCAAACAAGAAATTAATATTAATAAATCGGTGCCATTAATTTTTTCTCGTATCTCTTTCTCATTTTCTAACACTGCCTGCTCTCCAATTTCCGGTTTTCCTCCTGAACCAAATCCCTGGGTTAAATTTTTTCCTAATTGAATTTTATTTTTTGCCAAAGAGTACTCCAAAGACTTTATATCAGTATTAAGTGCCAAGTATTCCAAGCAAATATTATTTGGTTGAAAATTTAATTGAAGATGATAATTTATCAAACTATTTAAAATGTTAATTCCACCTCCTCCAATTCCTAAAATTTTTATTTTCAATTTACTTATTTTTTCGCAAGGATAAATCATTTTCTCCTCCTTTTTATTCTTCTCCCAACAATAAGGTCAACCTTTTTTTTAGCCAATTTTTTATTTTATCAAAAAAATCCATCTCTTTCACTGGCAAGTAGTTCTTCTTTTTTAATTTATACTTAATTAATCCAATTAAAGTAGCGTATCTAGGATTCACAAAATTACTTGGGGAAATTTTTTCTTTTATTAATTGATGAAATCCTACTCTGGTGGGCAAAGAAAAAATCTCTTCTACCAATTTGGCAATTCCCGGAGTATTAGCTACTCCTCCGGTAATCACAATGTTTAAAGGAAGAATTGCCTCCTCTTTTATTTTTTCATACTCTTGCTTTACTAAATATAAAATTTCTCGCAATCGATATTCAATCACCTGTGATAACTGACTGAGAGTTATTCGCTTCCTTATTTCTCCGGAATGATTAATTATTTCTATTGGCAAATCATCATTAATTGCTTCACTAAAAGCCACACCATATTCTTTTTTAATTTTCTCAGCATAATAAAAGGGAGTTAAAAATACCATGGCAATATCATTAGTTATTGAAACGCCACCTAAATTTAAATTGAAACCAATTTGGTATTCACCATTTTTATAAATCCCAAATTTTACTCCACCGCCAATATCTAAAACTGCTACTCCCCTATCCAATTCTTTTTCTTCACAAACTCCTAAACCAATTACCGCATTCTGAAAAATTAATTCAAATTTTCTAACTTCTAATCCTTCAAGAATCTCAACAATTGTTTTTAAACTGCTCCGCGGAATAGTTAAAAGTAATGCTTTTAAAGTCAATTTATTATAAACAGACATTTTTAAAGGTTGTTTTATACCTCTCATTCCATCAATTGTGTACTCTAAAGGAATTAATTGCCATATCACTAACTCCGCAGGTAATGAGATTCTTTGAGCTTTTCTTTTTACCTCTATTAAATCCTCTTCTTGCACAGGCCGTACAAAATCATCTTTACTACTTTCGCTATGCAATTCTTTTATGTAGTCACTTTGTAAACCAATAATTACGTTTGTTTTTTTAACTTTTATCTGCGCTTTTTGTTCAGCTTCCGTAACTGCTAATCTAAGAGACTCATAGGCTTTTTCACTATCAACCACAATCCCTTTATTAAAACCTTCTGTTTCTGATTCGCCAAATCCCAAAATGTTTATCTTTTCTTGTGCATCAATTTCACTAATTAAACATTTCACAGTAGTAATTCCTAAATCTAAAGTAGTAATTATTCTTTTTTTCATATTAAATATTTGCTATTTTTATTTCTTCCTCCAATAGAATATTAAATTTTTTATACACTTTTTCTTTAACAATATGAATTAATTCATAAACATCTAAAAATTTAGCCCTTTTCATATTAATAATAAAATTTGCGTGCTTATCAGAAATAATTGCATCACCGACACGAAAATTTTTTAAACCAGCGTTTTCAATTAGTTTACCAGCAGGAAGATTGTTAGTAGGATTTTTAAAAATACAGCCTAAAGATTTTCCTTTAGGAAACTTTTCATTTCTTATTTTTAAATATTTTGTAATTAAATGTTTCTGACTTTCTTTTTTTAGTATTAAAATTACACTCACTATCAACTCATCATCTTTGATAGAAGAATAACGATATCCAAAATTAATTTCTTCTTTTTTTATGATTTTAAAACCTTCTCTAAATGAAAAAACTTCTATTTCTTTTATAAAATCTGCTATGGAGACGCCAAAAGCTCCGGCATTCATTTTAATCGCACCTCCCAAACTGCCTGGAATCCCAATTAAAGGTTCTAAACCAGAAAAGGAAAATTTTTGGAGTTTTAAAATCAAATTTGTTAAACTTATACCAGCCCCAATTTTTACTATTGGAGGATTTTCCTCTAAGTGTTCGAAAGAATTATCCTGGTATTGAATTGCTATTCCATTTAAATACCAGTCAGGAAAAAGAAGATTAGTAAGTTTCCCAATAAAAACATATTTATTTTTTTCTTTTTCAATAATTTCTTTTAAAATTGGTAAAGAATTTTTATTTTTAATTTTCAATAAATATTTAATTTTTCCTCCAATACCAATTGAAGATATTTTATTTAAAGAAAAATTTTCTCTTATCACAACTTCTTCTATCTCTCCAAAAATTTTTCGCATAATTCTTTGATATTTCCTGCACCTAAAGTAATTACTACATCTCCTTTTTTTAGTTTTTTCATTATTGTGTTGTATATCTCCTCAAAGGTTTCTAAATAATAAACTTCTTTATTTTTTTCTTTAGCAGTTACTCCATCATAAATTAATTTTCCACTTACTCCTGGTATTGAAGTTTCATTTGCTGGATAAATCTCTGTTATCACAACAATATCCGCCTCATCAAAAACGTCACTAAAATTTTTCCAAAGATAAAAAGTTCTTGTATATCTATGAGGTTGAAATATAGCAATTACTCGATTAGTAGGATGTTTTTGTCTCAAAGCTTTTAAAGTCATTTTTATTTCGGTAGGATGATGCGCATAATCATCGTAGAAAATTATTCCGGCTTTTTCTCCTTTTTGCTCTAATCGTCGTTCAATACCTTGAAAAATTTTTAATGCTTTTTTAATTTTCTTTTTATCTATCCTTAGTTCTTTTGCTACAATTACAGCAGCAGTAGCATTGAAAATATTGTGAATTCCTAACAAAGGAATTTTTAAAGATATAAACCTTTGATTTTTATGAAGTATATCAAAAGACGAAAAATTTTTGTACAATTTTACATTCTTAATTTGAAAATCTGCCTTTTCTGAAAAACCATAACTTAAAACTCTTCTTTTTATTAAATTTTTTATTTCCCTTAAATTAATATCATCTTCATTAATTATACATAATCCAAAAAAGGGAGGTTTGTTTAAAAATTCTAAAAAAGCGTTCTTTAAAGTATTCAAATTTTTATAATAGTCTAAATGTTCTGGTTCAATATTTGTAACCACTACAATTGTTGGGAAAAGCATTAAAAAACTTCCGTCCGACTCGTCAGCTTCACAAACCAAATAATCACCTTTTCCTAATTTAGCACCACTATCCATACTTAATATTTTTCCTCCAATGATTACTGTGGGATCTTTTTTAGCATATTCTAAAATATGAGCGATTAAAGAGGTAGTTGTTGTTTTTCCATGAGTACCGGAAACAGCAATTGAATATTTCATCCGCATTAACTCACCCAACATTTCTGCTCTAGGAATTACAGGAATGCCTAACTCTTTTGCACAAATTAACTCAGGATTAGAAGGAGGTATTGCAGAAGAAAAAATTACTAGCTCCACACCTTTTATATTTTCTTTAGAGTGGGAATAATATACTTTTATTCCATTTTTTTTTAGAAATTCTGTTAAGGGAGTTTTTTTTATATCTGAACCAGAAATTTCAAAACCCAAATTTTTTAAAACCAATGCTAACCCAGACATTCCGCTGCCACCAATACCAACAAAATGAATTTTTTTTATTTGCCATCTTTTTTTAATAAAAATCAAATTGTTTTTTTTCATTTTTTAATTTTCTCAATAATAAATTTAGCAATTAAAGTTGCCGCATCTCTTTTTACAAATTTCTCCATCCTCTTTTTTATTTTCTCTCGGATATTTTCATTATTAATTAATAAAGAAACCTTTTCTTTTATCTCTTCCCAATTTTCTTCGTTAGAAAAAAAAACTCCAGTATATTGAGCCACATATTGAGCATTCTTTTGTTGATGATTATCTTTAGCCAGAGGATAGGGAATAAAAATTGTAGGAATATTGAAACATAAAATTTCAGAAATAGTTATTCCTCCTGCCCGAGCGATAGCCACTTTAGCCTTTTTTAAATATTCTTGAATATTTACTTCAAAATTGAAAATTTTCACATTTTTTCTCTCTATACCGCTTTCTTTTTTTCCTTTCCCCACCTGGATTAAAAAAAACTCATTGGGAAACTCTTCCGCCAACCTCATACCTATTTCAACCAATTTTTTAGCTCCTAAACTTCCTCCCAAAATTAAACAAATTTTTTCTTCTTTGTTTTTTAAACTTTCTTCTAAAATTTCTTTTCGCAAAGGGTTTCCTGTATAAACAAATTTCCATTTTTTTGATAATCGTTGAGTGGAAATTGGAAACCCTAAAAAAACTTTTTCTGCAAAAATCGAAAAATATTTCACTGTTCTACCTAAAACTGCATTCTGCTCTAAAAGATACACTGGTTTAAAAAATATTTTAGCAATTAAAATTGGCAATATGCAAAAATAATTTCCAGTAGCAATTAGAGCCTTTGGCTTAAAATACCAAAAAAGATATAATAATTTTATTATAGTATAAACTAATGTTAAAAAAAACAGCAACATTTCTTTTAATCCTTTGGCAAAAGGATGGTATAGAGGTAGTAAATAATAAAAGACATTATAATTTTTATATATTTTTTCCTCAATTCCTCCTTTTTTACCTAAAAAAATACAATTAAAACCAAATTTTTTTAATTCTTCATAAATACTTATACCTGGCATTATATGACCCCCTGTTAAAGCTGCACTAATAAAAATATTATATTTCTTCATAAGAGATTCTTCCTGTATGCGAAATATTTAATACTACTCCACTTGCAAAAAGATTACTAATTAAAGCACTACCCCCATAAGAAATAAAAGGTAAAGGCTGCCCAGTCACTGGAATTAGAGCGAAAGCGGAAAAAATATGCAAAAAAATATAAAAAGAAATCATAATAATAAAACCTGTGGCGAAAAATTTACCAAAATTACTATCAGCATTTTGGGCGATGGTTATTCCTCTAATTAAAATAAAACTATAACTAAATAATAAAAATAAGATTCTAATAAATCCTAATTCTTCGGCTATTCCTGCAAAAATGAAATCAGTATGAATTTTAGGAATAAATTTAAATTTCTGTTTACCGTAACCTAATCCTTTCCCAAATAAACCACCAGAACCAATTGCTATCCTAGAGTGATATTGCTGCTCAATTTTACCTTCTTTAAATTTTTTTAATCTTTCTCGAGCATGAGGAAAAATATTCATTGCAGCAAAAATAAAAGGTAAAATAATTATTAAAAAACAAAAAATAATAGAAAGTTTTATTCCAGCAAATAATAACATTATAAAAACAGTTAAAAATAAAATTGCTGCGGTACCAATTGCCGGTTGAAAAAGAATTAATAAAATTAATAAAACTATCAACAAAAGTTCTTTATGAAATTTGCTTAATTCTCTTTTTTCTTTTACTTTCGCTAAAAAATCAGCAACAAAAAAAAGTAAAAAAATTTTACAAAATTCCTGGGGTTGAAATTTCAAGAAAAGAAAAGAAAATTCTCTAATTGTTTTAGAGGATATTTTAGAGAAAAAGACTGTTAAAAAAAGAAAAATTAAAGAAAGAGTATATAAAATTTTTGCTCTTCGTTCACCCCAAAAATCATAAGGAATAAGAATACCTAACAAAAGTGCTAAAAGGCCTAAAAGGATTCTTAAAAAATGTTTTTTAAAATAAATCGAATTCCCAATCATGGTGGAAGAATAAATCGCTAAGAGAGAAAAAAAAGTAAGAGATAAGATAATTTCTAAAAAGATTAAATCAATTTTTATCTTTTTCAATTTCATATACAAATTTTTTAAATTTTTCTCCTCGTTCAATAAAATCTTGAAAATAATCAAAACTTGCAAAAGCAGGAGAAAAAAGAATTATATCTCCTTTTTTACTTATTTCTTTAGCCTTTACCACCGCTTCTTTAAGTGACTCAACTAATAAAAAGTTTTGATAGTTAATTTTTAAAAGTTCTTCTTTTAATTTTTCCTTATTTTCACCAAACAATATTACATATTTTGCTTTTTTAGAAATAACTTTAATATAATCTTCTAAAGGTAAATTTTTTTCCTTTCCACCTGTAATCAAAATTACTTTTTGGTTAAAAATAAGCAACGAATTAATACCTGCTGTTGGGTTGGTACACATTGAATTATTAATATATCTAATTCCTTTATTCTCTATTACTAATTCTAACCGATGAGGTAGACCTTGAAAATTTTTTAAACCATCTATTAAATTTTCTTCTCTAACTCCTAAAATTTTGCTAACCAAAATAGCAGCTAAGATATTTTCAGAATGAGTTTTTCCAATAAATTTTAATTCTTTCATATTTATAACCGGAAGCGAATAACCATTAAAATTTACAAAAAATTTCTTTTTTATTTTATCATAATAAGCATCACTAAATTTATCGTCTGTAGAAAAAATTTTTATTATTGGCCGATAAACATTAAAATAAGGATTAAAGATTAAATTTTTATTTATAACACAAAAGTCTTTTTTTGTCTGGTTTTCAAAGAGCCTCATTTTACTTCTTTGATAATCCTCGAAACTCTTATGCCAATCTAAATGATCATAATTAATGTTTAACAAGACACCGATATTCGGTTTAAAACTTTTTATTCGTGCTAATTGAAAAGAAGAAACTTCTAATACATTAAACTCTTTTTTTTCTCGCACTGCCTCAATAGCTGGTTTCCCGGGTGTAAGATTGCCTCCATAAAAAACATTTTTTTTATCCCTCAATAAAATTTCTCCTATTAAACAAGTAGTAGTTGATTTTCCATTTGTACCAGTAATAGCAATTATGACTGTATTTTTTATGAAAGAATAAACAAATTCAATATCAGAAATAATTGAATGAGAATTATTTATCATTTTTACTACTGGATTTTCATCATTGATTCCGGCACTTACTATCACAATTAAATCTTTTATGTTTTTCAATTTCTTAATATCTTCTTCTCTCACCAATTGAAAAGTTTTATATTTTAAAAACTCTTTGCCTTTTTCTTCATTTTGATCATATCCATATACAATTTCGTTATTTTCCAAAAGAAATTCAGCAATCCCCTTTCCTTGTCTTCCTAATCCTAATATTAAATATCTCATCTTATTTTTAAACTTGCCAATGCAATTATTCCTAAAAGAATACCGATGAGCCAAAATCGGACTACAATTTTACTTTCCTTCTCACCTCTCATTTCATAATGATGATGCAGCGGAGCCATTCGAAATATTCTTTTACCTTTAGTAAAGTGAAAATAGATTACTTGTAAAAGAACCGAAAAAAATTCTAAAAAAAACACACCACCAGCAAAAATAAATAATATTTCCTGTTTACTAGATAATGCTAAATAACCTAACATCATTCCTAAAGGCAAAGAACCTACATCACCCATAAAGATTTCTGCTGGATAAGCATTAAACCATAAAAATCCTAAGCAAGCACCCATTAAAATTAAAGCAAAAATACTTAATTCACCAACTTCTTTAATGTAGAGTAAATTTAAATAATGCGCAATTTTGAAATTACCACCACAATAAATTAGAACTGCATACACTCCGCTACAAATCGCAATCAATCCCGCTGCCAACCCGTCTAGTCCATCAGTAAGATTTATTGCATTACTTACTATCAACATAAAAATAAAAGCAATTATTGGATAAAAAACTCGGAAATTAAGAAAAATATTTTTAAAAAAAAGTATCTGGGTTATTCCTCTTAATCCTTTATCTTCTACCCAAAAATAAAATACCAAGATTAAGAGTAAAATCATTATGCTTTGCGATATTAATTTTGTTTTAATATCTAAACCTTTTTTTCTTTTAACTTTATAATAGTCATCAAAAAAACCCAAAATAGCAAAGGCAATAAAAGATAAAATGCCTAAGATTATATACCGATTTGTGATATCAGCAAAAAGTAAAAAAGAAATTACACTAGCCGTCACAATTAAGATTCCACCCATAGTGGGGATGTTCTTTTTCAGATGGTCTTCCGGCATAAATTCTTTTATTGGTTGTATGAAATTTTTATTTCTTAAATAATTAATAATTTTTTTCCCTAATAATAATACTAAAATAATTGCTAATGCACTACCACAAAAAGCTCGAAAAGTTATATAACGAAAAAGATTAAAACCTATCCAAACGTCTTTTAAAGGATAAAAAATTAGGAACAACATTTTTCCAAGGCTTTTTTTAATTCTTCCCGATCATTAAAATGTAAAACTTGGTTTCCAATAATTTGATAATCTTCGTGTCCCTTTCCGGCTACTAAAATAGTATCTCCTGGCTTAGCTAAAGAAACTCCTTTTTCAATTGCTTTTCTTCTATCTTCTTCCACTATTACTTCTTTATTATTTATACCCATTAAAATGTCGCTCAAAATATTTTCAAAATTTTCTCCTCGACTATTATCTTGAGTAATAATTATAATATCAGCGAATTCGCAAGCTATTTTCCCCATTAAGGGTCTTTTTTCCTTATCTCTTTCGCCTCCACATCCAAAAATTAAAATTAACTTTTTACCAAAAGGCCGAAGAGTTTTAAGAACTTCTCTCAAACTTTCTGGAGTATGAGCAAAATCTACAAAAGCGTTGATTCCTAAATTGTTATTTACTTTTTCTAATCTTCCCCGCACTCCTTCAAAATTCTCAATATTTTTTAAAATACTTTCTTCATCGAATCCTAAAATTTTTGCAATTCCAAAACTTAATAGAATATTATACAAATTAAATTTTCCAAAAATTTTTGTTTTTCCTTTTATTTCTTTTTTATTAATTTTGACAATAAATTCCATTTTATTTAAATCTATTTTTAAGACTTCGCCTTTTATGTAAGCGTCAGAATTAACTCCATAAGTAAGTATGTTTACATTTTTTTTATTTAAATTTTTAAAATTTTCAATTAATTCTTTCCCAAAACTATCGTCCATATTAATAATTGCCCATCCATTATTTTTTATATATTCAAATAATTTTTTTTTGCTTTTTTTGTAATCTTCAATATTTTTATGAAAATCTAAATGATCATGTCCTAAATTTGTTAATCCTGCTATCCAAAAATTCAGTCCATACACTCTATCTAATGCTAATGCGTGGGAAGAGACTTCCATTACACAATATTTGATATTTTTTGTATATAATTTATTAAGTAAAAAATAAATAAACTCGCTCTCTGGAGTAGTATTTAAAGACTTTATCCAATTTTCTCCATCAAAATGATTAATAGTCCCTATTAAACCAGTGGAAATATTAAAAGAATTTAAAATATGTTTAATCAAATAGGTTACAGTAGTTTTGCCTTGAGTTCCAGTAATTCCGATTAACACAAGATTGTCATCTACTTGGCGATAATAATTTTTACAAATAAGTGAGTATACCTTTCTTATCTCATCAGTGTAAAGATAGGTAAAAGCATTTTTTGGGATTAAATCTTTTCTTCTTTCTTTAGGTAATAAAAAAGCATTCGCCCCTCTTTTCATTGCCTCTTCTAAATAAAGAAAACCATCGGTTTTAAAACCTGGAATAGCAGCAAAAAGATAATTTTTCTTTACATTTTTAGAAAAAGCCGTAATTCCTTCAATTATAATATCTTTTTCTCCAACAATTTCTAAATTATTTATTTCTTTAATTAATTCTATTAATTTCATTTCTAAAATCACTTATTCCATTCCTAATACACAATAATTTATAAGCAATATTTCGAAAAATCGGACATACTCCATCAGAAGCAAACTTGCTTTTTTGTGGTTCATCTATTAAAATGGCAATTAAAAATTTTGGTTTTTCCATCGGAAAAAAGCCAATAAAGGAAATTGTAGATTTTACCATAGAATATTTTTTGGTTTGTTTATCAAATTTTTGAGCAGTTCCTGTTTTTCCACAAATTTTAATATCCTCTGAAAAAACAGCTAATTTTCCGGTACCCTTACTGCAAACATTATATAAAATTTCTTTTATTATCTCTACTTTTTTTTCATCGATAACTTTTTCCACAGTTTCCGGTTTAAAAACTTGTTCACCAATTTTTTTAATAAGAATTGGTTTTACCAAATAACCATTTTGAGCAATCACCAAATAAGCTAAAGCAATTTGTAATAAATTTGTTTTAAGGCCTTGACCAAAAACATTGTTGCAAAAATCAATATCAGGAAGATATTTTTTTTTAAAATAAGGAATAACTCCAGCATCTTCATTAGGAATCCCAATATCTACTTTCTTACCAAAACCGAGTTTTCTAACCATTTTATAAAAATCTTCTTTTTTTATTTTTAAAGCTAACTGAGAAACACCAATATTAGAAGAATAAATAAAAATATCAAAAAAATCAACGATGCCTAATTTTTTTCTTTCAGCATCATAAATTTTTCTTTTTCCTATTTGTAAATATCCGTTTTGTAAATCATAACGTTCTTTCAAAAAACTCTCTTTTTCATAAAAATTCAAAATAGTTGTTAAAATTACCAATTTAAAAATTGAACCTGGCTCAAAAGATTCACAAATACTGGCAGGAGTCAAGTAGAAAAAGTTGGGATTAATCTCTGGATAATCGACCATTGCTAAAATCTCTAAACTTTCACAATCAATAATTATACAACTTCCGCGTCTCGCTGATTCTTTCTTAATCGCTTTTTTTAACTCTTCATAGACTAATTTTTGAATACCCAAATCTATTGTGAGATAAATATCTTCTCCATTAACCGGGGATATTTTAGGATAATTAGGATAAGAATAAAGATTACCGTAAGCATCTTTTTGTAAATATTCATAACCTTCTTTCCCTTTAAGAAGTTGGTCAAATTTTTTTTCAATACCAAATACACCTTCCTTCTGATTATTAAGAAATCCCAATATATTAATAATTTCTTTATAAGGGTACCTCCGTTGAAGATTTTCTCTTAAGTATAAAACTTTTTGTAAGCCTCGTTGATATATTTCTTTTTCTAAAATTTTTCCGATTTCATAATCCAAATTTTTAGCAAAATAAAAAAAATACCTTTTCATCAATTGTTGATAAATTTGTTCAAAAGAATATTGAGGAAAAAATTTTAAAAGTAACGAACATGCCGATACTCTCTTTTTTTCGTCCAAATATTGAGGATAAATTTCCAAGTCAAAATTAGGTGAAGTATAGGCTAAAACCCTTCTTTTTTTATCATAAATTTCGCCACGTTTAGGAGAAAAAATAATTTTTTTAAAATGATAAAAATTAGCTTCCTGCTGATATTTTGGGAACTCGATAATTTGATATTTAATTAATAACAAAATTATAATAACAAAAGTTATTAAAAAATATATCTTTATTAATCTGAATTTCCATAAATCATTTCTCACCATTTTCTTTCTTAGCAATTTCAATTAAAGAAGAATCTTCAAAAAAATCAATAATTTCCTTAGAAAAATTTAAACTATCTACTTTTATTTTTAATTCCTTATCTAAAAAAGAATAAGGAAAAAGAGACAAACTATCTAAATGAATATCTTCCTTTTTAATTTTTGTTATTAATAAATTTCTTTTTTCTTCCAAATGAGTAATTTTTTTCATTAAATAAAAATTTTTATAAAACAAAAATAGTTGAAAAAATCCAAATAAGAAAATAAAGAAAACGATTAAATTAAATTTTTTCATATTTTAAAAATACTCTTAGTTTTCCGCTACGAGCTGCAAGATTATTTTTAATTTCTTCTAACGAGGAAGTTACTGGTTTAGGGGTAAGTACCCTACCTTTCCCTTCTTTTTCGCAATAATTAAAAAATTCTTTAACTATTCGATCTTCTAAAGAATGATAAGTAATCACTGCTAATCTACCTTTATTTTTTAAAAGTAAAAAAGCTTCCTCTAAACCAATTTTTAAATTTTCCAATTCATTATTAACCGCTATTCGTAAAGCTTGAAAAACCCGAGAAACACTTTTCTTTCCACTTATTGAAAGAATTAGCGATTTTAAATCATAAGTAGTTTTAATTTCTCTTTTTTTCTGAAAAATTTTTTTAGCAATTTTTTTTGCTTTAGCCTCTTCACCAAATTCTCTTAAAATTCTTTCCATTCTTTCCAAATTTGACTCTCTAATAATATCTAATGCACTTTTTCTTTGAGAAACCTGGTCAAATCGCATATCAATTATTCCCTCATTATCAAAAGAAAACCCTCTTTCAGGGATCTTCACTTGATGAAAAGAAACGCCCAAATCAAATAGAATTCGGCAAGGTTTTTGGGGAAAGTAAATTTCAGCAAATAATTTTCTTATATTTACATAATTTTCCCAATAAATAAAAAGGTTATTTATTCCGAATTTTTTTCTTTTTTCTTCCAAATAGTGAACAGCGTCTTTATCAATATCTAATCCGATAAAAATTGCATTTTTAAATTTTTTAGGAAAGATTTTTTGATAATAATTAATTAAAGAAAATAAATGCCCTCCACCGCCTGCGGTAGTATCCACAAAAATTTCTGGAACTTCCTCTATATCAATCATAATTGGCTTTTTTGAGAAATATTTCCTCATTAATTCCCGAGGAGCAAAGAAAAAAAAATCAATTAATTCTCTCAACATAACAGGCACATGAAAAATCCTTTCAACGAATCTTGCCATTTTCGTATAATTTTTTAATAAAACTTTCAAAATTAGTCTCTCCATGTCTTTTTATCTCTTGATATTTTTCTTCGTTACAAATCACAAAATAAGAGATAGAACCAATAATAACCGCTACTTTTGATAAATTTGCCCATTTTCTTAATTCTTCAGATAAAAGTATTCGACCTTGATTATCTATTGAAACTTCAAAAGTATTTAGAGTTATCCACCACAAAGTTTTTCTTTCATTCTCTTCAAAATGAGAAAAAAAGGACAGGACGCGATTCCGAAACCTTTCCCATTCATGGGTGGGATAACAAAAGATTGTTTTACTGAGGCCTGGGCTAATAAATAATTTATCTCGTGATTCTTGTGGAAGGGATAAACGAAAAGGCAACGGAATCGCAATCCTGCCCTTATCATCAATATTATGAAAATATACTCCAGTAAAATTATAATTCCATTCATCACCATTTAAATTATTAAATTCACCATTTATATTTATTTTATCACCATCCATGCCCAAAATATAATAAAATTTTAATAAAATGTCAAACGATTTTTTATTTTAATTTTTTTTTTATAAGTTATTGAAATTGCGTCATTTATAAAAAAAATTACTTAGTTTTTGAAAATTTAAAGATAAAAAATTATTGAAATTTTTTAAAAAAAATGTATTATTTTAATATATATAATGAATTCTTATAAAAAAGCTATTAATTTTTTGTCAAGTTTAGTAAATTATGAAAGAAAAAAAATAAATTATAATGATTTTAAATTAATTCGATTTTTAAATTTTCTTTCCGAAATTGGTAATCCACATCTCTTTTTAAAAAATCCAATTTTAATTGCAGGAACAAAAGGGAAAGGCTCTACTGCTTTGATATTAGGAAGTTGTTTAAAAGAATGTGGATATAAAGTTGGAATTTATACTTCTCCCCATCTCTTAAGTATGCGAGAAAGAATTCAGTTTCAAAATTATCCCATTAAAAAAGAGGAATTTACTGAGTTAACCTTTCAATTAAAAAAACTAATAGAAAACCATAAACTTACTTTTTTTGAATCTTTAACAGCTATTGCTTTTTTGTTTTTTTTAAAAAAAGATCCTGATTTCACGATTTTAGAAGTGGGATTGGGCGGTAGATTAGATGCTACTAATGTTGTTAATCCAATTTTTTCAATTATTACTCGCATTGACTACGATCATACAGAAATTTTGGGAAATACTTTATCAAAAATTGCCGTAGAAAAAGCAGGAATTATTCATCAGGGAGTGCCCTTAATAACTTTTCATCAAAAAAAATCTGTTGATAAAATTTTTCAAAAGGTCTGTGTCAAAAAAAATTCTAAAATTTTTTATTCCGATGATTATTTCTCTTTCCAACTAATAAATATTTCACCAAATGGAACCTCTTTTGTTGTTAATTTTTTAAAAAAAACCTGGGAAAACGATCTAAAAAAAGATATCATTCATACTAATCTTATTGGCGAATTCCAGAAAGAAAATCTTGGTCTAGCATTTACTGCTCTTTCTCTTTTAGCCAAAGATTATAAATTGATTAATTATCTAAGTATTAAAAAAGCAATCAATAATATTCCGCTTTTAGGAAGAATTTCTTATATTTCTTACAATGGTAGTTTTATTATTGTTGATACTGCGCATAATCCAATTTCTATTAAATGTCTTAAAGATACTTTAGTAAAAATTAATAACATAAAAAAGTATTATTTTCTTTTTGGTATATCAAGAGACAAAGATAGTTACCGAATTCTTAAAATTTTAAAACCTATCTGCCAAGAAATTGCTTTAACTAAAGCTAAAACAAAAAGAGCAGCGTCTTTAAATAAGTTAAAAAAAATCGCTCAACAACTAAAATTAAAATATTCTGTCTTTTCTTCAGTTAAAAAAGCTTTCAATTATATTTTTAAAAAAGCCAATAAAGCAAAAAGGTTATTAGTAATAACTGGCTCTTTTTATCTAGCAGGAGATGTTTTAAAATTACTCAAACTTAATAAAAAATGAAAGGAACTTTTTATTTGGTCGCTACGCCAATTGGTAATTTAAAAGATATTACATTAAGAGCCCTAGAAATATTAAAAGAAGTTTCTTACATTATTTGTGAAGATACTCGTCAAACAAAAATTTTACTTAATCATTATCAAATCAAAAAACCGCTTATTTCTTATAATGAATATAATAAATTTGTTAAAACTCCACAAATTATTCAGCTTTTAAAAGAAGGAGAGAATTTGGCTTTTGTTTCTGATGCTGGAACACCAATAATTGCTGACCCTGGTTATTATTTAGTAAGAGAAGCCATTAAAGAAGGAATAAAAATAACGCCAATTCCTGGACCAGCAGCGATGATTGCCGGATTAATTGTTTCTGGTTTGCCATCCGATCGATTTGTTTTTGAAGGATTTCTACCAAAAAGAGAAGGCAGGAAAAGAAAAAGACTTCTAAATTTAATAAATGAAGAAAGAACTATGATTTTTTATGAGTCTCCATATCGAATAATGAAAACCCTTAATACTTTTTTAGAAATTTTTGGTGACCGAGAAATTGCTGTATGTCGGGAATTAACAAAAAAATTTGAAGAAGTCTTACGGGGTAAAATTAGTGAAATAATCGAAAATTTAAAAAAAAGATTAGAAAAACAAAAAAGAGTAAAAGGCGAAATTGTTCTTGTTTTAAAAGGTAAAGAAAAATGAAAGAAAGAACCAAAAGGAAATTAGTGAATTTCCTCTCTTTTCTTATTAATTTTTTTATTTATCTAAAAATCTCTCCTACTTTAATCACTTTAAGCGGTCTACTTTTTTCCATCTTCACCAGTTATTTTTATTTTAAAGGAAATTTTTTAATTGCAGGAATTTTCCTTGTTTTTATTGCTTTAGCCGATACTGTTGATGGCGAACTAGCACGAAAGGGAGAAAAGGTAAGTAAAAAAGGAGCTTTCTTAGATTCAATTATCGACCGATTGACAGAATTTTTTATCTTTTTTGGTCTTTTTCTTTATTATCCAAAATTACCAATTTCTCTTCTTCCTTTTTTAGCATTGGCTACTTCTTTTTTTGTAAGTTACACTCGTGCTCGAGCAGAAGGGATGGGAATTGAATGTAAAACTGGTGTATTTGAAAGGCCAATAAGAATGTTATTTTTAATAATCGGTTCTTTCTTTTTAAAAAAATATTTCTATTATCTATTAATAATTTTAATAATTGGCAATTTTTTTACATTTTTACAAAGAATATTTTATTCTTTAAAAAAACTATGAAAGAAAGAGTAATTTTAATTGCCTTAGCAAAAAACTCTAAAGAGAAATACGAAAAAATTAATGACTTAGAAGAATTAAAAGCCCTAGCTGAAACAGCTGGTGGTGAAGTAATTGGTAGTTTTATCCAAATAAAAGAAAACCCATCACAAAAGACCCTTTTAGGAAAAGGTAAGATTGAAGAATTAAAAAAAATTTGTCAACAACATAAAATAGATTTATTAATCTTTGATAACCAACTAACCCCTTCACAAATAAGAAATATTGAAAATATAATCAATGTGCGAACTATTGATCGAAGAGCCTTAATTTTGGATATTTTTTCTCGCCATGCCCGAACTGCTGAAGCAATGCTACAAGTAGAACTTGCTCAGCTTTCTTATCAATTAACAATGCTTACGGGAAAAGGTAAAATTCTTTCCCAATTAGGTGGCGGCATCGGTACCCGAGGACCTGGTGAGAAACAATTGGAAGTTGATCGAAGAAAAATAAAAAAGCGAATTCATTTTCTAAAGAAAAGTTTAGAAAAATTAAAAAAAACAAAAGAAATTCAAAGAACCAAAAGGGAGTATTTTTTTAGAATTGCCTTAACCGGTTATACTAATTCCGGAAAATCCACTCTTTTTAAGACATTGACAAAAGAAGATGTTTATATTTCTGAAAAACTTTTTGCTACTTTAGATGCTACTACCAAGGCTTTTGAAATTTTTCCCAATATTAAAATTTTAATTACAGACACAGTAGGTTTTATCAAAAATCTACCTCCCCAATTGATTGCTGCTTTCCACGCTACTTTAGAAGATGTTAAGATAAGCGACTTAATTATTCATTTAGTAGATGCTACTACTGAAAATGTATCGGAAAAAATTAATATTGTCAAAGACATACTAAAAGAAATTGGTTGTGATGAAAAAAAAATTGTGTTGGTTTTTAATAAGATCGATCTCCTTTTTGAAAAAACTCAATTATTAAGATTAAAAAAAGAATACCCTAATGCTATTTTTATTTCTGCCCTTAAAGGAACAAATTTAAATTCTTTAAAAAATCTAATAAAAAAAAGAATTAAAAAAGTTTTAAAAAGAAAAACCTTAAAAATCCCAAAAGAGAAAGGATATCTTTTAAGAGAAATCTATCAAAAGACATATGTTATTAATTTTAAAGAAAATGAAAAAGAATATAGGATAAAAGTTCTAAGTTATCCTAACATCCTTTATTCTTTGTTATCAAAAATATAATTATATTTTTATTGATTTTTCAATATTTTGTATTATAATTTTAAAAATAACAATATATTGATTATGAGATGTCCTAATTGTAATATGGATAAAGATCGAGTAATTGATTCGAGGCCTGTATTAAATGGAGAAGCAATTAGAAGAAGACGAGAATGCCTAAATTGTGGGCAACGATTTACTACTTTTGAGTATATTGAACAGATTCCTTTAATGGTAATAAAATCTGATGGAAGGAGAGAGCCTTATGCTCGAGAAAAATTAATTAAAGGAATTATCCTTGCTTGCCGAAAGAGACCAATTTCCCAAGAAAGAATTCAAGAGATTGTTAATCTAATTGAAAAGGAAATGATTGATAATAATCAATTAGAAGTAGAGTCTAAATATTTGGGTGAAAGGGTTTTAGATTATTTGAAAAAAATTGATGAGGTGGCTTATGTAAGATTTGCCTCTGTCTATAAAAATTTTCAAAGTATCGATGAATTTATCAGCGAAATAAAAAAGATCAAAAAGGAGGAAAAAAAATGAAGAAAGTAAAAAATGATATTATTTATGTTAAAAAAAATGATAAAAGAAGGGAATTTTTTTCTTTTAACAAAATTTTACAAAGTATTTATAACGCTGCCTGTGAAGTAGGTCAATTTGAAAAAGAATCTTTTAAAAAATTAACTAAAGAAATTGTAAATTTATTAAAAGAAGAAAATATAAAAAATGGAATTGTTGATACCTCAACAATCAGAGAGATAGTTAAGAGAGTTTTAAGTTATTATCATTATTTTGATGTATTAAACGCATATAACGAATTCTATAAACGAAAACTATTTTTAAAAGAAGCTACCCAAACTCATTTTTCTTTTATAAAGGAAGCAAAGGAATCAACGGATTTTGCTTTATTTGTGCAAACCTCACAAGAATTAATTGAGAAATGGGATAAAAATAAAATTGTGAAAGCTTTGATTCGAGAAACTTCTTTAGATGAAGAAAATGCTCAAGAAATTGCTTTAGAAATAGAAGAATTTATTAAAAAAGCTCAGCCTAAAATAATAACTACTAATTTAATTAGAGAATTAGTCAACGCCAAACTGATTGAAAAAGGATTATTTGAAGCAAGAAAAAAACATCAAAGATTAGGAATTCCTTTATATGATGTAGAAAGGATTTTATTTTATCGGAACAAAGAAAATGCGAATACTCCTCATTGTCCAGAAGGAACTAATCTAACTTTAGCAGAAGCAATCAATAAACAATATGCTTTAGAAATGGTATATAGTCAAGACGTTGCTGAAGCCCACATTCGTGGTGATATTCATATTCATGATTTAGGATTCATTAATCGACCCTATTGTTCTGGACAATCGGTAGAATATGTAAAGAAATATGGACTTTCTTTACCCGGCGCTTTATCAATTGCGAAACCTGCTAAACATCCAGAAACTCTTTTAGCTCATATGGTGAAATTTTCTGCAGCATTACAAGGTCATTTTGCTGGTGCAATTGGTTGGGATGCGGTGAATATTTTTTTCGCTCCTTTCTTAGTAGGAATGTCTGAGAAAGATTTATATCAACTCGCTCAAATGCTTATCTTCGAATACTCTCAGCAAAATGTTGCCCGTGGTGGTCAAGCAATTTTTTCTGACTTAAATTTATATTGGGAAATCCCTAGGCATTTTGAAAATACACCTGCAATCGGACCGGGCGGCGAATACACCGGCAAGTCTTATAAAGAGTATTTAAAAGAAGCTCAAAAATTCTTAAAAGCCATTTTTTATGTTTATTTAGACGGCGATGGAAGTGGTAGACCGTTCTTTTTCCCAAAGCCTTTAGTTCACATCACAGAAAGATTTTTTCAAACGGATGGTTATAAAGAATTTTTATTTTTGATTTCGGAAGTAGCTAGTGAAAAGGGAAATACCTATTTTGTTTTTGATCGAGGAGAAACTGCAAAAATTTCAGAATGTTGTCGGTTAGCTTTTAAATTAGATGAAAATGACTTAAAAGATGCCACTCAACCTTGGAAAATGCGTTATTGTGCTCTCCAAAATGTTACCTTAAATTTACCAAGAATAGCCTATCTTGCTAATCATAATGACGAGATACTTTTTAATAAAATAAAAGAATTCTTTGAATTTGCGATCCGTGCTCATCTTCAAAAAAAGAAATTTTTAGAAAGTCTATTAAGATTGAAAGATGAGGGTCCTTTAGCTTTATTAGCAATGGAAAGAGACGGTGAACCTTATTTACGAATGCATCGAGTTACTTATCTTATTGGAATTTTAGGATTAAATGAAATGGTTCAATATCATTTGGGAAAAGAATTATCTGAGGACGATGAAGCTTTCAAGTTTGGATTAAAAGTAATTGCTTATCTTAAATTTCTATGTGATAAATATTCAAAAATTTTTAATATGCGTTTTGTTTTAGAACAAACACCAGCAGAAAGTTGCGCCTATCGTCTTGCTAAATTAGATATGGAATATTATCCGAATCAAACAAAAATGGTTGTTAAAGGCAGTATTACTAAAGATAGTGTTTATTATACTAATTCCACTTATTTAAATATTAGTTTACCAATTCCTCCTTTTGAAAGAGTTTATAAAGAAGGTAAATTCCACGATTTGATTGAAGCCGGTGCTTTAACACATATTTGGTTAGCAGATGCTAAACCACCAAAAGAAAGTATTGCTAATTTTGTAACTAAAACTTTCTACCATACAAGAAATGCCCAAATTGCTTTTTCTCCAGAATTTACTACCTGTAATATCTGTCTAAAGATCAGCCGGGGTTTACGACATATCTGTCCTTATTGCCAATCAAAAAATGTTGACCATATAACAAGAGTGACCGGTTATTTTTCTCGAGTTTCGGCTTGGAATAAAGGTAAAAAACAAGAGTTAAAAGATCGCTATAAAGGAATGGAAATTATTTAAATAATGAATAACGTAAAATAAAACCTAAAAAAACAATCGAAATCATTGACATTAATTTAATTAAAATATTAAGCGAAGGACCAGCGGCGTCCTTAAAAGGATCGCCAACAGTATCGCCCACTACTGCTGATTTATGAGCTTGCGAACCTTTACCCCCAAAATTCCCCTTTTCAATATATTTCTTTGCATTATCCCAAGAGGCACCGGCATTCGCCATCATTACGGCACACACAAACCCAGCAGTTAATGCACCTACTAAAAGGCCACAAACTCCTTCTACTCCTAAAAAAATACCGATAATAATTGGCACAATGATCGCTAATAAAGCTGGTAAAATCATCTCCTTTTGAGCTGCTTTTGTACAAATAGCAACTGCTTTTCCATAATCAGGCTTTGCTTTTCCTTCTAATAAACCCACTATTTCTCTAAATTGTCTCCTTACTTCTTCCACAATCTTTTGAGCTGCTCTACCCACTGCTTTCATAATCATAGAAGTAAAAGCAAAAGGAAGCATTGCACCAATAAATATTCCAACTATCAATCGAGGATTTAAAAGAAATAAATCCAATATTTTCTTACCATCACTTACAATTCTCACTTCATCCCGATAAGAAGCGATTAATGCTAAAGCAGTTAATGCTGCTGAACCAATAGCAAATCCTTTACCGGTTGCGGCAGTAGTATTTCCCAACGCATCTAATGCATCAGTTCTTTCTCTCACATAAGAGGGCTGATTAGACATCTCAGCATTTCCTCCAGCGTTATCTGCTACCGGACCATAAGCATCGCTGGCTAAAGTTATTCCTAAGGTAGAAAGCATACTAACTGCTGAAAGTCCAATTCCATAAAGCCCTAAAGAAAAATTATAAAAACCCCTACTCAAATAAAAACTACCGATTATTCCGCAAGCGATAATAATTACAATTGGTAAAGTAGATAACATTCCAACCGAAATACCTTCAATAATCACTGTGGCTGATGAAGTAGTAGCAGAGGATGCTAAACTTCTTGTGAAAGTATAAGCATCCGAAGTAAAAACTTCAGTAAAAAAACCAATCCCCACTCCTACTAATAAACCAATTAAAATTGCCCAATAGAGATATAAATAATTATTGCCCAGAACTAATTTTACTAGAAAATAAGAAAATAAAGCTACTAAAAAAGTAGTCAAATAAATTCCTCTTCGCAAAGCAGCAAGTAAAACTTTTTGACTTGCTTTTTCTTCGGCTCTAACAACAAAATAACCAATAATTGAAGAAATGGTCCCAATACCTGCGATTACTAAGGGTAGCAGCACTCCATTTTCTTTTAATCCTGCAGACACTGAAAGTGCCATTGTTGCAACAATTGAACCTACGTAAGATTCATACAAATCAGCTCCCATACCAGCGATATCGCCTACGTTATCACCCACATTATCGGCAATAACTGCCGGATTTCTTGGATCGTCTTCGGGAATTCCTACTTCTACCTTACCAACCAAATCAGCACCAACATCAGCTGCTTTAGTATAAATTCCTCCGCCCACTCTTGCAAATAATGCTTGCGATGAAGCACCGATACCAAATCCTAACATTGTAGAAGTAATCTTTTCCATTCGGGTAGCTACTTCTAACGATTGATAAAACTTAGAAAGAATAAAATACCAAATTGCTAAATCTAACAGAGCTAACCCCACTACTATTAAACCCATTACCATTCCAGCAGAAAAAGCAATTCTTAACCCGGAATTTAAAGATCTTTTACAAGCATTCGTCGTTCTTGCTGAAGAACGAACTCCGATAGACATTCCAATGAATCCAGATAAACCTGAGAAAAAACCACCGGTAATAAAAGCAAAAGGAACAAATATTGGTAACATTTTATTTAAAGCCAAATAAAGCAAAATGAAGAAAAGAAGTAAGAAATAAAGACCAACAACCTGATATTGTCTTTTGAGATAAGCAGTTGCACCTTCTCTAACTGCTTCCGCAATTTTGCGCATTTCAGGTTCACCCTCACTTTCCTTAAAAATCTTAAAAATTAAAAAAATTGTAAATAAAATTGCGATAATTGAACTTAGGGGAGCAAAATAATACCAAACGTTCATAGTTTTTTATTATAATAAATTTTATTGAATTTTGCAAATAAATTTTTATAAATATTTTTACTTTATTACTTATTTTAAATTCTAGAAATTTGAAGAAGATTAAAGATACTTATTTCTCTTGATGATTCTTTTCTTTATAGTGAGAGAAAATAATTAAGAAACTGTATAGGAGACCGTTATAGGATTACCCCCCCCTATGACTAAAAATTTCCTTGATTTATAAGAATTTATACTCATATACCCCTCCCCCTAGCAATTTTATTTTTTCTATTTTTAATTTTTAAAGTATCAAGGCCCTTCCAACGGTTTTAATTCCACCAACTTTAAAAGGAGAAAAATTAGAGATTAAAATGGAAATATTAATCAAGATAGTAATTTGGATTTAATTTCTATCAGCGACCATAATTCTCCTTATAGGCACACCGATCAGTTGAAATAAGGATTTGGTTTGGCAATAGAAGAGAAAATTGGCAGGTTTATATGAAAAGTGATTCCAGCTATGATAGTATTGCTTACGATGATGTGAATAATGATGGTATTATAGATTTAGGTTTTATTACCCCCCCCCAAGGTGGAATTGAAAATGGAATTTTTAATGATGAAAAAGATAGTTGGAAAAATTTTTTAAGCAATTTTACCACCTACTTGTTCTTACCAAAGGATATAACTTTTTTGATATGGATTTTGATCGCTTTATTGATGTTACCCAAGGAAAAGGTGTTTTAAAAATTTATTTAGGTAATGATAGGCGATTGACAAGATACGATAACAATTAAATAAGATTAAAAAACTTAAAAAGTAGTTAAATATTGATTTTTAAATAATTTATTTTTAAAATTATTTAATGTATTATGAAGATTTTTTAAATATTTTAGGTAATTCTTTACAATTTGGTTTTATTTATTTTAATAAAGAGGGAATAATAAAATTTGTGAATAACCAATTTCTTTCTCTCTCTCAGTTATCAGAGGAAAATGTAATAAATAAAAATTGGTCAGAAATAATTGTTGAAGAAGATAAAAGATGGGTAGAAGAGTATTTTCGAGAAAATCATAATCAAAATTTTTCTCTCGATTTTCGTATTAAAACAAATTATCTACCTATTCGCTGTTTCTTTTCACCCGTATTAAAAGAAAAAGAATTGTTAGGCTATGTGCTCACTTTTTTAAGTTTAGAAAAAGAGAAAGAATTAGAAAAAGAAGTGGCAATTTCAACAAATATTTATCACGAAATTATGGAAAATGCTATTGATGGGATCTGTATATTAAAAGAAAAAAAAATTGTTCTTGCTAACCGTCGGTTAGAAGAATTAACTGGTTATTCAGAGGAAGAACTAAAAAAAATAAATTTTTTAGAATTAATTAGTTCTCAAGATAAAGACAAAATAATTTCAATAATTAATAAACCAGAAAATATTTTTTTACCTCTTCATTTTGGAGTAAAAATCATCCATAAAAATAAATTTGAAGTTGATACCGAATTGAGAATTGTTCCGGTTACAAAAAATGGTATTGATTCTTTAATTTTATTTTTCCGTGATATTACTCATTTAAAGGAATTAGAAAAATTAAAAACTGATTACTTTGCTATGGTTTCCCACGATTTAAGAACTCCTTTAACAACCATTAAAGAAGCTGTGACAATTATTAAAGAAATGACAAAAGATAAATTACCGAAAGAAGGGGAAAGATTTTTTAATATTATTTTAGAAGAGATAATGCGCCTTTTTCATTTAATCGATAATTTAATTGAAGTTTCTCGTTTAGAAACTGGAAAAATAAGATTAAATTTTCAACTTATTGATATTCAACAGTTAATTAACAAAATAATAGAACGTTTTAATATTCTTCTTCAAAAAAAGAATATTAAAATTGAAAAAAAATATCCTGCCTACCAAATAAAAGTAGAAGTTGACTTTGACCGTTTCTCTTCAGTAATTAGTAATCTTTTAGATAATGCTATCAAATATTCGCCAGAAAATGATAAAATAACATTTTTATTGCAAAGAATTGAACCCAATTCATCAATTTTAAAGGAAAAAAAGGTAAACTCTAATCTCTCTTATTTACTTATTGGAATTAATAATCGAGGACCAATTATTCCAAAAGAATATCAAGAAAAAATTTTTGAAAAATTTGAAAAGATTGAATTTAAACCAGGAGTTAAAGGAATTGGCTTAGGGTTAACAATTGTTAAAAATATTATCAAATTGCATAAAGGAGAAACCTGGGTAGAAAGTAATGAGGAAAAAGGAACAACTTTTTATATTTTGATACCATTAAATCAAAAATAAAATTAAAATTATGGATGAGAAGAAATATAAAATCTTATTGGTAGAAGATGAAGAAAATTTAAGAGAACTTTTAAGATATCAATTGGAAAGTGCTGGTTATCAAGTAGTTACTGCTAATGATGGTTTAGAAGCATTAAATCTTGCCCGGAAGCACAAAATTGATTTAATTATTTTAGATCTAATGCTGCCAAAACTTGATGGTTATACTGTCTGCCGGCTTTTAAAATTTAGTGAACAATATAAAAAAATTCCATTAATTATGGCAACTGCAAGAACAAATCCAGAAGATAAAGAAAGAGGATTAGAAATGGGGGCCGATTTTTATTTAACAAAACCATTAAATAGTAAAGAACTTTTAGATAAAATTAAGGAACTTTTAAAACAAAAAGAAATTCCAAAAGAGACATAATTTTTTGTTTTATTTTTTTTGTTTTGATTTACTCTTTTTCTCTTTTTATTCGATCTTTTATTTTCAATGCTTTTTCTATTTCTATATGAAAAAAGGTGAACTTAAGCAAAAATAAAATTTCTCTATCAAATTAAAAAAGCAACAGTAAAAAAGAGAGTCGGAATAAAAATTTGGACGGAAATAAAAATACAAAGAAGATATGATTTTTGGAATATGAAAAGTAAGAAAAGAGAAAGAAGTAACTAAAGGAATTGTTGAAAGAAAAAAAGGATTTATTACAATTATCAAATAAAAAGGAGTTAGTATGTTCAACTTCAAAGAGAAAAAAATAATTATTACGGGAGCAGGCCAAGGAATTGGTAAAGCCATTGCTAAAAAATTTGCTGAATTTGAAGCTCTTATTGCGGTTTGTGATATTAATGAAGAAACTGCCCGTTTAACCGCTAAAGAATTAGAAATCATTGGAGGTAAAAGTCTTTCCTATAAAGTGGATGTAAGTAATTACCAAGAAGTGAAAGAGATTGTCAAAAAAATTGCCCAAGATTTCTCAGGTATAGACATTCTTATCAATAATGCTGGAATTGTTCGAGATAAACTCTTGATAAAGATGGAAGAGGAAGATTTCCAAAAGGTAATTGATGTCAATTTAAAAGGCACTTTTAACTTTACAAAGGCAGTATTACCATATCTTTTAGAGAAACGTTGGGGCAGGATAGTAAATATTGCTTCAGTAATTGGTGAAATGGGAAATATTGGTCAAGCTAATTATGCTGCAGCTAAAGCTGGGATTATTGGGTTTACTAAAAGTGTTGCTAAAGAAGTGGCTAGTAAAAATATTACAGTAAATGCTATTGCTCCTGGGTTTATTGAAACACCGATGACCGAAAATTTAAAACAAGATATTAAAGAGAAGTATTTGTCATTAATTCCTTTGAAAAGATTTGGTAAACCTGAAGAGGTCGCTTATGTTTGTTTATTTTTGTGCAGCGAAATGGCAAGTTATATCACTGGCCAATTAATCAGAGTTGATGGTGGACTTTTAATGGGGTAAAGTTTTAATAAATTAAGTAGTAGCCACTGCCTTTTTGCCTGGTTTTAATTTCACTATTTCTCCTTTATACCTTATTCCTTTTCCTTTATATTTATCCGGTGGTTTAATCTTTCTAATATTAGCAGCGACTTGCCCAACAAGATACTTATCAATTCCTTTAATAACAATTTCTGTTAAAGGTGTTTTAGGATCATCGGGATTAGGAGCCTGTCGAACATCTACTTCAATACCTTTTGGTACCATAAAATCTACTGGATGAGAAAAACCAATAAAAAGTTGAATACCTTCCTTTGTTTTCTGCACTCGGTAGCCCTGACCTCTTACTTCTAATATCTTTTCAAATCCTTTGGTAACCCCGATTATCATATTATTTATCAAAGCCCACATTAGACCACGAAATTTTTTTGCCTTGGGGAATTTCTCTTTCACCATAATCTGGTGATTATCTAAAATCACATCCACTTGTGGATGAATTTTCATATTTAATTGTCCTAAAGGACCTAAAACGAATATTTCATCATTTTTTAATTCTATTTTTACATTTGTTGGTATTATTATTGGTCGTTTACCAATCGGCATATATAAAATTATATTAAAAATTATTTTAAAGTCAATAATTTGTATTATTAGATTTTTGAATATGTAAACAAAAAGATATAGAAAAATTTTGCTGTTCCTGATTTTATACTAATATCACAACTTTTTCCATCTTTTTCTTTTTCAATTATTCTAACAACTGATTATTATTAAATATTTATTTTTGTTTCGGTAATATCCTTTAATATATAAAATTTTTTAAAGTTATGAAATCGATACTTTTCTTATTGACTTATTTAAAAATTTCTATTATATTAAAATTAACAATGAGAAAGATAATTGCAGTAGCTAATCAAAAAGGTGGCGTTGGTAAAACTACAACCGCTATTAATCTATCAGCAGCCTTATCAATGAGAAAAGAAAAAATATTACTTTGTGATTTAGATCCTCAAGCTCATGCTACCTTGGGTTTAGGCATTGATAAAAAAAACCTAAAACTTTCTATTTACGATATTTTATTAAAGAAAGCCAATATTAAAGAAGTTATTATTAATAATGTTTTTGAAAATCTTGACTTATTACCTGCTAACATCGATCTTGCTGGTTGTGAAGTAGAACTTCCTTTTATTGAAGAAAAGGAGTTTCTATTAAAAGCTAATTTATCTTTAATTAAAGATACCTACTCTTTTATTATCATTGATTGTCCACCTTCTTTAGGAATTTTAACTATCAATGGTTTAACAGCGGCTGATAGTGTTTTGATTCCTGTGCAACCGGAATATTATGCCTTAGAAGGAATTTCACGACTTTTAGATACTATTAATTTAGTTAAGAAAAATTTAAATTCCCATTTAAAAATTGAAGGTATTTTAATAACAATGTATCAACCAAGATTAAATTTAACCAAACAAGTTGAGGAAGAACTTAGAAGTTTTTTCCGAGATTTAGTTTTCCAAACAGTCATTCCTCGGAGCGTTCGTTTAGCCGAAGCTCCTAGTTTTGGTAAGACAATTTTTCAATATGATATCACTTCTTTAGGTGCCCAGGCTTATTTACAATTAGCCAGTGAAATTTTAAATCACGAGGAAAGAAAAAATGAAACATAAAGCTCTGGGTAAAGGGCTTAGTGCCCTTATTTCTGAGGAAACAAAAAAAGCATTAGAAAATGAAGTAATTTATTTAAAAATTAATGAAATAAAATTAAATCCCTATCAACCAAGAAAATTAATTGATGAAAAGAGTTTGGAGGAATTAGCAAATTCAATCAAAGAAAAAGGAATCTTACAACCCTTAGTTGTCCGACGCACAAGAGAGGGTTATCAATTGATTATGGGAGAAAGAAGATTAAGGGCAGCCAAAATGGTGGGACTAGAGGAAGTACCGGTAATTGTGAAAAATGTTAGTGATCCAGAAATGATAGAAATGGCACTTATTGAAAACCTTCACCGAGATGATTTAAATCCCATAGAAGAAGCTTTGGGGTATAAAAGTCTGATCGATGAGTTTAACTACACCCATGATAAAGTTGCCGAAAAGGTTGGTAAAAACCGAGCAACAATTACCAATGCATTAAGATTATTAACCTTACCTCCAAAAGTAAGAGAGTATTTAGCCAGTAATCTGATAAGTGCCGGTCATGCCAAAATTTTACTTTCCTTGCCTGATAGACAAAGCCAAGAAAATTGGGCAGAAAAAATAATTGAAGAAGGTTTATCAGTAAGACAATTAGAGGCAAAAATTTCATCCTTAGGAATAAAGAAAAAGGAAAAAATAAAGAAAGAAGAGAAAGATCCTTTTATTAGTGATTTAGAAGAAAAACTAAAAAGTTTTTTGGGCACAAAAGTTAATATATCACAGAAAGGAAAAGGTGGCACAATTATTATTGAATATTATTCAGATGAAGATTTAAACCGAATTATCAATTTAATAATAAAATGATGGAGGTGAGCGGATTCGAACCGCCGACCTTCTGCTTGCAAAGCAGATGCTCTCCCAAACTGAGCTACACCCCCATTGAAAAAAATTATAAAAATTTTTTTTAAAAAATCAAGAATTAAATGATTTTTTAAAGCCCACCCTAAAAACATTTAAAATTCAATTTTCTAAATCTCTATTTAAAAAAGTATACTTTTTATACCTTTCCTTAATTTTCTCTAACAAAAAAATAATTAATCTTTTTCTAAAATCTTAATTATTTTCTCTCTCACTTCTCTTGGATCAACTTTACCTTTTGCTGCTTTTACTATTTTACCAATTAAATAACCAACCACTCCCTTTTTTCCTTTTTTATATTTTTCCACTACTTCTTTTTCTTTTTCTAAAACTTCTATAATAATTTTATCCAAATCTTCTTCTTTCTTTTTTATTGAAAATTTTTCTAAATCTTTTAAAGTAATCTTTTTTTCTACTAATTCGTAAAAAATTTTCTTTATATTACCCATAGGTAACTGGTTATCACTTAATAGATTTAAAAAATAACCCAGTTCTTCAATCTTTAAGGGAAATTTATTAATTTCAATATTCTTTTCATTTAATACTCTTAAAACTTCGTTTATTAGCCAATTGGTCGCTAAATTTTTATCTTTCACCAATTTCATCAGATTTTCATAATATTCACACAAATTTTTATCTTTAATAATTATTTCAGCAAATTTTTCTTTTATATTATATTCTCTTATTAATCTTTTTTTTCTCTCCTGGGGAAGTTCTTTAATTTCTTCCTTTATTTTTGCAATCTCTTCTTCGCTAATGACTAATGGTGGTAAATCCGGCTCAGGAAAATATCGATAATCTTCTTCTTCCTCTTTTGTCCTCATTATCTCAGTTTTTCTCTCCTTTTCATTCCATAACAAAGTTGCCCTTTCTACTTTTTCTCTTTTCTCTAACACACTCCTCTGATACTCAATTTCATATTTCAACGCGTAATAAACATTTTTTATAGAATTTAAATTTTTTATTTCTCTTCTTTCTGAAGAATAATTATTATATCGTAAGGATATATTAGGTTCGCATCTTAGATTACCTTTCTCCATATCGGCATCCGAGATATCTAAGTAGATTAAAATTGTTTTCAATTCCTCAATAAAAGAGACTACTTCTTTAGGACTGCGGAAATCAGGTTCAGTAACAATTTCTACCAAAGGAACTCCTGCCCGATTGAAATCAACTAAAGTCTCGTTTGCTGTATGAATAAGTTTTCCTGAATCTTCTTCTAAATGAACTCTTCTAATTCTTATTTTTTTATTATTGATTAAAAAATAACCATTATAAGCCAAAGGAACTTTATACTGAGTTATCTGATAACCCTTTGGTAGATCAGGATAAAAATAATGTTTACGAGCAAAAAAACTTTTTTTATTTATTTCACAATTTAATGCTAATGCCAATTTTAGAGCAAGTTCTACTGCTTTTTTATTCAAAACTGGCAAGACTCCAGGAAATCCTAAACAAATTGGGCAAACATTAATATTTGCTTCCTTATTAAATTCTGTAGGACAAGAACAAAATAGCTTGGACTGGGTCTTTAATTGGCAATGAATTTCTAAACCAATGATTACTTCATAATTGTTCAATTCCATAAGCAAAATCTAATATCTCTTTCTCCCCAAAGGGTTTTCCAATAATTTGAAGAGATATTGGAAAGTTGTTTATTTTATATTTTAAAGGAATTGATAAAGCTGGCAGACCAGCCAAAGATATTGGTACAGTTAATATATCACAAAGATACATCATTATTGGGTCCTTTGTTCTCTCGCCAAGTTTAAATGGTAAAGTTGGTGAAGTAGGTGCTAAAATTATATCCACTTTTTCAAAAGCCTTCATAAAATCTTCTATTATTTTTTTTCTCATTTTAATGCCTATTCCATAATATTCTTCATAATATCCTTTAGAAAGTCCGTATGTTCCTAAAATAATTCTTCTTTTCACCTCTTTTCCAAAACCTTCACTTCTTACCTTTATATAAAACTCATCAATATCCTTTGCTTCAATATTTAATCCATATCTTATTCCATCGTATCTTGCCAAATTAGAGGAAGCCTCACAAGTAGCAATCAGATGATAAGCATAAATTCCATATTTAATTTTTGGCAAAGAAATTTCATATAATTTTACTCCTTTTTTTTCTAATAATTTAAAAAATTCTTCATAAAGTTTTATTAAAGAATTTTCCATCTCTTTTAAAAAGAAATCTTTAGAAATACCTACTTTCACTTCTTTTAAATTACTTTTTAAAGGAAGATAATCAGGAACCGCAATCTGGGCTGAAGTAGAATCCCTTTCGTCATAGCCGCTAATTACTTGTAAAACAATCGCACAATCTTCTATATATTTAGAAAGAATACCAATCACATCTAAAGAAGAAGCGAAAGCAACTAAACCAAACCTTGATATCCGACCGTAAGTTGGCTTTAAACCACACACACCACAAAAAGCAGCCGGTTGTCTTACTGAACCACCAGTATCAGAACCCAAAGCCACTGGCACCATATTTCCACCAACTGCTGAAGCGCTACCTCCGGAAGAACCGCCAGGTACATATTCCTTATTTATTGGATTTAAACACACACCAAAATAAGAAAACTCGTTAGAGGAACCCATCGCGAATTCATCCAAATTTGTCTTACCAATAATTATCGCTCCTTTTTTTTCTAATCTTTCAACGGCTGTTGCGGAATAAGGAGAAATAAAATCTTTTAGAATTTTGGAAGCACAGGTAAGTCTTTCTCCCTTATAAGCAATATTATCTTTTATCGCAACAGGAATTCCAAACAAAAGATGAGGAATTTCTTTTAATTTATTAAATTCCTTATCACACTCTTCTGCTTTTTTTATCGCCTTTTCGGGGAAGAGAGAAATGAAGGCATTTAATTCCTTATTCTCTTCAATCCTTTTGAACACTTCTTTAATTAGTTCCAAATAACTTAATTCTTTTCTTTCTATTAGATTTTGAATCTCGCTAATTTTTAATTTAAGGATATCCATTATAAAATTTTTTTTATCCGAAAATAACCTCTTTTAAAGTTTGGCAAGTCCTTTAAGAAATCTCTATCACCCAATTTTACTGTATCTTCTCTTAACGGACATTTCGTTGTTAGTTCAGTTTCTTTACAAATTTCTTTCTCTTCTTTGGATAGTTTTTTTAATTCCTGAAAATAATTAACTATTTTTCCACATTCTTTAATAAAATCTTCCAATTCTTCCGGAGGAAAATTCAACTTGGCTAAATAAATAATTTTTTTTATTATCTCTTCCATTTATATTAATTTTGTTTGGTTAATATAAAGTTCGAATTCACAACCTAAGAAATGAGAAGCTCTTCTCGCCATTACCATCCTATTTAAAAAGATTTCAAAATACTCCATTACGGAAGCAATTTTGGTATCGGTTTCTAAATCAAAGATTATTTTTCTTTTTTTATTATCAACGACTAAAACTGACCTGTTAACTGCATAATTTACTCGGTCATGAATATCAAATTTAACTAACTCTGGATTTCTTACCCTTGACCGATGGACATCAGATTTATCAGCAATAATTAAGGCTGCTGAAAGTTCCGAAACCGGTGACCCATTTTCTTCGTGATGATTACCCAATGCTGAAACAACCTCTAAAATCTCTTGATAAGGCATTTTCATTCTCTTCAATATCTGATAAGCAAGAATTGCTGACATATGTTCATGTTTATCCCGATTAACAACATTGCCAATATCATGTAAGAAACCAGTAATTGCTGCGAGTTCTGCTTTTCTTTCGTTATATTCTAATTTCTTTAAGATATAATAACTTCTTTCGGCAACCAGTCGAGAATGCCTCAATCCGTGTTCAGTATAACCAATCATTTCTAACTGTTTATCAGCCGCCTTAATTAAAGCAATAACTTCTTTATCTTTTGACAGAACTTCTAAGGTAACTCTTCTATTCTTCATTAAGGTACCAAACGATACCGATCACGAGGAAACAGACTTGCTTCTCTAATATTTTTTAAATTTAATATTTGGCAGGTAAGTCGCTCAGCGCCAATTGCTAAACCACCGTGGGGTGGCATTCCGTATTTAAAAATTTCTAAATAAAACTTAAAATTTTCTGGATTATAACCAAAATATTTAATACTCTCCAAAAGCATATCATAATCATGAATCCTTTGGCTACCAGTAGTTACTTCCATCCCTTTATAAAGTAAATCAAAACCCCGAGAATAAGTTGGATTATTATCGGGCATAGTATAGAAAGGTCGAATGTTTCGAGGGAATTTAGTAACAAAAACAAAATTTGTTCCATATTTATTTAATGAATATTCACATAAAAGCCTCTCCTCTTCTGGCGTTAAATCGTCGCCTAAAATTTCTTTATTATACTCTTTTTTCAATATCTCTTTACCTTCATAAAAAGGAATCCTTGGTATTTCTCTTATTTCTTCTAATTCAATATTATATTCTTTTAAAACTTCTTGATATTTTTTTCTCAAATATCTAAAAAGATATTTTAAAAATTTTACCTCTAAATCCATTACATCATTTTCATCTTCAATAAATCCCATTTCTAAATCCAAAGAAAGGTATTCATTTAAATGGCGAGAAGTCTCGTGATCTTCTGCTCGATAAACAAAGCCAACTTCATAAACTCTTTCAAAACCAGCACCAACTAACATCTGTTTATAAAATTGAGGACTTTGGGCAAGATAGGCAACTCTATCAAAATATTCAACTTTAAAAAGTTGACTACCTCCTTCTGTTCCAGAAGAAACAATTTTCGGAGTATGGACTTCTAAAAAATCATTCTTTTCCATAAATTCCCGATAAATTTTAATAATTCCCGCTTGGATTCTAAAAATATTACCAATTTTTTTATTCCTTAAACTTAATGGTCGATAATCCAAAAGCATATCCAATTTTAAATTCAAAAGGGATAAATCCCGGTAATATTCAAAGGGTAAAGTTGCTTTTGGCAAATTTAAAATTTCAACTTTCTCTATCAAAATCTCTATTCCTTTTGGTGCCTGCGTTTCTTCTTTTACCTTACCAAAAATCTTAACCACAGACGCCTTTTCTAATTTATCTAAATTTTCAATCTCTTTATCGCAAACTCCTTGAATTTGGCCACTTCTATCCCGGATAATAAAAAATTTTAACTTGCCTAATTTCCTTATTCCTTCAACCCATCCATATATTAAAACTTGTTTATTTAAATACTTATTTAAATCTCTAATCAAAACTCTTTTCATACCATTTTATTTTACTTAAAAAAAACATATTGTCAAACTTGAATTCTTTTAAAGGTTTCATATAATTATTTAATGTATTTTTTCTTTATTATTTTTATTTTTTCTAATTATTTTGAATACGTGAAAGGCTATGACACTCCTTCAGATGAAGGTGGCAGTATCAGTTTAGAATGGCAGATAAAAGAAGAATTCATTTCTTTAGAAAATCCAATAAAATTCTTTGAGATTTATCGGAGTGATAAAAAAGAAGGGATTTTTGAAAATGTGGGCTTTGTTTTATCTCAATATAATTATTATGAAGATAAAGGTTTAATTGATAATAAAGATTATTATTATCAAATCTGGGCAATAAGAGAAAAGGATACATTAAAATCAGAAATTATTGGTCCAATACTTTCTCGTCCTCAATGGTTTAACAGAAATCGTTTTAATGTCTTAATTATTACTATCATTTTATTTATCGTTTTTTTATATTATATTGAAAAGGCAAGAAAAGGTGAGAAATTATTTGTTAGAAAGATAAGTGGCCTTGATGCTGTTGATGATGCGGTTGGTCGGGCAACAGAAATGGGAAGGCCAATTTTATTTTCCTTTGGTCTCGGTGCTATTACCGATGTGGTAACAATTGCGGCATTATCAATTTTATCAAAAATTGCCAAAAAGGCAGCGGAATACGGCACAAGATTAATCATCCCTAATTATGACCCAATTGTAATGACCGCAGCACAAGAAACCGTAAAAGAGGCATATTTAGAAAGTGGTAGACCTGACTTGTACAAAGAAGGAGATATCACCTATTTAACTTCTGATCAGTTTGGTTACGCAGCTGGCTGTGATGGAATAATTATGCGAGAAAAACCAGGAGCAATATTTTGGCAAGGTTATTTTTTTGCGGAATCTTTGATTTTAGCAGAAACTGGTCATGCGGTTGGTGCCATCCAAATTGCCGGCACAACAGCAATAACCCAATTACCTTTTTTTATTGCTGCCTGTGACTATACTTTAATTGGTGAAGAAATGTTTGCTGCCTCCTGTTATCTAAAACCAGAACCCCAAATGCTTGGTTCATTAAAAGGCGAAGATTTCTTAAAAGCAATAATTTTAATAATTTTGGTTATCTCGGTATTAATTGCTACATTATCAATTTTCTTTAAAAATGTAGCACCAATTTATCAGTTCATTAAAAATATTTTTACTATTTTATGATAAGAACCCAATTACCATTAATTATAACTTTCTTTACGGGAATGCTTTTGATTATCACTTTCTTTATTCCTCATAAACCCTTTGGTGATTTGGAGCAGCGATTTTTAATCTGGTATTCAATTATTTCCGGCTTTACTGTCTTACTGGGTTTAGATAGCCTGGTAAGATATCATTTAACAAAATTAAAGAGGGAATTTAATATTCATAGTCTCATTTTGCTTTTCTCGTTATTTTTCACTTTAATCTTAGGTTTCTATTCCTGGTTTAAATTTAAAACACCTTTTGCTTTAAATTCACCTTTTATGTATCTTTATACCTATGTAATTATTCCCCTTCAGGCAACGATGTTTGCTCTTCTTGCTTTTTTTATTGCCTCAGCAGCTTATCGAGCATTTCGGGCAAGAACCTTTGAAGCAACATTACTATTAATTGCTGCAACAATTGTTATGCTTGGTCGAGTACCAATTGGTTCTTATATCTGGAAAGGTATTGCTTATTTTATCTCTTCTATCTTTCCTGCCATTTCTTATGAAGAACTGGCTAAAAAGGAGGTTTTTGCTTTGATAAGTGATTGGATAATGAATATACCGCAGAATGCAGCAAAAAGAGGAATCTTTATTGGCACCGCCCTTGGTGGTATTGCCATGTCAATAAGAATTATTTTAGGTATTGAAAGAACTTACATAACAAAATGAAGAATATTTGGACAAAATTAGCGACAATTGACCGAAGAATAATTTATCTTTTGGTATTTTTGGTCGTCTCTTTACCAATGATATTTAGAATGATTATGCCTATTAGGATTTCTAACGAAGTGAAAATGGCTTTCTCCGAGATCGACAATTTAAAGCCTGGTTCAATTGTAATGATTTCTATTGATTATGATGCGGCATCTGAACCAGAATTACAACCAATGTTAGTTGGAATTTTAAGGCACTGTTTTTCTAAGGATATTAAAGTAATATTATTAGGTCAATGGGCATTAGGACTTCCGTTAGGTGAAATGGCATTAAATCAGGTCGCTAAAGAGTATAATAAAAAATATGGTGAAGATTATGTAAATTTAGGTTATCGGCCTGGTTATACTGCTCTGATGGTGGGAATTGGTAAAGAGATTAGGGATTTTTTCCCCACTGATTATAAAGGAATTCCAATTGATTCTTTTCCTTTTATGAGAAAAGTGAGAAATTATCAACAGATTGATATTTTAGTTGGTTTAGAGGCTGGCGCAACTGGTGATGCTTGGGTTCAATTTGCTGGCGCCCGTTTTAATCAAAAAATAATTTTAGGAACCACTGGCGTTGTTGCTCCGGATATGTTTCCTTATCTTCAAGCAAAACAGATCGTTGGCTTAATTGGTGGATTACAAGGAGCGGCAGAATATGAAACATTAGTAAAAAAGGCAGGCAGTGCTATCTTAGGAATGCCTGCCCAATCTTTTGTCCATTTATTAATAATTATTTTTATTATTATCGGTAATATTGGCTATTTTATTTTAAAGAAAAAGAAATGATGTTAAACATAATTGGCACTTGGTTGGCGGCAACTTTAACACTGGCTATTTTCTCTTTCTTATATAAAGATAATCCTTTCTATAAACTTGCTGAACACATTTATGTTGGTGTCTCGGCTGGCTTTTGGGTTATCTATTTGTGGGCTTTTGATATTAAACCAATGCTGATCGACCGATTTGTCACCTCTGTCGGAATTGAAAAATGGATATTATTAATTCCGGCGATCTTGGGTGTTTTAATGCTTACCCGTTGGTTTCCAAAAACTGCTTGGATATCAAGAATTCCTTTATCCTTTACAATTGGTATCGGTGCTGGCTTAGGAGTTACTGCCAGTATCCAAGGCTTTCTAATTCCTCAAATTGGCGCTACTTTATTGCCCTTAACAACAATTAATAATATCTTATTGGTTATCGGAGTTATCTCAACAATTCTCTATTTCTATTTCTCAAAAGAATTTAAAGGAGTTTCAAATCTCTTCTTTCGGTTAGGAATTATTTTTATTATGGTCGCCTTCGGCGCTTCCTTTGGTTATACCGTAATGGCAAGAATTTCTTTACTAATTGGTAGAATCTATTTTCTTTTACATAACTTCTTAGGTATCATCCCCTAATTTTTTCTTTCCAATCTCTATATATTTGGGGAACACGATAGATAATATAGACAATTATTAGAATTAAAATAATAAAATAAAAGAATGATAAAAGGGTAAAAAAATTTTTCTTCTCACCAATTTTAACAATCTCTAAACCTTCTTCACTATCTAAATAGGCATAAGGGAAATTTATAAAAACATCTTTTATATTACTTTCACTCTCATAATAATCAATCTCTTTTGGAGAATAGGGATCTTTTACATTAATTACGCTTAAACCAATATCGGTAGCCATATAAATATAAGGCTTCTCATAAAATAGAGCAAGGGAATAGCCTCTTACCTGATAATTAATTAACTCTTCGGGAAACCTCTTTAATTTTGTATCAATTATCGCTAACCCCCTTTTACCACAAGCAAGATATACTAAATTCTCTCCACCATAAACATCCAAAACCGGTTTTATCTTTTTGTAATAGCCAATTTCGTAAGGATTATAAATATCTTTAATGTCAATAATTTTTAAGCCCTCCTTGCGATCAGCCACATAGCAGTAATTTTTATAAATAAAAAAAATTGAGTGGATAACCAAAAGCAGAAAGTGAACTAATCTCATAAGGATTATTTAAGTTCTCTATATTATAAATCTTTAATTCCTTTCCTGTTAAGAGACACATATAGGAATTGATAACTTTAATATCTTCACAATCTTCTTTTAAAGATAGGAAGTTTATTAAAAAGGGATGGTAAGAATTTTTAACATCCCAAATTTCTATTCCTTTTTTCGTAGCAAGATATAGTTTATCTTTAAAATAGAAAAGACTGTTAATCTTATCCTGGGCAGTTATCCCTTCGGAAAGAAGTCTTAAATTTCCTTTGTTTTTCACATCATAGATAAAAACCTTTCTACCAGAAGCATAAAAAAGAATTTTTCTCTTTTTATCAGCAGTAATTGTCTTATTCACTAAAAGATTAAAAAGAATAAGTAAAAGAAATATTTTACTCTTCACTAATAATTAGACCTTCAAAGATGTAAATTTCCGTATCTTTCTCTTTGTAACTATTAGGAGGCAAACCGGCCTTCAGGCAGGTATGTCTTAAAAAGGTTTCTCTATCCCAATTATTTTCTACCGCCACCTGCGGCAAAAGTAAACCTTGATAAAAACCCTTTTTGATAAATATCCCATGCTTACCAACAACAATTTTATTAATATCGTCAATCTTTCTTAATGGTGAAAGGATAGTAATCTCAATTTTTATATCTTTTAACTCTTTTAAACTAACTGGTGGAAATCTCGGATCTCTTAACGCCGAATTTAACGCATTATCAATCACTCCTTCGTATAATGGCTTTATCCCTTCAATATAACCAATACAGCCTCTTAACTCACCAAACTTCTCTAAAGTAACAAAGACACCATACCGCTTTTTTAAATTTTCAGAAGTTATTTTGAAATCAGGAATTTTCTTGTTATTAAGATAACTCTCTAAGGTCTGACGGGCAATGTTTAATAACTCTTTCTTCTCCTCTTCACTCAATTTCAATTCAAATTCTTCTTTTTCTTTTGGAAGGGTAAAAACAACCGAGCCATAACCAACACAATAACCACTCTTTACTCCCATCACATCGTTAGAGTTGGTATAATTTAAAATAATTGCCTTTGCCTTTTCTGATAGATTTTTAGCAACCAAAATTCCAATCAAAATTGGAAAACCACCACAAGCCTGAACCTCTTCTTTTATTAAACCTTGATAAAAATTTTTCGGCTCTAATCTCTCAATATAACTCAATGTTTTCTTATCGGTCTCAACACACTCTTCATAAGAATAACCATGATATAAATCAGAAGAGATAATAAAAATAATCTTCCTTTTGGAGTTTTTCATCACTTCACTAATTGCGTTTGCTAAACTTTCACACTCCTCATAAGTAGGAAACAAAACCATTATTGGCACAATTTTAAAATCTTTATAAATTACTTGTAAGAAAGGAATTTGGACTTCTAAAGAATGTTCAAAAGCATGAGCGGTTTTTAAATCTTTTAGATAAACACATTTTTCTTTTAATTCTTTGGCAATCTCTTCATCAATTAAAACTTCGCCTAAGGGAGTTTGCCAAGAACCACTACCGTATAAAGCAAAACCTTGAAAACTTGCCCGATGGGAAGGTCCTAATAAAATCACCGTGTTTACTTTTAAATCTTTAATAATTTTATAAGAATGGGCAGCTACTTTGCCGGAATAAGGATAACCCGCATGGGGCGAAATCACACCAATAATCTCATCTTTTATCTCTTTCACTTTTGCCTCGTTAAGATAGTTTTTAATATCTTTTGCTAATTGAATCTTATCAGCCGGATAAAATTGACCACTAACATAGGGTTTTCTAACCATTTTTACCTCCAATTTTTTTTGTGGCTTTGAGCCACACATTAAAATTAATATAAAAATAATAATAATATTTTTTAAATTCATTCTTTTACTAATTCATCAAGCCTTTTATGGGCTTCTTTAAAATCGGGATTTAATTCCAAACTTTTCCGATACATCTCTTTTGCCTCAGCAAATTGATTTAAACCTTCGTAGGCAATCCCTAATTGATAATAAATAAAATAGTCCTCTTTTATTGCCAATGCCTTTTTAAAGATCTCAATCGCCTCCTCATAATTTTTATTTAAAAGATAAAATTGACCAGTTTCTAATAAATCTTCATAATCTTTTTTATCTATCTTTTTCATTCTTTAATAATCCTTTCTAAATCTTTTTCTTTGCCAATAACTACTAAGATATCATTTTCCATTATTACATCTTCACCTTTTGGTGAAACGATTATCTCTTCTTTCATCTCGGGAATTCCCTTTTCATTAAGATAGGGAGATTTTCTTTTAATCAAAATTACCGTAATATTAAATTTCTCACGCAATTTTAATTCTCCTAAACTCTTATTAAAGAAACTTTTTGGTGCGGAAATTTCGGCAATTGAATATTCGGGATTCACCTCTAAGATTCCAAAAAATCTCTTTGAATGATAGGCTTTGGCTAATCTTATGGCAGTCTCCTTTTCGGGCAAAATCACTTTATCAGCACCAATCCTTTTTAAAATCTCGGCATGCAATTCATCAACCGCCTTTACCACCACCTCTTTTACACCCATCGCTTTTAAATGCATCGTAATCAATATGCTCGCATCAATCCGCTGACCAACACTCACAATTACACAATCCACTTCACTTATACCACTCTCTCTTAAACCTTTATCATCAGTAGCATCTAAAATTAAGGCACTACTCGCTATCTCACTGAATTCATTCACCTTGTTATCATCTTTATCAATCACAATCACCTCAAAACCCTCATCAATTAATGCCCTTGCCATCTGACTACCAAACCTTCCTAAACCAATAACACAAAAATTCATAAATAAATAATAAATTAAATTTTTTTAATAGTCAATTATTACCTTGTTAATAATTTCTTTCTTCTCTTTCCTTTGTAAAGAAGAGAAAGTTAATTTATAAAGATAAACACCTCTCGCCAAATTGTTGATTTCTATCGGAAAAGCATTAAAGCCAAAGTTAAAAAGTAAGTTATTTTTTTCCAGTATCTTCCGACCATTAAGCGTATAAATCTTAATACTTCCCAAACATTCTTCATTTAAATAAAAAGTAAAATATAAATATTCCTTCTGGCAAACAACCGCCAAATCTTTTATCTCAATCTTGGGAATAATTTTTGTTTTTAATAAAACCCTCTTCTCGCCTTTATTTAAAAGATTGTCATAAACCCTAAAAAGAAGAAAATTCTCTTCCCTTTTTAAAGTTATCGGTATTTTACAATAATAAAAACTATCTAAATAAATAAAATAATTGCCTAAATCAATTATCTCATCTTCAATTATCAATTTTGGTGAATAAATTTCTTGCTTCTTTAAAAAAATTCCACTCTCATCAATTACCCTTATCTCTAATTCAAAACTCTTTTCAACCTCAAAGGTATCTTTAATAATTTTATTATTCGCCAATAAATAGATTACCGGTGGCAAACTATCAAAATTCTCGTAAAATAAGGTATCTCTTAAAAAAGTATCAATATTAAAAGTAAAAGAGGAATCTTTTATTTTGTAAAAGATTGATAGTTTTAATGTCTTTGGAATCTCCCAATAATAATTTTCTGGTGAGCCTAAAAATATTGTATCCATTTTTAAACCTTTTGGAAATATAAAGGAGAAATTATAAAAAGAATCTTTTAATACCTTTTTTGTCTGGAAAATCTCCTCACCAGACAAAGTATAAAAGATATCAATAACTGGTGATTTATATCGCCTTTTTATCTTACCTAAGGAAAAACTTGCCGAACTATAAGAAACCCCTTTTTTAAAATTCATTTTAACTTCAATCTTCTTACCGCCTAAAAAGGGCTCTTTTGTTATCTGTAAGGAAATCTCTTTTCTTTTTGGAATATTCAACTTTGTTAATGGCTCACCAAAAAGATGGTAAAAGGTATTTATAAGCCAGGCATTATAAAAGGCATCGCCTAAGATATCTTTGTTATGATAAAATATTGCCAAAATAAATCTCCTTAAAAGTTCTTCATTAGAAGGTGGCGAAGTTCCTTTTATCGCACCAATTGTGGCAATAAAGCCTTCTTTATTTCTTAAAAGTTCTTCCGCGAGTGCCTCAAATTTGGTGTCATCAAACCGACCAACTCCACAACTACCAAAATAACCAATCGGATAATTTGGCCTTGCCTTTATCTTCTCAACATCTCCTAAGGTTAATAACTTCTCATGGGCAATCTGAAAACCAGCACCATGACCAAAATAAAAGAAAAAACAAAAACCTTTATTATTTAATAATCTTATTAACTCATCCCGACTATTTGTCTTATCCTCAGAACCAAGAAAAGGAAATTCGGTAAGATATAACTTATAAACATCATAATCCTTCGGAATAATTGCTGAAATATTCTCGCAATTTCTGATATGTTCATCTCGAAACTCATCCGGCTCACTTGGACTTCCTTTATACTCATCATCAGCAGATAAAATTATTCGCTTTTTATAATCAGTAATATTTTTCTCGTATTCTTTTAATTTATTTAGATATTCCCTTATCTCCTTTTCATTTCTTAATGGCAATCTTGTTAAGATAAAATCAGGACTTTTTCCATTCTCATCAAAATCGGCAAAATAGGAATCTAAGGCATAAATACTCGTATTGTAAACATTAAAATCAAACCCATAACCAACCTCATAAGTAAAAACCTGTGGCTTATTATATAAAAGACCACGATAATCATAGGTTGCATCACCAACTAAACAACCATACATTGGCCTTTTTAAAGAAAAAAACTTCTTTAAAGCATAAGGTTCAAAAATTCCAAATAAATAATGATCCACTATCTCTTCCAACTTAAAAACCTCTGTACTAATACTTTTTGAGCGATACCTCTTTAACTCCAAGCAAGGATAATATAACTCGCTCGGACAAACAATTAGATAATCACCAGAAAGAGAATGAATATTACTATTTCTATAATAACTCTTATCCTCAATCTTTTTAACCTTTCTTACTTTATTAAGATCCGTAAGATACAAAATTGTTGTATCATAAACCTTATAAGAGAAATATAGGGTATCTTTTTTTATTAAATAATCTTTTAAAACTTTTGGTTCAAATTCATTGGTGATATCAAGGATAATCGGTCTTTTTGGATTTTTAACTTTGATATTATGTTTCTTTAAACTATCTAAAATAATAAAAAAAGGTCCTTCTTTAAAATCTAAATTCCTTAAAAAAGTCATCTCAAAATAATCAGTATAAAAAACCATTGCCTTATTCTCTTTATAAAAGATAAGGGAGAGATTTATTTTATCTTTTAGCGGAGTGTTTATTTCTTTATTATAGGTATAACCAATTGGTGCAATTGCCGAAGAGACCTTTCCACTATCGATAAAATTATTATCTAAATAGATTTTTACAAGAAAATCAGAATAACTCTCACTAAATATCCGAAATTTTAAGTTATTTAATAAAAAGGCATCTTTAATATTAAAAGAATAGTCAATTTTTTTAGATTCCTCATAACTCTCTTTTGAAATTCTATCCCAAATCCATAAAAGGCCACCACGAGCAGGACAATCCTTATCTAACTCAAAATGCCTCTTTTCTTTTGAAAAATTCTTAAATACCTCATTCGTATCTGGTAAAGAAGAGACCCTTTTCATTACTTTTCCATCTTTATCACCGATACAGAGAAAATAGACATTATATAAACTCCACAAATTATTATGATACTCTTTAAATTTATCTCTAAAAAAAGAAGCACCCCGAGCATAAAAGATAATATAATCATCTTCCTTAAATTTATTACTATCCTTACCAAAAAATAGATAGGGAATTTCGATTAAACTATCGGGATAATATCTGTTTGGTAGATAATCACCAATATTAAAAATCCTAATTTTCTTTGGTGAAATCAAAGATAAGTTAAGCCCCTTTTCTTTTAACTCTTTACCAGTAATTTTATATAAACCAGAACTATCAACATAAATTTTAAAAACATAATAAAAATCTGAGAAAAAATTCCTTAAAGTATCCAAAGAATTCAATTTCTCCAAGGATAAAAAAAACTCCTCATATTCCAGACTTATTGGATGATAAATAATCTCTTTTTCTAAAATCTGAAAGGGATAATAAGTTATCTTCAATACCTTCTCATTCCGAAATTGTAAAGTTTCAATTAAAAGAAAATTTTCGGGATATTTTTTGCTGGGAAATTCAAAAAGAAAATCCTTTTCTAAGATACCAAATTTTGGTGAAGGAGGAATAGAAAAGGGCAGATTTAATTTTTTAGCACCAAAATAATTAATCTTTAATGAATTAATCTTACCAAAGATTATCTTTCTTGGTAGATAAGGATAAGGATAAACTTCATCAAAAGAAAAGTTTTTATTAACCAAACTTTCCTTAAAAGAGGAAAAACTATCAAAATTAAACTCCAAATTACTAAAATTAACATAGATATTAAAAAGAAACACTACTAATACACTCATATTTTAAAAGATTTTAAGGCAATCCTTTTAATTTTTTTTCCATTAATTTTTATAATTTTTATTTCCCCTTTCTTTTTCTGCCAGATTTCTAAAGAGTTAAATTTTCTACTTAAAGGGATTTTCTTAATTTTCTCAATTCTTCTTTTAAGGGAAGAGTCGCAGGTTGCTTGGATCCATCTAATCTTACAATTCTTCTTAATTGCCACTAAATCAAAGACACCAAAAATATCCTTATTAATAGAAACATAAAAACTTCTTTTCTTATTTCTAACCAAACGTCCACTCGGTTTTTGATTATGAACCAAATAACCCTTCTTTTCTAAAAACCTCTTTATCCAACTCTGAAACAAAAGCCCCTTCTTCCTTTTAGGTACCATCCCTAATTTTAACTATTCTTTTTATTATTTCAAATTCTCCTATCTCTTACTATAAATTATATTGCCATAAAAATTATATTCATTCGTGAGGAAGATTTTGATAATTTAAGGAAGATGACATTCTAATCGTGGCATATTAGTTTACCTAATTTAATTCATTTAAATATTTTAGTAATCTTTCTTGTTCTTCATTTGGTAATTTTTCCTTCTTTTCTAATGCCTTAAGATACCATTCTTTTGCCTTCTCTCTCTCGCCTTTGTTCTTATAGCAATCTCCTAAATAAACCATTGCTTGGACATCCTCTGGATTTAATTTTATTACCTCAGTAAAGTCCTTAATTGCTTCATCGTAATCACCTTTTTTCATATAGCCAAGTCCGCGATAGTAATAGGCTTCGGTAGCATCTGGCATAATTCCAATCACCTTCGTCCAGTCCTCTATCGCCTTATCATACTCCCCTTTCTTAACATAGATACGTCCGCGCATAGAGTAGCCGAAGAAATCATCTGGATTAATTTCAATCACCTTCGTCCAGTCCTCTAGCGCCTTATCATACTCCCTTTTGTCATAATAATAGGTAAGTCCGCGATTCTTATAGGCTTCGGCATAGACTGGATTAATTTCAATCGCCTTCGTATAGTCCGCTATCTCCTTCTCATACTCCCCTTTGGCAGCATAGGCAACTCCGCGATTGTTATAGGCTTCGGCATAGACTGGATTAATTTCAATCGCCTTCGTATAGTCCGCTATCGCCTTCTCATACTCCCCTTTGTCATAATAGGCATTTCCACGATTGTAATAGGCTTCGGCATCATCTGGATTAATTTCAATCACCTTCGTCCAGTCCTCTAGCGCCTTGTCATACTCCCTTTTATTATAATAGGCAAATCCGCGGATATAATAGGCTTCGGCAGAGGTTGGGTTCAATTCTATTACCTTATTTAGTATTTTTATACCTACATCAATAAATTTTTTATTTATCTCTTTAATCGACATTGATAATTCTGGTTCAAATGAAACTTCTTCAAACGTCGTTGATAATTCTTGTTCAATTTCAATTAAAATTTCAGTTGCTAATGAAAAAAGAAAACTTTCATATTTATTTTCTTTTGGCACATTATCAATAAAATGGTTAATGTGATTGAGAATTGCTTCTGGTCTAAGTTTTAGTCTATCTTCTATTATCTTCTTTGATATATACCGATGCCAGGTTTTTAACCAATCATCTTCCATAGAAAGAATTTCTTTATCACATATATTAGAAAGTATTGTAATTGAATCAGGATAAACCTTCTCAAAAATAGAATAAGGATAGTTAACTCCATAAGAAGAAAAAATTAAAACCGGAATCATTAATTGTTTTTCTTTCTCATCAAGATTATTCCATAAGTCGTCTACTGCTTTTTCAAAACTTTCACTTCCTTTACTTACTAACAAAACGAGAATGGGGAAAATACCTCCTGCCATTTCAATATATTCTTCTCTGCCATTATACTTTTGTATGT
>CALHQW010000016.1 GCA_938040315.1 uncultured bacterium
GGAGTGGCAGAAGAGATATGGTTTTTTATCTAGTGGCAAAGTGAGTGGTGATTGGTTAAGGCCTTGTCCGATAAGGGATCATTTTTTGACTGCTAAGAGAATGATTGAGGAATATGGTGCCCGACCAATTGATTATGCTCCTGCTGAAATTTTAAATACTCCTGAGTATGTAGAAAAAATGGCCAATTACGATAAAGAATTGGAAAATCTTACAAAGCCGATTTGGGAGAATATCTATTTAAATCACCGAGTTAAAAAATAATCATCTTTTTTGCCCCTTTAGAACCCTTATCTTTAAGAAAATAAATTCCTTTGGAAATTTTATTTAAATTTTTAATTATTACAGGCGTCCCCTTTTTATCATAAATTAGGGAAAAAGTAAAATAATTTTCAATTCTTTTAATATTTTTCTTTTTGAAGAAAATAGTTTGGTTTTTTAATTTAAAAATATTTTCTGAACGTTGAGTAATTTCGGTTTGTGAAGTTAGCAATTTAAAATAGATATCCCAACTCTTTAAATTTCGGTTATCTTCCCAAGTATAAGCCACATAATTTTGATTAGCAGCACAACTTTGCCAAGCCCATTGATGAACATAAGGATAGGGATCAGTGTGAATACAATAATTTCTACCAATCCTTCTGCCACTGATATGAAACTTTTGTGCCAATACATTTAAATTTCCCTCTTCTCGAAAGTCAGTAAAAGTGATATATAAAGTAGTATCACCATCATATGCCCAAATAGGAAACCAATGGTCACACGAAATATTATCATCATTGATTTTAAATTCTTGACCGATTATTCCATTTTCATTACACCGAGCGCCGTAGATTTCCCGAGCACCACTTCGCATATCCATCCAAGAAATCCATACAATGCCATTTTTATCTTTTATAATAAAAGGTCCGGAAACTTGCTGGTGATGAGTAATTCTGATTGGCGGTGTTAATGGTTGATAAAGAGAATCAAATTTTCTTAAATAAATATATCCATCATCCCAAGCGATCCAAAAACTTTTGTCATTATCTAAGTAAGGAAAGGGCCAATAACCTTTTTCACTAATTTGAAAGTTTCTACCTATTGGTTCACCTCTTTTGGTATAAAGTTGACAATAGGGAATAACTTCATTGGTGGAACTCCAAGTGATCAGGAAATCGCCAGAATCGTTTATTGCAACAAAAGAAGGTGGCCAAGGTTCAGGAAAAGCTCTTTCACTCACTTTGATATTTGAACCAACAGGATTCAAATTCTCGTCAAAGATTTGACAATAAACATTATAATTTCCTTTCCGATTATCCTTCCAAACAACTACCGCTCTACCCTTTTTATTAACTGCTAAAAAAGGAAAGGTATTATCATTTCCTTCCTCATCATCGTTTATTCGGAAATTATTACCAATTTTATTACCTAAATTATCAAAATATTGTCCATAGATATCGGTATCCCAAAAGCCATTACGCTTATCAAACCAAACAACCAAAGAAATTCCTCTTCCATCAATTCCCACACACATAAAATCTTGAATAGATGAGGCAAAGTCATCATTAATTTTAAAATCCCTTCTTAAGGAATGGGCAGCATAAATATCCGGATTATTTTCTCGGAAATCTTCCCAAACTGCTAAATAAAGGGTTTCATTTACAATAGCTACCTTAGGAGTTGCTTGGTTGGGTGAAAAATTAGAGATTGGAAAATTATTGCCAATTTTATTTCCTAAGGAATCAATAAATTGTCCGTAAATCTTAAAACCTTCACGACCGTCACACCAAATAACAATACTTTTCTTTCTGTTAGGTAAAGTAGCAATTTGAGGTTGCCTTTCCCGATTTATCGGAAAGGTATCGTTAATAAGGATTGGGGAAGTTAGTGGCTGACAGGTTGAATCAAAGAGGATAAGATAAATATTTCGATAATCGCCAATCTCTTTTTCTCCGCCAACAAAAAAATAACCCTTTTTATCCATTGCACAAAAGGAATTTTTGGCAGGAAAAGGGAAAATAGGAAAACTATTCCCTAAAGGCATACCAGTTTTTGAGAATCTTCTGCCATAAAGATAACAATTATTTCCAATTTTCTGGGTCCAAGTGACAAGAAAACCAGAAGGGTAGGCACTAATTGCTGGTTGAAATTGTTCATAACCGCTCATCTCGCTTATCCGAAAATTTCTGGAAAGAAAATTAAAATTGGAATCTAAAATCTGACCATAAATTGTTCTTTGATTTTCTCGCCAATCCTCCCAAACAAAAATATAATAATTTTGAGAAATCGCTACTTTTGGCAAATTTTGTTCCACATTCTGCCAATCATCATTCAAAAGAATCATTGGCGAAATCGGATTTAAATCTAAATCAAAAAATTGGCAATAGATATCCCAATTGCCCCTTCTTCTATCCGGATAAACAACAACAATTTTATTTTTAGTAATTGCGATATCCGGAGAGCCATTGGTATAACTCCAAATATTTCTCGATGGTTGATCTTCAATCAGATTGATATTTTTACCAATCTTATTTCCCAAGATATCCAATTTTTGTAAATAGATATCGCTATCATAATCATTTGTTCGATAATCTAACCAGACAACATAAAAATTTAAAAAACTATCAATAGCAACTGCGGGAGAATTTTGGATACTTCCACCAATAGTATCATCGTTTACCAAAATTTCTTCGTTAATTTGTAAGAAAAGAAAGAAGAGAAGAATCATTAATTAAATATATCTAAAAAATTTTTTCTGTCAAAATAAAAACTGGCTTCCAACCCCACCCCTATTGGAAGCCAGCAAAGGAATTATTTAAACAATTACTTTCTCAGATTAATTAATTATAGCATAATTTATAAAAAAAATCAATATATTTTCTTTTGACTTTATCTTCTTTTAGGTTTATAATTGGGTGTTATGAAATTACTTTTAGTTGTACCGGCAATGGAGGATGAGAAAGAAAAAAGGTTAAAAGGAAAAGCCTTTCGGATGCCTCAAATCTCTTTAGGAATTTTGGCTTCTTTGACACCAGAGGATGTTTCTGTTTCTTATGTGGATGAAAATTTAGAAGATGTAAATTACGAATGTGGTGCCGATTTAGTAGGGATTACGGTTATGACCGCAACCGCACCAAGGGCTTATAAGATTGCCGAGAATTTTAAAAAGGTTGGTGCCAAGGTTATTTTTGGTGGAATTCACCCTTCCATATTACCGCAAGAAGCATTAAGATATGGTGATAGTGTTGTTATTGGTGAAGCCGAGTATGTCTGGCGAGAAGTAATTGAAGATTTTAAAAGAAAAAAATTAAAACCAATCTATTATGGAAAAAGGGTAGATAGTAAAGATATTGGTTCTCCGAAAAGAGAGATTTTTAAAAATAAAGGTTATTATTTTACTTCTATTCTACAGGCAACGCGTGGTTGTCCCTATGATTGTGATTTCTGTTCGGTATCCCTTTTCTTTGGTCGTTCCTTTCGTAATCGGGAAATAAAAGATATTATAAAAGAAATAGAAGAACTAAACCATCCCCTAATTGGTTTTTTGGATGATAATTTAATGGGTAATAAGAAGTTTGCCAAAAAGTTATTTTACGAACTCATCCCGTTGAAAATTAGGTGGCTTGGTCAAGCATCATTAACAATTGCTGATGATTTAGAGTTATTAAGGTTGGCAAAAAAAAGTGGCTGTTCAGGACTTTTTATTGGTATTGAAAGTATTAGGGAAAGTGGTTTAAAAGAGGTGAATAAGAAATATCAAAAAGCCAAGTATCTTTTAGAGAAGATAAAAAGAATTCAGGAAGAGGGAATATTAATTGAAGGAAGTTTTATATTCGGTTTGGATAGTGATACTCCGGATATTTTTGATGAGACCTTAGAGTTTGTTTTTAAGTCAAAAATGGCATTAGCCAGTTTTTCAATCTTAACTCCTTATCCCGGAACAAGATTGCAAAAGAGATTGATGGAAGAAAACCGGATTATTAGTTATGATTGGCGACTTTATGATTGCGGGCATGCGGTATTTAAACCAAAGAATATGACAATTGAGAGATTACAAGAAGGTCTTGATTATTGTTGGCATAAGTTTTATTCCTATAAAAATATCTTTAAAAGAGTATTTTCTTTGGGTTATCGTTTTCCTTTATTAGGAATTCCACTTTTTATTTTAAATCTTTCTTATAAAAGAATGCTTTTTGAAACAACTAATATCTCTTCTTGGTTTTCTCAAAAAAATTACGGATTTCTACCAGAACCAACCTAAAAATATTACTTTTTTAAAAAAATAACAATAGAATCGTTTGTTTGGGAAGAGAAATGTCCTAAGCCTTTATATAAAGTATCGAGTTCGCCCCTTTTTACTACCCATTGATAACGATTATAATCCCAGGCATAAACTTTTAATTCATAAAAAGAAGCAGTCTCAAACAGCCCTTCTTTTATATTTCTCATATCCAAAAAAGTATCTTTAGTTAATAAGGGAAAATAGTCAGATAAACTATCTTTTGGTAACTTAAAAATAAATAAGGCATAAGCAAAAGCACCCTTGCTTCTTTTCCAGTAAAAATAATTTAAATTATCATAAGAAATTGTATCTTTATCTTTGGGAAAAATAAAGGAAAAGGTATCAGGAATCTTTGTCTTTTTTGTTAAGGTATCTTTCTGAAAAATTACATATAAAGAATAGGTATTTAAAGGTTTTAGAAAATTATTATTAATGCCTTGATAAAGACTGTCATAATAATATAAATTTAAGGTATCTTTTCTTTCTTCGTTGATAATGAACACCTTAGCATCGGCAATTCCTTTACTTTTAACTTCCTTTTCAATTGAATAATTACTATCAACAATACAGGTAACAAATTTTTCTTTTGGATTTAATATACAATAGGCATATAACTTCCTCTCCCATTTTTCTAATTCTACTTTTTTACAAGAGAGTAATAATAAAAATAATGAAATAAGAATATAAAAATTTTTCTTAAAAGGCATATTCCATTGATAGGGATGGAATTATTGGTAATTGATAGAATACCTTTCTTATTGGTGGCTCATAATTATAATCATAATAGTAAAAGAGGAAGTTCTTTTGGTTATAAAGGTTAAAGATATCAATTCTTATTTTTAATCTTTTTATCTCCTTTTCTAAAGTTAGGTCTAAACGGTGGTAATTGGGATAACGGAAGGCATTTTTTTCGCCGTAGTTTTCAAACCAATAATACTGCCAATTACCAGTCAAATACCGGTAATAAAAATAACGATAACGAGAAAGAATCTCAGTATAAGGTGTGCCAGTATAAAAGGCAAAGCGTAAAGCGAGATTGGTTTTAAAAAAGAAGGGTAAGATAATTAAAAAGTTTAAATTATGCGGACGGTCATAAAAAGGATGGTAAGAAAGATTATCAAAATAGTTTTTTACCCAAGAATAAGAATAGGTGAGATAGATTAAAAAACTTCCTGCCTCTCTCTTTATTGAGATATCAAAGCCATAAGATCTTGCCTTTCCCTTTTTAAAAAGGGTCCTTTCAATATCAAAAGGATCCGATTGCTCATTATATTCATAAATTAATGGATAATATTTATAATAAGGTTCGATACTAAAAAAGATATTTTCTAAAAAATAACTTTCAAAACCAAAGATGCAATGGTAAGTTTTTTGTGGTGAATAGGGACCAAAAGTTGGTATCCAGATATATAAAAAGGGAATGGGTTGAAATTCGGGTAAAAGGGCAGTGATTAATTGGGAATAACTACCAAAGGAAAATTTTAAAGATGTCAATTCTAAAAGGAAATATTTTAAAGAGAACCGAAAATCAATCGGCTTATACCACCTCTTACCATAATAACTAGTAAATTGATTATCATTCCTTAAACCAAATTCCCAAATTAGTTTATTAAAAACTCTTCGATCACTAATATAAAAAGCAAGATTTCTTGGTTTTCCTAAAATATCATATCTTATACCACCCATCATTTTGGTATCATAATAGAAATCGCTTGCCTTTCCTTCAAAACCAAATTTTAAAGTATGATTATTTGAAAGATAATAAGAAAAATCACTCTTTAATGAAAATTCCTTTACCCAATTATTTACCAAAAATAGATTCTTATAAAAATTGATATAATAGTAATAGTAGGAAAAGGTGAGAAAGGATTTGGTAAAGAATTTTGGAGAGAAAGGATAAAGAAAGGTAAGAGAAGATAGATAATTTCCCCATTTAAAATTTAAATTAAAATTGGTAAAATTAAAATTGTCATTAGTCAAAAAATTGGTAAAAAATATTTTTCCTTTTTGGTCTAATTCATAATTAGTCTTTAAGAAAGTTTCTAAAAAATAATAAGGAAAATTGATTTTAAGTAGTTTTAGAAACTTATCAAAATAACTTCTGCGGAAGAAAAAAATGTAACTGCTTTTATCTTTTTTAATTGGTCCTTCAAAGATTATCTTTGTTAAGAGGTTGTTTATTTCCAGATTAAAGTTTCTTTTATATTTATTTCCTTCTTTTAAGGTGATATCTAATACGGAGGAAAGTCTTTGGCCATATTCGGCGGGAAATCCGCCGGTATAAAAATCGGTTTCTTTAATAATCTCACTCGGTAAGGTTCCTAAAAATCCTCCTAAATGATAGGGGTTATAAAAATTTATGCCGTCAACCAAAATGAGATTCTGGTCGGCACCGCCACCGCGGACATATAAGGCAGAAGAGAAATCGGTTGCCATTAATACTCCGGGAAAGACCTGTAAAGAACGAAAGAAATCAGAAGAGAGGAGTCGGGGAAAAAATTTGATATCTTCCTCGCTGATCTCAATCTTACTAATTCCCACTTCCTCTTTTATCCTCTGCTTTCTACTTTCTACTACTACCTCTTTCAGAGTTAAGGGACTTCTTTTTAGATAAATATTCAACTTCAAAACCTCTCCTTTATTAATAGTAACTTCCCTTTTTTCTTCTAAATAGCCAATGTAAGAGAAAAGGATTTTATATTTTCCTTCTTTAATTTGTAAAAGATAATATCCTTCCTTATTAGTGGTGGTGCCGTAAATAGTATTTTCTAAAACAATATTGGCACCAATCAAAGGCTCCTTTGTCTCATAATCATAGACATAGCCAGAGATTATCGCCTGAAAAGAATAAAAGAGAAAAATTAATGATGGCATCTTCTATTTAAAATTTTAGCCATCCTTTTTATTAAATCAATTTTTCTCTTT
>CALHQW010000017.1 GCA_938040315.1 uncultured bacterium
CTTGGACTGGTAAAGGTGTCGTCTTATTTTATCTTGGCAGATATGAGGAGGCAATAAAATATTATGATGTGGCATTAAAAATAAACCCAGAATTGGCTGAGGCTTGGAATGGTAAAGGAGTCGCCTTAGAAGAACTTGGCAGATATGAGGAGGCAATAAAATGTTATGATGAGGCTTTAAAAATAAAACCAAAAGATGCGGACGCTTGGAATAACAAAGGAGTCACCTTAAATAAACTTGGCAGATATGAAGAGGCAATAAAATGTTATGGTGAGGCATTAAAAATAAACCCAGAATTGGCTGAGGCTTGGAATAACAAAGGAGTCGCCTTAAGAGAACTTGGCAGATATAAAGAGGCAATAAAATGTTATGATTCCGCTTTAAAAATAAATCCAGAATTGGCTGACGCTTGGAATAACAAAGGAGCCGCCTTAAGAGAACTTGGCAGATATGAAGAGGCACTAAAATGTTATGATGAGGCCTTAAAAATAAACCCAAAACATGCTAAGGCTTCGATTGGTAAAATAGTCACCTTAGACAAACTTCGCAGATATGAAGAAAAAATAAAATGTTATGAAGAGGCATTAAATTTAAATCCAAAAGATACTTCGTTGTGGAAAAATAAAAGTGATCTCTTATTTAAACTTGGTCGTAAGGAGGAGGCACTAAAATGTTATGATGAGGCATTAAAATTAAACCCAAAAAATGAGTGGTTGTGGTTTTATAAAGGCGCTCTCTTATTTAAACTTGGTCGTAAGGAGGAGGCAATAAAATGTTATGATGAGGCATTAAAGTTAAATCCAAAAAATGGGTATGCTTGGAATAACAAAGGAGTCGCCTTAGGAAAACTTGGCAGATATGAAGAGGCAATAAAATGTTTTGTTGAGGCATTAAAAATAAACCCAGAAGATGCTGACGCTTGGTATAACAAAGGAATCGCCTTATTTTATCTTGGCAGATATAAATTTTATCTTGGCAGATATAAAGAGGCAATAAAATGTTTTGATGAGGCATTAAAAATAAACCGAGGATATACTGACGCTTGGAATAACAAAGGACTCGCCTTAGGAAAACTTGGCAGATATGAAGAGGCAATAAAATGTTATGATGAGGCATTAAAAATAAAACCAGAAGATACTTCGTTGTGGGAAAAGAAAGGTGATCTCTTATCTAAACTTGGTCGTAAGGAAGAGGCAATAAAATGTTATGATGAGGCATTAAAATGTTATGATGAGGCATTAAAAATAAAACCAGAAGATACTTCGTTGTGGGAAAAGAAAAGTAATTTCTTATTTAGACTTGGTCGTTATGAGGAAGCAATAAAATGTTATGACGAGTTATTAAAATTAAAACCAAAAGATACTTGGTGGTGGAAAAAGAAAAGTAATTTCTTATTTAGACTCGGTCGTTATGAGGAGGTAATAAAATGTTATGACAAGTTACTAAAATTAAAACCAAAAGATGCTGAAGTTTGGAATAACAAAGGACTCGCCTTAGGAAAACTTGGCAGATATGAGGAGGCAATAAAATGTTTTGATGAGGCATTAAAATTAAAACCAAAAGATATTGACACTTGGATTGGTAAAGGACTCACTTTATTTTATCTTGGCAGATATGAAGAGGCATTAAATTGCGCAGAGGAAACACTAAAAATAGATCCAAATTATGAAGAGGCATACGAATTAAAAAATAAATGCCTTAAAAAATTAGGAAAATAAAACTTGTGAAGGTCGTATCTTCCTTATTGATTTTTGCTTGATTTTTATTTTAATTATTGGGTGGTAAATAAGGTAAAGGTTTTGATTATTTTCACAAGTGGCACAAATTGTGACGAAGAGACTGAATTTGCCTTCTATCAAGCAGGTGCTTATGTCTCTAAAATCCATATCAATTATTTAAAGAAAAATAAAAATCTATTTAAGGAATTCCATATCCTCTGTTTTCCTGGTGGCTTTACTTATGGCGATTATATCTCTGCCGGAAAAATCCTCGCTAACGAACTGCGCCACCACTTCCAAGAAGAGATAATAGAATTTATTAACGAAGGTAAATTAATAATCGGTATCTGTAATGGCTTCCAAGTTTTAGCAAAAACTGGCCTTTTGCCTTCCTTTCATTCTTCTGATTATTTCTCTTTGCCAAAAATAACCCTTGCCTTTAACGACTCCCAAAAATTTGAATGTCGCTGGATTTCTTTAAAAGTGAACTTTAATTCTAAAACTCCTTTCATCAAAGATTTAGAAGAAATAATTGAACTACCCATCGCCCATGCCGAAGGTAAATTTTTTACCTCTGATAAAGAAGTTTTAAATAGATTAAAAGAGAATAATCAAATTGTTTTAACTTATATCAATAATCCCAACGGCTCAATAGAAAATATCGCTGGTATCTGTGATAATACTGGTAGGATTTTAGGAATGATGCCCCATCCGGAAAGAGGTATCTTTAACTACCACCATCCATTAAGAAAAAATGTTTATGGTCTAAAATTTTTTACTAATGCCTGTGAATATGTCAAAAAGGAACTTTGAAAGAAGAATCAAAGAACACCCAATTTTGGAATTCCCAAAAAGAAAATTGGTTAAGTTTTATTTTGAAGGAAAAGAATATTATGGCTATGAAGATGAACCAATCGCCTGTGCCTTAATTGCCAACGGCATAAAAGTCTTCCATATTACAAAAGAGAAAAAAAGGAAAAGAGGCTTTTTCTGTGCGATTGGTCGCTGTTCTTCTTGCCTGATGAAAGTAGACGGAAAAAAGAATGTAATGGTCTGTATTACTCGCTTAAAAGAGGGAATGAGAATTGAACGGCAATAACTTAGATAAAAAAATATTAGATAGAAAGATAGTTGTGATTGGTGGTGGACCAGCCGGCACCAAAGCAGCCTTAATGATTGCTGATTTAGGTGGTGAAGTCTTATTGATTGATGAAAATCCCTATATTGGTGGTCAGTTAGTAAAACAGACGCATAAATTCTTTGGCTCCGAAGAGTTATATTGCGGTCTAAGAGGATTTGAGATTGCTAAGATTTTAGAAGAGGAGATAAAGAAAAGAGAAAATATTGAACTTTTATTAAATGCCTGTGCGGTTGGTTTGTATTTAGAGAATGATAAGAAGGTTATTGCGGTAATAAAAGAGGATGGTTTAATAAGAGTAAATACCGATGTCTTAATTTTGGCAACAGGTGCCTATGAGAATTTTTTACTTTTTGAGAATAATGACTTGCCGGGTGTTTATGGTGCGGGTGCGGTTCAGACCTTGGTAAATCAATATGGCGTAAGACCAGGGAAAAGTTGCCTAATGGTTGGCAGTGGTAATATCGGTTTGATTGTTTCCTATCAATTATTACAGGCCGGTATTGAGGTAAAGGCAGTTATTGAGATTTTACCAAAAGTGAGTGGTTGGTATGTCCATTATGCGAAGTTAAAGAGGTGTGGTGTGCCAATTTTAACTTCCCACACAATTGTCAAGGCAATTGGAAAGGATTACGTGACGGGTGCGGTGATTGCCAAAGTTAATAAGAATTTTAAGATAATAAAAGGAAGTGAAAAAAGATTAAAAGTGGATTTTATCTGTTTGGCGGTTGGTTTAACTCCTTTTGCTGATTTACTTTGGCAGGTGAATGGAAAGATTAAATATGTTCCGGAACTGGGCGGTTTTGTGCCTTATTATGATGAGAATTATGAAACTTCCATTAGAAATATCTTTGTTTGTGGTGATGTGAGTGGCATTGAAGAGGCATCAACCGCGATGATGGAAGGCGAGATTGCTGGTATTTCTGCCTACGAAAGAATTTATGGCGAAAATGAAAAGACAAAAGAACTAAAAGAAGAAAAGAAAAAATATCTTCACCATTTAAGGAAAGGTCCCCATAGTAAAAAGATATTAATTGGCTTAAAGAAATTGAGAGATGACAATTGATACAATAATTCTTATTCCTTTTCTTTTGATTGATACTACCCTTTTAAATTACTTACAAAAGGAACTTTATAAGACCTTTGAAATTCCGGTGATTATTGAAAAGGAGATTAATTTACCAAAATTAGGTTATTCGGAAAAGCGAAGACAATATGAGGGTCATTATTTTTTAGAGGAATTGAAAAAGTTGGGTTATAAAGATAAGATAGTTTTAGGGGTTTGTGATGTGGATCTTTATGTTTGGGGGTTTAATTTTATTTTTGGTTTAGCCTCTCCCCGGGAAAAGGTTGCGGTTATCTCTTTAACAAGATTAAAAGAAGAGTTTTATAATAAACCAAAAAGGGAATCAATCTTTTTTATTAGGAGTTTAAAAGAAGCAACCCATGAGATTGGTCACCTCTTTTATTTGGAACATTGTAAAGATAAAAAATGTGTGATGTTTTTCTCCAATTCCTTATTAGATACTGATAGAAAAGGTCCTAATTTTTGTCCTTCCTGCTTAAAAAAATTAAAAGAGAGATTGCCAAAATCAAAGTGATAACTGTCAAAGATAGACCAATTAAAATATTTTTCTTATTATAATAAAATTTAACTAAATGTTTTCCTTCACCTATTGGCACTGCCCTTAAAAGATAATTTGCCTCATAAACTTCTTCCTTTTTATTATCCACCGTTACCTCCCATTCTGGATAATAAATCTCCGAAAGTAAAAGGATTGCCGGATAATTGGTCTCTGCCTCAATTAATATCTCGTCAATATCATACTTCAAAATTTTAATAGAATTTCTAATCTTTTCCTTTTCGGTAACTTTATTAAAATTAGGGATAACTTTCTTTAAAATCAACTTCTCATAAATATTAAAAGTATCAGAATCTAAAACTTTCAAAATCTCATTATCATCATTAATAACCACATAGTCATAATAGAGTCTTGCCCTTTCCAAATAGTTTTCTCTTTTAATAAGTTCCATTTTTTCTTTATCAACCTTAATTTCATATTTCACATTTAAAAGTTGGTTTTTTCTATCTTTCTTGATATGGAAAGTAGCGAAGTTATGAAGATTTAAAGGAGTATAACCCTCTAACAATTCCAATTTCCATAGACAGCCTTCGTTTCTTTTTAATATCATATAACTATCTTCTCTTGAATTTATTCTAAAAAATTCTTTTTCTCTTTCCTTTTGGAGTTCTCTTACCAAACTGGTATAAGGATAATAATCTTCATCACTGATTGGTGATTTACTAAATTTATTGCCAAAGATAAACAAATCAAAGTAACCAATTAGACCAATAGCGACTAAATAGGGAATGATTTTTTTAGTTCTAATAAAGAAGATAAAAATTGTGAGAATTAAAAAGAGAAGATAGATAAAGAATTGGTTTTCGCAATTCTTATAAAATCTATCAGGAATTTTTTCTTTAAAAAAGAGAAAGAGAAGAATTGAGAAGAAGGCAAAGAGAATAAGAAACTTATAAAAATTCTTTCTTTCTCTCTCTTTTAAAAGGGCTTCAATTCCGAAGGCAGATAGGATTACCATATTAAAAGTATAGATGGCAAGGAAACGGGAAGGAAAGCGAAACTGTTTTAAACCGGGCAAGATATTAAAAAGAAGGTTATATAAGAAAAAGTTTTTACCAAAGGCAAATAGTAGAGAAAGAATTGCTGGTATAAAAAATAGGTATTTCTCTTTTCTTTTTGAATAGACTAATCCGTAGATAGATAGAAAGAAAGGCAAGATTCCTAAATAGATTCCCGTTTCCCAATAATAATGACCATAAGGATAAAGCCAATAAAAAATAGTATCGGTTCCTTCGCCACTAACGCTACCAAAGAATTTGGGAATAAAAATATTTATCAATTGTAAAAAAGATAAGGAACCATCGCTCGCCTCTTCAAAGGTGAGTCTCTTTCTTACAGTAAAGGGAAGATATTTATAACTGGGATAAAACTGAATCATCGCTATTAAAAAGCCAACTAAAAAGAAGATAAAAAGATTAATAAATTGAAAATAATTAAACTTCTTGTTGATAAGAATATTTAAGAGAAAATATAAAAGAAGATTGTAAATCAAAAATAAAGAGAACTGGGGATAACCAGCAAAAAAGGAGATACCAAAGATAATTCCACCATAAATGGCATTCTTACTAATTTTATCTTCTTTTAGAAATTTAAAGAAAAAGTAAGTGATAATTGGAAAATAAGTAAAAACTGCTAAAGGACCAAGTTGAATTGTCCTTAAAGTAACAAAAGAAGAAAAAGTTAAAAATAAGGAGGAAAGAAAGGCAATTTTTTCATCAATTTTTAAACTTTTGAAGAGAATAAAAGAAAAGAGAAAGATAAGAAAGATATGGGAAAGCACAATCAACTCTACTTGATAATAGGTTAGTTTTAAAAAGAGATTAAGAAAAAGAAAGAGATAATTTAAAGGATAAAAGACCTGTGATTGGATATCGTTTAAGAAGGGCATACCGGAAAAGACATAGGGATTCCAAATAGGTAATTTAAAATTTTTTATACTCTCTTTTAAATAGGTTAAAAAAGGATACCACTGGTATAAGATATCATCCCATAAATACTTCTCTTTAAAGATAATCTCTTTATAAAAAAGAAGGATTGAAAGGCTACCTAAGAGATAGGGTAATTTTTTCCTCATTAAATATTATGGATCTCTTCTATAATATACTGGGGTCTTCTTTTCAATTCAAAATGGATTCTTAAAAGATATTCACCAACAATTGATAAGGCAATAAAAAGAATACTTAAAAAGAAGGAAGAAAGGGTAAAAATTAAGACTATTCCCTTTTTATTGATTAGAAAAAGGATAAAAAGAATGAAAGTTAAGATAATAAAAAATAATGAGGATAATTGGATTAATCTTACTGGTAAAGTGGTGAAATTGATTAGGCCATCAATTGCCAAGGAGGCTAATTTAAAAAAAGACTTACTTTTGCCACCTTTTCTTTCTGGTCGTTCGCTTTCAATACCAATTTGGGAAAAACCGACATAAGCAAAAAGACCTGGTAAAAATTTCTTTTCTTCTTGAAGATTTTTTAAAATCGAAATTACCTTTCTATCAACTAACCGAAAGAGTCCAACATTAGGCGGAATGTTAATATTAGAAAAGCGGGTCAAAAGGAAATAAAAAATCTTCATTCCTAAAACCTTCCAGAAAGGTTCACCGAGCCTTTTCTTTCTGATATGATAAACAATATCATAACCCTTTTGCCAATAACTAACGAAATCTTTTATTAGATTGGGTGAATCCTGTAAATCAGCATCCATTATTATTACTCCATCATTTTTAGAGTAATCTAAACCACAACTTACCGCTGCTTGTTGACCAAAATTCCTCGCTAACTTAATCACCTTCACCCTTCTATTCTCATGAGCAAATTTCTTTAATATCAAATAAGAACTATCAGTACTACCATCATCTACATAAATAACCTCATATTCCATATTCAAAGATTCTAAAACCTTTATTAACTCCTGATGTAACACCTCTAATACCTTCTCTTCGTTATAAACTGGGATAACCACTGAGAGCGAATTTCTTTTATTTTTAATATTACTAGGTAATAACATTTTCTTTCTTAAAAATTATATCTTCCCTTCTTTCACCAATAGAAACTGCCCAAATTTCACAACCGGTTAATTTTTCAATCGTTTCCAAAAATTCCAAGACCTCTTTATCAAAATCTTGATAACTTTTTACTTTACTAAAATCTTGATTAAAGGGCTTTAATTCTAAATATTTTGGTTTCAAATGGTTTGCCAATTCTGGCACAAACTCATCAATCTCTTTTTCTTCATAAAGATAACCATTGGCAACTTTTAACTCCTTTAAACCAGAAAGGATATCAATTTTAGTAATAATCAATTTCTCAAAACCATTAATTCTTTTCGCATATCTAATAATTCCGCAATCAAACCAGCCACACCTTCTTTTTCTACCAGTGGTGGCACCAAACTCTTTTCCTTTTTCTTGTAAATACTTACCAATCTCATCGGTCAGTTCCGTGGGAAAAGGACCTTCACCAACTCTTGTTGTATAAGATTTAGCAACACCGCAAACTTCATCAATTAGATTATAAGGAATGCCCACTTGACCACAAATACTACCAGCAATTGTATGGGAACTTGTCACATAAGGATAGGTTCCGAAATTTATATCTAAGAGAGTGCCTTGAGCACCTTCAAAAATTATCTTCTTAGAATTCTTTAACTCCCAATAAACCGCTTTACTCACATCGGTAATTAAAGAAAGAAAAAACTCCCGATTCTCTTTTATAAAATTCAAATATTCCTTTTCCGAGATTGGCGGACTTTCATATATTTCCATCAAAAAATAATTCTTTCTTAAAAATTCTTGTTTTAATTTTTCGGTAAATAAATTGAAATCTCTTAAATCACCGATTCTAATTCCAATTCTTTGATATTTATCTTCATAACAAGGACCAATCCCTTTTTGGGTAGTACCAATTTTTACTCCTTTTTTTAATTCTTCCCTTTTTTTATCTATCTCTTTATGAAAAGGAAATATTAGATGACAACGATAATCAATAAAAAGTCGGTTTTTAATATCAATTCCCAGATTTTCTAATTCAGTTATTTCCTTTTTTAAAACTTCTAAATCAATTATGCAACCACTGGCAATATAACCCTTTAAATGAGGATGAAGAAGACCACTCGGTAATTGGTGAAAAACTATTTTCTTATCATTTAAGATAACAGTATGCCCAGCATTCGGTCCTCCTTGAAAACGAACACAACCATCGGCATATTTACAAAAAAAATCAACAATCTTACCTTTTCCTTCATCTCCCCATTGGGCACCAATAATTGCGAGACTTTTACCTTTTATCATTAAATCCCAATATTTTATCAAAAATTTTTTTCTATGTCAAGAGTTAAGGATTTAGTAATTAGACTTAAAGAGTATTAAAAGATAATAGTTATCTTATTTTCTTCTTTTTTTAAAATTTGGAATTTTAAATTATGGGAAGCACAAGCCAGACAAGGGTCATAGGCACGGAAAAACATCTCTATCCGGTTTAATACCTTTTCATCTTCCTTATTTAAATACTCTTCTACCGAAAGGGCACCAATTTTTAAACTAATATTTAAAACACCATTATTATTAGTTGTTGCCACTATCAAATTAACTTTTTCAATTATTCCTTCTTCATTTAAGAAATAGTGATGAATTAAGGTGCCTCTTGCTGCCTCAACAATTCCCACACCATCCTTTGGCTTTTTTAAATCGAAATTTCTTATTCCTTCATAACCCACGATCTCTTTATCCAAAGAAAGTTCTAATGCCCTTTCTGAGGCATAAAGCAATTCAATTAATCTTGCCCAGTGATAAGCAAAGATATTATTTATCGGTTTCTTATTATAGGTTTTATAAAAATTCTCAAACTCTTTTTGGGCTTCCTTTGTCTTTAAACTTTCAGAAACATTTAAACGGGCAAGCGGACCAACCCGATAAAGCCCATTATCCGGTGAAGATACCAATCCTTTGAAACCAATATTTTTTAAATAAGGAAATTTTACAAAGGACCATTCATACACATATTCACTAATATAATTTAAATATTCTCTTGGCTCAAATAAAGCATATTCCGAATTATCTGGTGCGGTTACCCTCACTTTACCATCATAGAAATTTAAACATTTATCCTCATCTACCAATCCCATATTATATACTTCCAAATCAAATTTCTCATTAAAGAATAGATCTTTATAATTTTCTAAAATATTTTTCTTAAAAATTTCTAAGGTAAAAAGGGAAAATTGGACACAACTTCTTGCCATCTCCTCTATTTCTTTTCGTTCTTCTTCACTTATTCCTTTTGTTAAACCACCAGGAACGCCACAAACCGGATGAGTTGCTTTGCCACCAATAATCTCAGTAATTTTCTGACCATAGGCACGATGTTTAATCACTTCTCTCCCAATCTCTTCGCCATATTTTTCTATTACACCAATAATATTTCTTTTTTCTTTTGGTATATCCTTGCCAAGCAAAAAATCTGGTCCGCCAAGGAAATAAAAATGCAAAATATGATCATAAATGATATAGCCACAATACATCAACTCCCTTAACTTTTTTGCTTTAATTGGCACTTCGCAACGATAAGCATTATCTAAGGCTTTAGTCGCAGCGAAATGGTGAGCCACTGGACAAACTCCACAAATCCGCGAAGTAAGTTGAGGCATATCCTCTCCTTTCCTACCTTCACAAAACTTCTCAAATCCCCGAAATTCTGGAACTTGTAAAAAGACCTCTTTTACTTTATTATTCTCTAAAAAGATCTCAATTTTTCCATGACCTTCTAATCGAGTAATTGGATCAATAGAAATTTTCTTCATTCTTCTCTCCTTTTATTAAGAATTGCTTTTGCTAAACTATACATATAAAAAGTTCCGACTGGATCTTTTATTTTCTCAATCTCTTCCTCTAATATTTTATAGAATTCTTCGTAATTTTTCTTTTCTTCATCAAGTAAAAGAATGGAAGTTAAAGCACTCATCATTTTTGCTCCTTGGTCAGAAACTTCCGGTGTTGGCCCCATACAGCCAGTGCAGGGCCAATTAGCATTGATACAAAGATTTTTACAACCGCTTCTTGTTGCTGGTCCCAAACAAATAATTCCTTGTTCTAAAAAACAAGTATTTGGATCCGGCTGAATTTCTATCATTCTTTTTATCTTTGGCAGTTTTTTAGGAAATGTTTTATTTCTTTCACAGGTATCGCATAAAGATTTTGTTGGTGCTAAATAGGTTTTCTTTTCTATATTTTCATTAGCAAAAATTTTTTCCATCGCATCAATAATTAAACCAGTTGGTGGTGGACAGCCAGGAAGATAATAATCCACTTCACAAATTTCATCTAAAGGAAAAACCTGATGATAAAATTCGGGTAATTCCATTTTTTCACCATTATAAGAAATCTCTTTTTGTGGTAAAATTTTTTTAGGATTATCGGTTGATTCGGTTTCAATAAATCCTCTTTTCAAAATATCTTCTTTACGATATAAATTTGCCAAACCGGGTATACAACCTTCTACTGCACAAGAACCAAAAGCAACCAATACCTTTGATTTCTTTCTTAAGAGTTTGGCCAAATATTCTTGTTCGGAATTTCTTATTGAACCATTAAAAAAACAGAAATCAAAATATCCGTCAGGCAATTTTTCCACATCTTTATATTTGGTATCAATTGCTACCGGCCAAAAGAGAATGTCAGCATTTTTAATCACATCCAAAATTTTTTCATTTATATCTAATACTGCGATTTCACAACCGCCACACGAGGCAGCCCAATAAAAAGCAAATTTCTTTTTCATAGAAAAATTATATTAAATTTAAAGGTAAAATCAACAATTTCATTAGTTCTATTGATTGACTTTATTTTTTCTTTTATTATAATACTCCTTATGGAAAAGAAGATTGCTGATTTTAAAGTGGGTGATACTATAAAAGTTCATTTTAAATATTTTGAAGGGAATACCGAAAAACATGGTAGTTTTGAGGGAGTGGTTTTAGCAATCCGTGGGAAAAACGAAAGTAAAACCTTCACAGTAAGAAAAATTTCCTATGGTGTTGGAGTTGAAAGAATCTTTCCTTTATATTCTCCTTTAATTACTAAAATTGAAATCAAAAAAAGGGCAAAGGTAAGAAGAGCAAAACTTTATTATTTGCGAGAAAGAAAGAGTTTAAAATTAAAAAAGGAAAGAGTTGTCAGCAAAGAAGAATTGGAAAAGGAAGCGAAAAAAGAAGCAAGTGGAGTTAAAAGCGAAGAGGTTAAAAAAGAAAGTTAATGTCCTCTGCTTGCCAACCAGAGAAATTAAAGGGTAAAGAAGGTGAGAAATTTGCCCTAAATTATTTAATAAAAGAAGGTTATAAAATTTTAGAAAAAAATTATCATAAAAGATTTGGTGAAATTGACATTATTGCAGAAAAGGATGATGAGATAATTTTTTTTGAAGTAAGAAGTAAAAGAAAAAATATTTTTTCGCCCCTCTTAACAATTAACCGAAGAAAAATTGAAAAATTAAAAATTTTGGCTTTAAATTATGTAAGCGAAAAGGGAATTTTTGATAAACAAATAAGATTTGATATTATCGGTTTAACTAAAAATAATAAAGGTTTCCAGATTGAACATATCAAAAATGCTTTCTAAACTTTATTCGGCCTCTGTTTATGGAATCGATGGATTTTTAGTAACCGTTGAAGTTGACCTTTCCATGGGACTTCCGGGGATCAATATTGTTGGACTTCCTGACACAGCAGTAAAGGAATCACAACATCGGGTCCAAGCAGCAATAAAAAATAATGGCTATCCCTTTCCTTTAAGAAAAATTACCATTAACTTAGCACCCGCCGATATTAAAAAAGAAGGCGCAGCTTTTGATTTACCAATTGCCTGTGGTATTCTGGCAGCCTTTGGAATTATTAGACAAACAATTTTTGAAAAATTTATCCTTTTAGGCGAACTGGCGTTAGATGGTTTATTAAGACCAGTGAAAGGTGTTTTATCGATGAGTTTGATGGCAAAACAACTTGGGTTTTCGGGAATTATTTTGCCCAAAGAAAATGCCAAAGAAGCAGCCATTGTGAAAGATCTCTCCATCTATGGCTTTTCCCATCTAAATGAAGTTGTCAATTTTCTTAATGGTTCATTAAATTGGGAAGAGACAAAAGTAGATATTAACGAAATTTTTAATAATTATTCAGAATACAATATTGATTTTGCTGATGTAAAAGGACAACTTCATGCTAAAAGAGCCTTAGAAATAGCTGCCGCCGGAAGTCACAATGTCTTAATGATTGGTCCACCGGGAGCAGGAAAAACAATGCTAGCAAGAAGATTAGTAACAATTTTACCAAAAATGGAATTGGAAGAGGCATTAGAGACAACCAAAATTCATAGTGTGGCTGGTCTTCTACCATCTAATCAATCTTTAATAGCAACTCGACCTTTTCGGGCTCCCCATCATAGTATTTCGGAAGCTGGCCTCATTGGTGGTGGCGCAGTTCCTAAACCCGGTGAGGTTTCTTTAGCCCATAACGGAGTTTTATTTTTAGATGAATTACCCGAGTTTCACCGGGATGTATTAGAATCTTTAAGACAGCCTTTAGAAGATGGTTTTATTACAATCGGTCGAAGTAAATTAACAGTTTCTTATCCTGCTCGGTTTATGCTCGTTGCGGCAATGAATCCCTGTCCTTGCGGTTATTTTGGTGACCTTTATAAAAATTGTACCTGCCCAATAACCGCGGTTAAAAAATATCGCCAAAAGGCTTCCGGTCCACTTCTTGATAGAATTGATATCCATATTGAAGTTCCTTCATTAAAATTTGAAGAATTAAGTTCAAAAGAACCTGGCGAAAACTCCCAAAAAATTAGAGAAAGAGTGGAAAAAGCAAGAAAAATTCAGTTAGAAAGATTTAAAGGGTTAAAGAAAAGAAAGCCAATATTTGCCAATTCCCAAATGGATCATAAGGATATTAAAAAATTTTGTGAAATAAGTGAAAAGAGCCAGAATTTAATTAAATTGGCAATGGAAAAATTCGGTCTTTCGGCACGAGCCTATGATCGTATTTTAAAAGTAGCAAGAACAATCGCTGATTTGGAAGGCGAAGAGAAAATTAAAGAAAGTCATATCGCGGAAGCAATTCAATATCGGAGTTTTGATAAAATAATTTTTTAATATGGAGTTAAAAGAAAAAATATTAAAAAAAGAAGCAATTGTTGGTGTTGTTGGGCTTGGTTATGTAGGACTTCCTTTGATAATTGCTATTGGTGAAGCCGGTTTCAAAACGATTGGAATAGATACTGATAAAGAAAAAGTAGCCAAAGTAAAGCGTGGAGAAAGTTATTTAGAGGATGTAAAAAGTGAAGAGATTAAAAACCTTATTAAAAAAGGCTTATTAAAGGCTTACAATACTTATGAAAAAATAGAAGAATGTGATATCATAAATATTGCCGTGCCCACTCCTTTTACTCCAACCAAAGATCCGGACATCTCTTCAATTATTGATGCGGGCAAAGAGATTAGCAAAAGGATGAGAAAAGGACAATTGATAATTTTAAGGAGTACCACTTATCCGGAAACTACGGAAAAAGTTTTAAAACCAATTTTAGATAAAAGCGGTTTAAAAATTGGTAAAGATTATTTCTTATCTTTTGCTCCGGAAAGGATTGATCCCGGAAATAAAATTTGGACAATCAAAAATACACCCGTAGTGGTTGGTGGCGTTACTGAAAAATGTACTTATCTAACAAAAATTTTTTACGAGAAAATTGTTAATAAAGTTGTTCCAGTTTCTTCACCCCGTGTTGCTGAAATGGCGAAATTATTAGAAAATATTTTTCGCAGTGTGAATATTGCCTTGGTAAATGAACTTGCTCTTTTATGTGAAAGAATGGGAAATATTAATGTCTGGGAGGTAATTTCTGCGGCATCTACTAAACCTTTTGGTTTTATGCCCTTTTATCCCGGTCCAGGGATTGGTGGTCATTGTATTTTAGTTGACCCTTATTATCTCTCTTGGAAAGCCAAAGAATACGATTTTCACCTAAATTTTATTGAACTGGCTGCAGAAACGAATGAGTATATGCCTTTCTTTGTGGTTAATAAACTTTTTGATATTTTAGGTCAGAATAAAGTTAAAATAAAGGATGCGGAAATTCTTATCTTGGGAGCAGCCTTTAAAAGAGATGTGAGTGATACCAGAAATTCGCCGACAATCAAAATTATCTCGCTTTTAGAAGGAAAGGTAAAAAAGATTTATTATAATGACCCTTATGTTCCCACTTTAAAAGTAAACAATAAAGAATATCATTCAGTGAAATTAAGCAAAAATTTATTAAAGAAAGTTGACTGTGTCTTAATTGCTACTGATCACTCAATTTATAATTATAATTGGCTTTTAGAAAATGCCCGACTCATTTTTGATACAAGAAATGCCATAAAAAAGAAAAATAAAAAAGTTTATCTTTTAGGTTGTAATATATTTTAAATTATGAAATTAAAACTTTATTTAGGAGTAAGTATCTTTACCAGTTATTTTGAAGATTTTAAATCAAAGGCGATTGATACTCTTTTTTTAGAAATCAAAAAGGATAATTTTTGGGGATTTTATTCTTTATTAACTCTTGAAGAACTCTCCTCTTTGCCATCGCCTTTAAAAGAAAACACCTTTAATTTGATTAGCGAAACTAAATTGTACCTCTGTGAATTTAATCCGGAAGATATTGCGGAATTAACTAATGCTTACTTATCAGAAAAAATTATTGCGCCAGAAATGGAACTCTCGGCTTGCCATTTTGCGATTGCCACCATTAATGAGATGGATATTTTTGTCTCCGTTGATACTACTTATGCAGCAAATGAAATTCTTTATCGAAGATTCAAAAAAATAAACCAAAAATTTGGTTATGTAAAAACTCCGGAGATAAGAATGCCCGAAGAAATTACCGGCATTCCTGGACCTTACCAAAACTTAAAACTAATCTACCAATCAAGAAAACAAAAATACGAAAAAATGAAAGAGGAAAACCTATCCCTTTTGGATTTTCTTAACTCTTTATTGAAAAAGAAATTTTAAGCACCAAACTTCTTTAATCGTAAAGAATAAGCCAGAAGAAGGGGAAGAACTTTGGTAGCCTTAAAAATTCCTAAACTTCCTTTTTGACAACTTTTTTCACAAAATTTTACTTTTTCATTATTTCGGGAAAAAGAAGAATACAAAAGAAAGGGCGAAGGATGCCAAGAATGGCCTTTTATTAAGGCGGGAGTGGAATGATCTGAAGTGATGGCAATTACTGAAAAATTTAATTTTAAAATTTGGGGCAAAAGAGAATCAAATTTCTCAATCAATGAAACTTTTCTTTCAAAATCGCCATCTTCACCGGCAGTATCTATTTCTTTAAAATGAAGATAGAAAAAATCATAATTTTCATAATTTCTTTTTAACTCTTCTATTTCCTCTTCCCAACTACTGATAGAAGATTTGATAACATCCATCCCAACTAAAGAGGCGATTCCTTTATACATTGGATAAGTAGCAATTGCTAAACTTTTTAATTGATACCTTTCGCAGAAATTTTCAATTTGGGGCACTTTGCTATATCCACGTAAAAGAAAGTAATTAGCCTTTTCTTCGTCTTTTAAGATTTCTGCACCTTTTTCTATTAAAATTTTTAAAATTTCGCTTGTTTTCTTACTCTCTTCTGACAGAGATGCCGGTAAAAAAGGTGGCAAACCATCTTTTTGCGGATCAGTCTCCTTTATTTCTTCGAGCAAATTTTCTCCTTTTATTAAAATTACAAAACGATGTTCAATTCCCGGATGAAATTCAATCTCGCAATCTTTGATAAATTTTATTTCCTTTTGTAATTTTTCACATAACCTTTTGTTCTCCTCACTATTTATTCTACCGGCTCTTCGGGAGACTATTTTACCATTTTTTAAAGTTGCAAAATTTCCTCTTATCGCCAAAGTATTTTCATTCAATTTTAATCCTAATCCCAAAGCCTCTAATACTCCCCGTCCAATTTTAATCTCCAAAGGATCATAGCCAAAAAGTGCTAAATGGCCGGGACCGGAACCGGGAGTAATACCATAATCAACCGAAATTACCAATCCTAACTCACTTTTCCTTGTCAATTCATCAAGATTAGGAGTATTTGCCTTATCTAATTCAGTTTTTCCATTAATTGGCAAACCTCCCAAACCATCTAAAACAATTAATAAGATTTTATTCTCATTTTTAATAATTAATTCTTTCATTTTGTTGTTATCTGATTAAATTTCTTTTTCCTTAAAATAATCTCGGCTTGGGCTGATGCTAAGATTGCCTTCGGAACTCGATAGGGACTACAACTTACATAATCCATTCCTAATTTCCTAGCAAATAAAATACTTTTCTCATCTCCGCCGTGTTCACCACAAATACCAATTTTAATATTTCTCTTTACCCTTCTCGCACTCTTAACAGAGTTAGCAATTAAAGAGCCAACTCCTTTTTCATCAATTGTTTTAAAAGGCTCAAAATCAATTATCTTTTTTTGTTCATAAGAAATTAAGAATTTTGCTGAATCATCTCGCGAGAAACCAAAAACAAATTGGGTCAAATCGTTAGTTCCGTAAGAGAAAAAATCAACGTACTTTGCTAATTCTTGAGCAATCAAACAAGCCCGAGGAGTTTCCATCATTGTGCCAATTTTGTAATTTAGTTTTAAACCCCTTTTTTCAAAAACCTCTTTACTTACCTTTTCAATAATCTCTTTCTGTGATAAAAATTCTTCCAAAACCGATACCAAAGGAATCATAATTTCTAAATCGACTTCTATCCCCTCTTTCTTAACTTCACAAGCAGCCTCCAAAATTGCTCTTATCTGCATTTCGGTTATTTCCGGATAGATAATCCCTAAACGACATCCTCTTAATCCCATCATTGGATTATGTTCGGCTAATTCTTCAATCTTTCTTATCAAAGTCTCCTCATTAACATTAAGTTCTTTTGCTAATTCCTTAATTGCTTCAATTTTTTCTTTTGGTGGCAAAAATTCATGAAGAGGTGGGTCAAGGGTTCTAATAGTCACTGGCAGTCCATTCATTACTCTAAATAATTCTTTAAAATCCTCTTTTTGAAAAGGTAAAAGTTTCGAAAGAATTTCTTTTCTTTCTTCTTTCTCCTTTGCTAAAATCATTAATTGGACATATTTAATTCGCTCAGGAGCAAAAAACATATGTTCGGTCCTTGCCAAACCAATTCCTTTTGCACCCATCTTTCTCGCATTTTCCGCATCAATCGGTGTATCAGCATTTGCTCTCACTTTCATTTTGGCAATCTTTTCAGCCCAAGATAGAAGAAGTTTCAGTTCTTCTGGAAATTCAGATTTTATTAAAGGAACCTCACCTTTAATAATTTCTCCGGTTGTGCCATTAATTGAAATTTTATCACCCTCTTTTAAAATGATATCTTTTATTTTTAATATTTTCTTTTCCATATCAATATTAATATCTGAACAACCAACAATACAAGGTTTTCCCATACCCCGGGCAACAACTGCCGCATGGGAAGTTTCGCCACCGGTAGTAGTAACAAAGCCTTCTGCTCTTGCCATTCCCGCCACATCATCCGCCTTTGTAAAATCTCTTACCAAAATTACTTTTCTATTTTCATTTGCCCTTTCAATTGCTTTTTCGGCAGTTAAAACAATCTCACCAACGGCGCAACCAGGTGATGCTGGTTTCCCTTTCGCAATTATCTCCAAAGGATAATTAGGATCAAAAGTTGGATGAAGAAAATAATCAATATCCTCACCACTGATTCTCATAATTGCTTCTTCTTTAGTAATTAGTTTTTCTTTTACCATCTCACAAGCAATCTTTACTCCTGCCAAAGGAGTTCTTTTTGCTGCGCGAGTTTGGAGAAAATATAATTTACCATCCTCAATCGTAAATTCCACATCCTGAACATCCTTTAATTTTTTCTCTAATTTCTTAACATATTTTTCCAATTTAATATATACCTGAGGTAATTTTTCTTTTAAAACCTCCAAAGGCAAAGGAGTTACATGACCAGCAACCAAATCTTCGCCTTGGGCTTGAAAAAGAAATTCACCATAAATATTATTTTCACCATTCTTAACATTTCTGGTAAAGAGTACACCGGTACCACTTTTTTCATTCCAATTACCAAAAACCATTGTTTGAATATTTACCGCAGTCCCTAAATCCTCGGGTATTTGATAAATCTTTCGATACTCTTTAGCCCGCGGATTATTCCAAGAATTAAAAACTCCTTCAATTGCCATTTTTAAACATTCATAGGGATCCTGAGGAAAATCTCTTTTTGTTCTTTCATAAAAAAGTTCTTTATATTTTTCAATTATCTTTTCTCTGTTGCCAGAAATTTTTGAAAATTCCTCTCTCTTTATACCAAAAATAACATCCGAAAAAATTTCAATAAACCTTTTATAAATGTCATAAGCAAAATCCGGATTATTGGTCCTTTCAATTATCCCTTTAACTACTTCATCATTAATTCCTAAATTTAAAATTGTATCCATCATCCCGGGCATGGAAAATTTAGCACCACTTCTAACAGAAATAAGCAAAGGATTATTTTTATTGCCAAATCTTTTCTTTGTTTTCTTTTCTAAATATTTAATCCCTAAATAAACTTCTTCCCAAAGACCTTTGGGAAATTTTCTGTTTTTCAAATAATACCGACAAGCAGAAGTAGCAATAATAAATGCCGGTGGCACTGGTAAACCCATTTGGGATAAAAGATAAAGTCCAGCACCTTTGCCACCAAGAATTTCCTTTAATCTATCTCTATTTTTAATATTTAAATTATCAGAAAGAAAATATACCCATCTTCTTTTCATTTTACCTCCTTAAAAGGGAAATCAAAAAGAAAATTATTGTTAAAATTATTGAAAGAATTATTGAAGTGATAATAGGAAAATAAAAAATAAAATTCTCTCTTTTAATTATAATATCTCCGGGTAAGGTAAAAAGTTTTAATTTTGGCGAAAGATAAATAAGTAAAGAAATCACCAAAAATATAATCCCTAAAAAGAAGAAAAATTTACTAAAAAAAAGACGATTAATCACTTTTCTGCGATAAAAAATCCTCTAAAAACTCTTTTGCCTTTTCAAAATCTTCTTCTAAAACTAAAATTTCTCCCCATTCACTATACATCATCTTGGCAATTCCATCAAAATAAGGCAAATCATAGGAACGGATAACTGCTTTAATACCAATACTTTCTAAAAAACTTTGGATAGTAATTGCTTCTATTTCACTTTTTGGCTTATACAATACTTTTAGTTCCATTATAAATTATAGATTTTTTAAGTTATTTTTCAACATTTTCCCCCTTTTTAAAGAAGCAAAAATTCCCAAAAAACATAAGAAAGCATAAAGAAAAAATATTATCTTCATACTCTTTAAAAGTAAAAGAGAATTATTTTTATCCAAACTGGTTTTTCCAATAACAAAAGCAAAAATTAAAATAATAATTCCCATACTCAACATCTGTCCCAATATCCTCATTGTTGCCAATGTTGCCGAAGCAACTCCGTAAAAATCTTTTTTAACAGAACTCATTATCGCATTCGTATTTGGTGAAGAGAAGAGAGCTAAACCAAACCCTAAAATAAATAATTGGATTATCAAAAATACTATTTTTAAATCTTTATTAATAAAACTTAATAAAAGAAGGGAAAAGGTGACTAAAGCCATTCCTAAGGAGGCAATTATTCTTGGTTCTCTTCGATCAGAAAGCATTCCGCTAAAAGGTGAAAAGAGTGCCATCGTTAAGGGCTGGAAAATTAAAATTAAACCGGTTTTTTGAGAATCAAAGTTTCTTAAATATTGGAGATATAAACTTAAAAGAAAACCAATTCCAAAAGTGGCACTATAATTAATCAGGGCTGCTAAATTAGAAAAGGTAAAAATTAAATTATTTTTAAAAAGTTTTATATCCAATATCGGCTCAATAGTTTTTGACTGATGGAGAATAAAAAAATATAAAAGAAAAAAACTAAAAAGGATTAATGAAAAACCAATCAGTTTTGGTAAAAAAGAAAAGCCCACCATAAGAGCAATAATTGTCAAAGAATATAAAATAAATCCTAAATAATCAAACTTTATAGGTTTTATTTCTTTTTCTTCTCTTATTTTTAATTTTAAAATTGTTAAAAAAATAATTATTAGACCGATAATTCCATTAAAAATAAAAATACTTCGCCAATTAAAATGGTGGGTTAAAATTCCTCCTAAAAAAGGACCAAAAGAAAGACCAAAATAAGTTGCCGAAACATTTATCCCTAACGCCCTACCTCTCTCACCAAAAGGAAAAAAGGAAGATAAAAGAGCAATCGCAGTACTGAAAATCATTGCTCCACCAAGACCATGTAAAAAACGAACAACTAAAAAGAAAAAAGAAGAAAAGGAAAAACAAGAAAGAAAAGAAGCAATACTATAAATTATAATTCCTAATAAAAATATCCTTCTTTTACCATAATGATCAGCAATCTTTCCAAAAGGAATAAGAAAAATTGCCGAGGATAAAAGAAAAATCGTCGGTATCCAACTTATCAAAATTGGCGACATCTTAAATTCTTTATTAATGGCCGGTAAAGCAATATTTATTGAAGAACTCATAAAAGGAGTAAGAAATGCTGAAAGGCCAGCAGTCAGCGAGACATAGAATTTTAATTCTCTATCTTCTTGATTCAAGTTAATTGGTTAATTATTTCGGAAGAAGAAGTAACATAAGCAAAACCATAAGCCAAATTTAATAAACTGGCTAAATGCATCTCTTCATTAATTGTTCCGGTACCATCTGCCAAAAAGAAAACTCGATAATCCCGAAAATAAGCATCCCGAGCAGTTGACTCACAACACATATTAGTCATTATTCCAGTAATCACTAAATCTTCTATTTTTAAACATCTTAATACCGTTTCTAAATCAGTGTTGTAAAAGGCGGAATAACGGTGTTTTAATACCACTTTTTCTTTTGGTAATGGAGCAATTGCGGAATGAATCTCGCTCTCTTCACTTCCTTCTAAACATTTTCCTGGCCACCACCAACCCATAATTCCTAAATCCAAAAAGGAAGGATGATGGACATGTTTAGTGAAAATAATTGGTCTTGCTATTTTTCTGAAAAGGTTAATCAAATTTTTGATTGTTGGTAAAATTACCAAACCACTTTCCACAAAGGTAGGAGAGTCTTCTTTTAAAAAGAAATATTGCATATCAATCACTAATAAAGCAACTTTATCTTTTTGTATTTCCATTTTATGAGTATTGAAATCTTTAATTTTTTCTAACCAAACTTTCGTTTTTTCTTTTAAATTATTTTCAGTAACATAACCCATAACTTACTCCCTTTTCTCATTTAATTCAATTAATACTCCATAAGTGCTTTTTGGATGAATAAAACAGACAAGATTGCCTTCCGCACCTCTTTCTGGTTTCTCACTCGTTAATCTTATTCCCTTTTCTTTTAATCTTATAATCTCTTTTTCTATCTCTTTTACTTCAAAAGAGATATGATGAATACCACCTCCTCTTTCTTCTAAAAATTTTTTCACTGGCGAATCATCACTCATTGGCTCGACTAATTCAATCCTTGTCTCACCAATGGGAATAAAAGCCACCTTCACTTTTCTTTCCGGAATCTCTTCAATCTTTTCAATTCTTAATCCCAGTATCTCTTCATAAAAATTTCTCACTTCCTCAATATTTTTTACAGCAATCGCAATGTGGGAGATTTTTTTAATCATTTAAAACCTCCTTTATAACAAAGGTAATCCTTTTTTATCTTCAAAAATCTCAATTTCCGGTAAAGTTTTGCCCGCAATTCCTTTAATGGTTCCGTAAAATCTTGCAGCATTATCCAAAATTTTTCTAAATTGTTCTTCCCGCTTTGCCCAAAGAGCCTCCATCTTTCTTCGCTCTTCTAAATAACTTTTCTGTAATTCGGCAAAACCTTCAACAATTGCCAAAAATTGATTTTTAAACTCATTACTTGTCAAATAATTAAATAAAAGTTCCATTTTTGTCTCTTTACCTTTCTGAATGGTTTCAATATTATTTATCTCTAAAAGAAAATGGCGTAAAATATAGGAGAGGGGTTTTAATTCAAAAAAGTTGCATATCCAAACACCCTCTTTAAAGAAAAATTTATCTTCTTTCTCAGGCATTGTCTCTGTAACCAAAACTAAAATATCTGCCTTTATTTCTAAATTATCTTCTCTTAATTTTCTTAACCAATCCTCTCTAAACTCTTTTGTCCTTTTACTTTCGTAATAAATTTTGCCACATTCTCTTCCTTGATTATCTACCACAATCTGTAAAACATCTGCTCCTCTTTGACCTTTTTTAATCTCTAATATCTTATCATTGGGATAAAGATTCCTTAAAAGTCTTTCAATTTCTAATTCTTGAACCTCGCCTTTTAATTGAATTGAACTTGCTTCCGCCTTTCTCTTTGCTTCCTCTAAATCCTTTTTCAACCTCTCAATTGTCTCTTCCTTTTCTTTTAATTTCATAAAAATTTCTTCCTCTATCTGTTTTTTGATTCGCTCTTTTTCTTCACCTAATTTTTTAGAAAACTTCTTTTCCATTTCTAACTCAATTTTTGCTTTCTCCTCTTCTTTCTCCCTTTTTAATTTTTCTAATTCTGCTTGCAAAGCATACATTTCTTTTACCTTCTCGGATTTCTCTTTTAATTGTCTCTTTAAATCTTTTATAAATTCCTCTTGCTCCTTTTCAACCTCTTCCTTTAATTTCTTCTTTTCTAATAGAATTTTCTCGTTTAATTTCTTCTCGTAATCACTTCTAATTTTTTCCTCAATCTGTTGATATAAAACTTCCTTCACATTAATTTTTGTCTTACATTTTGGGCAGATAATAATATTCTCATTCATTAAACACCTCCTTTAATAATTTAATTAAAAGATTTTTGATTGATATTCACCAAAAACTTCCCGAAAAATATCAGAAATTTCGCCAACCGTAGCACCCTTTCTAACCGCTTCAATCACTGCTGGCATTATATTCTCTTCGGTTTGAGCAACTTCTTTCAATCTTTTTAGTGCCGCTTTTAATTCTATCTGATTACGATTTTTTTTATAATCTTTTAACTCTTCAATCCTTTTTCTCTCCAATGTTTCATCAATCTTTAAGATTTCATATTTTTCTTTCTTTTCTTCCCGAAAACAATTCACGCCAATAACTTTTCTCTTGCCACTTTCTAATTCTTTTTGATATTCATAGGCGCTTTCATTTATTCTTTGTTGGATATAACCAATTTCCACTGCTTTTGTAGCACCACCAATCTTTTCAATCTCTTTAATAATTTCTTCGGCTCTTTTTTCAATCTCATCAGTTAAATTTTCAACAAAATAAGAACCGGCTAAGGGATCACACACATCAGCGACGCCGGTCTCATAAGCCAAAATCTGTTGGGTTCTTAAAGCGATCGTTACCGCCTTTTCGGTTGGCAAAGAAAAGGCTTCGTCAAAAGAATTAGTATGAAGACTTTGGGTTCCGCCCAAAACCGCGGCTAATGCCTGATAGGCAACACGAATAATATTATTCTCCGGCTGTAAGGCAGTTAAAGTCACGCCACCGGTTTGGGTATGAAACCTTAATCGGCATGCCTCATCATTTGCTTTAAATTTTTCTCTCAAAAGTTTTGCCCATAATCTTCTTGCTGCCCGAAATTTCGCCACCTCTTCAAAAATATTAGAATGGCAAGCAAAGAAAAAGGAAATCCGCGGAGCAAATTTATTCACATCAACTCCTTTATTAACTACTTCTTTAATATATTCCAAACCATCGGCCAAAGTGAAAGCAACCTCTTCAACCGCATTGGCTCCGGCTTCCCTAATATGATAACCAGAAACACTTATCGGATTAAATCTCGGTAAATTTTCATTACACCAGATAATAATATCTCTTACTAATCTCATTGAAGATCTTGGCGGAAAGATATAACAACCCCGCGCAACATATTCCTTTAAAATATCATTCTGAACAGTGCCACTCAAATTTTTTAAATCCGCACCCTGTTTTTCTGCTAAAAGATAATACATCGCCAGAATTATACAACAAGTAGCATTTATTGTCATGGAAGTAGAAATCTTATTTAAATCAATTCCCTTAAAAAGAACCTCCATATCTGCCAAAGAAGAAATTGCCACACCAACCTTACCAACCTCGCCTTTTGCCTTAGGATGATCAGAATCATAACCAAGTTGCGTAGGTAAATCAAAAGCAACCGAAAGACCTGTCTGACCCTGAGATAAAAGATAATGATATCTTCTATTTGTCTCTTCCGCGGTTCCAAAACCAGCATACTGCCTCATCGTCCATAACCTTGAACGATACATCGTAGGATGAATACCCCGAGTAAAAGGAAACATTCCCGGCAAAGATAACTTCTCCTCATATTTTTCAACCTCATAATCCAAAGGAGTATAAACCGGCTTTACTAAGATTTTAGAAGTTAAATTAAACTCCTTCTCTCTTTCTGGTAATTTCTTAATAGATTCTTCATATATTTTCTGCCAATTTTTAATTAATCTCGCTAATTTCTTTTTTCCCATTATCTCAATTATAAAAGATAATTAATTTTTGTCAAGAGATTTAAAAAATTTTAAGAAGGTTTAAAAATTAGCATCCGATGCCAAAATTTTTAAATAGAAAATATTTTGTAAGTTTTTGATTTTCAAATATTTATTCCTAAATTTACAATAAAGATAGGGAACTGCTTCCTCCCTTCTTCTATATTCCTCTTAAAAAACCTTTTAATCATTATCTTTATAAAGGTATTATTGTTAATTCTCTGAAGGATATTATTAATAATCTTTTTAAATATTTTGGTAAAAATTTTTAGAAGTAGATTGTTAATAATTTTTTAAGGGGTATTATTGATAAACTTTATAAGCGTTTGGATATAGGAGTCTTAGGGATAGGTAGTTAGAAATTGAGGGTTTAAAGAATAAGCAAAAATTAAAAGGGAAAAAGGATTATTATAAAGGAATATTACCGTGCTTTTTTGGTGGATTTTTCAATTTTTTATTTTTTAATAATTCTAATGCCCAGATAATCTTTTCTCTGGTATCTTCAAACATTATAATTTCATCAATATAACCAAGTTCTGCTGCCTTAAAGGGATTATTAAATTTTTCTTCATATTCTGAAACTAATTTTTCCCGCATCTCTTCTTTATTTTCTGCTGATTCTATCTCTTTTTTAAATATGATATTAACTGCTCCTTCAGCACCCATTACCGCAATTTCGGCTGTTGGATAGGCAAAATTGAAATCGCCACGGATATGCTTAGAAGACATAACATCATAAGCACCACCATAGGCTTTTCTTACAATAATAGTAATCTTGGGAACGGTTGCCTCACAATAGGCATATAACAATTTTGCACCATGTCTAATTATTCCTCCATATTCTTGAGCAGTGCCTGGCAAAAAACCGGGAACGTCAACAAAGGTAATTATTGGAATATTAAAACAGTCAAGAAATCTAACAAATCGGGCACCTTTAATTGAGGCATTTATATCCAGGCAACCAGCCAAATATTTTGGTTGATTAGCCACAATACCAACAACTTCACCATTCATTCGGGCAAATCCGATAATGATATTTTTTGCCCAATCTTTCTGAACCTCAAAAAAGGTTCCTTTATCTACCACTTCTTCAATTATCGGTAACATATCATAAGACTTTCTTGGATCATCAGGAAGCATTTCTTTAATTTGGGGCGTCTTTCTTTTTGGATCGTCATTAACTTCTATTCTTGGTGGTTTTTCTTTATAATTTAAAGGTAAATAAGAAAGCAATTTTCTTGTAATCATCAATGAATCTTTGTCATCCTTTCCTTTAAAATGGGCAACTCCGGAAACTTGCGTATGGGTATCAGCACCACCCAGTTTTTCCATTGTCACTTCTTCTCTTGTTACCGCCTTAATAACTTCTGGACCGGTAATAAACATAAAACTTGTCTTTTCTGTCATTATGATAAAATCAGTTAATGCTGGAGAATAAACTGCGCCACCGGCACAAGGTCCCATTATCACTGAAATCTGGGGAATAACTCCCGAGGCTAAAGTATTTCTCAAAAATATCTCAGCATAGCCTCCTAAAGAAGCCACTCCCTCTTGAATCCTTGCTCCACCAGAATCATTTAAACCAATAATTGGAATACCAACTTCCATTGCCAAATCCATTATCTTACAAACTTTTTCGGCAAAGACCTTAGAAAGGGTGCCACCAAAAACCGTAAAATCCTGAGAGAAAACTGCCACATCTCTACCGTCAATCTTACCAAAACCAGTAACTACCGCATCGCCATAAAATTTCTTTTTATCCATACCAAAATCTACACAATCATGAACTCTTAATCTATCTACCTCTCTAAAGGTATCTTTATCTAATAAAATTTCTAATCTTTCCCGAGCGGTTAATTTACCAGCAGCATGCTGTTTCTCAATTCTCTCTTCTCCGCCACCCTTTAATGCCAATTCATTTCTCTTTTTTAATTCTTCAATTATCCTCTTATACCTTTCCATATAAAGGTAAAGAAAAGGAGGCGGCGCCGGGATTTGCACCCGGGAATAGCGGTTTTGCAGACCGCCGCCTTAGCTGCTTGGCTACGCCGCCATAGAAAAATTTTAAATAAAATTTACTTTTGGTCAACAAGTAACATAACTTCCAAGAATATTTATTGACAAAATTTTTCTTTTTGTTATAATTATTTTATAAGGGATGTTTAGGTAAGAATTAAAATTTATGGGGTTATCTACTGTTCTAATTAAATTATTTGGTGGCACCAAGAACGAGAGAGAATTAAAAAAACTTTTACCAATTGTTGAGCAAATTAATAGTTATTTTGAAAAATTTAAAAATCTAAAAGAGGAGAATTTTAAGAAAAAGACCGAAGATTTTAAAAAAAGAATTTTGGAAGGTGAAAGTTTAGATTCAATCTTACCCGAGGCTTATGGGTTGGTAAAGGCGGTCTGTCGAAGCCTTTGTGGTAAAAAATGGCTTGTTTGTGGAATTGAAACTACTTGGGATATGATTCCTTACGATGTTCAATTATTAGGTGCAATTGTGCTTCATCAAGGAAAGATTGCCGAAATGAAAACTGGCGAAGGAAAAACTTTAGTGGCAACGATGCCTTTATATCTTAATGCTTTAACTGGTAAAAATGTTCATTTAGTAACCGTTAATGATTATTTAGCAAAAAGGGATAGAGAATGGATGGGGCCAGTATACGAAACCCTTGGTTTAACAGTTGGTTGTATCCAACAAGGAATGGAAACTGAAGAAAGAAAAAGAGAATACAACTGTGATATTACTTACGGAACTAATAACGAATTTGGTTTTGATTATCTGCGAGATCATATGGTATTAAGATGGGAAGATAAAGTCCAGAGGGGACATTATTATGCAATTATTGACGAAGTAGACTCGATCTTAATTGACGAAGCAAGAACTCCCTTAATTATTTCAGGACCGGTGGAAGAGAAAGAAAAAGATATCTATAAAGAATTAACACCGGCAGTAAGAAATTTATATAATTTGCAAACGGTGTTAGTTTCGCGGATTGTTGAGGAAGGAATGAAATTATTAAAAGAAGGAAGGGTAGGAGAAGCAAGGATAAAATTTCTTCAAGCAAAAAGAGGCTCACCGAAAAATACCCAATTTTTAAAAGCCGAAAGAGAAGTAGAAGTAAAAAAACTGATTGAAAAAACTGAGTTGGAATTTATTCGTGAGAAAAAGATTTATGAGTTAGATGAAGAACTTTATTATGTTACTGATGAAAAGGATCATAGTATCCGACTTACTGAAAAGGGTAGGAAACAAATAATTGAATATCTTAGAGACCCGGATTTTTTCTTGTTGCCCGATTTATCTATTGAAACTAAAAAAATTGATGAAAATCCTAATTTAACTCCCAAAGAAAAGATATTTGAAAAAGAAAAACTTTATGAAATCTATGCAAAAAAAAGTGAAAAATTGGCTTCCTTAGAAGCCTTACTTAAAGCCTTTGACCATTTTAAAAAAGATGTTGATTACATTGTGCAGGATGGCAAAGTAATTATTGTTGATGAATTTACCGGTCGGTTGATGCCCGGAAGAAGATTTTCCGATGGCATTCATGAAGCCTTAGAAGCAAAGGAAAATGTAAAGGTACAAGCCGAGACACAGACTTTAGCAATGATTACTTTACAAAATTATTTTCGGCTTTATAAAAAACTTGCGGGAATGACTGGCACAGCGGCAACCGAAGCGAAAGAGTTTTGGGATATTTATAAATTAGATGTGGTAGTAATACCAACCCATAAGCCGGTAAGAAGAATTGATGCTCCGGATATTATCTATAAAACCAAAAATGAAAAATATAAGGCAATTTTAGACGAAATAGAAAGGTGGCATAAAGAGGGAAGACCAATTTTAGTGGGCACTACCTCAGTAGAAGTTTCTGAATTATTGTCACGGATGTTAAGAAGAAGAGGGATAAACCATCAGGTTTTGAATGCGAAACATCATCAGAGAGAGGCGGAGATTGTTGCTAAAGCCGGTCAACCTTATGCGGTAACGATTGCTACTAATATGGCTGGTCGAGGAACAGATATAAAATTAGGAGCCGGAGTAGTAAAAGGAAAGAAATGTTATATTAATAGTAATGGTGATGGTGAATGTGAATATTGGGAGAAAAATCCAGGAAAATGTTTAGCAGAGCCTCCTTGTGGATTATATATTATTGGTACGGAAAGACACGAGGCAAGAAGAATTGATAACCAATTACGGGGAAGAAGTGGTCGCCAAGGAGACCCAGGATATTCAAGATTTTTCTTATCTTTGGAAGATGATTTGATGCGCCTTTTTGGTAGTGACCGGGTAATAAGTATTATGGAAAGATTTGGTAAGAAAGAAATGGAACCCTTAACCCATCCATTAGTTAGCAAGGCGATAGAAAATGCTCAAAAAAGAGTAGAAATGCGGAATTTTGAAATCAGGAAACACCTTTTAGATTTTGATAATGTAATGAATAAACAACGAGAAGTAGTTTATGCTTGGCGGGATGAGATTCTTAAGGGCGAAAACCTAATAAACCTTTATGAGGAGGCAAGTGAAGCAATTATTGATAATCTCATTGAGAAATATACTACTGATAAGTTTCCGGAAAATTGGCAATGGGACGAGTTAAAAGCAGAATTTGGAATTATTTATCTTGTGGATCTCCAGATACCAAAAGAGGAAATACCTAAAATGAAAAGAGAAATTTTGAAAGAAAAACTTTTTGCGGTTGCTAAAAACCGAATAATAAGAAGAAAAGAAGAATTAGGAGAAGAAATTTTTGGAGAACTTATTAGATTTATCTTTTTGAGAACTTTGGATTCAAAATGGCAACAACTTTTGAGAGAATTAGATACTATTCGCGAAGGAATAAATTGGCGTGCCTATGGCCATCAAGATCCATTAATTGAATATCAAAAAGAAGCCTATAATCTCTTTCAAACATTAATGTTTGAATTTTATAAGGAGAGTATAAGCATGTTATTCAGAATTACGGTGCCACCAAAAGAAGGAAAGGCACCAAGAAGAGTGGTGGCATATAAACCAACAATTACTGCCACCCCTAATGAAAAACCAGAAGAAATAGTTTCTCAACAAGTAATAAAAGAAAAAAAAGTTGGAAGGAACGATCCCTGTCCTTGTGGGTCAGGGAAAAAATATAAAAAATGCTGTGGAAAAAACAAATAAACTAAAAAGGAGGAAACAATGAAAACAAGAACAATAGTTTGGACAATCGTTGGTATTGTGGTGGTTGCCGGTGTGATTTTCACCATTATTTCTCGACGACAGGCCGGCGCCTTAGGACCTTATCACCGCAAAAGAGATATGGCCGATTGGCAAAAGGATTATCAAAATATGTTAAAAGATATCGAAAAATTTCAAACAAGATATGAGCGGGAAAAAGGCAAAATTAGTAGCCCAACAGGAGAAGAAAGTAATATAATGAGCCAAATAGATGCTACTCTTCAGGAATGGAAAACCGAAACTGAAAAATTTAACCAACTCCAAACCGAAGAAGAAAGAAGAGCCTGGTGGGATAAAGTTACTGACTTAAGAAAAGAGGCGAGGAAACTTCTTAGAACATTAAGAAAAGGCGGTGGAAAAGAGGGAGAAGAGGAAGGTGAGTAAATAATAAACTAATATAAAAAAGACCCTCTCTTCTTAAAATTAGATTCGAGGAGGAGAGGGTCTTAAATATTTTTAAAATAAAAAAAATGGGCCTAAGAGGGATCGAACCTCTGACCTTCCCGTTATCAGCGGGACGCTCTACCACTGAGCTATAGGCCCTTTTATAAAAAATATATATAAATTTTTTGAAAAGTCAAATATTTCTTCTATAATTTAATTATGCTACAAAAATTTGAAAAGAGATTTAAAAAAGATCATTGGGAAAAGTTATTAAGAATTAAAAATAAAGAATTATTTTCCTTTTTATCTTTCTACTTAGAACTTCTTAATCCAAAAGAGATTTATTTAGTTACTGAAGAAAAAGATTTTGATTATATTCGTAAAAAGGCAATTGAAAGGGGCGAAGAAATTTTAACCGCTATTTTTGGTCATACTATCCATTTTGACAGTTATTACGACCAAGCCCGGGATAGAAAGAATACCAAAATTTTATTAAGGGAAGAAGAAAAATTGGGCGAAGAGATTGCCGTTTCTTCGCAGAAAGAAGGGATTGAAGAAATTCATAGTCTTTTAAAGGATATTATGAAAGATCGAGAACTTTATATTGGTTTTTATCTTCTCGGGCCAAAAGACTCTCCTTACGCGATTCCGGCAATTCAATTAACCGATTCTCCTTATGTCTGCCATTGTGAAAATTTGCTTTATCGTTTAGGTTACGAAAATTTTTTAACGTCAGAAGATAACCGATTTTTTAAATTTATTCACAGTCAAGGGGAGTTAGACGAAAGAAAAACTTGTAAAAATCTTGACAAAAGAAGAATCTATATTGACCGAGATAATTTAACTTGTTACAGTGTCAACACCCAATATGGTGGGAATTCTATTGGTTTAAAGAAATTAGCAATGCGTTTGGCTATTTATTTGGGGTATCAAGAAGACTGGCTTTGTGAGCATATGTTAATCATGGGTATTAATGGACCAAATGGTCGAGTAACTTATTTTACTGGTGCCTTCCCCTCTTATTGCGGTAAAACTTCTACTGCGATGATGGAAGGTGAAAGATTAGTCGGTGATGATATTGCTTATCTCTTTATCAAAAATGGTGAATTGAGAGCAATAAATGTGGAAAAAGGTATGTTTGGAATTTTAGAAGGAATTAATAGCGAAGATGATCCGATTCTTTATAAAGTTCTAACGACTCCCAAAGAGATAATTTTTGCCAATGCTTTACTTACGAAAGAGGGTTATATCTATTGGAATGGAAAGGATAAGGAAATGCCTAAGGAAGGATATAACTTTTCGGGTGAATGGTATTTAGGCAAAAAAGATGAAAAAGGTAAAGAAATACCTGCTTCTCATGATAATTCTCGTTTTACCATTGAATTGAAACACTTTGAGAATTTAGATTTAAAGGCATTAGAAAATCCCGAAGGAATTTTAATTAAAGGTATTGTTTATGGTGGAAGGGATACCGACACTTCGCTTCCGGTGGAAGAGGCTTTTGATTGGGCTCACGGAGTAATCACCAAGGGAGCTGCCTTAGAATCAGAAACCACTCCCGCCACTTTAGGAGAAACCGGAATTAAGAAAATTAATCCTATGTCTAATCTTGATTTTTTATCAATCCCTTTAGGAAAATATTTAAAAATTTATTTAGAATTTGGCAAGAAATTGAAAAGGGAAGTTAAAATATTTGGAGTCAATTATTTCTTAAAAGATAAAAAGGGTAATTTCTTAAATGAGAAGCGAGATAAAAAAGTCTGGTATAAATGGATGGAAAAGAGGGTACATAATGAAGTAAAAGCAATAAAAATTCCTACCGGATATATTCCTTATTATGAAGATTTAAGAATTCTTTTTAAAGAGATTTTAAATAAAGATTATTCCTTAGAAGATTATCATAAACAATTTTGTTTACGGGTTAACGAAAATCTGAGGAAAATTGAAAGAATAATAAAATTTTATGAAAAAGAAAATGTGCCCAAGGAAGTTTTTCAAATATTAGAGGAACAAAAGGAAAGATTATTAAAAGCCCAAAACAAATTTGGTGATTATATTATCCCGGAAAAATTTTTAACTTAAATAATTTTATTTGACAAATCAATTTATTTTATTATTATATAAAAATGAAAAAAATATTTTTTCTTCTAATTTTTGCCTTCCTTTTTAGTTATCAAGAATTAAAAATTCCTTTATCTTCTTACGAATTGACTACCGGAAACAAAGTTTTACCAAGTTATTATACTAATTTTATCTTTAATAATCCTTTAGGGATAGAAAAGCGAGCGATAAGTTTCAGTTATCTCTCTTACTTAGTAAATACCCATTTTGGTGGATTAGGTTTTGCTGAAAATAGCGGTAAAAATCAATACGGAATTTTTCTTAATTATTTTAACAGTGGTGATATAAAAAAGACTGATGAATTTGGTGGAGAGTATGGTTCTTATTTATATTCTCATATTTCTTTAAACCCTTTTTTTACTTATAAGTTAAAAAATTCAAAAATTGGTATTTTAACTAACCTTATCTATTCTTCTTGTGATACTCTTTATTCTCTGGGAACGGGGATTAATTTTTTAGGTATGAGCGAAATTAATATTTTTCGAATTGGCTACGGAATAAAAAATTTAATATTTATTTTTAAACCTTATTATCAGACCAAAAAAATAGAACAACCAGAATTTATTTTAGAAGCCGAGGCAAATTTAACCGAACTAATCAATTTACCCCAAAATAATGGTTTATCTTTCTCTACTGGTTTTGCTCATTCTAATTTAGGATTAGATTTTCATTTTGGCACAGAATTAATGATAAACAATCTGATAATCTTTCGCTTAGGTTATCTTGGTTTCAAAGAAGGGTTTTTAACTCGTTTTTCTTTAGGATTCGAATTTACCAAAAGGCCAATCACTTTTTCCTACGGATTTTTACCCTATCAAAACTTAGGAATTGCTCACATTTTTAATCTTATCTTTTATTTTTAATAATCTTTAAAAATGGAATATTTCTTTCAACAACTTCTTAATGGTTTCCAATTGGGAAGTGTTTATGCCTTAATTTCTCTTGGCTATACAATGATTTACGGAATAATTAGATTAATTAACTTTGCCCATGGTGATATTTTTATGCTTGGTGCCTATTTTGGTTTTTATGCGATTACTCGGTTAAAATTTAATTTTTTCTCAGCAATTATTTTCTCAATGGTTTTATGTATGATTATTAATGTTATTATTGAAAAAATTGCCTATGCGCCTTTGAGAAAAAAAAATGTGCCAAGAATAAATCTTTTAATTACCGCTATTGGTGTCTCCTTTTTTTTAGAAAATTTTACTTCTTTAAAAATAATCTTTGGTCCCGATTATCAACCTTATCCCCGGCCTTTTAAAATTATTACTTTTGATTTTTTAGGTTTAACTATCTCTTCGATTCAGATTATTGTTTTTCTTATTACTTTAGTTTTATTATTGATTTTAGATTATTTAATTAAAAGAACAAAAATTGGTCTGGCAATGCGGGCGGTATCTTATGATAAAGATACCGCTTTCCTTATGGGAATAAATGTCGATAGAATAATTTCTTTAACCTTTGCCTTAGGCGCGGCCTTGGCTGGGGCTGCTGGAGTTTTATACGGAATCTGTTATCCTCAAATTTATCCTTATATGGGAGTAATGCCTGGCTTAAAGGCTTTTGTGGCTGCTGTCCTTGGTGGAATTGGCGTTATTTCTGGTGCCGTTTTAGGGTCCTACATTATTGGAATGGTAGAAGTTTTTACTGCTGCTTTTGTATCATCAACTTTTCGAGATGCTATTGCCTTTGCTATTTTAATTATTGTTCTCTTAACTCGTCCCCAAGGATTGTTTGGTAAAGAAGAAGGGATAAAACTATGATTAATCTCTACATTCTTCAAATTTTTTCTTATGCTTGTTGTATTACTATTTCTGCTTTAGGATTAAATCTTATTTATGGCTACACCGGTCTTTTTTCTTTAGGTCATGCTTCTTTTATGGGGATTGGTGCTTATTTATCAGCATTATTAACAAAATCTTTTTCTCATTATGGATATTTAATTTATATCGGTGCAATAATTTTTTCCATTATTTTCACCTTTTTAATTAGCTACCTAATTGCTATTCCAATCTTAAAGTTAAAATCAGATTATTTAGGAATTGCTACCTTAGGATTTGGAATAATTGTGAAAGTATTATTAGATAATTCTGACAAGGTTTTTTCACAAATGGGTGGCCCAAGAGGAATGCTTGGTATTCCCAATTTCACTAATTTACCAATTGTTTTATTCTCATTAATTATGGTTATTCTTTTTATGAGAAATCTTATCTATTCTAAGTTGGGTAGAAATTTAATAGCCATCCGGGAAGACGAAAATGCTGCTTATGCGATGGGAATAAATGTTTATAAACAAAGACTTTTAGCATTTGCTCTTGGCTGTTCCTTTGCTGGTTTTTCTGGTGCTTTATATGCCCATTTATATTGCTTTCTTCATCCGAGTAATTTTGATTTTTTTAGGTCTATTGACTTGATGTTGATTATTGTATTAGGTGGCTTAGGAAGTATGAGCGGAACGATTATTGCTTCTTTTCTTTGGGTTTTTATTTTAGAAGGTCTACGAGTAATTTTACCTCAAGCGATTTTGGATTGGCGATTGGTAATCTATCCTCTTTTATTAATTCTCTTAATGCTTTTAAGACCCCAAGGAATTTTTGGTAATAAAGAAATTTTATGGCTAAAAAAAGAATATTAAATGATATTAAAAATTGAAAATCTAAATAAATCTTTTGGTGGTTTAAAGGCGGTTAGGAATTTTAATCTCCTTATTAATGAAGGTGAGTTATGTGGCTTAATTGGTCCAAATGGTGCTGGCAAAACAACCGTTTTTAACTTAATCACCGGCTTTTATAAACCGGATAGCGGAAAAATAATTTTTAAAAATAGAGATATAACTAATCTTTTACCTCATCAAATTGTCCATTTAGGAATTTCCAGAACTTTCCAAAATCTTAGACTTTTTAATAATTTAACTGTTTTAGAAAATCTACTCTTTGCTTTTAATTACCAAATTAATTATTCAATAACCGAAAGCCTTTTCCATACAAGAAATTTTCAAAAAGTAGAAAAAGAAATAAAAGAAAAATGTTATCAATTTTTAAAACTCTTTGATTTAGAGAAAAAAGCAAATATTTTAGCAAAAAATCTTCCTTATGGTGAAATGAGAAAGTTAGAGATTGCTCGCGCTTTGGCTCTTAATCCCAAACTTCTTTTATTGGATGAACCTTCCTGTGGAATGACTGTTGGTGAAACTTCCCTTTTAATGGATTTAATTAAATTTATCAAAGAAAAATTTAATTTAACAATTTTTATTATTGAACATCAAATGCGGGTAATAATGAATCTTTGTAAAAGGATTGTTGTTATGGATTTTGGTGAAATTATTGCGGAAGGCACACCAGAAGAAATTCAAAATAATCCCAAAGTAATTGCTGCCTATTTAGGAAGAGAATATGCTTTTCATTGAAAATCTTTTCGTTAATTACGGAATGATTAAAGCGTTACAAGGGGTATCCTTAGTTGTTAAGGAAAAAGAAATTGTTGCTTTAATTGGCAATAACGGTGCCGGTAAAACGACAACTTTAAAGACAATTTCTGGTTTAATTAAACCAACAAGTGGCAAAATATATTTTAAAGATATTGACTTAATAAAACTAAGCCCTTGCCAAATTACTAAATTGGGAATTATCCATGTTCCGGAAGGAAGAAAACCTTTTGCTAACCTTTCTGTTTATGAAAATTTAAGATTGGGTGCTTATTTTGTTAATAAAAAAAGTGAGATTGAAGAAAGACTTTCTTTTGTCTTCAAAATTTTCCCCCGTTTAAAAGAAAGATTAAAACAGCCAGCCGGTACCCTCTCCGGCGGCGAATTACAAATGCTTGCTATTGGCCGAGGTCTAATGGCAAAACCTAATTTACTTCTCTTAGATGAACCATCGATGGGACTTTCTCCCATTCTTGTTGAAGAGATATTTTCAGTAATTAAGAATATCAATGAAGAAGGTACTGCCATTTTACTTATTGAACAAAATGCTGCTAAGGCTTTATCGGTAGCCCATCGGGCATATGTTTTAGAAACAGGAAAAATAATGTTGGAAGGAAAAGCCGAAGAACTGATTAATAATGAGAATGTAAAAAATATTTATTTGGGAGTTAAATAAAATTTGTTAATAATTGGGAAATCAAAACTTTCTTTTTTTAAGATTAATTTAAGAGGCGCCTGCTTCCTTTTAAATTCACTTTGATAAATCAAGCCGATAATTTTGTTCACTTCTTTTGGTAAAAAACCTTTCTTAATAATATTTCGGAGAGGTTGATTTTCAACTAGATAATTTTTAATAATTTCATCTAATTGAGAATAGGGAATTAAATCTTTTTCATCTTCTTGATTAGGTCGTAACTCAGCCGAAGGTTTTTTAGTTAAAATTCTTTGCGGAATTAAATTAAATTTTTTATTTAAATATTCGGCCAATTTATATACTTCCGTTTTCGTCAAATCACCAATCGGCGCCAAACCACCACTCATATCACCATAAAGAGTCGCATAGCCAACGGTCATTTCTGATTTATTACCGGTTGCCAAAACTAAATAGTTAAATTTATTTGCTAACGCCATTAACAAATTTCCCCTTATTCGGGCTTGAAGATTTTCTTCAGTCTTATCAAAGGGTAAATCTTTAAAAATTGGTTTTAAGGTATTTAAATATTCTTGATAGAGATTATTTATAGAAATTTCAATAACTTCTATTCCTAAATTTCTTGCTAAGGCATAAGCATCCTCAAGGCTTTCTGGTGAAGAATAGGGTCCGGGCATTGTCAAACCAATCACATTCTTTTTCCCCAATGCTAAAACTGCCAAAGTAGCAACCACGCTTGAATCAATTCCACCGGATATCCCCAAAATTACTTTGGAAAAATTATTTTTTCTTACATAATCTTTAATTCCCAAAATAATTCCTTGATAAATTTCCTCCATTTCCTCTTCCTCTTCTTCTTTCCAAGGAGCATGAATAATACTCTCGTCATAAATAATAAAATCTTCTTCAAATTTCTTTGCCCTCATCAAAATCTCACCCTTTTCCGAAACTACCATACTACCGCCATCAAAAATCTTTCCATCGTTACCACCCACCAAATTACAATAGATCATCCTAATGTTATTTTCTTTTGATTTTCTTTTTAATAACTCTTTTATTTCTTTATCTTTGCCAAGATAAAAAGGTCTTGCTGATATATTGATAATTAACTCCGCACCTTTTCTTTTCAATTCTTTTATAACATCATATCTCCCTTCTAAATCTTCCCCAATAATTATTCCTAATTTTTTATTATTAAAATTAAAAACTACCCTTCTTTGGGAAGGAGTAAAATAATCTCGCTCTATCAAAGAAAGATTAGTTTTTACACTAAAACTTAATAATTTTCTATCTTTTATTAAATAAGCCACATTAAGAAGGCTTCTTCCTACTTTCAAGGGCAATCCAATAACAATTGAAATTCCTTGAGTATTAAAAAGCACCCTTCTTAAACTTCTTATAGCACTATTAAGAAAATCAGGCTGTTTTAATAAATCCTTAGGAAAATAACCAGTAAGAAAAAGTTCTGGGAAAATAATTAAATCCACTTTTCTTTGCTGAGCAATTTTAATAGTATTTAGGACTTTATTTAAATTTCCTCTAAAATCGCCAACCGTGGAATTTAATTGAGCAATCCCTATTCTCATTAACTATTTTTATTTTAATTATAATTTTCTAAAAATCAAGATGGTATATAGCCAAAATTATTATAAAACTTCTTTCCGTTCCCCGAATAGTATAGGATATAGTCTTATAGGCTAAAGGATTATCTTTATAGACTACTTATTATCTTTTAACTCAATAAAATATTTAAAATAAAAGATATCAAAAACCCTAATACTAATTGAAAAATAATAATTTTAAAGGCATCCTTGATTTTAAATTCCCTTATCAAAATTAAAGTTGTTGAGAGACAGGGTAGATAAATAATTAGAAATATTGAGGAAATAATTAACTCTCTAGGAGTCAAATTGAAGGGCACTAATAAAGCAATACTAACATCTTTTCTTAAAAAACCAGTTATCATTAGTGGTACTATTTCCTTCGGTAAAGATAAGAATCTTTGAAAAATCGGTTCCGAAAAATACTCTAAAAACTTAATAATTTTCAAAATATCTAATATTCCAAAAAAGAATACACCACCAATAATTAAAGGAACCGCTTCTTTAATAAATAATTTTATCCGAAAATACAGTTTCCTAAAAACCATTGAAAAATAGGGTAGCCGATAAGGTGGAATTTCTATAAAAATTTCTTGGGCTTCACTCTGGAAAATTCTATTTAAAATAAAAGTAGAAATTAAGGAGAGAAATATTAAAAGAGAAAATATTAGAAAAAGATATTTTACTCCATAGGGAGATAAAAGGGCAATCACCATGGTTGTTTGTGGTAAGCAAGGTGATGAGAGTAAGATTAAAAGACCGGTCAAAATCCTTTCTCTTTTCCTTTCTAAAATTCTCGTTGCCATAATCGCTGGAACTTTACAACCAAAACCTAAAATTATTGGAATAAGAGAATAGCCATGAATACCTAATCGGTGCGTAAAACCATCAAATACTGCGGCTAATCTTACTAAATAGCCAACATCTTCTAATACCGATAAAATTAAATAAAAAGCAAAAAGATAAGGCAAGACAACAACAAAAGGAATATAAATACCAGTATTTAACAATCCAAAAGATTTTAATGGTTCTATCTCTTTGCCGATTAAAATATTAAATATTAATGGCGACTTTATTTTTTCTATTAACTTTATTATGTTTGGTAAGTATAAATTATTGAAAATTGGATCAAAAAGATAGTTTATCAAATTTTCTCCTATCAATCTTACCAAAATAAATGTTAAAAATAAAATACTAATTGCCGTTATTAAACCAGTAATTGGTTTGATAGTAAAGTCTTCAATCCTTTCTAAAAAAGTATGGTGGCGATGAGTAATTTTCTGAACTTCCTTTATAATTCTACCAATTTCTTGCCATCTCTCTTCTTCTTTAAATTGAAAATTACTTATTCTTGCCTTGCCTAAATTTTCTTTCAATTCCTTTATTCCTTCACCAGTTATTGCACAGGTAGGAAATATTGGTAAATCTAATATCTGAGAAAGTTTTTTATAATCAATACCAATTCCTAAATGTCTCGTTTCATCCCAAAAATTTAAAACGATAACCATTGGCACTTTCTCTTTTATTAATTGAAGTGTTAAATTTAGATTTCTTTCCAAATTTGTTGCATTTACTACATTAATAACAACAAAAGAACCTTCCCTTTTTGCTTCCGCTAACATCTCTTTTGCTACTTCTTCTGCTTGATTGGTTGGTTCTTTTAATGAATATATTCCCGGAACATCAATAACCTTGACTTTTTCATTATTTAATTTCGTTTCCCCTTCATGATATTCAACAGTGGTTCCCGGATAATTGCTGATAATTACTGTCGTACCCGTTAACCGAGTAAAAATTATTGATTTACCAACATTCGGGTTACCAAAAAGAAGAATTTTTCTAATCATTAATTCTTTTTACTAATATCTTCTTTGCCATACCGTAACCAATTGCTATTTTACAATTTTTAACTTCAATTATTACCGGACCTCTAAAAAGTGCTTTACTTATCTTTTTTATTTTTACTCCCTCATAAATTCCCAAACTTTCTAAACGAAAACGCATTCTTAAACCACCAAGAATTTTCATAACTTCGGCATAAGAACCTTCCTCCAAACTTACCAAATCAACTAATTGAGAATTATTCATTTTTAATGATTATCATCTTTGCCAAATTTTCGGGCAAAACAAGCATACCTTTCTTTATTTTAAAAATTAATAAATTATCAATTTTACCTATCTTCTCAATTTTACTTCCCTTTTTTATTCCCAAAAGATTCAATCTTTTTACATAAGAAGAAGAAAGATTAATCTTTTTTATCTTTGCCTTTTTATTAATTTCTAAACTCTTTAAATTATTAACTTTTTTGACATTTTTCGCAGTACCCATAAATTTCCAATTTATGAAAAACCATTTTAAAATTATATTTTTCTGCCACTTTTTTTTGGATATTTTCTATCTTTTTCTCATTAAACTCAATTATCTTTCCACATTTTAAACAGATAAGATGATCATGATGATAAGAAAGATGAAGCGGTTCGTATCTTCTATTCTTCTCTTCAAATTTCTGTTCAATTACCAACCCGCACTCTTTTAAAAGTTTTAATGTCCGATAAATTGTTGAACGACTAACTTTTTTCCCCAATTTCTCATACAATTCATCAACACTAAAATGCTTATCTGCCTTAAAGAAAAAATCAATAAACTTTTTTCTTTTTACTGATTTTTTTAATCCCTTTTCATTAAAATATTTTGCTAATATCTCTTCCCACATATTAAAATGAAATTGAAATTCATTTTCAAAATATAACAAAAATCTAATAAAAGTCAAACTTAAATCCTATTTTCATAAGCAAGTTTAAGACCTTTGGACAGTTTAAATTTCTTATAAAAAATCTCTTGACTTTTTGGAAATTTTATTTATTATAATTATTATAATATTTGTTCTTTGGAAATTGCGGAAGGTACTTTTTATTGGGCATCAGAGAATAAAAAAGGCGGTTGAAGGGAAAAAGGCTCTACCCTTCTTTCGCAATAAATAATTAGGAGCCAAAACATAAATAAAAAAGGAGGTGATTTAAATGGCTTATTTAATGAAAATATCTACAAGATTTTTAGGAGAACAAACTTATTTTAAGCGAGAAGCCGATTTGGAAAATTTTATTTTAACTCATCCACTCATTTTATCATCCTCAGAAGATGCTCCTGAAAATCTTGTTCCAGTTTATATCATTGGGCGGCAAGAAAAATTACCAAATAATGACGGGATTATGGATTTAATTTGTTTAATTTGGAATCCTGATTTAGGAAAGTATCAAATTTGGGTATATGAGTTAAAAGTATATTCACAAAATTCTAATGATGTTCAGCAACTTATTAACTATCTGAGAGCGATCGACGAAAATCAGGAGTATAGGAATGATCTCATCCAGAGAGCAGCAAATTTTGTAAAAGAATTTTTGGATAATAATATTAGAGGAGCTCTTTGTGCACAGGCCTTTTCTGATGAAGTGGTAAAAGGAATAATTGATGAAAATTTAAACCGCTCGTATGAAAAAAAATTACTTGCTGTTAAGATATATCTTTTTCCAGTAGATAATGATATGTTTGCTTTGATTGAACCGTTCATAGGTGAAGAGAGAACTACCACAGGAGGAAGGCGTGCTACTCATTATGATGATATTCCTGATTTATCAGACTTTGAGTTAGAAGAAGAATTATTTAGAATTCTGTCAAATAGAAAAAAGACCCATCCCCAAAGATTTGAGCAACTTAAAGCATTTTTAGAGTTATTTGTTAGTAACCCTAAGCGCAGTGTAAATCAAAAAGAATTGAGGGAAGAGTGGCAAAATAGAGGTCTTCCCAAAGAAGACAGGGGTCTGTCAGTTTCGCAGGTGTTGGGCTATAAAAATAATGGTGCACTACGAAAAATTTTGGAGTGGGATGTTATCCCACCGGATATAAAAGATAACTATAGATTAAAAGATGAAAGATATGCAGAAGTTCTTAGAAATGTGCTTAATAGAATAAGTAAACAGCAGATAACATAGCCTATACGCTTTGAATTGATATCTTTGTTCTTTGGGATAGTGCTTTTTATTTGACCACAATGGTGCATAAGTTAGAGCCGTTAAATGATATTTTATTTAACAAATTGAATAAAAAATTGGTTCGTCACTAGAAAGGGGAGTGAAAAATTTAAAAGGCATTTCCATAAATTCATATAATATTGTAATTTTCTCCTTTATAATCTTTTCAAAAGGGACTATATTATGATGAATTTATTATATTTCTTTCCAAAAATAAAATAAAAATAGGATTTTGAAAATGGCAAAAGGAGATAAATAGGAAGAAGGGAGCAATGCCCTCTAGGGCTACCAACGACAAAAAATAATCGGCGACAAACCTTTTTATAAATAAGCGACTTTTCTATTTTTAAAAAATGCGAGCATCTTATTTTTTTAATAAGTGATTGCCGCTTTTAATAAAGAAAGGAAAACGCCATTTATTATAAGATTTTCAATTATTTTTAATGGGAAAGGAATAAACTTTATAAAAAGGAATTATATTGAGATCTTTACCATTTTATATCGTTTAATGAGAAGGAGTGGATATATAATCGCAAACGCAACTTCTTCTTGTAGTACCGATCATTCTGATATCTATTTATATCTATTTAATCAAGATTAACGGAAACAGCACTCTACTGATAATATTTCTATCCGATCCAAAAAATTATCCAATTTATTTTTAAAATATAAAAAAATCCAATAAAAAGTCAAACTTAAAAAATAAATGGTACAAAAATTGATTTTATATTAAATAAGAAAATATGAATTTAGCAAAGAAATTTGTAAAAATTATTACCCATTGTAAAAATTATTGCTCATTTTTTAAAAATGGGAGGCAATATGAAAACATTAAAAAAAGCAATTTTATTTTTAATAATATTATTTTATCCTATTTATCCCTTTATTGGTGCCCGGTATTTAATTATTACTCCTGATGAATTTGTAAATACTTTATTACCCTTAAGCCAATGGAAAACCAAAAAGGGAGTTCTTTCAAAAATTGTTAGTTTATCAGAAATTGGTGGAAATGAGCCTAATCTTATAAAAAATTATATCATTAATGCTTATAATAAATGGCAAATCAAACCAGAATATGTGTTATTAGTTGGTTATCCAAATTTATTAACAAGTTATTGGGATAATACTTATCGGATTTATACGGATAATTGGTTTTTTGATATTAATGGTGATAATAAAGCAGATATTCCTTATGGTCGTTTTCCGGCAAGAAATACAAAGGAATGTTCATTGATGGTAAGAAAAACTTTGATTTATGAAAAATTTTTATCGCCTGATACCTTCTGGATAATTAAAGAGATGGGGATTATTAACGAAAATAACGACAGTGACGACACAATTTATTGGAATGATATTAGATATTTTGCTTCTTCCTTTAATAATAGATTGCTTTATTTTGACACTCTATCAAGATTAAATGATAATGATTGGCGAGATATAATTGAAGGTGTTAATGACGGAAGAGGAATAGTAGTTTATCGAGGTAATGGGGTAGGTAATTGGTATATCCCTTTTAATGTGAATCCCTATCTTGCTCAAAACTATTTTAATTTACCAATAATTCTTTCTTTTACTTGTCAAACTTTAAGTTTGAACCCTTCCTTAGTAGAAACAACCGCTGTCGGTGGTAAATGGCTTTGGGCAGGAAATTATTATTATCCTACCGGCGCAGTTGCTTTTTTAGGAAGTAGTTATTCTTTTCTTTTCCTTGCTCGAGTAAGGAGTTGTGGTTTACGCGCTTTTATTAAAAATCTCCTTATTGAAAAGGATAATATTTTAGGACACTGCTTTCTAAAAGCAAAAGATTCCATGTCATATTGGGATTTGCCCTCAAGTATTGGTCTAAATCTTTTTGGCGACCCGGAATTAAATATTTGGACAGAAAAACCAAAACCAATTATTGTTATTTATCCAAATCAAATATCTCCCCAACAACAATTCTTTACCGTTGAAGTTTATAATGAAGATAACGAACCTTTAAAAGATGCTTTGGTTTGCCTTAAAAAGGGCGACACCCTACCTTTTGAGTTATATCATTATGGCTATACTGATAGTACTGGAAAAATTAGATTTTTAATAAACCCACAAACAACCGGCATTATGGAAATAACTGTTAATGCCAAAAATTATTTTCCTTATGAGGGTTTTTGTAGTATTGTAAGGGAAGAACCTTTTTTAATATTTGATTCCCTTTCTATTTTTGATTTTCCTCCTTTAGGAAATGGTAATCTTCAAATTAACCCCAACGAAACAATTTTATTTAAAATCAAAATAAAAAATACTGGCAGAACAATGGCAGAAAGTGTTTTTGGGAAATTATCTACCCAAAATAATTTTGTTACTCTTTGTGATTCGGTGGCTTTTTATGGTAATATTTTGCCTGAAGAAAGAAAAGAGAATTTAAATTATTTTAAAGTATATTTTACTCATAATGTACCTGATGGGTTTATTAACTTTAATTTAATTTTAGAAGATAAAGACAACCATATTTGGCAAATTCCTTTTTGGGTAGAAGTATATAAAGGGAATCTCCTATTTTTAAATTATCAAATTAAAGATACTCTTCCTTTTGGTAATAATAACCAATTATTAGAACCAGGAGAAGGAGTCCTTTTTTATCTCACTTTTAAAAATGAAGGAAACGACCAATTTCAAAATGTGTATTGTCGATTAAAAACAAATAATCAATATTTAAAAATTAGTGATTCCTTAGGAAGTTTTGGAGAAATTTTACCCCAACAAATTAAAACCAATCTTTCTGACCCATTGGCTTTCTATTTATCGCCTTTCGTTATCCCAGGAGATAATATTTTGCTAAAAGTATATTTTTTAGCAAAAAATCCTACTTATATAATTGAAGATTCCTTTGATTTAATTTTAAATATTAGCGGAGCAAATTATAATTTACCCAGCGGACCTGATGACTATGGATATTATTTATATGATGATAACGATTTTCTTTATGGTAATGCGCCACAATTTAATTGGATTGAAATTTCCACTATTGGTGAAGAAATACCCGTAGTTTCCGAAAGTGATGATACTATTATTACCATTCCTTTACCTTTTCGTTTTAAATTTTATGGTAATTATTATGATTCAATAACTATTTCTTCCAATGGTTTTATCTCTTTAGGAAGAATAGAAAATTTTTTAGGAAGAGATAATTTATATTTACCGAATAATTTTAACATTAATATTATTGCTCCTTTTTGGGATAATCTTGATACTAGAAATATTTCCAGAATTCAGCCAGCAATTTATCAATATTACGACAATGAAAATCACATTTATATAATTGAATATTATGATGTTTACCATTGGGATGCCCGCTCCCAAAGAGAAACTTTTGAAATGATTTTTTATGACCCTAATTATTATCCTACAATTACTGGCGATGGAGAGATTATCTTTCAATATCAACAAGTAACAAACTCTAGTAGTAATACTGTTGGCATCCAAAAGGGAGAAAATAATTACGGTTTTACCTATCTTTTTAATAATGAATATCATCCCAATGCTTCCTTCATAGGTTCTAACCGAGCAATTAAAATTACCACTAACCCACCAACTATTGCTGCTTCTCCTTTTATTTCTTTGGAAAATCTTACAATTAGTGACCATTTAGGAAATAATAATGGAATCATTGAAATTGGCGAGCCAATTTTATTATCAGTGACATTAAAAAATTTGGGTAACTTAAGGGGAAATAATCTTTTAGCAATTTTGGAAAAAAGGGATAATGACTGTCTAATTAGCGAATCAATTTTTGATATTGGTGATTTATTACCGAACGAAGAGAGTAATAACTCAACAAATCCTTTTCTCTTTTTTGTGAATAATAATCCGAATGATACCATTTTAGATTTTCTTTTAAAAATAATTGGTGAAAATTATCTATCAGGAATCTATTTTTCCTTAGGCATCGCTCAATTTTCAAATATAAAAGAAAAAGAAGAGAAAATATTGCCCACAATTATTAAAGAAAAAGAATTTAGAAATCTTTCGAAATTAGAAAAAAATATCAAAATTTTTGATTCCTCTGGAAGAAAAATTAAAAAGGAAAATATAAAAAAGGGAATTTATTTTATAAAAAATGGAAAAAGGATTAGAAAAATAATTTTATTTGACTTTTAAATAAAATTTATTATATTATTTAATAAGTGGCCCCATCGTCTAATGGTTTAGGACATCGCTCTTTCAAGGCGAAAATGGGGGTTCGATTCCCCCTGGGGCCATTATATAAAATAGTAGTGTAATAATGCGGGAGTAGCTCAGCGGTAGAGCATCACCTTGCCAAGGTGGGGGTCGCGGGTTCAAATCCCGTCTCCCGCTTTTATTTTTTTATAATTTCAATTAGTTTTCCAGTTAAATAAGGAAAGGAAAATAAATAAGAAATACTTTTATTTACTTCTAAATCTTCCTTTTCAATAATCTTTTCTTTTAACTTTTTATCATAATAATAACCGATTTTATATTTCTCATTTAACATTTTTATCTCTTCGCTTATTTTACCATAAAAAATGATTGGCTTTTGAGCACCAATATATTCAAAAAGTTTTAACCCAACTATCTGATTTGGCTTTGATAAATAAAGTAAATAATCCGCTCCTTTCATTAAAGAACAAACCTCTTTATGAGAAAAATTTCCTAAATAGATAATATTAGAATAATTTATCAACGCTTTCTTTATAGAAAAATCAATATGACCAGCAAGATAAATTTTCAAATTAGGAATATCTTTTAAATCTTCTGCTAATAAAAATATCTCCTTAGAATTTCTCTCCAAATTTCCTGCATAAAAAATACTTCTTGTTGGAAATCTCCATTCTTTTATAATAAAATCTTCCGGATCATAACCATTAGGAAGCCAGATTGCCTTATTGTCTAAATCTTTCAAATTTTCATAATGGCAAGAAAGCACAATATCGCTATTTTTTACTATTTTTTTTCTTAACTCATCCAAAATTTTTCTAAAATAAAATGGCGGTGGCATTGTTCCGGTAGGATAAAGATCGCGAAAATCAGAAATTAAAGGCAAAGAAAATCTCTTTTTTAAAAATAAACCAATTAATAAAGCAGTATAAGGTGGTGAAGTAGCAAAGATAAAAGCGGGTTTTTCTTTTTTAATTATCTTTTTAGAAAGAAAATAACCAAAAGGTAAAAATCCAATTTTAGCATCAGGAAACAAAATCTTGTTTAGAAAATGGGAATAAGAAGTGCCCGCATAAGAAAATTCCTTCCTTACACCAAAATGATACAACAACCGAGCAAAATCTATGCTTTCTGCTTGATAAATTTTTGTTCCTTCAATTTCTTTTAATAACTCTTTATCATAAAGATAATAAGGAATCCTTTTTACTGTTATTACTAATATTTCGTACCCTTTTCTTTTTAAATATTTAATAAATTTTGAAATCCTGATAACTCCCACACCTCCTAAAGGTGGGAAATAATAAGAGATAAACAAAATTTTCATTAAATATATCCCTCTAAAAAGATTAGTGCCAAATCTTTATTTATTTCCACCAGGGAAACATTATCTAAAAATTTAAATAACCTTTCAATATCTAATCTTAAAGCGTGGTCATAAATCTGTAAATCTTTAGGTAAATATCTAAAAAATCCACCGCTTCCTAAGGCATCTTCTAATATAAATAAGTTATTTTCAATAATTTTTAATATCGCCTCTTTATCTGCCTTGGGAAACTTTCTTTCTAAAAGAATATCCGCATAATTTTCTTCAAATAAAAAAACTTTACCATCTAAATCAATTACTTTTCTTTCATCTAATTTATAAGCCATTGCCAAAATTGAGCCATAAAGACTACCAAGAAAATGAAAAAGATATAATTTATCTTGGTCAATAAAAAAAGGAAATTCCCATTCAGATAAATTAGGGAAAATCCTTTTTTTAATAATTTTTGCTAATTCAAAGAAATAACCACCTGTTCCGGTTCCTTCAAAAAGTTTTGATGTCGCTTCACTTTCGCCTATTTTTCGGGCATAAATTCTTCTTTCTTTCTTTTTTATTTCCACAAGTTCGTAAGTTATACCACCAAAGATAAATTTTGGTTGAGGATAAAAAATATAACCCAATTTCCTTTCAGTATCAATATCATAAAGTTCATACTCTCCAAAACTTTTCTGCTGGATATTAGAATGAATCCTTCCATAATTTACTAAGTTCTCTAATTTCTCTGATAAAAAATAAACTCCTTTGCTTTGGGTTTTAATATACTCATTTTCTAAAAGATAACTTAAAACCTTTTTTATTATCTCTTCTTCATAAATATTATTAAAAATATTTTTCAAAGAATTAAAAGTTGTGCCAACTCTTCTTCGTTGATATAAATAAGAAAAGATTTGTTGGGGAATAACGGCGAGCGAAGGATTATAATAACGTTCATAAAGTTTACCTTCTTTAGCACAATCAAAGAAGATTTCAAATAATAATCTTTCCCAATTATTCTTATAAATACCAATAGCGAAAATCTTTTCACTTCTCCGATTGCCACGACCAATTCTTTGTAAAAGGGAACTAATATTAAAAGGTGGTCGATATAATACTACACAATCAATATCACCAATATCAATACCCAATTCCAAAGTTGTGGTGGCACATAAAATTCCCATCTTTTCTTTTTCCATTAACTTCTCAACCTCTTCTCTCTTCTGTTTGGTTAAACTGGCATGATGAACCCAAACTTTATCAGTGTTTAAATGCTTCTTTAAAAGGGGAACGAACATCTCCGCGGTACTTCGGGCATTAAAGAAAATTAAAATCTTATTTAAAATCTTTTGTTTAAAGATTTGATAAAGTAACGGAATTACATCAATAGGTTTTTCTTTTTCGGGAATTAACATCTCTTCAATCTCTTTTTTTAAAGAAATTTCACATACTTCCCAATCAGAGAAATATCTTTCCCCAATATTTTTATCATCAATTGTTGCTGAGAGGGCATAATACTTAATATTAGAATTAATTCTTCTTAAACGATTTAATAAAATTCTTAATTGGTCACCTCTCGGAGTATTATCTAAAAGATGTAATTCATCAAGGACCACATAAGAAAGGGAGATGAAAATCCGAGGATGGCGAGAAAGTAAAGAATCAAAAGATTCCGGAGTGGTTAATAAAATAAAGGGAAGTCTTTTCTCATTGATCCTTGGTCTATCACCGGTTTTTTTCTCAATTTTCAAATTTAAATATTCCAAGGGATATTGAAGTCGCCGATATAAGTCGTTGACCAAAGCCCTTGTTGGTGAAACATATAAAATAGAAAAATCAGTTTTATTTTTCTCTAATAATCTTTCAACAATTGGTGCCACCGCCGCTTCTGTCTTTCCGGTAGCAGCCGGTGAAATAATTACTAAATTTTTATCTTCTAAAATCTTGGGAATAACCTTCTTTTGAATTTCCGTTAAACTACCAAATCGAGAAAAGAAAGGAATCCAAGTTCTTTTTAATCTTTCTTTTATTATTTGCTCTGCCATTGGAAAAGAAATTTTAATGGACAATAATCACAAAGAGGATTTTTTAAACAATAGGTCTTTGCCAGTTTTACCAGGAGAGCATGGTATTCGTTATAGATTTTTGGATCCTTTGGTAAATTTTTAATGAAATACTCTTGCCACTCCTCATAGGATTTTCCAAAGAATAGTTTGTGACGAGTAAATATTCTTTTTGTGTAATTGTCAATAACAAAAACAGGTTTATTTAAAGCATAAAGTAAAATTGAATCGGCAGTTTCTTTACCAATTCCCTTTACTTTTAGCAACTTTTCTCTTAAAATCTTTTCATCTTCTTTTTCCATCGTTTCTACTTTTCCCTGATATTCCTTTAAGAAGAATTTTATAAATTCTTTTAATCTTTTTGCTTTGAGATTATAAAAACCAGTTGGTTTAATTATTTTTGCTAATTTTTTTAATGGTAATTTATTAATGATTATTGGGTCTAAATTTGTCGCTTCTTTTAAATTTTTTATTCCTTTTTCTACATTTTGCCAATTAGTATTCTGGGTTAAAATAGCACCGACCATAATTTCTATTTCATTTTCACCAGGCCACCAATTTTGGGAACCAAAGTGGTTTAATAAAACTTGATATATTTTAAAAAGAATGTTTGGGGCAGTATTCGGTTGGCTCATTTCCTTTAAGAAAATATTCTTCTCTTATATCCGGACAATTGGGTGTCGCTAAATAACCAGTCTCTTTACAAATTGTTAATTTAACAATTGAATCAGGCATAGGAAACTCATCGTTTGGATAAAAATTAGTTATATTTTTCATAAATTCTCCCCAAATCGGAGCACAAACAAAACCACCAGTAGCACCTTCAAAAATTTTTTTCTTTTTATCAAAACCTACCCAAATACCACAAGTTAAATAGGGAGTATAACCAATAAACCAAGCATCAGTGAAATTGTCGGTTGTCCCCGTCTTGCCAGCGCCAATTCCATAATAGCCATATCTTCTTATTAAATAACCAGTCCCTTCGTCTAAAACACTTTTTAACATTGCTGTTACTAAAAAGGCTGTTTGGGGAGAAAGCACCTGTTCAGCCGAAGGATAATTCTCTTTTAAAACAATTCCATCGCTATCAACAATCTTAGTAACTAAAATTGGTACTATCTTCCTTCCTAAATTTGCCAAGGTAGCAAAACTTCTCGTCATTTCCAAAAGAGAAACTTCCGAAGAGCCTAATGCCAAAGAATAATAAGGTCTCAATTTGCTATTTATTCCCATTAAATAGGCATATTCCGCCACTTTTTCTGGTGTTAATTTTTCAATCAATTTTACAGCACAAACATTTCTTGATAAAGCAAGCGCTTCTCTTAAAGTTATCTTTCCAATATAACGATAATCATAATTTTTTGGCTCGTAAGGCTCTTGGACACCGGTAATTTCAATACTAATTGGACTATCTTCAATAATATCTGAGGGTTTATAACCATTATCAATTGCTGCCGTATAAACAAAAACTTTAAAAGCACTTCCTGGCTGCCTTTTTGTTTGAACTGCTCGGTTTAGTTGAGAATGAAAAAAGTTTCTACCACCAATTAATGCTTTAATAAAACCGGTTTTATTTTCTATGCAAATCAAGGCACCTTGTAAATAATTGGGCGGAGGAATCTCTCCTTTTTTCTCTTTAAAAAGTTCATCATAATCTTTCTTTTTTTCTTTAAATTGATAATTTTCTTCAATCTCTCTCAATCTTTTTTCCAGAACAATACTTGCTTCTCTTTGAATATCCAAATCAATTGTTGTATAAATTGTCAAACCCTTTTTATATAAGTAATCAGTGCCCAAAAGGTCTTCGACATATTGTCTCACCATTTCCATAATATAACCAACTTCTTGCCGGTTTCTTTGTAAAGGCAAAAGATTTATCTTTTCTTTTAATGCCTTTTCGTATTCTTCTTTACTTATCTTCTTATTTTTGTAAAGCCTCTTCAAAAAGAAATCTCTTCTTTTTAAGACTAAATCAAAATTTTTATAAGGTGAATAATAATTAGGCGATTTAATAATACTTACCAAAAAACAGGCTTCACTCAAACTTAAATCTTTAACACTTTTGCCAAAAAATCCTTGAGAAGCCATTTCAACTCCATATAGACCATAACCAAAATAAACCTGATTTAAATATCTTTCTAATATTTCCTCTTTGGTATAAGTTCTTTCTAATTTTATTGCCAATATTAATTCTTTTATTTTTCTAATAATATCTTTTTTATAAGTTAAAAACATATTTCTTGCCAATTGTTGGGTAATTGTGGAAGCACCCTGTTTAATACTTAAACTTTTTAAATTATAGAAGATAGCGCCAATTATTCTTATAACATCTATTCCCGGATGAGAATAAAATCTTTTATCTTCAACGGTTATTAGGGCATCAATTAAATATTGAGGAATTTCTTTTAAAGAGGCAATCTTCCTTTTTTGTTCAAAAAATTCACCAATCAATCTACCTTTACAATCCAAAACTCGGGAAGAGAGTGGTGGAACATAAGTTTGGATTTCTTCTAAAGATGGTAAATCAAAACTTAATAGATAATAAATGAGTGGAATACCAAAAAAGAAAAAAATTAATGAAGAGAGAAAGGGAATTAAGAAGATTTTAAATTTTTTTCTTTTCATTTACTTTTAAAAGAAAATCAGTTCTAAAATATCAAAAACTCTTATTTTTTCATCAATTCCTAAAACTTTGGTAGCATCTTCAATTGTCAAAAGACAAAAGGGGCAACTAACCGCAATAACTTCTGCGGATTTTAAAACTGTCTCCTTTACTCTTATTTCGGCTAATCTTTCCTTTCCTTTCTTTTCAATCCACATCCGACCACCGCCTCCTTCGCAACATAAAGAATTCTCTCTATTTTGATCAAATTCAATTAAATTATCAGTAATCAATCTTAGTAGTTCTCTTGGTTCATCAAAAATTTTATTCTGCTTTCCTAAAAAACAAGGATCATGATAGATAATTTTTTTATTATCCTTTTTAATAAAATCCCTTATTTTCTCTTTCATTACATATAAAAATTGGGTATAATGATAAATCTCGGCATTTAAATTATAATCTTTCTTTAAAACATTATAACAATGGGGAGAAAGAGTTATTATCCTTTTTTTCTTTATCTTATTTATTATCTCTTCGTTCTTTTGTTTTAATTCTAAAAATAGACCTTCTTCACCTAATCTTTTTATTTCACTTCCGCAACAACTCTCCTCCTCACCAATTATTCCAAAATCAATATTTAATTTTCTTAAAAGCAAAACAAAGTTTTTTAATAAATTTAAAAACCTTATATCATAATGAATGGTACAGCAGATAAAAACCAAATTCTCAACTTCCTCTCCCTCTTTTATTACTCTTACATTTAATTCTTTATTCCAATCAACCCTCTTTTCGCGTGCCCTTTGCCAAGGATTACCAAAAAGATAGGTGCTTTCGAAAATTTGAATAATACTTTCTTCTATCCTACCTTTCTCTATTTCTGCTTTTCTTAAGTTCAAAATCAAATCCATTGGCTGACAATCTTTTGGGCATCTTAATGAACAAGTCTGGCAAGTGGTGCATTCCCAAATTGATGATTTTATCTCCTCAGGAAGTTCTTTTAAAGAAATTTGTTCAAAATAAATCAATTTTCTAATATTTAAATTATTTCTGCTCACCGGACAACCACTGGTACACCGGGCACATTGAATACAAGTATTAATATTCACCTTTTTACTCCTTTAACTTTTTAATTTCTTCAATTAAAAGGGGTATAATTTCAAACAAATCACCAACAATTCCGTAATCACAAACTTTAAAAATATTTGCCTCTTTATCTTTATTTATTGCCACAATAATTTTGGAATTAATCATTCCTACTAAATGTTGAATGGCACCAGAAATTCCGCAAGCAATATACAAAGTTGGCGCCACGGTTTTACCTGTCTGACCTACTTGGTCAGAATGGTCTCGCCACCCAGCGTCAACTGCTGACCGGGAAGCACCAACTGCTCCATTTAACAGACTCGCTAACTCTTCTAAAAGTTTAAAATTCTCCGCACTTTTCATTCCCCGACCACCGGAAACAATGATATCCGCCTCTTGTAAATCCACTTTTGTAGTTAACTTCTTAACAAAATCAACTATTTTAACTTTTGTTTGAATATCAATCTTGTCTATTTCAATAATTTCTGGTTCTAAAGTTTCGCTTTCTTTTATACCAATTGCCTTTGGTCTAATTGAGAAAAATAATGGAAACTCTTTCTCCAAAATAATTTCGGAAATCACTTTACCAGCATAAATTGGTTTAATAATTTTAAATTTATCATCCCTAATTTCTAAGGAGGTTATATCTTGAAAAAAGGACTTTCGAAAATTGGTTGCTAAAATAGGTCCGATCTCCTTTCCTTTAATTGTGGCTGGCAGAAGGATAATAGTAATATTTTCTTTTTTAATAAGTTGAGCAAGAATTTCACCGATTTCTAAAGAAGTAAATTGAGCCTTATTTTCATATAAAAAAACTTTATTAATACCAAAATTCTTAAAAGAAGGAATATGCTCTTTGAGAGTATCACCAAAAAGAACTACACCTGTCGCTTTGTTCAAAACTTGACCCAGATTATAAGCAAGAATAGATAATTCAAAACTAACTCTTTTTATTTGATTATCTCTAATTTCCGGATATACTAAAATCATAATTTTTTATTTTAATAATTTTTCTAATTTTTTCAAGTATTTTTATAAATTACCCAAATTACATAATTTATAATTGACTTTTTAGATGATTTATTTATTATTATTAATGTTTATCTATTTTTTATTATTAAGCCTTTTTATGGAGAAATTTAATATCCCTTTAAAAGAGGCGATGTTTTATAGGTCTCTTAATAATAAAAAGGTTGTCTGTGAATTATGTCCAAGAAATTGTATTATTGATATAAATAAAAGAGGGTTTTGTCGTAATCGGCAAAATATCAATGGCAAATTATATTCCATTGTTTATGGTAAACCCTGTTCTATTGGTGAAGAACCAATTGAAAAGGCGCCTTTCTTTCATTTTTTTCCAGGAAGTTTAAGATTGACATTGGCGACCGTTTCTTGTAATCAAAGATGTAAGTATTGCCAAAATTGGGCCATTTCGCAGGTTAGTGTAGAAGATGTGCCTTATTATGAAAAGACACCGGAAGAGATTGTAGAAATGGCAAAAAGAAGAAATCTAAAAATTATTTGTTTTACCTATACCGAACCGATTGTTTTTTATGAATATATGTATGATATTGCAAAAATAGCAAGAAAAGAAGGGATAAAAACTGCTGTAGTTACTGGTGGGTATATTAATCCGACGCCTTTAGAAAGTTTGTGTAAAGTAGTTGATGCCATTAAGATAGACTTGAAAGGTTTTAACGAAGATTTTTATAATAAAGTTTGTGGCTCCTCTTTGGGACCGGTATTGGAAGCCTTAAAGATTATTAAAAAAAATGGTGTTTGGTTAGAGATCGTCAATTTAGTAGTACCTACTTTGAATGATAAAGAGGAAGATATAAGAAGAATGTGCCAATGGGTAAAAGATAATTTGGGTGACGAAGTGCCGTTACATTTTACTCGCTTCTTTCCTCAATATCAATTAACCCATCTACCGCCAACACCAATTTCTACGTTAGAAAGGGCATACCAAATTGCTAAAGAAGTTGGTTTAAAATATGTTTATATTGGCAATGCGCCTGGGCATCCTTATGAAAATACTTATTGTTCTCATTGTAAAAAACTATTGATAAAAAGAGTAGGGTTTTCGGTTTTAGAAAACAATATTATTAATGGAAAATGTAAATTTTGTAAGAAAAAAATTCCGGGAGTTTTTAAATGAGTAAAAGTATTGTTTATTTTATTCCTTATAAACAAGGTGAGGGTAATTTTAATAATTTAAAAAGGAAGATTGAGAAAATCTTTTCTTTAACTAAGTTCTTAGATAAATTAAATTATGGAAGGAAATTGGCAATCAAAGTCCATTTTGGAGAAGAAGGAAATAATAACCATCTAAAACCAGAATATGTGAGAATTATTGCTGAATTAGTTGCTCAAAAAACTATTCAGCCTTATCTGGTAGAAACTTCCACTTTGTATCGGGGAAAGAGGAATAATAAAAAAGACCATATCCAATTAGCAAGAGAACATGGTTTTACTTTAGAGGATACCCTTTGCTTAATAGAAATTCTTGATGGCAATACTGGTGAAGGGTATTATGAAGTACCAATAAATTCTCCCTATACTAAAAAGGCAAAAATTGCCCAAAAACTAAGACGTTATTTATATTTAATAAACCTTGCCCATTTTAAAGGTCATTTGGCAACCGGTTTTGGTGGTGTTTTAAAAAATTTAGGAATGGGTTTGGCGGCCAAAGGTGGTAAACTGGATATGCACTCTTCTTCTCATCCTTTTGTTAATGAGAATAAATGTAGTGGCTGTGGTATTTGCGTTGATTATTGTAAAGAGGGAGCAATAAAGATCCATCATTTATATGCAAAAATTGGACCTCTCTGTGTGGGTTGTGCTGGTTGTTTAGCCATCTGTCCTAACCAGGCAATTGAATTTCGTTGGGATCAGAGTACCGAGATTCTTGCTAAAAAGGTATTGGAATATGCTAAAGCCGCCCTTCTTGATCGTTATGCTCTTCATTTTAATTTCTTAATCAATATTACTTCTAATTGTGATTGTTATCCCAAAACCGAAGAGAAAATAATGGAAGATATTGGTATCCTTGCCTCTTTCGATCCACTTGCTTGTGATCAAGCCGGCTTTGATTTTACTAAAAAGGCAATAACCAAATTATATTCTCATTTAAATTACGAGGAAATCTTTAATTTTGGCGAAAAGATTGGTTTAGGGAAAAGAGATTATGAACTCATTGAGATTTGAAGTTGATTTAGATTTTTTTAATGGTCCTTTAGATTTACTTCTTTACCTCATTCAAAAAGAAGAAATCCCTTTAGAAAAAATCCCGGTTGCCTTTATTACTGAAAAATACCTATCCTTTCTTACTCCCTATTTAGAAAAACCCGATTTAACAAGTGAAGAGATTAACAGACTTTCTGATTATTTACTTCTCGCAATTATTTTAATCCATTACAAATTAAAGGGCTTTTTAAAATTAAAAAGAGAAGAAACAGTGAATATCAAAGAAGAAGAGGAAGTTAGTTTTTATCAAATTAAGGAAGAGTTTAATTATTATAAAAAAGTTGCTTTTCTTTTAAAGGAACTGGAGGAAGAAAAAGCCAAATTCTTTTCTCGGGAAGGAAACTTTATAAAAGAAAATATTGAAGAGCAACCAACAATTTTGGAACTTCTAAAAAGTTACCAAAAAGTGTGGACAACTCTTAACAATTTATCCTCAGAGATAACCTGGTTAGAAAAAAGAAAAATTAATGTGGACGAGAAAATGAAGGAAATAAGAGAAAGGATAGAGGAAATGCGTTTTTTAGAGTTTCGCCAGTTGATAAATGACCTCACCTGTAAAGAAGAGATTGTGGTTACTTTCTTTTTATTATTGGAATTAGTTAGATTAGGCGAAGTTAGACTTATTCAAGAAGAGATTTTTGGCAATTTAATTGTGATTGCCTTAAAATGAAAATAGAAAAGGTTGGATTCGGTTGGATAATTATTGACGGTAAGAAGTATGAACAGGATGTTTTAATTTTGGCAACGGGAGAAATTCTCAATCGTTATGAAAATTTTAGTGGTAATAATCATGAATTTAGCATTGAGGAGGCAAAAAAATTATTAAATCCCAAACCAGAAGTAATCATTATCGGCACTGGTCAAAGCGGTTTTTTAAAAGTGAAAGAGGAGACAATAGAATTTTTAAAAAGTATAAAGGTAAGATTGATTGCTCTGCCAACGCCCAAGGCGATAGAAATTTTTAACAAGTTAAAAGAAATAAAAGCAGCCATTTTCCACCTCACTTGTTAATGAGAATATATACCTTAGGAACCGCCAATCGCACCAAAGAGGAATTTTTAAAAATCCTTAATAAATATCAGATAAAAGTTATCTTTGATGTCCGAAGGTTTCCTACCTCCCATTTTGAACATTTCAAGCGAGAGAATTTAATAAAATTGTGTGATGAAAATAAAATAACCTATACCTATTTGGGAAATGAACTTGGTGGTTTTCGAAAAGGTGGTTATTTAAAATGGATAGAAACCCAAACCTTTAAGAGGGGAATTGAGATTATCTACAAAACTGCTAGTTATTTACCAGTGGTAATTATCTGCAAAGAAAAATATCCCTTTTATTGTCATCGGAAATACGTTGCTAATGATTTAAGTAAAAAAGGTGTGGAAGTAATTCATATAATTGATGAAGAAAAAATTATTATCCATAAGGAGTTAACTTATGAAAGAGATAATAAAAGAAATAAACGAACTGAAGAAAAAGAAAAAAGCAGTAATTTTGGTCCATAATTATCAACGACCGGAAATTTACGAAGTTGCTGATTTCATTGGTGATTCTTTGGATTTATCATTAAAGGCAAAAGAGACTAATGCCCAATTAATTGTTTTTTGTGGTGTCCATTTTATGGCCGAAACCGCAAAGATTTTAAATCCCAAATCAAAGGTTATCATTCCTGATATTAATGCCCGTTGCCCAATGGCTGATATGGTTGATAAAGAAAAATTATTAATTCAATTAGAAAAACTACCGGATGTTTATATCGTGAGTTATGTTAATACTACTGCGGAAATAAAAGCCCTTTCTTATATCTGCTGTACTTCAGCAAATGCGGTTAAAGTAGTAAGTCAAATTCCGGAAGATAAACCAATATTATTTTTACCTGATAAAAATCTGGCAAATTATGTGAGCAAAAAAACCGGTCGAAAGGACATAATACCTTGGGATGGTTTTTGCTATGTCCATCATCTCTATTTTGAACCAGAAGATATTAAAAAGAAAAGGAAAGAATTTCCTAATGCCAAAATTATTGCCCATCCCGAATGTAAACCGGAAGTTTGTGAAATGGCTGATTTTATTGCTTCTACTTCCGGGATGGTAAAATTAGCAAGCCTTTTTGATGAACTTATTTTAGCAACCGAAGTCGGTTTATGTGAAAGGATAAAAAGAGAATATAAAAATAAAAAATGCCTGCCTTTAAAAGATAGCGCCCTCTGTAGTAATATGAAAAAGATAACAATTGAAAAAGTCTTAAAGGCATTAGAAGAAGAGATTTATGAAATCACCATTGAAGAAGAAATAAGAGAAAAAGCCGAAGAAGCCTTAAAAAGAATGTTTGCTTTATAATAAGAATTATTCCTACAAAAAGAAAAGTAAAATTGGGAAGCCAGCAAGCAAAAAAAGGAGAAAGAAGATTAATCTCACCCATCGCATAAGTTATCTGTAAAAAACCCCAATATAAAAAAGAGATTAATAAACCAATACCCAAACCAAGCATTACCCAACCTTTTTTTAGATGCAAAACAATTCCAAAGGATAATATTGTCACGATGATAATAATAACTGGATAACTAAATCGGCTATGAAAATTTACCATTTCTTTATCCATCCTAAAACCAGCCTTTTGAAATTTTTTAATTTGAGAATAAAGTTCTAAAAAATTCATCATTTCTGGTTCTTTCATTTCCGCAAACAGTTCCTGAGGTGTTTCCTTTAAAAAATCAAAAATTAATGAATCATAGTAAAATAAATTATTTCCTTCCTTTTGAAAATCATAAAGATAAACATTATATCCAATCCATTTTTTATTGCGATAATAAGCAATTTTTCCATCGTATCTTTTTTCTAAACCCTTTTTGGGATTCATAATCATAATGGAAAAATCCTTCATTTTATCATCAAGAATTAATTCTTTTATATAGTAAACCACATTATTCTCGCCCAAAAAATAAATATTATTTTTACTTTTCTCCTCCTCTTTCTTTCTTTTCTCAATCTTTTCCTTTTTTAAATACTCCAGACTTATTTTGCTCTTGATGTCAACGATTTCTTGATTAAAGAAGAGAAAGAGCGAGAAAATTATTGAGATTAAAAAGGGGATTTTAAAAAGTTTTTTTGGATTTATTCCCATAATTTTTAAAATATTAAACTCATTAAATCTTATTGCCCGACCAAAAACAAAAAATATTGCCAAAATTAATGATGGGCTTAAAAGAAGATTAATGACGCTTGGTAAAGTATAAAGATAATAAACCAAAATATCTTTATATTTCGTTTGGTATTGAACAAAATAAGAAAGAGATTCAAAAAAATCAATTAAAAGATAAATACCTGCTAATGATAAAAAAGCAAGTAAAGTATATTTTAAAATCTCTTTTGTATAAAAACGATAAATAATTTTCATTCTTTTATTTTTTTGTAAAGAAAATAAAGGGCAAAAGGAAAATTAATAACTGTTGGTAACCACATACCGAAGAAAGCAAGTAATTTTCCTCTTAAAACCATTTCTTCAAAAAGTAAAAGCAAAACATAATAAAAGGCAAAATAAATTAAACCGAAAATAAAACTAATACCAATACTTCCCTTTTTGATTATTAAACCCAAAGCAATTCCAAAGATTAAGAAAAAGATATTGGCAAAGGCTAAGGTTGTTTTTTTATGAAATTCTAATAAAAACCTCTCTTTTTCTCTTATTTTATATTTCAATTTTATCTCCTCCTCTTTAATTCTTCCCATCTTAATTTCTTCCACTATTTTCTCTTGCTTTAAATCTTTAATTTTCTTTCTTAGACTTCTTATTTCGCTATCAATCTCTTTAATATTCTTAAAAAGTTGGAAAATATTCATCTCTCTTATTGGTCGATAAGTTCTCTCACGCCTTACTAATTCTTCTTCGTAAGGAAAATTAATTGTTGTCTCTTCAAAGATTATCTGACGATATTTACTATCTTCTAATTGATGAAGTTCACCCTTTTTCAAAATAAAAGTAAAATAATTCTCCTTTTCCTGTTCTTTTAAAATTCCTTCTTTAGCAAAGATAAATATTGGTTTAATTTCACCCTCCTTTTTAAAAATAAGGATATCTCTCATCTTGCCACTTTTCTCTTCTAAATAGCCAATATAAATCACATAAGGAGCAAAATCTTCAAAGAAAATTCCCTCCCGAATTTTAATCTGCGGTTTTTTTCTTGCTAAATCTAATAAAAGATTTCTAATCCGAAATTCTGATTCTGGCCAAAAAAAATTATTAAAGAAGAACATAAAAAGAGATAAAAAAATAATAAAAATTATTGGAATTTTAATAATCTTAATAATATTAATACCGCTCATCTTCAAAGCAATTATCTCATTATCTTGGGAAAAACGACCAAAACTACTTATGCCAGCAATGAGGGTAGCAATTGGTAAAATATAGGAAAGCACATAGGGCAAAGAATATAAAGCAATCTCAAAAACAATCCTTATTTTAACACCTTTCTTTATTAAAAGGTCAGCAAGAATAAACATCCGATCCATCAACATAATAAAAGTGAGAACAATTATTGAGAAGATTAAAGGAAAGAGATATTCTTTAATTACTTGTTTTTGAATAATCACTTTCGTTATCTAATACTTTTAAAATTGTTCCACCACCCAAAACAATTTCGTTTTCTAAATCATAAAAGACCGCCTTCTGACCAGGCGTTATCGCCCACTGGGAAGTTAAAAATTCACAAAGGAATAGATCTTCGTTAATTTTTTTAACTCTTATTTCACTTGGCTGATGAACATTTCTTATCTGGCATAAAAAGTTTTTATTCTCTATCTCTTTTTCTTTCCAAATTTCCTTTTTAAGCAAAAATCTTCTTTTATACACCAAATCTTTTTTACCTACATAAAGGGCATTGTTTTTACTATCGATCTTTAAAACATAGAGTCTCTCTTTATAAGGAATTCTTAATCCCCTTCTTTGACCAATCGTATATTGATAGATTCCTTTATGAGTTCCTAAAAAAGTTATCTTCCCATTTTCTATTAAATAAATGGGACCTTCTTTATTTAATTTATCTTTTCCTTTTTCTTCTAAAATCTTCAAAATAAAATCACTATATTTCTTATCAGGAATGAAACAAATTTCTTGACTCTTTTTCTTTTTGGCTACCGGCAAAGAAAGTTTTAAAGCAATTTCTCTTACTTCCTTTTTACTTTTTTCTCCTAAGGGAAAAATTGTTCTTGCTAATATCTCATCGGTTAAGGAATAAAGAAAATAGGTTTGGTCATCCTTTTTACTCTTTGCTCTTTTTAAAAAATAATTGTTATTAATTTTTATGATTTGGGCATAATGACCAGTGGCAATATAATCTGCCGAGACTTTGTTAGCAAAATCTAAAAGGGCTAAAAACTTAATGTAACGATTACATTCCGCACAAGGATTAGGAGTAAAGCCGGAAAGATAATTGTTAATGAAATCTTTTATTATTATTTCATTAAATAGTTTTCTTAAATCTAATAGATAATGGGGGATTTTCAAATTTTCGGCACAACTTTGAGCATCTCTTATGCCGTAATAGCCGCAACAGATTTTCTCATTTTCTTTTATTGAATATCTATCCCAGATATGAAAGGTAACGCCGATAACAGAATAGCCCTTTTCTTTTAAAAGATAGGCGGCAACTGCTGAATCCACACCGCCACTCATTGCGACAACTACTTTCTTTTCCATTTTTTAATCTTAATATAGGTATGGATTCTTTCCAGAACATCTTTTGGTACTTCATAATTAGTTAAACTCCTCAGTTCATAAATTATTTTTCGTAAAGATTTAATCAATCTTGTGCATTCCCGACAGACCATTCGGTGTTTTTCTAACTCAATAAAAATCTCGGAAGGCAATTCTTCGTCCAGATATTCAACCAGATATTTTTGAAAAACTTCACAATTATATTCAATCTTTCTCTTTTTCATATTTTAATCAAATCTTTAAGTTTTTCTCTTAAAAATAATCTTCCGCGGTGCAGGCGAGATTTGACCGCCGGCACAGTAAGTTTTAAAATCTCTGCAATCTCCTTATTAGATAAACCTTCCACATCTTTTAAGAGTACTACGGACCGATAAACCTCCGGTACCTCTTCTAAAGCCTTTCTTATTGCCTTTTGCAGTTCTTTTCGTTCATAAATCAATTCGGGATTTTGAGTCTCGTCAGGAATTTCTTGAGGAATATCTTCATAACCCGGAACTGTCTGGTCAAGAGAAATAACTTTCTCTTCTTTGGAACGCCTTTTTAATTTTCTCAGTGCCACATTCATGGCGATCCGATAAAGCCAGGTATAAAAACTTGACCTTTCTTGAAATTTTTTAATGAACCGATAAGCCCTTATTAAAGTCTCTTGTAAAACTTCAATCGCATCTTGCTCATTATTTAAAAATCGATAGGCTAAATTATAAATTTTCTTCTCATAACGACTAATTAACATCTCAAAGAATTCATCCTTTCCTTCCTTTGCCCTTTTTATCAATTCGCTTTCGGGCAAAGGTAAAGATTTTATTTCTTCCTTAGGTTTAATTAAACTTTTTTTGACTTCGTTTCTCTGTTTTTCTATCATTCTCTATTTAATTTTTATTCCCTTGCCTTTACCGGGAGAATTATCAAACACCTCAACAATATAATAAATTACCGCAATTGATTTTCTTTCTGACTCACCATGAAAATAGTCATGAATAAGGTTAATATATTCACAAACATCCTTTTCGTATTCATTAAGATAAGGATTTTTCGGATGTAATAAATGGGCAATAACTTTTAACTTATAAGAAGGGATATCTAAAAAAACTATGGCACAAGCCGGGTTAACTATCTGGTTTAAAAAAGTTTGGGTATAAAAATCTTTGGTTGTGTATAATTCTAAGGAGACCTGCTTATTCAAATCAAAAATTTCTTTACCCTTTTTGTAGAGACTCTCTAAAATATTAATCTTTCTCTCAAAGGAGTCATTAATACTTTCTTTTAAGAGATTTATAACTTCTTTTAATTTTTCTTTTTTTGGTAAAAATCCCATTCCTTTCACCGCACAATTAATTCCCAGTTTCGTATCTTCTCTTTTTGCGCCGTAAGTAGCAACAATTCCGTTATGAGGACCAGCAAAATCTGGCGGTTCTTTCTTCTTTATCTTTTCAATCATTAATAGTCTTCTTTTAAAATTCCATTTTAAAAACTCTTCGGGCAATTCCACCAGTTGGAAATTCTGCCATTGATTATCTATTTTTGCTTTGATAATTCCCTTATCAACTTCTTTCGTATCCACTGTCTTTTGAATAAAATATTCATTATTCTTATAAAAATCATATTTCCTATTTTTAAAAGCATTAACCGTTAATGGAATAAAGAGAATAAAAAGAATAAAAAACTCTTTCATTTTTCCTCCTTAATTATCTCTTTTATTTTTGGTAGATATTTCTTTTTTTTTAATAAAAACCCTTGAAAAAACTTTAAAAGAAATAAACCAATAAAAAGGAATAAAAAGGAGAATAAAAGGGCATAACTTTCCTTTTTAAAAATAGTAAAGCCAAAATAGATGCCAAAAAGGATTCCCAAAATGGGCAAACCAAAAAGAAAAAGAAGAATAAAACTTCTTTTTTCTGGATAATCAACCATTACTAAATCACCGATTTTTGCACCAATAGGATCATAAACTTCCAATTCCCTTTCTTCTTTTTTAGCAAAGACAGCACAACCACCTTTTTGTCCACAACCTAAACATTGGAGGTTAATACTGATTTTAACAACTGCCCGATTTTTCTTTATCTCTTTAACATAACCATAAAAACAATCCATTGATAATTTTAATATTAATAATATTTAAGTCAAGATTAATTGATTTTTATTTCTCTTTTCTTTATTTTTTATATATGGATTTTGGTTTTTTTATCAAGCCTATTTTATTAGGTTTGGCCAATGGCTATTTCTGTTTTGGTTATTGTCTTCCGGCTATTTTTCCCTATTTTCTATCAATTGAAAATTTGAAAAGAAGTTTAAAATTAATCTTTTATTTTCTTTTTGGTCGTCTTATTGGCTATCTTCTATTTGGTTTATTATTCAGTTTATTAGGAAGAAAATTTTTTTCTTTAATTCCTTTCAAAGATCTTCTCATTCCTTTTCTTTATATTTTTATCTCCCTTTTACTTATTTCTTATGGAATAATTTTCTCTTTTCCCCATATCTCCTTTTGCCAACTTTTAAAAAGAGAATTCCATTCCAATTTCTATCTTCTTTTTCTTGGTTTTATTATGGGAATAAATCTCTGCCCACCCTTTTTACTCTCCCTTATTAATGTTATAGAAATGGCTGAAGTGATTAAAGGCATTCTATTCTTTTTCTTATTCTTTTTAGCAACCTCTGTCTACTTTTTTCCATTAATCTTTTTCTCTTACTTAACCCGTTATAAAATAACAAAAATTATTAGCCAAATAAGCGCAATCTTAGTTGGTATCTACTTCCTTTTTAAAGGAATAAATGGCCTTTTGAAATTTTTCACTCTTTAATTAGAGAATGGTAAGAAGTATCGTTATAGGGTTATCCCTATACCTCTTACAGTCTTTGATTTATGAGAACTTTCAGAGATATAGCTCCCTCCCTTATCCTTCTTAAGATAGCAAAATATATCATCCTTTGAGAAGATAAAGGTTAGAGTGATAGAGAAATATAGAAAGTTATTGGTTTCCCAGTGCTTTAAGCCAGTGTTAAACATCTTGAAATCCTTTCCCTTTAAATTTGTCTTTATATCGGAGTGCCTATCAGAATTTTGCTTTTTCCTTATCTTTTTATGCTTAAAAACTTTGACAATTATTGATTTTTTGGGTATTCTTTATATAAATAAGTGTTAAAAACTCTTTTATTATTGCTTTTGTTGGCGAATAGTTTAAAAGAGGCACTATTTTATGAGAGATTAGAAAATAATAAAGTTAGATGTCAATTATGTTTTCGAAGATGTATTATTTTAGAGAATAAAACTGGCTTTTGTCGAGTAAGGAAAAATATAAAAGGAAAACTTTATAGTTTAGTTTATAATCATCCGCAGGCAATCCAGATTGATCCAATTGAAAAAGAACCAATGTACCATTTCCTTCCTAATACAGAAATTTTATGTATTGGCACAGTTGGTTGTAATTTTATTTGCCAGCATTGTCATAATTGGCATCTCTCCCAAGGTAATTTTAAAAAAGAAGAAAGTTATTTTTTAACTCCGAAAGAAGTTATTGAGATTGCCAAAAGAAAAAATATCAAAACCATCTCCTTTACCTATAATGAACCAACCGTTTTTTATGAATATATTTTAGATATTGCAAAGGAAGCAAAGAAAAATAATATTAATATTATCTGGCATTCTAATGGCGCAATCAATAAGGAACCTTTATTAACTCTCTTAGAATATACTGATGGAGTAACGATTGATTTCAAAGGAATAAATAATGAAATCTTAACAAAAATGTCCAATGCAAAAATTGATAATACCTTACAGACATTAAAAATAATTAAGGAAAAAAGAAAATGGTTAGAGATTGTCAATCTTCTAATTCCCACTTTAAATGATAAAGAGGAGAATATTAGAGAATTATGTCAATGGATAAAAGAAAATTTAGGAGATGATATTCCTCTCCATTTCACCCGTTATTTTCCCAATTATAAATTGACAATTCCACCGACACCAATTTCTACCTTAGAAAGGGCATATAAAATTGCTAAAGAAGTTGGTTTAAAATATGTTTATATTGGCAATGTGCCTGGTCATAAATATAACTCCACCTATTGCCCAAAATGTAATAAGAGATTAATCCATCGGGTTCATTTTACGGTTATAGAAAATAAGATAAAAAATTCTAAATGTTCCTTCTGCAAAAATCCAATTCCTGGTAGATGGGAATGAAAAATCTTAGAAAAGAGTTTATCTTTATTATTATCACCGGCTTTTCCGGAATTGTTAGCCAATTAGTTTTAATAAGGGAGATGTTTATTATTTATTATGGCAATGAATTTACTTTAGGAATAATTTTAGCAAACTGGCTTATCTTAGAAGCCCTTGGTAGTTTTTATTTAGGAAGAAAAATAAAGAATTATAATATCTTAATAATTCTTTTTATTATTTTCTTGCCCATCTCTTTAACTATTTTAAGAAATCTAAAAAATATCTTTTCTCTTCCTTTTGGTCAGACAATTCCTATTCACTTGATTTTCCTTTCTTCTTTACTTATCCTCTTTCCAGTAAGTATTACCCATGGTGCTTTATTTACCTCTTTTGCTCAATATTTATCTTATGAAAAGAGTATTATTTTAACTTATATTTATGAAACCTTAGGAACTATCTTTGGCGGTCTTATTTTTACCTTTCTTTTAATAAAATATTTAAATTCTTTTTCCATCATTGCCCTAACCATTTTTTTAAATCTTTTAATTCTTATTGATTATAAAAATTATAAATCTTTTTTTCTTTTAATTCCTTATCTTCTCTTTCTTTTTTTCTTAGGAAAAATTGAGAAGAAAACGATTGAAAACCAATGGCAAAATCGGAAGATAGTTTATTATCATAATTCTCTTTATGGTAATATTACTATTTTGAAAGATAAAGAACAATATACTCTTTTCCATAATAGTATTCCAATCATTACTACTCCGACACCAAATATTCTTTCCTCGCAAGATTTTATCCATCTTCCTTTTTTATTATATCTTTCCCAAAATAAAGAAAAGGATTTAAAAATTCTTTTTATAAGTGGTGGTCTTGGCGGTAATATTTATGAACTTTTGAGATACAAAGATATTGAAATTGACTATTTAGAAATTGATCCAGAAATCTTTCAGGCATTAAAGAAGTTTAGAACCGATTTAACAGAAAAAGAGTTAAAGAGCAAAGAATTAAAGACCTATCACCTTGATGCCCGTTATTTTTTAAGAAGATATAAAAAAAATTATGATTTAATCTATTTGGGAATAAAAGAGATAGTAGATTTACAAATTAGCCGATTATTCACTTTAGAATTTTTTAAAATTATTAAAAACCATTTAAAAGAAAAGGGCTTATTCATCTTTTCTCTTCCTTCTTCCTTAACCTATTTACCAATTGAATTGAAATTATTAAATAAGAGTTTAATAAATACCTTAGAAAGGGTCTTCTCTAATATTCTCATTATTCCTGGTGAAGAAAACATTTTTATTGCTACTGATAATAAAAATATCTCAAAAGATAAACTTCCTTTTCTTATTGAATCTTCTCTAAGATATTTAGAAGATAAAGATAATCTAATTATCAATGAGAACTATCTAAAATTACGACTTTCACAAAACTACTTTGATTTTTTTAATTCCCAAATTAAAGATATTGAAGGTAAAATAAATACTGATTTTTCACCAATTGCCCTTTATTATTTTCTTTCTTATTTCAATTCCCATTTCTCTCCCTTTTTTCAAAAACTCTTTCTTTTCTTTCAAAAGATAAAGTTTTCTTTTCTTCTCCTTTTTATTATTCTTTTCGCTTTTTTCTTTAACTTTTTTAAAAAGAGTAAAAGAAGAAGTATTATCTTCCTTATTTTTTCAACAGGTTTTTATGGCTTAATTTCTTCTCTTCTTATTTCCTTTTCTTTCCAAATTGTTTATGGCTATCTTTATTATTCTCTTGGACTTTTGACCACATCTTTTATGGCAGGAATTGCCTTCGGAAGTTATTTTACTTTTACTAAAAATAGAGTTAAGCCCTATTTTTCTCTTCTTCTTTTTGAAATTTTTTTACTCCTTTTTCTTCTTTTCTTTCTTTTATTTATCTTCCAACTAAAAATGATTTATAAATTTCCACCTATTTTATTTATTCTTCTTGCTTTTATTTCTGGTTTTCTTTGTGGTGGCGAGTTCTCTTTAACTACTTTTCTTTATGAAGAGAAAAATAAAGGGAAAATTGCTGGTGTCCTTTATAGTGCTGATTTAATCGGCGGATTTCTTGGCGGTATTTTCGGAAGCAGTTTTCTTATTCCTTTATTCGGAATTTACCATACTTTACTTATTATTATCACTTTAAAATTTTTAAGTCTCTTATTCTTTTTAATAACCCAAAGATAACCAGACTAAATTTCGCTCCTTTAATAACCGTTTAGCAATTATTTAACAATCACTAACCGATGGAGTTTTTCAGTCTTAATAAAGTAGATACCAGTTTTAATCTCTTCTGGCTTGATACTGCGACCGGTAATATCAACAATTGGGAGTTGAGATTTTTCAATCTCGGACAGAAAGTTGGCAAACTGAATTATATTCATTATGGTTGGAATTCTCTTTATAATTCTTTCTTTTAAAACAATAAATTGAGTCCAGTTTTCTACAATACCCGAAGGCGGTCTAACAAAAAGAATTTTTGTCTGACTGTTATTATTCGGGTTAGAATCATTAACTGCAGTCGAACATTTAACTAAATAAGTTCCAGTTTGAGCAACCAACTTCTAAAACTCAAAAGTAAGGAATCATTAGGAAAAAGACTATCGACTAAACAAGTATCAGTATAAACTGAGTTGATTCTAAAAATCACTGGAAAACTAACCGGGAGATTGCCAAAGTTTTTGACCCAAACTTTTGGTTGAAGAGTATCATTAAAATCAGCAGTATCAGGTAAAAGAATTTTACTCACACCAACATCAGGATAAGGTAAAGGTGGCCTAACATAAACCGAGTCAATTAATAGATTATTATTTGGTTTTTCATCACCAATCAATTTAGTTGAACAGCGAACAATTTGCCCAGCCAGTTTGATTGGCAGTCCAATTTAAAAAATAGAAAGTATCCTCTTGATTTGGACCAATCATTTTACTTCTAATTTGATTATAAGAACTGCCAATTTTCAAACGAGTTGGAATATTCGAAGGAGTAAAGCCCAAGTTTTTCACTCGCACAAAAGGAGTAACTCTTTCTCCAAAATCAACTGAATCAGGTAAATCCAAAAACAGAGGCAAAGCATCCAATGAATCAATAATCTCAATATAAGGATAAACT